>JAQGLY010000095.1 GCA_028292625.1 Herbaspirillum sp. | reverse complement strand
TGTCGCGGGTTCGAGCCCCGTCGTCCACCCCAAAAATCACAATCAAATCAGCAAGTTAGGTCTACGCTGAAATTTCACATCGCAAAATTCACAACGGTTTTTCTGTTTTCACAACGGCGCTGCCGCGTATCGCAGAAAATCGCTGCATTTTATTCGTGCAATTCGACCATGTCATCGCAGCATATTTTCAACGCGCTTCGCCGGTTTTTGGTCGATCCATCCAGCGCACGATCCATTCCTGCATTACGGTCTGCGCATACTCGGTATCGCCGTCGATACGCTCCAGACCCTCAAGCCGCATAACACCGCTACCGACGCCGGCGACCACTGGGTTCAGGATTGCCGGTATCAGCTGCTTCATGGTCGGATTGCCCCACTCAAATACGCCGACGCGGGTTAGCCCAGTAGCCGGATCGCGAAACGACCGGAGTTCACCAAGCACGCCAGGATCACGGCCGATGTCGTCATCGCTCAACCGTTTTCCGGACCGCCTTAATCGCTTGATTTGACTGTACATATATACAGTATATCGCAAACCGAACCCGAGGCGAAAAACTGGGTCTATTGAGTATTGAGCCGGGGGGGTCTATGCCCACATACCAAATCCATTACACCACCGAGGCAACTGGAGAAGAGCAGCACACTGAGTTGGTGCTTTCAGTGCCGGCCACGGATTTACAAATTGCCGAGGCTGTAGTTCGCCATGCCCATCCGGAGGAATCGCAGGAAATCGGCGATGTGTTCGATATCGCGGTCGATGACCCGAACATGACAGAGACATTGTCATTAATGGCCGAATGGGGCGTGCTGACAGTTTGGTACACCGTAGATGATAACCCCGAGGAAATACATCTCTAATGTGCGGACGATACGATCAAAGCCATACCAAAATGGAATACGCCATGGCGATGGGCTGGCCGGCGCAAATGGTGCGCGGCGATAGCCGGGCGCAGCCTTTGCATAACGTCTCACCTGGCACGTACCGGCCGGTCATTCATTTGGTCGATGGCGAGCCTGCAGTCGATGATCTGCATTGGGGATACCGTCCGACATGGGCAAGCGGCAGGGTGCCGATCGCGATCAATGCGCGCCTTGATAAGCTTGCAGGCGGATATTGGCGGAGGTTGCTGGCCGGCGGTCGGTGTATCGTGGCTGCGGAAGGATGGTATGAATGGACGGGCGAAAAAGGCTCGAAGCTACCCTGGCACATCCACTTAAAGACACATGAGCCGATTTTGATGGCGGCCATTGCGAATTTTGGACCGTTCAAGGAACATAAAGCAGAGGCCGGCTTTGCCATCGTCACGGCTGATTCAGTCGGAGGCATGCGCGATGTGCATGACCGGAGGCCGATCGTTCTGCGCCGCGAAGATGCCATTACGTGGATCAGTCGAGATTTGTCGCCCGATGAAGCCACGCACCTTCTGCGCACCGCAGCGCGGCCAATCGAGGATTTCGAATGGCACCGCGTCAGCACGGCCATCAACAAGGCCGGTGCCGAGGCGCCAGACCTGACGGAACCGATCGAGCCGGCCCCTGCCCTGTCAAATCAATTGCCATTTTAGCGCCATGGAAACTACAGATATCTCAGTCGCAAGAATCGAGAAAGCATGGCAAGCGGATCATGGCGAAACGGTCGAATTGATAGTGACGCTCGGCGACGGCCGGCGCGCGGCGCTGCAATTCCCGTACGAAATCGTCCTCAGGGCAGTGACTGCGCTGCACTATGGCGCACGCAAGGCCGCGGCTGAGCGTGTGGCAACTTCCGGAGAGCAGGCGCAGTCGTTTCACTTTTCCGGAGGCGCAGTCAGGCAGGTCGTAAATTTTACGATCGAGCATGCTATTAATGCCAAAACCGATGCGGTCGACGTCCTATTGCAAATCGCCACGCAAGATGGTGAGCTCATGAGTTATTTGATATCGACCGAACTGGCGGATGACCTGGCTAAGCGATTGCTGAAACCTGATTAGCTGGAACGTCCGCTAGGGCCGATAAAGCGCAAACCCGCATCGCCGCCGTATAGTTTTGGATATGGTGACAGACCACCGGCCCCCAATCCGGGGTATTGAACCACGGTAGGGCTTTATCGGCCCTCAATAAGGATCGCTGGATCCAAGAATGAAGCTTTTTTCATTACGAAATCCGGATTCAAATGCCCTCCATCCAAATACATAGGTACCCCGTTTTCATCCATGCTGTGACAAATGCCATTATGGCAAAGCAATGGTAACGGATCCATCAAAGTGACCCCCGCAGATTTGGATAGAGAAATTATGTCTGACCTTATCTTCGAGAAATTCAAATATTGATTAAGCGCTTCAATAGTAGTCCCGGTTTCTTTAATGGAAAAGATATTCGGGAAATTTGCTAAATCTCGATGAATCAAAAAATGCGGATCAATTCCTTTTCCACTTGGAATTGGAAGAATAAGAAATACTTCTTTCCCTGTGGATTTGAGTTTTGAAAGGTACTGACCGAGGCTGTGCAGGGCCGAAATATAATCCGCTTGCTTTAATGTTCCGCCATTCAAAAATCCCATGCTGGTCCATAGCCCACCTATGACAATTCGATTGATTTTTGGATTTTCCAATGCTAAATGATAGGCGGTATCAAGAAGTCCATTGCATGCAAGGGGTCGACCTTTCGGGTTAACTCCGTCAATTGGGTAACACCCTCCTTCTGCTGCAAATATTACACTTGCGGACGTCTCTGGATCGACATGCAATATCTCTTTAACACGGACATAGTATTGCTGCATATTGCTGTCGCCAATAAACAGTGTCGTCTGCTGGTTGCGCGTCCGCTGCTGGTAGAGTTGCCGGCCATCAAATTCAAAAACACTCATCTCGCCAGGATATGGGAAGAGTCCCACGTTCGTTACTCTTTCGAGGCCAGCCACCTGTGTTCTGCCCTCGAATCCCGACTCCAGAAAAATCTTATATCCGCAAGATCCAATCACTCCGATAGAGATCAAAAGCCCAGCAGCTTTAAAGACCTTGAAGTTCCCAAATCGTAATTTCGTTTCCACTAAATTGACAGTGGTGTAACTTAAAAATACCGCCGCTAGAAGCAACACCAAACGCACGAGAATGCTTACTTCTCCACCAGCAATAATTCGTGCGAACGAAAGCAAAGGCCAATGCCAGAGGTAAAGGGGGAAACTGATAAGTCCAACCCAAATTGCAATAGGATGCGTAAATACCAACCGATTTATTGATGACCGTGGGCCAGCTACAATTATTCCCACAGCACCAATTACAGGAATGAGTGCCCAATAACCTGGGAATTTGCTGTATTGCGAGATGAAGAGAATGCCGGCTAACAGGGTTGCGAACGATGCTATTGAGATTAGATTCCGCGCTCTTGACGACAATCCATTTAGCTTATTTTTCATATCCAGATGAGCGATGATTGCTCCACCCAGCAGCTCCCAAATACGGCTCATTGGTGAATAAAAATCAGCGTTCGAATCCGCATTAAAAATACTCATGCTATATGCAAAAGAAGCAAATGCAATAAGGCATGAGAGTGCAAGAAGATTAAAACGAAGCTTCCAAGCGCACCATAAAAGAATGGGCCAGACTATATAAAACTGCTCTTCTACGCCGAGACTCCATAGATGTAGTAGCGGTTTATAGTCTGCTTGACCATCAAAATACCCACTTTCTTGCCAATAGAGCAGATTAGAAATAAATCCCGCCCCGCCAGCCGCGTGTCTGCCAAGGCTGCGATATTCTGCCGGCAAGAGCACGAACCACCCTGTCACTAAACAGGCAAGCAACACAATAATAAGCGCGGGGAAGATGCGCCGGATTCGACGCGAGTAGAAGTCAAAAAAAGAGAATGAATTTTCCGAGAGGGACTGGAAAATATGCAAGGAAATCAAATACCCAGATATGACAAAAAACATATCCACACCAATGAATCCGCCCCCGATCCAATCCGGAAAGGCATGAAATCCGATAACGGAGAGGACTGCTAACGCTCGCAGGCCATCGATATCTGGTCGGTAATTCGACGCTTTTAAAGTGGATCCATACGAAACATCTAGTCCTAAGTCGACCATACGCATGCCAATTCCCCATTCCCTTTTATTTGACGGGCGATTATCCGGCAATACGTAAATCGGTGCAATGCTACACGAGGCTGTAGCTAGGCGCAGGTGCTAAGAGCCGGGCACGTCAGCCGGTAGCCTTCCATTTCGCCATCACGATCCTTTTGAATTTGAGCTGACCTCAGCGCCTGCTCGTTCTCTTGTGCCCGGATTTTTCCCCATGGGGAGATCGATTGCGGTGCCGGCGACGATCTTTTCCAGTCGCGCCACAACCAAATCGATCGAGTGATCGTCCAGCGACATGCCGCCCGGCCATTGGTCAGGCGTGATCACCTTGAATCCGTGTTCATTTAGCCAGATCAGGTTACGCGGCGGGTGGTGCCAATCTCCCAAAAACGGATATCCGTAAAAAACGTCGGCGCCGTTTGCGGTAGACACGGCCGAGGCAAGCTGGCCGGCATATTTTTCCCAATAGGCGGCGTTACCGCCCTTCGGTGCCTCAAAGGCATGGATCGCACCGATCTGCGCATCCGGCAAAAACAACGGTGCGTACAGCGCGCGCCAGCCTCCGAGGGAATGCCCTTCGACATTGAATGCCGTTCTGGCTGGTACCAATGCTTTTGCCCACGCCCACATCTCAGCAAGCCCATCGTACGCACCGGCCGTCACGCGCGCACCGCCGCCCACGTCGACCGGGACCAGATTCACATCATCGAAAAGATCGCCCAAGGAGCGGCCAAAGCGGGTGCCGCTAATCGAGAGATAGGTGCCGCCGGCTGTATCGCGCGATAGCACCGCCTGGTGGCCGTCATTCTCGTACCGGCCGATCCACACGTGCCCAAGTGCCTCGAATGCCGCCCGGGCCTGCTCCATGCCATCGATATATGCGGCCTGGGCGCGCCGAGCCGCGGCGAGAACGGCGGCGAAGTTCACTATGCCGGAGTGGTCGCGGCCGGCGGGATAGTTGCCGCAGCCGGTGTTCCAGCATCAGGAGCCGGCGACGTCGGCACGATCGCCTTCACCTGTGCAATCAGAATAGGCAGCAAAATCTGTGCTGCGCCGATACCGGTGACAATCGCGGCCTGCTGCGGGAATGCCGGCAGCGCTTGTACGATACCGAGCACAACCGGCAACGACGACGCGGCAAGCGTCTGCAAATCCGCCGGATTCAGCGTTGCCCCAGCAGCACAGACCTTGCTCACGTCGGCGCTGGCCTTGGCAAGCAGTGCCTTGTCTGTGTCACTGACGCCGGGCAGAGTGGTAAGAATTGGGCCGGCAGCGACCAGACCAGGGCAGACCTGCGTATTGAGTTGCGACAGGATTTGTGCCGGCGTCGGCGCAGCGCCAGGCGCAGCGCAGCCGGACAGCAACAGCGCAAAGCCCGCAAGAATGGCGATAAGAGTTTTCTTCATGGTGATTCCTTATTGAGTGACGGGATTGGTGACTACGGCGGGAGGTGGTGGAGGCGGTGGCGGGGACTGCATGTCGCGCAGGACGAGACCGATCGTGCCGACGCACATCAAAACGTTGAATTTCAAGAATTCAGGGCGCTGCGTCGGATCGACATAGGCCATCGCGCCCCATACGCAATAGCCCGCAAGCCCGATTGCGATTTGAATTGCCAATTTCAGATTCATGTCATGCCTCTCGATAGACGAAAAAAAGACCGCTCATGGCGGCCGGAGCAATTTCTGGAATAATTTCTGGTGCGTTTTGGCGTTACACGAATGCCCCGCCGGCAGCGGCATAGGCAGCCTGCAAATCCGCAAGCTTGTTCATGTGCTGACCGGGGTATCCAGCGCCAGGTAGCGACGCCCAGATATGTGCGCATGCGTCTACTGCGTCAGCAAACCGGCCCGCATCGATCAGCGGCAGCGCATGGCATTCACGGATCTGCTGCAAGGCGATAGCATCCTGCGACGCCGGCGAGAAGTCTGGCAGCGCCAATCGCTTTATGTAGGCATCGGCATAGCGGCCAAGCACCTGGTAGCGGCCGGCTGCCGTAGATGCCAGCGTGGCAGACAAGTGTTCGAGCAAATGCGGGTGATGCGAATAGTCGTGAAACAGGATCGGGTGCGCAGGAGTGCTGCCAACGATGACGTTGTAGCCATTGTCCGAGATAGCCAGCAGCGCCGGCCCGATCTCGCTATAGGCGATCATGTCAAGAAACGCCTTGTGATTTGGCGTCACAACAAATCCTTGAGCGTCGGGAAATGCCCAGTCTGGATACCCTTCACCACGCCGTATAGCATGGCGATCGGCAGCAGTATCTTTGCGGTAGCCGACAGAAATTTGCCAACCTTGACAATCCGACTAGCCGTATTGATCGAGAAATTCATGATGCTGGCGATGTCGGCTGTTAGCGTGGTGTTCTCTTTAATCATCGACCGCAATTCAGCCATGTCTTTGGCATGCGCCGCGCCTTGAGCAACCATCATCTCTTCGAGCGAACTTAGGCGCGCCTGATTGTCTGCATGGCGATCTGCCTCGGTTTTGTATGTCATGCGGCTGCCTTGTCGGAATGGTGGATAATTTCTACGTCGCTGAATTTGTAGCCCTCGATTCCGTACTTCTGTGCCACCCATACCGGGTACGGCAGGCAGTGCGTCCCTTCGTCTTTCCCGATATGGAATTGCTTGGCAAGCAGCACGCCATTGACCGTCATATCATCGACAAACATGTAAGGATCTGCCGGATCGAACGATGTCCAATCGAATGCCTGCGCATGCGCCCCCCACATGCCGGCGAGGCAGTCCTTGCTGAACCGCGCCCAGTCAATCATCGTCGCGAAACTGCGTTCGATAGGATGGTGATGGGCCTCCAGGGGATGTCCGGCCTCTTCCGCAGTCATCCCGCTGATCCAGCATCGGCCACCCTCGCGCGCGATCAATGCCAGCCGGGAGCGATGAAACAGCGGTGTCGATACTCTTGGGTCGTGCCCCGGAATATTGACATCGACCTGAAACGTGTTTTTCTCTTCATGAACTTCAGTTACTGGCATCTTTGCTCCAGGCATAAAAAAACCGCCTAAGTGACAGGCGGCGTCGTTCGATCAAAAATGTCTTGCTTTAAGTATCCGATAGGATACAATGCATCACATGAACACAATCAACACAACAGATGAATTCGATGCTTGGCTTGCCAACTTGGCCGATTTGAAGGGCCGCGCAAAAATTCTGGTGCGAATTGACCGTGCCGCGCTGGGAAACTTCGGCGATTCCGAACCTGTCGGAGATGGCGTTTCTGAAATGCGCATCCACTTCGGCCCCGGCTATCGCGTCTATTTCGCCCGCGAAGGGCGTGTTGTGTACTTGCTGCTAAATGGCGGCGATAAATCAACGCAAGCAGCAGACATCAAGCAAGCGAAGTCCATGTGGGAACAGATCAAAAAGGAACAGCCATGACCATCAAAATCACTCCTTTCGACGCATCCAAATATCTGGATAGCGAAGAAGCCATTTCCGAATATATGAACGCAGCTATCGAGGAAGGCGACACCGATATTTTTATGGCCGCGCTCGCAAATGTGGTCAAAGCAAAAGGCATCGCCAAGGTCGCGATCGATGCTGGCATTGGCCGCGAAAGTCTTTACAAAACCCTCGCGCCAGGGTCGTCGCCCCGCTTTGAAACCGTGATGAAGCTGGCAAAAGCGGTCGGCGTTACGATTACAACAGTTCCTGCGCATTCCAAGCATGCATAGCGTGGGCGCTTACGACTGAAATAAAAAGCCCCTGGCGCGGGTAACGCTCAGGGGCTTTTGCTTGGTGAGTTATAAAAAACCGCCCGAAGGCACCTTAGTGACTGGTTCATTCTCGTTCGCTATGCGATGGTTATGCTCGCGGCCGGTAATGCTGACCCCGGCGTGCCGGCACCATATAACTTGATTGCGGCAACGTAGTTGGCAATTGCCGTGGCCCATTCGTCGAACACGGCGATATTTGGGAAATTACGGGGCGTGCCTGATATATCGTCCCACGGATAGGTACTGGTACCGCCCGGGAAATCACCATTGATCTGTATAAATACTATGACCGAGGTGATTTCTTGCTGAGTCAAGGCGTCTAACGGGTATGTGCCGCTAATAGCTGGTGTTCCAGTGCTTGTTACGGCAAGACCGGCAGTCAGTGCTGCCTGCGCTGCGGCGGCGCGTACTTGTGCGGCCGTTGGCTGAGGATTGATAAATGCTTGATAGCGCGGATCAGTATCGCTGACCTCGGCCTGATTTGGATATGCAGTGCTATCCTGCGCACATCCAAAAGCAGAGGTAATAACTGTCTCTGATTCATCTGAAAATTGTACAAACGCATTGCCCATAAAGACCCCTAGAAAGAATAGCCGGTAATGGCGGCAAAGAAGTTAGGAGTGCCGGCTGAATTGGCATTACTGTAGAAAAGTGTTTGTGGGGTGGTGAGTATAATTTCCGGTATTGAGGTTGCGATCGTAAATCCTGCGGATACGGTCCCAGCCACATTCTTAAAGCCAATATTTGCCGCGCTAGACGCGATGGTTAGGTTCATCGTGCTAGTTGCAGTATTGCCAAGTTGAATGGCCGTCTTACACGTAATCGCATTCAATGGAACTGCCCCAGAAATACTTAAAGATGCCAATGATCCGGAAAGCGTACTGGTATTAAGGATTGTGATGGGCGCTGTATCAATCGAACGGTCCCGCTGAGCCCCGACGACGAATTGACCGCTGCCATTCGTCGCCCAAACGCTAACCAGTGCCGATGCCGTGTAACCGGCTGGCATGTTGGCGCCGCCGTAGACATTGGGCGCAACTGTGCTCGTAGCGCTCACATAAAGCAATGATGGATTTGTCGCCGACAAAGCAGCATTCGGATTATAGATTGTGTACTCAGCCACAAATCCGCTTGCGGGCGCAGTTCCGGTATCCATTCCTCCAGCGCCTACCGTCGCAAGATTTCCTGTTTTGTTGAAGCTAGACAAGCAGTAGCGAAGGCCGCCCAAGGCCGTTTCGACAATAATCTCGTCTGCTGCGACAGTCTTGGTCGCGCTTGCAGCATCCACTTTGCTGAACAAATTGCGGGTAGATCCGACTACTCCAGATACCTGGCCGAACTGCATTGCATGCTTACTCTGCGAGGCAGGGCCGACTTGGAGGGCGTCGTTGAGAACATTCGTTCCATCGCCGCGCAGCCATGCGCCGCCACCCTGCAGAACAATTACCGGCGTTCCGGATGCAGTCAGCACCGAAGTAGTGAACACGCCTGTCGTAGCATTGAGCACATACCACTGACCAACAAGCTTCGGCATCGTCAACTGAACGTTACCGGTCAGCGCGCCGGTCAAGATAATGATCGACTTGGAAAACTGCGCAGGCGTCAATGTGACGTTGGCATTTGTCAGTGGAATAGTCGTTGCGCCGTATGAATCTACAGGCGCCCAATTGGCTGAGCTCCCGTCAGTCGCGTCAGGATTGGTCGTGTTATTGTCGGCGAGACATATCCAGTATCCGTCACCCGCCACATTGAGCAGCACAGCACCTTTAGGATAGCCGCCAACCGATGTAGAAAATGCTGCATCGTATTTGAAGGCCCCGCCAGCACACTGCCATTGCTGAACCGCAGTGATCAGATTAAAAATGCCATTGAAATCCAATCCAGATGGAGCGACCCCTCCAGATGCGATCGGAGTTAGCGTGACCGGGGGAAATCCGTCAGTCAATGATGCGGCACCAGGTGTTATCCCAATCTGCGACGCCGTCGGGATTGTATTTTTGGAGCCGCTCGTCGCAAACGGGAGTGGCACTCTAACTGGAAGTTGACTAATTTGCATTGATGAGTCCGATGGTTGGATTGAAGAACGTCCCTTGCCCGAATGGTTGCAGCCCGCCTTCGCTAAATCCGAAGGTATGCGCAATGTCGATTTGCATCACTTGAGCTTGTACGGCGGCCGGCCGCGGCACCGCATTTGACTGGGTAAGAATTGCGATTTCGAACGGCGCTAAATTGAACTCAAACACGAAGCGAAGCTGCATCTGTCCGGTGTCGGCCACATAACAGCGACCACGCCCAGCAAATAAGTTATTTAGAAGCTGATTAATTGATGGGGCTGAACTGTTCGAGATATTTAGTAGCGCCTTCATCAGGATTAGTGTGCGATATGCATCGTCCGTAAGAAGGTAGGTATTGGATCCTGGCGGCCCAGCATAAAATGGCGCTTGACCGAACGGTTGACATCCGACCCCTTCCTTAAATCCGAAAGACGTAACGACTGCCGGTATTTGGAGTTGGCGTGGGACGTTGACGATGCGGCCGAGGATATCTAATCCCCAAGCTTGTGCTGTTTGAATATTCCAAACAAAACTGTAAAAATTATCGAAATCACTCTGGGGATCGATATAGCCATTCATGTTCTTGATCAGCTGAACCAGTGTTGGGCTATTCGCATACTGGCTAATAATTGTTTGTTCGACATTTATCACGGTTACACCAACGTCACTGAAATATTCGCGGCCACAACCGTTGGGACATAGCCGATATCAACGGTTAGCGCGTTGAGAGTTGCAGAACTTGTTCCGATCAAAATTGACAGAATCTCGACGTACCCAGCGGATACGGCCGATACCGGCGCGTAGTAGCGGCTCGCGTAGATCGTCGAGCCAATGCGCGCACGTGGCCCGCCATCGTTACCGGAAAATGCCGCGATAATGGCGTTTTGAACTAGCGATACGATGTTCGATGGCAGTGTCGCGATGTTGGCGATGCGTACGTCGAACAGAATTGGCTGTGGGGTCGGTATCTGGAACTTTACGACATAGGTCGGATACGGCAGCGAGTAACCACTATTGTCTGTGACGGTGACGGAGGTATTTCCATTGTAGTCAGCACCAACTGACTTCTTATTCCAGATTGCCGTCGCAATATCCAGCGCCAACCCGCCAGCAGCTACAACGTAAATGGAATGGGGGGCTAACGTGATAGACCCCTTTGTTATCGGAGCACTAGTAGTGTTCTCAGTGACGTAGACGTCGGATACTCCCGCCACCGCGAACACATTCGCATAGATCGATGGCAGCGATCCAACTGCGTTCACGGCGACGGACTGTTGGCGCCGATATTCGAAATCCGCAGGACTTTCAACATCCAAGCCGAGAGCGCCTACTGACGTGATCGTCGCTGAGTCCCAGCCATTGATCGACTTATAAATGCTTGCTGTGCCGGGAGCGCTAGACACCGGGCCGGTCGTAACCGCTGAGAACGTAAGCGTGATGCTACCCGAAACTGGGATTGTGCCGGCAATCGTGCATGAAAACAGATTCTTTGACGCATCAGATATCAACGCGCCAACCGGAATAACGACACCGGCCAAGCCCATGCATAGAACCTGGAGCGTCGTTGATGTCGCCGGCAAGCGATCCATGAAGTAGATTCGACCGATCGCATCCTGCATAGAACCTGTCGCGGTAGCTGGATCAATCTGATTTACGTATTTAGCAAACAGATCGTTCTTCGCGCCGACAATCGCTGCCGTACTGGACGCGAGTTGTCCTTGCGGAGCTGACAGCGCTGGATTCATGCCTCCGCCAAAGGCCGCATTTATATCTGCCTGAACCCCGGTCAGCACATCCGATTCCGCAGGGAGCACTAGCCCGGTGCTGCTGAATACAACGTCAGGTACGCTAGAACTGGACATTATTCGAAGCCCCTGTTGTATCGATGATCTTGATCTGGCCGCGAACCACGCGACCACTAAATGAGGCGAAGAGGCATTGCGCCTTGACGACACCCGGAACTGTCAGAGCGACGCGCTCTATTTGCGCCTTGAGATAGCCCAGTTGGGGGCGCTGTCCAAGAACATTCTTCGAATACGGAATGCCCTGCGTCGTGTCGTACCAGACCTCGCCGAGAAACACGCGCACCGCACTCGCTACATCCTGTGCAATCGCGTACGGCTCGGTCGCCATAGCGATATTTCCGTTTGCGTCCTTGCACAAGTCCCAAAGGACCTGATCGAGTAAAAGCGTGTTCATGGATTCCTATGGGCGTAAAAAAACCCGCCGTGGTTGCCCGGGCGGGTCGATGGGTCTTTCTATGTGCTACGCTATTCGAAAATCACAACAAATTTGGGAAGCTATGAAAACAATCATTCTTGTTGGGCTGCTGGCGGTCTTTTCAGGTAGTGCCAGCGCCCAGAGGGACATGCATGCATGCGCCCTCCGATCTTCCATGTACGAATCGGTCGCGACATGGCGTAATAGCGATGTCGCGCCAGAATCGGCGCTGCGGTTTTCCGTCTCTTACAAGGAAATCCCCGTCGAAGATCGAAAGCGAATAATTAACATCGTGTATTTCGATCCTGCATTTGAGAATGCTGGAGGTGAAGCGCTTAGAAATCAAATGCTTGATTTGTGCCTAAATGGGCCGAAAGACTGGAAACCTCTGAAATAGTTAGGTTGGCGGATTTGTATTATTCCCCGCGCCGTTTTCATGGTGAATGTGCCCAGATACGGATTTTCCTGCAGCGACAACGTCGTTTGTGACGTTAATCGGCCCGAGCATTGTCGCTCCACCGCCTCCTGCGCCCGTGCCTTGTGCGAGCGTCCCATTGAGAACTGTAGCGCCATTTACCGTAAATGTCGGCGTCGTGACGGTGGTCGATGTGCTGGCGACTATCTCGACCGTCTGAGCGCTAATCTGGACGTCAGGCGCATCCAGAACTACTGCAATCGGTGAATGCAACTTAATGCCGGCGCTGCTGAATTGTACGTATTGGGTTGGAATACCATTCAAAAACCCACCGAAATATAATCCATCCGCCTTATCAGAGCGGCGCATTGAACCCGGATTGGAAATTGCGCCGGACGCCTTAACGGCCGATATATCGCGATCCGCAAAAACTGCTAGTCCGATATCTTCCAATTTCGGATCGATAATAATTGCGTCGCTCCCGCCCTGTATGCGGAAATACGGAATGTTATGAACCACCCCATGCGGAACTGCATTGTTGTTTCCATCGAGCTGACTCACCATTGGCTGCAAAGATACGAAGCCGACAGGTGACAACCCGCCCGAATTCGTGACCGCTTTAACCTTTACAAGGGTAGCGACATTACGCCCAGCGAGTATCTGATTGACTACAAATGTGATTGCATTTAGCTCTGACGTACTCGAATGATTATCCTGGGCGCCAGAGTATCCATTGGAATTATCGGGCATCTGGAGCGCACTCTACGGTAGTAAACCAAGGGCCGCCAGGCAACTCACTTGATAGTGAATGGGAGACCTTAAATGTGATGAACACGCCCCGCCCCATCGGTATGGAGCTTTCGAGCTGAACCTTTCCTGGCATGTATATATCCTGATTAAAAACGGTAGTAAATGAAATTCTCCCACTAGACGGAGACGGGTAGCCAACCAAACCAGTTGCCGGCGAGATAAGTGGAATATCACCCATGACTGCTCCACTCTTGGGCCAGATTACTAGGGCTCCCCTATCAATAGTCATCCAAATGTCAGCGGCGTTTGCGCACGATCTCGCTTGCGATAACGCAGTTCCGTCAAAATACGGGTATGAAAGCTTCGCGGACACGCCTAAGTCCTTGAATGCATAGCCCATCGTTGTGGCAAACTGCGACATAATTGACGAGACATCGACTGAAGGGCTGTTGAAGCTGACTGGAGGCACTGGCCTCAATGCCGCGTCCATGCCCGCTGCTGCAATTATGTTAAACGCGACGTCTGGGGCGGACGAGTAGTCAGCCCACGCTGAAGTTATTGATCCCTGATAGACCATTCTCATCCCATTGACATCATCGCCGGCCGCTAATGTCACGGCATTCTTCCCAAGTAGATCGGTCGCAACTAAGCCGATCGTTGTAAGCTGATTCATCATTGCTTGCGGCAGGCCAAAGACTCGCATCTGCAATGCGCCCATCGTTGCGCCACCAGCGAATGCGATATCCGCAATCATCCTCAGTCCAGATAATTTAACTGTAGATCCGACCGTCTCCCCAAACGAGCCTGTGCCCAGCGTGATCGTGAGGTCAAGCCGCTTTTTTGTGAAACTGCTCATACGGTTGAGACCATATTTGCGAGAATATATCTCTGACCAAGTCCAGAGAATTGAGGATCCGAATCGCCTTGCGTATCCTTGAAATAAAGATCACCAACAAATCCAAGGTAATTCGCCCTCGTCATGCTGACCCGATCCCGACATAATTTTGTGGTAAAAATTGGCGAACCATTCAGGTACAGATCCATGAACAGGCCGGTCGATTTTTGGTAAATATTAATCTTGCAGCTTTGTCCGTTCAATGTCACCGAAAGTGACTGCGATGGAACTGCGGCAATCGGAATAACGGAAACAGCAATCGTCGTCTGTTTCATTATTTGGGCCCATATCTTGCCGTAATTCCGACGGTATATTTTTGTAGCTGCTCATCATTCATCCCCGGCGGGGGATTATTCAATCGATCGCTGAGCATCTTGGCGTTCACTGCTGGGTCGTCCTGAGCTGCCTGCAACTGCTGCACAGCTTTTGGCGATAGTGTGCTTCCCAACGTATCATTGACGCTTCCTGAAACGTAGTTCGTTGATACATCCTGCGCCGGAGTGGGAGTCGCTGCCTGGACTTGACCTTGATCTTGTGTTGGCGCTGCGCTTGGCGTTTGTGGCGCCGTGACGGGCGCGGACGCTGTTGGATCTGCTGCTGCCGCAGAGAATGCCGCCGTAGCTGTTTCGCGAACCTCGCGGATGGTCACGTCGGCGATGATCATCCCGGAGCCGCTAGATGCCTCTCGCCGATAATCCCACGCGATAACGTTCATGCCAGTGTATGCAATCTCGGGCGTGATGACGTCATATAGGCTCAGCGAGGCGACTGCCGCATCCAGCGAGGCGGCAAATTCTGCGCGCGCAATCGCCGTCCCACTTAGAGTCATCCGAATTTGAACATCATTCGGATTGGCAACCTTGTTAAATGATGCAAAGGCCCCCTGCTCTACCGGATAGTCTGATATCCGCGCGTCATTCCGGTACCCGAAACTGATCACGGAGTCCGCTACGACAACCGGGCTTCCGGTGCTGTCGAAGATACCCCACTGAGGAGCATCAGCTCCGGTCAAGAAATCTAGCGAGTCTGTTAAGCCCAGTAAATTAGATGTCAGTGTGTCGAACATTTGCGTTCCGCCTCGCACCAGTGCCGGCACGCCAGGAAGGCTCGGCACCGCTGGGAACGCAGGTACTGAAATAAACGGCATTGCCATTATGCGAGCCCTGTATTGGCTTGAGATACAAACCCATATTTCGTTACGGCGCTACCGATTGATTTTGCAATGCCTGTAGCATCGGTCGCTTGTGTTTGCACATTAATCGCCCCAACCTTGATATCGGTGGTGCTGGTGCTGCTACCGCCGCCATTCTGGGCGCGCGCTGCCGCTGTAGCACCAGAAGGCATATTTGCCGTAGCTGTAGCTGCCGCTTGCCCTAAGGTGGTAGCGATTGATGCGGCATTCGCTTTTCGGCGCTCAATATTTGCTTCGGCTATTCCCGGGCGCTCGTACTCCTGTGCATGCAGCTGTGCAGCCGATTCTGGGGTAGGTGCGCGGCGTAACAAATCGCCTGACCGTTTTTCAGTATTTCGCAACTCCCATAACATGAAATCAGTTTGTTCCTCGAATGTGGATTTTTCTAATCCATGGCCATATTTTTTCAGGAAGTCTTGCTTGCGAGATCCAAGCCATTGCCCAATGCCGATTGCGCCTGACTTTGAATTGACGGCATTGGGATTAAGTTGGCTTTCCTGCATTAAGCTGCCGATAATTCCAGCGGATTGGGCGTTAGAATAACCGTCCATCTTTAAGCGAGAAGCAAGGTATTTCTGACGGTCATTGAGATCGCCACCCGCATCACTTTGCGCCGACTCGGAGCCTTTTAGTAGGCCTCCCTTTGAATCGTAGCCTAGCATGCCAGCGCGGCGCTTTTTGAGTTCGTCGTCTTCGCCGGCATTCAAGTCATCCGAATGCAATGCCAGCGCCAGCGGCCCCAGAAGCTTGATGACCGCTCCGAATTTTGAGACTACACCCAGGGCATCCCCAACCTTGATAATCGATGCGGCAAGGGCGATCAAGTCACCAGCAAACGACAATACTTTTAGGCCGACTAGTGCTATCAATACCGTTTTCCATCCGCCGATTGAGCCGACTGCTGTATCCAATTTTGCAATAAACGCCTCTATATTAGGCGCAATGCTGATCAGCCAGTCCGCAAACTTCTGAAGGTAGGTGATGACCGTCGGCATGTACTTGAGTGCCAACGCCTCGAACTCATGGTTCAGGTCGTTCCATTTCTTACGGAATTCCTCGGCAGCCGGAGCGTTGCGCGCCATTTCTTCTGCCAGTGCGCGCTGTGCAAGTCGTTGCTCCTTAACGGCCGCCGATCCCTGCTTGAGAAGATTAAAGGAATCCTCGCTGATTCCCATCATCTTCGCCATTTCCATCGCCTTGGTCGGGTCGACGTCGAAAACGGACTTCAAGATGTCTGCTTGCTTCATTAGAAGCGTATTGCTGTCCTTCAAATCGGAGGCATTAACACCGAAACGAAAGGAGGCCTGTAGCGCGGCCGAGGGACCCATGCCTAATTTCATCGCAGCGATATCGCTGGATGCGGTCTTAATCTGCGATGTCATGCCTTCGAGACTGCCGCCGGCGCGCTCATTTGCCAGCTGCCACATCGATAGATCTTTGGCACTCATACCCAGATTCGACGACATCCGATCAAGGCTGGCAGCCGAAGTGATCGTGTTTTGAATGAAGCTTTTCAGGCCAACGCCGGCAGTAAAGATGGCCAACAAGCCAAGTGCCTCGTTACGGATTTTGTTCAGTCCTAATGCGATGTTCTTGCTGCGCGCCTCTAGTTCCTTGGCGCGCTTGGCTTGGGCATCGGCCAGTTTTTTCTCCTGCTGCTCGACGGCCTTCGCGGTCTGCGCGGCTTGGTCGCCTAGCTTCTTTTGCGCTTTTGATGCGTCGTCAGACCCCTTTTTGAAGCCAGACGAGTCTAACCCCAACGTCACCAGCAGAGCATCGATAACGGTTGTGGACACGTTTTAATCCTTAGGGGCATTCATGATGCGTTGATTGTGTGAATCGACGGAAATGACTTCGAGCATGTCGTATAGGTCTTCGGTGCCGTATACCGTATCGAGCTCGTGAAGGGTCGCAAAGCCACGCGAAATAATTGTGCCGATGCCGCTCGGCACGTTTGCGTATTCGATCAGCCGACCGTTACCTAGGCCGCTATCGGGCCCGAAATCGTTGGCTTTGCGGGAGTAAAAAAATCGATATGCAAAGTCAAAACTTCCTTTTGCAGCAGGAATATTGTTTTGACTTCTTCGATATCGTCAACGACGAGGGTTCGCATCACTTCCGGCCGGGTCGGATCGGGTAGAATTTGGACGCACTCCATCAACTGTTGCAGGAGTGGATCGGCTACTTCAACCGATACCCGTCCGAGCGCCTTGATACCGACCGCTGCGATTCCCGCGAAGCCAGCCGATAGGATGTTTTCAGGTATCTCGATGCCGCCGTTCATAACCGCAAACAGTGCGCGCGTTGCCCACTGGTGCCCAAGGCGCGCCGGCATTTCGGTAAGTACAAAGACTTTCCCGAAATCTCGGCCGGCATCGGTGATCTTATATTTGAGAACTTTGCGGGCCATATTAAATCGGAGCCTTAGAGCAAGATTCGAACGTAATCACAAACTTACGCGGCTGCAGTGTTTTCTTCGCAGACGGCATCGGTGATGCAGAAGAAAGGCCGCCTTGTGTAAAGACATATGTATCGCCGGTGCCGCTGAGCATAATAGTGCCATTGGCAAAATACACCTCTTTTGCCGCTGCCTGGGCAGCCAGCCAGTTGTCGAAGATCGCATTGGACGCTGAGTCGGCTTGCAAGGTGATCGTAAGCTTGGTCGGGTATGGAACATAACCGCCCGATAATTTACCATCGACGCCCATCATGAATTCGCCGGGCTCCACATCGTCAGTGGCAAATGCATCGTCTGTCGAATAGCCCTGAATGCTCTGAGGCACCGGGTACAGCGATGTGATTTGCAGGGAGAGCGCGCTATTAGCTGTGGTAAGGGTGGACATATTATGTGGCTCCGATTATTGGATGACGATTGAGGCCATGGCGATTTGCTGAACAGCGCCACCGTCCATGTACCAGAAGTTGATTGGGGGCGTTCCGCGTGCGGCACGCACTTGGGCGGTGGCCGGCAGAATCTGCAAATACCAGCCTCGGGAGGAAAGTACGGTGTCTATCGGAACGCCAGCGGCGTAGTTGACTTCTGCAATCTGCAAGGCCGACAGCGGAACATTTACACGAATGGCGCCAAAATTGAGTCCGGCATTGATTGGGTCGGCACATGCGGAACTGATCAAGGAATAACCTTGTGAGTTGTAAGGCACGGAAGTAACCCCTACCAAAAGCGAGATCAATGCGAGTTGCAGGCTATTGTTCAGCCACACCTCATTGACGTATTCGTCGAGAAATTTGTAATTTCCGGATACGAGGCCCGGATACAGGAATACAAAACCCTGATTCGCCGTCGCGTAGGCGCCATAGAAGTTGTATCCATTGCCGATCAAATTGTTCGCGACGGTCTGATCGGTCACATTCGCCACTAGACCAGTCTGCCCCTTGAATGCGAAAGTGATTCGGCCATTGGTTTGCGCGAAATTGATCGACGCGATTGCGCCAAGGATAAATGCAGCCTTATCCATCACGATGGATGCTAAGGTGACGCCGAGGCGCGCAGCAACGTTTGTGTCACCCGATACCGGAACGGTGCCAGACGAGTTGTTTGCGATCAGCTGAGGGCCGAAGCTGGTCGTGTTGCCTGACTGGGTAGCCGTGACATCCGTATCCCATGCGACATATGCAAACCGGTTATTCTGGCCGTTTGTCCAGGATGAGAAAGCCAACTTGTCCGCAAGAACTGGCTCGAACGTTGTCATGAAACCCGCCCAGTTCAGTGTGATCTGGGTGATCGCGTTCATCGCGCCAGCCGGGGTCGATGCGATTGCGCCCTGCGACAATACTGCCCCAGTCGCAGATGTCAGCAATAGTCCTGCGGAGAGCGTACCGGACGCGTAACCGATCGTCGATGTGGCGCCCTGAGTTGCTGACGTGATGACGAACGAGCCGCGCACTGAGTCATATGAAACAGTGCCGCCCAAGGAGGTAAAGCCTGCGGCGATGATTGTGGCGGCATTCGAAAAGCTTGTAGCGGCCGATAGGTTGATCGTGGATGATGTTTTCAGGGTGCCATCGATAGTGATCGCGAGGGTGCCGCTCAGCGCCTGTAGCTGCGAGAGCGTCATGGCTGAAACGACTCCTCCGCGGACATAAGCCGATACCGGCGCTGCGGCATACTGGGAAAACAGCAGATTGCCCGGCTTAACAGTAGAATTATCGAAACCGGAAAAATAGATCCCAGCAAGCAAAGCTTCTACCGAGGATGCACCGAAAAAATTCGACACGGCGATCGCCGATGCAAAGGGCTGTACTGCACCAATCGGAACAGCTGCATTGTTCGTCAACATCACGCCGTTGAGCACAAGAGCGGATCCGCCCCCGCTGATGACGCCTGGGTTAATACTTACGATTGCGCTTGCCGGGATAGACATAAGGAGGACTCCGTCAGAAAAACAAAAGGCCAGCGGATTAGGCTGGCCTGAAGGCGTATAACCGGCATCGCCGGTCGTTGAAGGTATGAAGCAGAATTACGGCAGGAATTTTTTACAGTGGGATTACGCTGGCACTAAGCGCACTTGCAAAATCCTGTGGCATAGTGATCACCGGGTTGTATTGCAGCGCCATCTCGAACGTCCAGCGTTCCACGTATTCTTCCTCGCCAGTAACCAATGCCATTTGATGATGGTCAGTTGCGAATAGCGGCGCTATCTCCAAACCCGAAGTCGCGAACTGATCTGCGGCATAGGGCGTACGCATCATCTCGGCAAGGGTCGCGGCACGATCGGCAGATAAACTGCCGTAGCAATCTATTTGCGCACTCCATTGCTTTGATTGCTTGTTGCTTACCCGGCTGTTTGCCGGGTCATAGTCCTGGGTCGTCGTTGCCAAACCAACTCTGTTTAGAGCGGTCATGACAATAAAATCACCTGCGGGCATCGCGACCCGGTTTTGATTCCCCTGCACAATCGGGCAGTCGACCAGTGATGTGATGAAATTCCAAAGCGCCAGATAAAGCTGCGCTTCGGTTATCGAGATCGCAGCCATCAGGCCACCTGCAATGTGACGCCCACCTTCGACCAGCCGGGCCATGTCTCCATCACGGTGACAACCTTCCAAATGCCGATCGCCTCTTGTGGTGCCGGTACGCCGATCACGATCAAGTCACCGCCCTTTGCCAGCACACGCACGACGCCTTGGGTATCACCGTACATGTAGATCGCGCGCTGCACGCCCTGAATATTGAGATTGGCCAGCATCATCAGGTCTTTCCCCGACAGCGCCTGCATCTGGATCATTTGGCCTGGAACATCGTTGTATGTTGGTGTAAGCTTCCCGCCCGGTGCGGGAGTGCTTCCTGTGCTATAGCGCACGGTGGCCGCTATCTGCGGGTTGACCGACCCGATCGCGGAAGAAGCTATGCCGTGCAGATTCATGTTTCTGTTACCTCATGACCAACGGAGTTCAGCATGTGGCCGCTATCGTCGAGCACCTTTGTCGATACCCCGCCAACGCTCTCTCCGGCCGCGACGCGCGCCGCTGCTTCACCAACCGTCGCGCCCGATACCACTAGCGATTGATCCTGGCTTCGCATCTTTCGAAGCATCAGGGTAGTTTTTGATAGTGCCGGCGCATCGGTGTCGATAATGGCTTGCTGGAGGTCTTCGCCGATTCGCTCACCCATCAGGTCAAGCGCCTTGGCCGCGTCGTAGTCATTTGCAACGAGCAGTTTCCCGATTGATGGTGCCCACTCCGGATTCTTCTCTTTGATCATGTCGCTAAAAAACGGCCTTGGCGGGATGCCAACTCCAGGCGCGCCAAAATTCTGAATGGCCGCTACCATCGCGACAGGCGTGCCATCCGGATATCGCGCGCCTTCGAGGAAGCCAACCTTGACAGCGGCGGCCTTATTGATCTTTTTGGATAGTTCGGCCAAAGCAGTTTTCAGCTTATCGCCGCCGGATAGTGAGCGAACACTCATTAGCGCGGACCGAACCGGCCCCATGGATTGGCGGCCGGCACTCGGCCGGCAACATATTGCATCGAGCGAAACTGAGCACTCGTGGCCCAGAAAGCCGATCCATACTTGGTCTGTTGAAACCACTGCACCGTGCCGGGAGGATAGTCGTTCTGTGTTTGCACGGAGACCGACCCTTCGCTGGCGCTACTAATCCGGCCAACGAGCGGCGATGCGGGCTGTCCGCCAATTGGCGCATTCAACGCCGCAATGTGCGCGGTCATCATGCTGAGTAGCGTCGTGCGCTGAGTCAGATCGCACACAATGCTGGTCGGCGTGTTGTCGCAATACATCTGGGCTTCGTTAAAGAATTCCTGCGCCAGCGGCTGTGCCACCGATACAGCGAGCTCCGGATATCGAACCGCCCAGGTTGCATAATTGAAGACAACAGTGCCGCCCATGGATCACGCAGCCCGTTTGAAGTGGTCCGACGTTTCGACGCCTTTTGGTAGGGCTTTAGGGTCGAGCCGTTCCAGGCCGGACTTGATCTCTTCTTTTTCCTTCGCCTGCGCGACCACGCTGGCATCTTCGGAGTGCGCGAAAATCATGTGGTTGACGATGAAGTCCGCACGCTCGTTCTGCGCAAGCCATTGTTCCCAGAAGTCTTTCGGGATTCCCCGGGTAATGGCATAGCCGCCGACGATCTGCTGATGTGCGCCCTTGTTCTGCGCGTAGGAATTGCCGGTCAGAACGAACACTGGCGTTTCCTGGCGTTGCTCGGCGATCTTGAACACGCGAACGCCGCCGCCCATGACGGGCTCGTCGCGCTCCTTGAAGTCATACAGTCGCATGACGAGGTCCATCGGCAACTTTGAAGCTACAACAACGGTCGCGCCGCCGGTAGATTCATTCTTTTTGATGGAAATGGTATTTTGTGCGCTCATGACGTTGATCTCTCATTCGGAAATGAAAAACGCCCGGATCTACCGGGCGTCTGTTTTTGCTGCTATCTGACGGCGTTTTATACGCCGACGAGCGTCGCCATCGCATAAGGCTGGCGCAGGATGAAGCCGGCGCTGCCTTGTGTGAACTTCTGCTTATAGGCCGACATCTCGCGAACGACCGGACCGGCGCGCAGCTTGGTGTTGAACGAGCAATACCCCGAATCTTGGCCGGCTGCTTGTGGCGCCCAGAGTTGGACGATTTCACCAACTGCACTGCCTTGTGGGTTCTGCGCAGTCAATGCGCCGTACTGAATGGCCGTTTTCACTTCCATGTTCGGGAAGTTCACCTTCAGCAACGCAGCGACGTTGACGTTGAACGTGTTCGTCGCAGTCATCGCGCCTTCGCTGCGCGGCGACATCGCCAGGACGAACTTCGACTTGGTGTTGATCTGCCCGGAGGACTGATTGATCAGCTGAATGACCAGTCCTTGAATATCCGCAAAGATTTCGTTTGCGGTGCCGTTGATGGCCGTTCCGTTCAGCCAGGCCAGGCCGCCGTTTGCCTTCGGGATCGGGGCAATTGCCGCGTACAGCGAAGGATCATTCAAAGCCCCGTAATTTTGCAGGCCAGCGACGCCGCGGAAGTAAGTCAGATTGCAGAACTTATTGAGCCCGTCGATTGCCGCCTCTTTCTGCTCCGCGACGAAGCCGATCTTGGCGAGACCGACGCGTTCGATCTCCAGATCGCCATATTCCGTGATCGTTTGATACAGATATGGCTGGCGTTCCGGAAAGTTGGTGTTGATACCGGCACGGCCGTTGTTGTTGTAGTCGCCATAGCTGGAGACGTCATACGTACGCTCAACGACCGGGAACAACAGGGTCGAAGTCGTCCACTCGCCCTTTTGCTTTTCACCGAAAATTTCGGCCGCCTCATTTGGGGCGGTCAGGACGCGCAGGATGTCCGGATCAGTGAAATACGTCAGGTAGGCCGGAATGCCCGAGTTTGGCGTGGTCACCAACGCGGGCTGGGCATCCATTGCCAGATTGATGTTCTCTTTCCATTCGGGCCGGCAGAATGCCTGCGATCCCGGGAAGTCGATACCCCAACGGGCGCGGTGAAAGTCGAGCGCAGCTTTTTGATCCTGCGGCGACATGTCGTATGCTAATTTTGGCATGATTTGATTTCCTTAAAATTGGAGTTGGCGAGGATTAACCGTTAAGCCAAGTTGTCATCTTCACCAACTCGCCCGGCGCACCGATCGAGGAAGCGACCCATTTGGTTTCTGTGCCGGCCGCGACTGTGATCGCGGTCGATGCTGCTGTCTGGCTGACTGAGACGGCGTATGTGCCGGTGCCGCCCGTACCCGAGATGAAGCCGGTCACATACGTGCCGGCCGTCACGCCCGAGCCGCTGATGGTGTCGCCCGCGGCCAATGCGCCAGAGGCGACAGCCGTGACCGTCAACACGCCACCCGAGGCAGTCAGCGCGGTGCTGGCTGCAGTTTGCGAGATCGAAACAGCGTAGGTACCGGTGCCACCGGTGCCGGTACCCAGCGCAGAAATCACGGTGCCAGCAGTAACGCCGGTACCGGTGATCGACTGCCCTACCGCGAGGATGCCGCTCGTGACTGCCGATACGGTCAGGCCGCCGCCAGAAGCGGTAATTGTTTGCGAAGCGATGTTTTGCGACACGGATACCGAGTACGTACCTACGCCGCCGGCGGTGCCGGTCAGTTGCTGCTGTATGACGGTGGCCGGGTCGACGTTGGTGCCGCCCAATGTCTGGCCGGCGGCCAACACGGTGCCAGCAACGACTGCGGAGACGGTCAATACCTGGCCTGCGATCGATCCGGTGACGGAGTTGACTGCGATAGCGCCGGTAACGACGGTTGCTGCGATCGAGCCGGTGACACTGGCGGCGACAGGTGGTGTGCCAGTCGGACCAAACGAAACCGAACCGTTCGCGTTGTTTGCGTATGCCTTGTTGTTGATGGCCGAGGTGGTCGAGCCAGAGTTGACGACGAAGAAGCCGCCCGCGCTGAACGGCGTGACGGGGAAGCCCGCCGGAATGACCATCGAGTTCTCAGCCAGATAGGCAGTGATGAGGGCCTGCTGATCTCGGCGCGCAAAACCGGTGGGGGCGCCGGCTCCGAAATTGTTGACCGTTTTATTGGCAGAGTCCGCCCAGACGAAGGCGCCAATAGTCACGCCGGCCGTACCTGCCACGAAAGCGCCCGAGCCAGCATCGACCGTAGCGCGCGGATTGGAATCGCAAAAGTCACCGGCTACCGCTGGTGCCGCTTGCACATTTACTTGACGGGGAAATCCCATGATTTACTCCTGAATTTTGAGAATGGATTAATGGCCGACGCGGTGCGCGTTCGGGAAGGCGTCGGCCATGTCAGTTGGCAGCGCGCTATCGACTGCAATGTTGTGTTTCGGGCCTTCGCCTGGTTTCGGCTGGGCCATCAGGACGGCCTTGTAGGCGCTTGGATGCACGTCCTTGACGTCGACCTTCAATGTTTCCAGTGCGGTTTTGTAGACGGCCTCAGCGCTGTCCATCGCGGTCAGCTTGCCCACGTAGGGCTTGACGATTTCCTCTGCCTCCTGAATGCCGCGCAGACGAGCGATCGTCTTGGCTTCGGTATCACGGGCAGTTGCATCGCAGGCCAGTCGGATCGCTGCATCCATGGCGGCCTTGCTCGGGCCGTCGTCCTTTTTGGCGCCCGGGATGGGCTCCTTGTTTGTTTCGTCTTTCGGATTTGCATTGGCCGCACCAGCAGTTACAGGAGGCTCATCCGCAGCAACTGGGGCGGCAGCAGGCGCTGCGCCGAGCATCGATTGCACTTGCGCCAGATCCTCGTCGCTGATCTTGCCGCGCAACATGTTCAGGATGCCTTCCATCTTCGGATCGGGTTCATCCTGGGTGATGCCGTCGTCGTCCGGCTCCTGGCCGTCCAACTTATCCAGCAACTGGACGATGTCGGCGATGTCAGCATCGGCGGCCAGAAGCGGCTTCAGCGCGGCGAGAATGCCCGGCTTTTTCACGAGCCAATTGCTTTTTTTGACGCCGGCCAAGATCGGGTTCAAATCGATCGCAGCATCGGATGCCAACATTTTCGGCTTAAGGACAGCCAGCAAGGCTCCCTTTGCCATCACTGCTTTTTTGCTAAGAGAGTTCTTGCTCACTGGGATTTCTCCATTAAGGTTGAGTGAAATATCGCCGACCATCACGTCCGGCCCGGCGCGGCCTTTTCTCACAAGTGCTACATGGTTGAATTTGATGTCGCGCATCACGCCGTCGTAGGCAACGCCTTCGAACGTCCCCGGCGTCATGTCGGCTTTGTAGTAATAGGCGGACGAGATTTCTTGTTGCTCTCCCGTCTCGATGCCTTGAATGGCGTTCTTGGTCCAGACGACTAAGGACTGGTCGAGGTATGGCGCCTTGAAAACGGCATCGGAGCCGGTAGCGCCCACGATCGCATCGGGCTTGTGGTCTGCTGCCGATACGGGTACGTGTTCGTCCAGCAGCGGAATGTTATTGGCCGTCGGCGCAGCTTTTGCCAGTTCCTCTGGGTCGCGGTACAGCATGTAAATCTTGGCCGGATCGAGGCCGAGCGCTTCGTAGTCCGGAATCTCGTCGCCGCGGTATGGGCAGACGTTGGCCTTGCTGATATGCGTCAGGGCCACATGTAGCCGGCCATCTTGGTCGACGGTGCGTACGCTGGCGCGGTCAAACGCAAGCTGATCCTTTGGCGCAGCATCATTTGCCGTCTTCGTGCCGAGAGCCATGTCGATCATCTGCTTGACGCCCGGGTGCAGTGGCTGCGGCGGGTTATCGAGTGACGCCCATTTGTATTGCGTATGCTCTTCGGCCTGCAACTTTGGTGTGAACTTGCGCGTAATGTCCATGCGGAACGTCACAAAATCGACGCCTTCGAAGTCCTGTACGCTATGCATCAGTCTCAACTCGCCATATGGCAAGCCGCCGACCTCTTCCATCGTTTCGCGCTTGGCGGTTTGCTCTGGCGTCTCGCTGCCATCCGACTTGCCACCTGGAAAATCCCACTCGTTCGGGTGATTCGATGTCGGGCTGCGCAGCAGGAAAAGCGCCTCGCCCTGGGGCGTGGTCAAGCAGATCCCGGCGCCCTTAATCTTTTCATCCTTAGCGAGGGCTCGTTTTGGCATGGTCTGGGCAATAAAAAAGCCTGCTCAATGGCAGGCCTTAAGTTGTAAAATTGTCGGATGAACATCATCCCTGGCAATCACGAGGCGCTTTGTCGCGCCTATACGATGCGATCACTTCGCGATGAGGGTGCAAGCACGCATCTCATCGCGAAGTACTTTCGCCGCGGGGAATGGCAAATCAAGCTGCTTATTGCATGGCATGAGCGGCTGTATCCGGTGATGCCGGAAAACGACCCGGTCGGATTCCCCGATGTGCTAGACCATTTCACACTACCGAAGCAGCGCTAATCATCCAGTCCCGGTATCACGCTGCGGCTAATGCATCGGCATCCCGGCTCAACGCCGGGCCAAGTCCACTTGCCGTCCAAATACATCCCTTCTTTGATCGCGTAGCGCTTCTTGGCTGCGGCTACATGCGACGGCCGGGGATGCGCGCCGCCGTGACTGTGAATCCATTGCGCCTCAGTGATTCCCAGACCATCCTGCCGCACGCGGGTGATATTCGCCGTGGCCTTGTTGTTCTGGTCCCGAGCGATGAACGCCGCACGCCGCTTGGTCACGCCGTAGCGCGCCGCCAGTTCCTGCGAGAGCGTGCCCAAATCGCGGCCGGCCGATACGCTGCGCATCACCATGCCCTCGACATCAGATAGATGCTGTGATGCAATGCTGCGGATCAAACCTACGTTCTCGCCGATGGTCGCCTGCATTACATCGTTCGCCGCGGCGGTCATCTTGAACTCGACCGCGAAACCACACCGCTTTAAAGTAGCGCGCAATGCGCTGTCCGACCGGTCGGCGGCGTTCGTTGCGAAATACCGCGCAAGGTCTGGGGCAGCTTCATCGAAGCGCTTCTGCCATCTGCGCGATAGTTTGCGCATCGCGTCCCGTAAGGCCGTCGCTGGGCTGGCGTCCTGCGCCATCTCGGGTTCATTCGCCCGGTACGCCGCCTTGAGCCAATACACCAGACTCGCTTGCATCTCATCGACTAGCGCGTCGATTCGCTTTTGATAGGCCATCTGTAGGCCGGCATTTGGGTGGATCGCCGCCAGTACGATCGGCTTTTTACTCGGCGCCCGCAGTATCGGCATTCTTCGGCTCCGCTTGTTGCTGCTGCTCGTTCGGATCAAGACCTTCCAAATTCGGGCCTGGGTCGCCATTCTCAGTTATCGGCTCTGGTAACGGCCGGCCCAGATCGAGTGCGGCATATGGCGAATCCTCTTCGCCGGCAATGCGGGTCCGCACTTCCTCCGGGAACAGCACGCCAGCGTCGATGTGTATCTGATCGGTTTCTGCATCGCTCTTTCGAACGCCCGCAAGCTCCACTTCTGACATTGTGTAAAGCGGCTCCCAGATGAACGTGATTTCTGGATCGATCTCGCCGAACAGCGAGAGCTGGGCGATATTCAGAATCTTCGAGATCACTGGCGAGTAAATCTCTTGGTTCGAAGCGCAGTTATCTTTGAAAACGCGGATCTCGCCATCGCTGCTGGCATTCAAACCGGCCGGGGTGATACCAGTCATATACACCAGCGGGACGCCGGCTGGAGCGCATTGCTGTTCCTGCGACTGCGCCTGCAACTTATCCAGGCCACCTAGCGGTACCGAGACGTTGCTAAACTCTTCACTTTCTTTGTTGATGGCATTGACGCCGTGATTATCTCGGCCGAGATTGAAAATCTCCATACGCCGGAAGAACGACTCAGCCCCCCCGGCATTCATGATCTGGCTCATGTCGGTGGACAGAGTCCACACCGTGAAGGCGTGGATCAAATCCGACACTGATTGGCGAGTACGCAGCCAATTGTCGACATATGGCTTCATCATCTGCGACAGCGAAAGGCCCGAGAACGCATAGGCCGGCTTGAGGATATCTGGCACCTCGCGGGTGATGATCGTCTGCAACCGGCTCGAATGAATCTCCCGCCCCATCACGAACCAACTCACCGGCTTGTAAAACGTCGGGTCCAGAGGATCGTTCGCGTTGTATTGGTTCGGGTAGCTCCAGATCGGCTCCACGACGACAAGGCGTTTGATTGAGTTCCGACTGACCTTCGCCGCCGTTTCCGTCAACTCGGTTTTCAGTTCGTCCGAGTCCAACTTCGAATTCGGCTCGCCGATATCGATAAAAATCTGCGACCGGCCGAAGAAGCCATCCTGCTCAATAGCCTCCCGAATCTTCGCCTGCAATCCGAGGCGCTTAAACTCTGCCTCCAGCTTCTTGATTTTGTCGGACTTGTCTTCGTCACCGGTCGCCTGCAGCTTGACCCATTTGCGCGTCATTTCGCGCGCATAGGTTTCCGCCGGCTTGCGGAATTCCGGAACCTGCGCCCATTCTGCCAGGACCGTAAAACCCGGGAATGCATAGCCCTGCCCAAACGCGCTATTGACGTTCTCCAGCAATCCGAAGGACTGATTCGCATCGATCTGCGAGTCCATTGCCAACTTCTCACCCTTCGGCAGGACGCCTGGCAATGGCCGATACGGCCTCAAGAAATCGAAATTGGCAGTTGGCTGCGCCTTTGTGGTCGACCTCATCCGCATATCGGTGACTGCATTGACTGAGACGCTCATGCCCCTATTGGCGGAAGGCGCGGACTCAATAGACGTAACCGCGCGAGCAGCGGTCATCTGCTGCTTTTTTCGTTGCTTGCGGTTCATTTATCGTGTGCTGCCTAGTCGAGAAAACTGTTTAATGGTATCGGTGCTGATGATCATTGGATCTTGACCTGGCGCGAATGCCATGATGAACGCATCCGCCAGATTCGGCGAATCGACCTCGCGCTTAGCTAGATCTTTCTTGCTTTCGACCTTCACCTTGCCAGTCGCATCAAAGTCGCGCTTTGGTGTGGCCAACTCATCAATCAGCTGCTCCAAGTACGGCATCTCGGCAGCAATACTGATCAAATCGTCTTCGTTAAACTCGGCGCCATTGTGCAGCGCGTTATATGTGTTGCGAAAGCGATCTGCTACCAGCCACCACGCCTGCGCCTTGATATTGGCGAACATGTCTTTATTCTTGGTCTGAGTGCTGGCATAGATCGATTCCGGACGGAATACAGCCCCGCCGGCATTGAACTTTGCATAAGCTACCCGCTGACCATCGCTGCGCGCGCCATTGATTTCACTGAACTTCGCCCCCGCAGAAGCGCCGACGCCGATTGAATCGTAAGTGATCGATGCGCCGCGCTCTGCTGCGCTGGCATAGACTCGGGAGCAAGACTTCAGTAGCTCATCCTCTCGGCCCTTCCACTTATCGCCCCATAGCGCCGCAAAGCCATGCGCATAGATTTCAGCACACAAGTCTTTGCCATCGTCAGCAACGTCGAATCCTATACGCTTGCGGCCAGTCGGCTCGATCTGCTGCTTCTTATGGAAGTCGATAGCCGCCATAATCCACGCGCGCCTGATAACGACATTCTCGTCGTCGTCCTTCGGAACACCCTCATAAATATGCTGGTATTCCTCGTAATCCTCCGCCTTCGCAGCCTCAATGATGTCGAGCATCGTCTTGCTGAGAAACGGGTTCTCGTCGTAGTTGATCTGACGCACCACCGTATTCGGCGGCGGATTTACGACGAATCGCTTGTAGACGAAATCGTTAGCGAGCTTAGGATTGAAAACGATCCAAATCTGCGATCCTTCATTGCGGATGGTCGGCTCCAGCACCTTCCACTGCTCTTCGGTCAGGCTGTGACCCTCTTCTATCCAGAGGATGTCTATGCCTTCCAACGACTTGATTTCGTCAATGGACCGCCACAAGCCGTAAAACATGAACTCGCTCCCCGTTTTTAGGGAGCTGATGCTGTTGTTGATGACCTTGAACCGCGGCGTCAACCCAAAGCGATCGATCTGATGTTTCAGGAGCGTGTAGACCGATTCCTCAATCTTGTTCTGAAATTGCCGTACGCAAAGGATGCGCAATTTGTAGTTATCGGCTAGGAACGTTGCGAAGCCGGCCGCATCCCATGATTTCGATGATGCCCGTCCGCCATACAGAACCCGGTTACGTGCAGGCTTGCGCCAGAACTGCCGCAGCGCCGGATTTAACGTCGCCTTGTTATTCTGACTCTCCATAGAAATGCGCCAATCCCGAAGGTGCCTTATCAGCCCCATCGCCCTGGTCAATATTAATGTTGTATGCCTCCCGCTCCAGGCCGATCAGAACTTTCAGCGTGTCGGCTAGTTTCTTCATGCTGTCCACGCGGCCGGCATTTGAAATGACCTTGTGATACAGATCGTTCCTGCGGTCCTGACCGTTCTTATCCTCGGAGCGAAGCATTTCGCCCAATTGCTGGAACAGATCGACGCTGCCGGTTTCCGCTTCCAGCTCTGCGAGCAGGTCCAGCGCAAGTTTGCGGGACCGGCCAATATCAGTCCGATGCCCGAGCCTGATGCGCGCCTGTACCGTCGCCTCGGCCTCGATAACCTGGGCTTCCGCTAACTTGGTTTGCGCACTAACTTCTCCGCTAACCAATGAGGCACTAACCTTTGCGTCGGCCTTTGCTTGAATCTTGGCACGGAGATCGCGGGTCCATCCATCGCGCTTAGCGCGCTTGAGTATCCCTGCGTCAGATACCCCAAACTCTGCTCCGACATCCTTTAGTGAGCGGATGCCGGCGCGGTATTGAATCTCTACCGCCTCCCAGTCAATCACCTTTCTGGTTGCCATTACTCATTTCCACTTGGGGACATCAAAGAAGTATTGCTCGCTCACGGCCAGGTATGAACGCATCACCCATAAGCTCATTAATAGCCGCAGGCGGCATCGGGCGCTTGATTGCCAGCGACGTCTGCTTTGCCATGTGTTTGTTCCTATGCTTGGGTGCCGAGCATCAAGCCCGGAACTCGAAGTCTAGTTCCATCGCCTAATCGTTTGAGCCAATCTATTCGGCCCAGGCCTGCCCGGAATAAGCCGGTATCGTGATGCTTAATACCGCTGATGTTTGCGGTGTCAGCGCGACGCCGCTCTGATTAAAACCATACTGCTTGCCGTTCAATGTTTTGGCGCCGGTCAAAGGCACATATATCGCTACCGGTGTCGCATTCCGATTCGCTATCAAGATTATGGTTTTCCCGGCATTGGTGAAAGCTGCGAAACCTACACCGCGCGGCAATACTGGAATCCCACCAACACGTACCGCTCCAACCGGAACATTGTCCGATATGAAGAGGAACGAGTTGTAGTTCTCTGGCACGATGTCGAAATTGCCGAATCCGATGGTAGGGTCCGTATCGCCAGGCGTGGATGGGTCTTGTCCGTATGGCGCCGGCAGCCGCGCTTTTAGCAAGCCATACCCGAGCGTATTAGACGTAGCCGAATTTTGCCCGATCTGCTTCAGGATATGAATGATCGGCATGATGTTCGGCGCATTGCCGTAGACCAGATTATTCACGTCGCGCAACATGTTGTTTGCGCACTGAAATGCGCTTGACGGGGCAGCGCTGAAATATTCGACCTCATTTGCCCAATACGAAGGCAGGCTCCCGCGCAGTTGCGGGATCGCAGTTTTGATCCAGTCTGCATCGTCGGCTATCAGCTGAATATTGTGGTACGTATAGCTTGAAATTTCAGTGGGATGACCTTGTTGATACGCCGTCCCATATGAAATCGATTGGTCGCTGGTTAGATGCAGTTTAGGGACGTTCGCTACGCCGCCGTAGGTCGCCAAAATCGTGCTGGCTTTTACTTTCGGCACTAGCGCTACCAGAACATCCGAGTACATCGTATCGGTGTAGATATTGCTGCCATAAGCTGCATTCCCGACGGATGGCTCATTCTGCAATCCATACATGCGCACTGGGCCCACGTTCTGATGCAGGTACTCAAAGTCATTCAGCATTGCGTCGGTCAACGCCGCGATCTGTGCATTGTATTGCGTAAGGTCGGTGCCCTTGATGCTGCTGAGTTGAACCGTGCGCGCATAGGCTGCGCCTGCCCAGAACTTGTTCGTAACACTATTGGTCCCGCTGTAGCTGCTGCTGGTCATCCAGTAAGGGGCAGGACACCAATATTCCGGCGCAAGACCACCGCCATCCGCAACGACATTGGCGATCAATGCGGAAATCGCCGCATTCTGACCGGAGAACCGCTCGCCAATATTCTTCGCTAACCCGGTCGTGCCGTCGATATTCCGGAATCCGCGATAACCGAAGCCAAGCGGGAAGCGCAGGAGTTGCAGGCCTTTCCCGCCGCCCGGCATAACCAACGCTTTCAGGCGGGCTTGTTCCGGCGCAGTAAGGCTGTATGGGAAACCCCAAATATCGGTTGTCCCATCGATTGCCGGAGTGGAGGTTCCGCCGTTGTAGCTGTCCGGCTGGATCTCGATGTAACCGCCTTTATATGTCTGGCTGGTTGTAGCGAAATTAGCGGCGATCGTGATAGCCGATACCGACGCCAGATAGGCGCTGATGGCTGAATTCAGGGCGGCGTGCTGCACATCCGTTAAACTGCCGCCAATAAATCCTGCGGCCATCGTTACTGAGCCATAGAATGCGCCAGTGCTACCAAGCTTTCCGAACCCGAAAGTACCGTTAATCGGCGCGATCGATGCTGTTGCGGAATTCGAATTGAATACCGTTCCATGCAGGTACATCTGCACGTTATTTGCATCGGTGCGATTCACCGCAAAAAGACCGGTCCCATCAGTGATAACCGTTGGCGCAACTATGGCCCCCGCCTGATTAATGCGGTATTGCGCCTGCCCCTGAGCATTCGGAGCCACAATCTGAACGCCAGTGCTTGCACTCCAAAGGCCAGCAATATTCTGCCCAGTGTTCTTCGTCGCATCTACAAGCCAAACCCCGAAGGAAGCGCTGTTTTGAACAAAATTTGCACCCACAGCGGTGGATGGATTCATGCCAGTATCCAGCCAACTCGCCAGGCCATCGCCTTTGTATCCAACATCCGCACCAAACACCGGGGAAAGCATCGGAGTCAAATTAAATGACGTCGATTTCCAGTTTAACTGCGCCGCTTGCGCTGTATGCGCCGCCATGACATATAGCGCATCGAGTCGCGACCATACGCCAGCCGCCTTTAGGGCGATGATGGTTGATGCGATCGCATGTTTGCGTGTGGTGCTTGGCTGCGTTGCCATCCGTGCGAATAATAGCGTTGCGTCCGGGTCACTCGCTCCGACTTGTGGCCACGGATTGGCAGGCCACGGATTAACAGGCCAGCGAGTATTGGGCCACGTCAACGAACGCTCCAGGTATCGCCGGCAGCTCCGGTAAATTTGATGTGCGACACCGGCGCACCGATTATCACGATCAGCATTGTGGCGCTTGTGGTGTCAACTGTCGGGGTGAAGTATTCCACGCCGCCATCAGTTGACAGCTGAATGGCGCGACCTCCCGCAGCACTTTTCAACGTCGCTGTGAGCGGCATTTGACAGCCATGTATGGCCGCCGGAACGATCGCGACGGTACTGGCATCAATCGTTCCGCTGTCGAAATTTGTGGTGAGCAGTGACATTTTGAACCCTTATCGTGATGCGCCGCACATGGATGCGGGGATACCCTCGTCACCACTCTCGCAGGGAAGTACGGCTGGAGCCGCCAATAAAAAAGCCCGCGACCAATTTGCGGCGCGGGCAAGTCCACTTTCGTGGAAGGAGATTCGATAAATATTAATCAAAATTGTTTAAATAATGCTTGCGCTATTAAACAATAATGTTTAAACTGTACTTACTGAAACAAACAAAGGGGGTGCGGTGAAACAGAGTGAATTTGTTAGGTGGCTCAAGCAGCAAGGCGCGACATTCGAAGAAGGCGGCAACCACACGAAAGTCAAGCTAAACGGCAAAACGAGTTTCCTACCCAGACACCCGGCAAAAGAACTTGGAACCGGCATTGTCCAAGCAGTTAAGAAACAGCTAAACCTAAAGTGAGGCAGGCCCCGAAAGGGGTTTTGCCGAACTAACTCTGATTCACGGCACTACCAGGCTTTATCCTTGGATCATGTGATCCGACATTTATGCGAGGAAATTATGCAATATCCAGCCAAATTTGAAAAAGACGGCGATTTCATTCTCGTCACATTCCGCGACTTGCCAGAGGCAATCACCCAAGGCGATAACGAGGATGATGCAAAGTTTATGGCCCGTGACGTCCTGGCTTTGACAATGGGCGTGTACTTCGATGAAAAGCGCATCGTTCCGCGCCCCTCAGCACCGAAACGTGGTGAGGTCTTGATCGATCTACCAATCAGCATTTCGGCTAAGGCCTTGCTGCTCAACCGCATGCTGGAGGAAAAGGTCGGCCCATCAGAGCTCGCCCGCCGCATGGAAACTTCGCCGCAGGAAATTAACCGTTTGATCGACCTCAGGCACACATCCAAGATCGATCGCATCGAACAGGCGCTCGGAGCGCTCGGAAAGCACTTGGAGCTTGTCGTTGTTTAAATAGGTTGCCGGGTACAGCGTCCGGCGCGGTGAGCGTGCGGCCTTTTGAGCGGCACCCGCTGATTATTCGGCGCCCACTGGTCGGCACTGCTTCCGGGCTGCTTCGTCAGCCGTTTTCGTATTCGGCATCGCCCGGATATCGCCAGATATTGCGTATACGCTCCCGCGTTCTGAAATGCAAAAAACCTCGGACCGGTAAAGGCGCGAGGCTCTTGAAAATGCTCAGGTATATCTTACAAGTAGCAAAAATTTAGAGGCGGCTTTCCATCAAATGGAAGGCGGCTTAACCTAAGCCGGTGCGGTGGCATAGCCCCAAATTATGCACATCGAAAGGTCGCCCGATGGATGTGCAGTGCCGACATTATACCCATGTGTTTACATACAGCGCAATCATTTGTTGCGAAATTACACAAAATCCATGTCAGAGGCCAATTTCCGCATGGCGTTGTTGCCGGCGGTGCGCGCCATATCCTCCAGTTCCTCGACCATGTCGGCAACGAAATCCCTGGCCCGATGCTCGCAAACAAGCGGCCGCTTGCCCTGCCCCTTGCACGCCTTGCACTGCATATCCGAGAGAACATTCGGCGCGCTAGCGAGCGGTTCGTATGCCTTCCCGCTGCATGCCGGGCATACATCATTGAGCCAATAGTCTAAAGATGCGACCGCAACCTTATGCGCAGTAACATGTTTAGGCCATTCGCGATGGATGGATTTTTTGACGACCAATTCGCTCCACTTCGCCAGCAGCGCGGCATATGTTGTTGCATCATTGCCGAACTTGACCCGGAACAGCGAAGCGCCGAGTTCGCTCGACAATGCGGCGGCCGCCAGTTTGTCTGTGTCGCCATGGTGCTCATCGCAGCGGAGATCGCTGGAATGGGTAGCGCGCGAGTATTGCTGTGCAAATTTCATTTAGTCCCCTTCGATTTGCGCTTCTTTCGTTTCGCCAATTCCTGGCGCCTGATTTCCGACTCAAACTCAACGTGATTCGCTGGATCGCCGCCGTACCCGTAAAACTTCGACTCCAATACCGCGGTGCGTCGCTTGTTCTCTTGGTGAAGCGGGATTGCGTATCGCTCGACGTTTTCAAGTTTTCGGGGCATCGGTCCATCACCCCTCAATCTGCCGTGCCGGCTGCAATGTAGCGGCATCTAGCAGAGTGAAATTCCCACCTTTGTTTTCTGGGAACCATCCGCCGGTGTCGATGTACAGGACATTTCCCAGGCTGGTGAACTGAAGCAGTGGTGTGTGGCCGACTACCACTGCGCGCACGTCGGGCACCCCGCCGCTCCACGACGACTCAATCCGGGCGCGCGACCATTGGGCGGAATCGATCAAGGCCCTGCGCCGAGACTTTGAAATATTCGGGTCTCGCAATTCAGCGATAAATCCGCCCCATGTCGACATGGGGCAGTCAGCATGCACAATGCCGATGAGGCCGCCGGCCGTTTCCAGCTCAATTGCAATCGGTAGCGCCGCAAATGCATCGGCGAACTGGATTCGCTCCCAGTCGGTATTGGCTACGTTCCAGCCCCCGCCATTCGCGATATAGTTCTCCGCATCCATGTTCCCGTTAGGAAAGCGGATCGCCATGTCCTCATGGTTTCCCGCGATCGCATGGAACCACGGCTTTTCCAGCCATTCCAAAGCAAGGCGGGATTCAGGGCCGCGGTCCACCAGATCGCCGACGCTGAACAGACGATCAATGGCCGGATCGAAGCCAACGCCATCGAGGCATGCCTGCAGACGCGTGAAGTAGCCGTGAATATCGCCCACAATAAGGTCGCGGCCGGCCGTGTTAATTTCGTAGTGCTCGATCATTGGGGCGCCTCGCTTTCTCGGCTGGAACCAGCGTCAGCTGGAGCAGACAGTACAAGCATCATCTTCGCTTCCATTTTCATCTCCTTATCGCCATACATCCAGCCATAAAGGCTCGTTGCTTCGCCGTATAGTCGGTCAAGGGGCTCCATGTCGCTATGTAGCGCACTGGCAGATTCGGATCGATGACAACCGGTAGCGGAATGTAGTAGCTGCGGAGGTTTCCGATAACGACCGTGTTGATTGCGCTGGCCTCGACCATGCCTCGCAAGATCGGCGTCATCTCCTTTACCTTGCACCCGAATTTCTTGGATAGGTTATTGGCCTGATAGTGGTCGCCGGGCTTCATCCATTCGGTGATTTGGCTGGGGCGCGGGAGCGGGTTTGGGGTGGTCATATCGTCGCCGCGACATCGCATGACGGCTTGTCGGCGAGGCCGCGCCAAGTGCGTTTTTGCTCAAAACATCTTTCACAGGTAGCAGCCCAGAACCATGCCTCGCCATCCCACTTACACCCAAAATGGGCGGCGTGGTCGGGCGGTATGCCGTGAAGCGTACTTTCATACACCCCTGGATGAACCGGCGGCTCCGTGAACCACTGCGTCACCGCCGCGCTCATGCCGCACCCGATTGAAGTTTGGCGATGGCGGAAGCAGCCCGGACGATGGCGCGGCGGGTAGCAGCATAGCGATCATCCAGCACGCCTTCACATAGCGCCTTTCTGTTGTTGAGCTCCTCATCGACCCAAGGATACTCGGCGGTCACCATTGCAAATTTCTGACGAACGATGATGTCCAGCTTCACGGCTAGGCGCAGCGCGTCGCCATCGTCATTGAGTGGGTTCCATGAGTTACATTGACCTCCAGGGCCATTAGAGTGCAAAGCTGGTCGTCCATGATGCTGGCTATCCCAATCGGTGATTTTGTCCGACCATTCAGTCAAGTGTTTTAACCCTGCTGCACGCGCAGCGCGCTCGATCAGTTCGCGGTCGCTCATTGCTTCTCTCCCTGCTGCATGGCGATGGCAGCATCGATCTCGTGACTATCGGTGCAGCACCAAAGAAAGGAATGGACAGAGCCGTCAGCATTCCATTTGACACGCGCCATGCCGATTTCGAAGCCTTCCGGATCGATCGCTTTGTGCGTCAGGCCAAAACGATACCGCTCCGCATCCTTGAACAACTCCACCGACATAACAAGATTTTCGATCTTGTTGTAAGCAGCAAGAACATCAGTTTCCGAATACGCAGCGCAGCCAGCTACTTTTAGCAAGTCTTCGACTGCTATCATTATTCTATTTTGAGCGTCATCGTATGCGGCTACTGGTAGAGGCTGGGCGGCAGGACAATATGGCTCCGGCACACCGAAGTCGTGGTCGATCCACGGTTGGCTGCATTTGCTGCACGTACCTTCCTCAGCATCACTGCGAGCAACCATTTCAGTGTAGGCTTTGTTTTCGCCTGCGATTTCCTGCAATGCCAGTTTCGCTAGGGAGCCATCCTCGACCGTTGCGGTACCAGCTTCGTCGCATTGGAAATTCTGCGGCTCACCGCTCACGGTGTCCCATGCATCAGGATCAGACAGCGAGAAGTGATCGCCATCAGCATAGAATTTCAGCGCACTGACCGCGACGGCTAAGGCTTCGCCGGCGCCTGCCTTGCTGGCTGGAGGGGTGGCGATCGCTTTGCAGGCGTTAATCAATGCGCCCATCGCTTCATCCGACTCAGCCGCGACCGCACGATAATAGTTGTCGCTGTAGTGGCTGCCGGCGTCCGCATTGCCATGGCTGTATGCCTTGCTTTGAAGGCGCTTTGCCAACTCATGGATATTTTCCATATGTTCGGCAGTCGCTTGGGGCGCTACCTTACCCTCCGCATACGCCTGCAAAATCCGCTGTTCTTCGATATTCATCATGCTCCTCGGTCGATTTTCGTTTATTGAATGCCCAGCGCTTCACGAGCGTTTTTGAGCGATACCATCGGGACGCTCCGGTCTTTCTTTTCGTGCCGCTTCATGATTTCCCGCGCCCAGCGAAGGTGATCGACGCGTGACGTTTCCGTCTTGATGACGCCCTCGGCTTTGTGCTCCCTAATCAGCTCAGCAGCCTTCTCGCGGGACAGATCACCCCTCCCCGGCGCGGCCAACTGCTTCATCGGCTTGGGAATTTCTTCCCATTCGGCCTTTTCCATTTGCTCGGCAAGCGACAATTCCCATCGGACTTTGACCTGCGAATAAGTCTGGCTAAGCAGGTCATGCGACAAGGTGCGTGCCGCCCAGAAAATTGCCGGATGCGACCATTCCCCGACTTCTCCCTTGCTGCGTGCCTGGCAACCCGCAACGGCCTCGTAGTACGCGACCATCGGATCGATAGATGGCCGGCATGCTTTGATGAACTCGGCGCAGCTTGGCGGCCAGTCGTACTTTGAACGGCATGCTTTTAGCCCAGCCCTGATATCGTTCGGGGTGATGCCCTCTTCCTCGAATGCTTCCGCCCATGACACTTTCCAATTGTCGATCGCATCCGTATTGGGGAAGTTCGACCGCCACTTATGCGGGTATGCGCCATCGAGACGGTTGTACAAATGATCCATCATCGACAGGCCTTTCAGCGCCTCGACAGGCTGGAACCACACATCAAATGGGTTCGCCGTGCTGATCAAATTCAATGGTGCGTTCATCTTTGGCTCTCGTCTTGTTGCGGTTCACGTAGGCGGTAGGGTCGAATTTTTTGGGGCGCTCAGGGGATGCGCGGGCCTGTTGTCGCTCGCTCCTCACCCAGTTTCTCCACGTGGCCATCCAGTCGGTTTTGCGCCCCTTCACTCCCGGAACAGCAATCCAGTAATCCCTAAATCGGTCTGCGACAGTCATCGGGTCCAGGTCTGGGCGCTCGGCGCTGCAAAACTCAATCTGTCGCTCGTCTGGCTGCCAGTCAGCAGGCAAACGCGAAGCGGTTGCATCTGCTTTTGATTTGGTTTTTGAATTTAATGAAGGTGATGGTAAAGAGCATTGCTCAAGCATTGCTTGGCTTATGCTTGAAGCATTACTTGGAGCATTGCTTGAAGAAATGCTTGGAGCATTATTATTCTCTTGCTCGGCAGCATGCTTGCCCCATCGCGCCTCCGCACCTTTCGACGCCTTGGAAACTGCCTTGTCTTTTGCTTTTGCGGCATCCGCGATCTCGCGATCGATACGCGAATGGTGCCAATTGGCATCCCTCACCTCGAAGAATCGAACCATAACTGGGCGCAGCTTCTTCCAGCTTTGTGCATTTGCCCGGCACACGCTACACAAAATTATGTCATCGTCTGGCGGCGGTCCATTGCGCCAGTAATCCATAATCAAGAGCAGATAGGCGCCATGCTGCTCAGTAGTCAGACGCGTCGTATCGGCAAGGTAATCCCCGATGTACAGCGGCATCCAGATATCGGCTTTTGCCATTACATCGATTCCTTTAATACCTTCAATTTGGCTTTGTGTTCAGTTGTGATCGCCCGCAACTCATCGACGGTATATTTCTTCGGTTCATGCGACCCTTCTAGGCGCTCCACCGCCTCCATCCCAATCTTGGCGATCAGGCGCGGCCGATAGGCGCGAATGTTCCCGGAAAGGTAGTTATTGCAGACTGAGCAAGCCTTGTGGATATTGGAAAGGTCGAAGCGTGTTGCGGGATGTGCGCCAACGGACAAATAGTGGGAGGCATGCCATTGCCCGTTCCACGTTGCTGGCTTGTCGCATGAAATGCAGCCGTCCAGACGGTCACGCTCACGTACAACGGCGTTCACTGCTGCCTGAGCCTCGGCCATCCACTTAGCGCGTGGCTTGATGGCCAACTTGCGAGCAGTAAGCTCCTTGCGCTCCACTTTTGCTCTATTCTGAGAGACAAAGCTAATCGCGCATGGCGTGGAACATGTCTTATGCAAACTGCTACGGGCCTGGAAAGGCGTTTTGCAGATCGTGCACTTCCGCATCTTGGGCTTGGCCGCTAGCGACGGCTTGGCCGACTTGAGAACGGCCGTGCGAAGCATCCCTGACACCGATGCGGCCTTTGGCTTGATGGTGCCGCGCTTCATTGGCTTTGTTGATGGCTTCAGGGTGGAGTAAGTCATGCGGCAACCGATTCAAGAATCACATTGCGGCGCGCGAAATCAGCCTGAATGGCATCGGCATATCTGCCTAGCTGCTCTTTGGTCATAAGCGAAGTGACCGGCCAGCAGCGCATGGCAATGAGCTTGTTTTCGTATGAGAGCGGCCTAATAACAGCGTCATAGGAGGTGCGAAACTCTTCATCTTCGGTGCGCATGATCGGCACCCCGTGATGCAGCTTGCAGTAGCACTTCCAGCCCATCTCGTCATCGTCGCGCAACTCGCGCGCGATCTGGGCATACCAGGCATGCGTGAGGGCATTTTGTGGAATACTGCGATCCTTCCCCGCCTTAATGCTGACGCGCAGGAACTTGTGACGAACCCATAGATCGCGCATGTCACCCAGAGCGCGCTGCAGTGATTCGGTACTATTGATGACCAGTGCGCTCATGCCGCCTCTTGCTCATCAAGGCAGGTTTCCGCGACAGAGAACAGATCCTGCGTCGCGCGCTTGGCTTCAGCAAGGTTCTTGATGGCCTGTTTCCAGTATGACGTTTTCAGTTCAGAACCAATGCCGCGCCGCCCCATCTTGACGGCGGTATAAACTTCGCTGCCAATACCCAGAAATGGTGTAAAAACCAAATCATCGGGCGCGGTCCATAAGTCAATCGCACGCTCGATCACATCAAGCTGCAGCGGGCAGATATGCCGCTCATCGTCTTGTTCGCGCGCTTCGCGATGGTTTAGTGTACGGCTTGGATTGATGTCCATCCAGACGGGCGAGGCATATTGCTGCCACTTCTGAACGGGGAAATTTTCATGCGTATGGCTGATTGGCTTCGGATTATCGCCAGGCTTGCGCATCGTCACCAGATAGTCAGGGATTCCCTGCCGGCTCATTGCGCTGTCTTTGCGGATCGTCTTATGCAACAGACCGAGCGCTTTTGTCCGCTGCATGGCCGTCACAGGGTCTTTCCAGATGCAGACCTCAGAGTGATATATCCAACCAGCATCAGTGAACATCCGGATCAGTTGGCCGCGGAAGTCACTAATACCGATATAGCCGTCGTTGACTTTCGACGTCGGCAAATTCATGCAATGGAACGACAGCAGCCGGCCGGGCTTGGTGATCCGGTACATCTGCGTGATCAAGTATTGAAAGTGTGCGTAGAACTCGCTGTGGCTTGCGCAGTTGCCCATATCGCGATCACTGTTCGAATAGGTATATAGGCTGGCGAATGGCGGCGAAAAGATTGTGTAATCGATCGACGCTGTCTCAATTTCCGATGCTAGGTCGATGCAATCTGCATTGTGCAATTCGTAGCCTTCGGCCTTAAAGATATCGCGTGCATATTCGGACTTTTCGACTGCTGATCCGAAAATCTCCTTTTGCATCATCGACCGCATATGCCCAACCATCTGCTCAGACATTTCGATGTTTTGGGCATCCTTGCGTTTGATGTTCTCCACTACAGCGCCTTCGGACTCGGCCGACACGACATGGACGCAGACTGTTTTCTTTTGACCAAAGCGGTAGAACCGACGAATCGACTGATAATATTGCTCCCACGAATCGGAAAGCCCAACAAACGAGGTGTGATTACAATGCTGCCAGTTCATCCCAAAACCGGCGATTGATGGTTTGGTGACTAGAACGCGCAATGACCCATCGGTAAAGGCATCGATCGTCGATTCCTTTTGCTCGATAGAATCAGAGCCTTTTACGTCCTTCGCGCCGGCGATCAACTTCACCAGCTTTTCGCTTTCTTCATTGCGGTGGCACCAGATCACCCACTGATCAGTTGAGGCATTGACGATTTCTGCAGTTTTTGCGACTCGCTCGTCAATCGATTCTTTACGTGCCTGGTTGCGCTCAAGCAGCCCAACAATAGGCTTTGCAAACAGATCATCGACTGGCGCAGACTCAACCACATGACTGATAATTTCCATCGGTGGCAACTCGTAACGCGAACCATCAAATCCCAAGTCGGAAGGATTGCGGATACACACAGCCCACGATGCCATCCATTCCCAAAATTTCGACTTTCCGTGGCCCTTCAATACCCACTTTGCTGTTTCGCCGCCATCATGCGTAAAGAACATCGCCAACATTTCCGGCATTTTCATCAGGCCGAGGAATTCGACTTGATTGCCCAATTCCATGAAGTCGTTAGGCGAAGGGGTCGCTGTGCAACTCAGGCGATACGGCACTAGCTGGCAAGCATCGATAATCGTGTTACGGGTTGCGCCGGTCGAATTTTTAAGGATTGAGGATTCATCGAGCACCACGCCGGAAAACTGGCTCAAGTCAAACTTGTCGAGCATTTCGTAGTTTGTGATGTTGACTCCAGGAGTCACGGCAGACTGATCACGGCAGTAGTTGACTGCGACATTGAATTTGATGCCTTCCTTGACCGTCTGATGTGCGACACACAGCGGCGCCAGCACCAATACATTGCCGTCAGTGTGATCGGCGACATGCTGCCCCCATACCAGTTGCATGCCGGTCTTGCCGAGGCCGGTATCTGCGAAGACTGCAGCGCGCCCCTTGCGCAGCGCCCATTGCACAATGACGGACTGGAAGTCGAACAGGTCCGCACTAATTTCTTCGGTCGGCACATGAAAGCCACACGGCGGTGTGATTAACTCTTTGGACTTAATAAAATCAGCGTATTCCATAATGGCGGTCTCGTTTTTGTTGTGATTGATGCTCATGCCGCCACCGCCTGACAAATCAGCGAACGCCATTGCGTGACCGGCCGCGCGTGGGATTTCCGCTGTTTGGCACAGCAATGCCCGATGGAGACGATTGCGCCCTGCTTCTTTGCTTGGAGTGCAACGTGACCCCAAGCCCTCAGTTCAACTGGGGCGGGCAATGTCACAGCCGACACGATTACATCCTCGGTCGTGAATTCAGAATGATGTTCGGCATAGGCTAGGAACACGGCCAGCGCTCGGGTAGAGCAGTCCGGTACGATACGGTCTGCATGGGCCGCGGCAGTTTCTGCGCCTTGTTGGGCTAATTGGAAGCCTGTTTTGATCGGGATCATGCTGGCTCCGCGATTGATTGGTCGATAGAAGCCGGAACTTCAATACCGCGAATCGGCTGCAGAACATCGTCCGCGAGGGCGGTAATGTGACCGGTGCTTACGGCTAATATCTCGCCCTCATATTCCCAAACCGGATTCCCGCTGAACTTATGTGGCCGGCACTTTGTCAGCCGGCGCACGACGCCAATGATTTCTGCTTCGGCGGGAAGAGCGCCGCCACGCACGACCATTGCCAAATCGCCCGGTTTGCAGTTCATGCCGCACGCTCCATATTCATCAGCCGCTTCTGCTCCGCAATCGGCATGTCGAACACTTCATTGATGACGATCATCAGCGCAGCGCCCAAGGAGCGACGCTTGGCCCGGATATGGCAGATGCATTGCGGATCGACGCGCAAGCGCTCAGCCAGCGCACGATCATTCTTGAGTTGGCCGAGAGCGATCAGGATGTCAAATAGGTGAGCATTCATGCGGTTTTCCTATTTCCAGATGAGAAAAGCGACGAGGGCTGGAATGCCGAAGATAATCAGCACGCCGATGGCAAGCAGTTGATCGTTGAAGCTCATACGGCATCCTTTCGAGCGCATGCGGCGCAGCGACCATACTGGTGCAACTGACGGCTCGTCGATTGTTTTCCGCAGACACACAGCTTGCGGACGAGAGAAAGCGGAAGCGACATTGCCGTCGCATAGCGATAGCGGTCGGTACTGGAGGGGTTGGTGGTGATCATGCTGGAACCTGACCTGCCGCTTTGAGCAGTGACAACAGCGTCGGCAACTGCTTGGCAAGTTCGCCAAGTGCGCGGCGCTGCTTGGCCTCATCATCGGACAAATATTTCTCAACCAGGAAATAGATCGGCGTCATGTCGCCGGTTGCGGTCAGATACTTCTCCAGATCGTCAACGGACAGTCGGCGCGGATCATCCATGTTTCCGGAAAGTTTCCGCGACAACTCGGATTGGCTCATGTCCATGTCGGCCGCAATCGTCTTGAGCGGGTTCCGATGGGTGTACGCGCCCTGCCGGATGCAGTCCAGTACGCCAGTGAACCGATCAGTCAAACCGGGCTGGAAATCGAGCGTCATCTGGGTAGAGGCTGGTACGGTCATGAAACTTTCCTGTTCTTTACGGTACAAAATTCAGCAAAATAAAAGTGTCGAATCTCGACACTCAACAAAACATGAACAACAAACTAGGCGGCACTGATGCGGTTACTTGGCAATGGGGACATGAAAAATCATGTCCCGAAACAATTAGGCCGCTTGCACCTTCAATTTATTGAGAGCGGCTGGTATGACGCCAAGCATTTCCGCTGGCAGGTGTTTTCGAGCGATAGCGGCCTGAACACGGTCTTCAAGGCGGTCGGGCAACTCGTCAGGCCATTGCGAATAGGCTTGATAAGTGATCCGAAGCGCTGAAGCCGCCGCTTTTGGCGTCCCTCCAAGCAACTTTGTGGCGTCTGATTTCTTCATGCCCACATTAAAGCATTCTTTAATATTTAATGCAACCATGCTTTCCAGTAATGAAAGTAAGCTTTACAACATTATGAAAAATTATGGAATGCGCCTCGATGAGGCATTGAAACTTGCGGAAAAAGACCGGCAGGAGTTAGCCGATGCAATAACGGTCAGCGTGCAGGCAATCAGCCAAGTAATCACGGGAAAAACGAAGGCGCTGACAGCTGAGAATTCAGCGAAGGCGGCAAACTTCCTGAAGGTAGATGGATTTTGGCTCGCCACAGGAGAGGGAAAGTCGAGGCCAACAGCGGATACTGTGGAGTTGCCTGATAAACGTCAGCGAAATGCGGAGACGTTTTTACAGCGGTTGGATGAAGAGGAAAGTGAGTTGCTCACGCTATATCGATGTACCGATGACGAAGGCCGAAAAAGAATACTGGAGGCCGCCAAGGACGCTCCACGGGCTGTGCTATCGGGAATCATTCGCAACAAGCCGTAATTTGACCGGTTTTTTTTCAGGGTAGTTCTTTGCATCACGCTCCATGGTTTTCAAATTCTCCTGCCTCCTGCGTTGATCCATCGTCCTATATGCAGCGATAATCCTGAGCTCTTCCTGTTCTTGCTGCCGCATCCTAGACCCCATTAATACGTAGGCATCGTCGCTTTTATCGCGCTGAACGTTGCGCTTCGGAACAAAAGCACTGTTTATTTACACAGTATATTCTCACTAAAAGTACTGCGCGACAACCGATCTATTTGATGCCGCATGTAAATTTTATGAGTTTGCCAGCGCCATCACGGCGGGCTGTACTGTATCTTTTAAACTACTATGCGCGGACGATCCGGACCTCTATCGCTCAAAAAGAAAGCCTTTCGTCCTGCAATTCGGCAACAAACGTCCTGCCACCTAGGTAAACTACGCTCTGCGCAGTAGGACAATTATTTCGACATGGAACTGTAGACAACATTTCATCGAAAGTGTGACCCTATTTTAGGGTCAAAAACAACACTACCAGCGCGTTTTAAGAAAAACTCGCTCAATGGAAAAGCCGCGACCAAAAAAAATTAAGCAAAAAGATTTCGTTCAACGCACTGTTCGGTTGCCGCCACCGCTTTTTCAGGAGATGTATGACATTTCGGAGCAACAGGTCCGGTCATTTAATTCGATAATCATCGAACGGTGCAGCTCATCGGAGATCAAGTCGCGGCTGAATGAGCTTTCACAAGAGGTCGCTGAACTAAAACGGATGATTAAACAGTTGCTCGATAAATAACAATAGGGAATACATTTTGGGTAAGCAAAAATGGCTTGCTGTCGGTACGTTGATGGCTGCCCTGGTATGCACTTCAGCGACGCCCGCAACGATCGTCCGTTTTTCCCAAGGCGCGGATGGAGAAACCAACATATCTACCCCTTGGGGCGACTACACTGCCGTTCAGCAGGGAGATTCCGTTTGGGTCGGCACCCCCGCTGAATTTGAACATAATCGGGTCGCAGGAATCATGCGCGATCACGGCTCCAAAGAATTCAATATTTCCGGCAAAGGTAAGCGCAACAATTTTATCGACGCGACGCTCCCGGTCACATCCGTCGGAAATACTGCTATCGCGAGCATTTCCATATCGGTTCTTTTCGGCGAGAAGCCTAATAAGAGACTGGGAAGGGCCGCAAAACCCGCAGGAACAGAGTACGTATCTGTCCTATGGCTACAAGACTCCGCCACAAAAATCAGTGCAGCGCTATACGATGCCGATGCGGCAGTAAGCTACGCTCCCTATAAATGCATTGTCGAGAGCGACCTTCATGTGTGCGAATTTCAATTGCCAACTCAAGCTCTTAGTCACAAGGCTTCGATCGGCTTTCTAGCGAGAAATCAAAAGCCTGGGCTGATGTCGGTGGAGTCTATATCGATGGCGCAATACACTGAATACCTTGGGAAACGAAAATCATCTCCAGGCGAAGCATCCTCTCATGAAGATCGGGACGCGCTCCGCCAACTCCACGCGGTCGATGATAGGGTACCAGCACGCGACCCAACCGATCCTGTCCACTACAATCTGAAATTAGAAATCTGTAACGCAGGGTTGAAGCAGTTCGGTGGGCCAGGACAAGAAATATCCTACCCAATCAGCCTTCGTATCCGGGGCGCGTCCTATTCGTTTTACCCGAATAGGACGATTTACAATATATATGCCGCCCCTGTCAGCATAAAATCGAAGCCTACTTGCTATGCAGGCCTAGCGAAACTGGCCAAAAACCCGACACTTGAAGAGCCGCCGGCCATGGGCGCGACACTTGATGTCGACTATGGAATATCAACAGACGATGTCACAGGTCAGCAGCACCAGATTCAGTTTAGTGCGACGGTAACCGATGTTCTTCAAATGGATTGACTGTGGGACCGAGATAAAGGCAATGCTGCGGGAGTTGCTGGATAAATAATAAGCTGCAAAATTAGAGAAAAGAGAAAAGCCCCGCATAGATGGCTCCAGGGTCATCGGCGAGAGTTTCAACGAACGAAGAATCTATGGGGCTGCAATGGACAATAAGAACAAACAAAAAGTTGTGGCTATGGGGATAACCGTTGCCGTGGCGATATTGCTGGGTGGGTGCGCAGCGCCCCTATCGGACGATGCCCAGAAAGTAAGAGTCATCACCTCGACGCCAGGCGGCAATTGCCAATTTCTGAAGCTGATCATGGAAAACCAGCGCCTAGGTCCGGACAAAGCAAACGGGGCAATGCGCAATGCCATAAATGCGACGGCAGCTGCCGGCGGCAACGTGTTTCACATCATCGAATCTTCTTCGCAATGGGCTGATGGCGCATCCATTGCCGGCGAGGCACTGCTATGCAAATAAACGGGATTTTAAAGGGGAAATAAAAATGAAAAAATTAATACTCGCCGCAACATTGGTCTTCGCATCTGTCGCTTCGGCAAAAGACGTATATGTACAGGGCTATACCCGTAACAACGGCACCTACGTCGAACCATACCATCGGTCGGCCCCGGACAATACCCAGATGAATAATTACAGCACGCAGGGCAATGTCAACCCATATACAGGTCAGGCAGGGACGCGCCAGCCGCAGCCGACCTATCCGGGATACCAGCAGCCTGTACAAACGATATGCCCATATGGGCAGCAGTGTTGAAATAACCCCTCACCGCAATCATGACTAAAAACGAGCGAATTATGCTCATAAAAATGGCAAAAATGAATGGCGCGCTTGCTCGTGCTGTCTCAGAACTTATGCTATCGGCGAAGGATGAGAAATCGAAGAATGCAATTCAACAATCAATCGAACTCATGATTAAAACTTATGATGAAGTTGCCGACCTAATGCTGAAGGAATGGGGCGATGGAGAATAAAATTGATTACACCCTACTCGATAGATTGGTAGCAAAGATTGACAAAGGCGGCGAGCCGCCCGATGATGGCGACATGGAACGCCTATCCGCCCTCGAAGCCCGATTTGATGCAGTGTTGCCAACACTGGCAACACGGACCGATATCGAGTCGGTTAAGAGCGAAATCCACAAGTCTTCCGGCGAGACGCATAAATGGATGCTTGGCACGGTCATCGGCCTATTTCTTGGATTCGGCGGCTTGTTTCTTGCAATGAGCAACGCGCTCAAGCCGGCGGCGCCGCAGCCGGCCGCTGCACCGATCGTGATCTATAGTCAGCCTGCGCTCCCAATTGAGCATCCCCAGGCGCCACCGGCGGCCAAATAGGCCAAATGCAATTCCATACCGAATCCGGCCCCGAGCCGGATTTTTTACGCCCTGTCCTGCCGCATCAAGAATGAATAGCCTGCCTGCGCCACCCTCTGCCTTATAGCGTTGGACTGATGGTAGGATGACGGATTCCATTAATTCCGAAATCCGAGTTGCCCGATGAGTAAAGAAATAGAAAATACTAGCCAATTCTTGTTCTATGCATCCTCTGATGGCGCTGTGAAAGTACAGGTTATTGTGGAAGGCGAAACGGTTTGGGCAAGCCAGAAGGGGATGGCTGAAATATTTGGAGTTGAGGTTCCTACAATCAACTACCATTTAAAAGAGATATTTAATATCAAAGAGTTAGATGAAGATTCAGTTATTAGAAGAATTCGAACAACTGCCGCGGACGGCAAGGCATATCTTACGAATTTCTATAACTTGGATGCAATAATTTCGGTCGGCTACCGAGTAAATTCATCTCAGGCAACACAATTCCGCTTGTGGGCCTCTGCAGTATTAAAAGAATACCTGATCAAGGGCTTTGCTTTAAACGACGACAGACTTAAGCAAGGCGTCGCACTGTTCGGCAAAGATTACTTTGATGAACTGTTAGAGCGCATCAGGGAGATCCGCGCTTCCGAGCGACGCTTCTACCAGAAAATTACGGATATCTACGCTCAGTGCAGTATTGACTATGACAAAAATGCTGTCATCACACAAACCTTCTATGCGTCAGTTCAGAATAAATTTCACTTCGCAATTCATGGTCACACAGCATCAGAACTGATTAAGCTCAGGTCCGGCTCAGAGAAGCCAAATATGGGGCTGACATCCTGGAAAAATGAAGTTGCCGGCGGCAAGATCCTAAAAACAGATGTGACTATCGCAAAAAATTATTTGAGTGAAGACGAAATTAAAAAAATGAATCGTTTGGTTTCGCAGTATTTAGATTTTGCAGAGGGCATGGCTGAGCGGCAGAAACCCATGACGATGGCGGCGTGGGCGTCCAAACTTGATGAATTCTTGCGATTTAACGAGTATGAAGTTCTGGATGGTGCAGGGAAATTTTCCGCTGAATCAGCAAAAAAGCTTGCTGAGGCCGAGTTTGAGAAATTCCGCACGATACAGGACAAGGAATTCAAATCTGATTTTGATAAGATAGTCGATAAAATAAAAACCAATCAACCGCTTTCAATAGGGCCAGAAAAAGCTACACCTACCGCAGCAAGACCAAAAAAAGTTAAATAGCTTATTTGCGCCACAGGCACTTAGCCCGCCCCCCCCCAAAAATCAGCCCCCCTCCTTGCGGAGGGCTTTTTTACGTCCTTTCTGACGCAAATTCTCCTCCCCTCCTATACCTCCGAACCTATGCTGAGAGCATCCTGTTGACTCACAACAGGAGGGCATATGAACGACACCTACAAGTCACAGAACAATGCAACTGAGGTCGCCCCATCAACCCCGGCAGGCGAAGCTGCAATCGACCCAAAGGAAACCGGTAGCCGTGGCAGACCGCCCGGCCAGCCCGAACCTGGGGTAGAGAAGCCCGGCCCAGGCGGTACGCTGCCCGGCGAGAAGCCGGATGAAAGGCCGCCGGAAGAATAGGGTTATCCCGCAGCTGGACTGGGGCATTCGGCTAATTTCCAGCCAACGCGGGGCGGCCCCCTTGCGCCTATTTAAATCCCTCTCTCCATAGCACCGCGCCGACCGACGTCAGCAGTGCTATCTCATCCTCGTCCAATTTATCCCAAGCCCCGGCTAACCAGCCGGCGAATCCTGCGCAGGCCAGGTCCAGGCCCGCATCCGCCCTTCCCTCGACATTCAATCGCTCGAACATCGTAATTACGACTTCTGGCTCCATAGCCGCCTCCTAATCTAGCCCTAAACCCTACGCCCCGTCCTCGCCGCCCAGGTGGTTTTTTTGAAGGCCGCTAAAGTATTTTCGTCTTTTGATTAAAGTATGCTTGTTTTCTTAAATAAAGCATGCTTTAATACTACATCGAACAAACAAACACAAACGGAGCAAGCGATGAACAAGGTGCAAGCCAATAAGGAAGCCGCCGAGCAATCGAAATCTGGCGCTACCCGGTTTGTAGTTTGGGTGTTCGACAAAGGCTTGGCCGTATTCAGCGCAGAACAGGCGCGTGCGTGGGCTCGGCGAATCAGTATCGAAGCTGCGTTTCTGGATGGAATGCAGATCGCAAAGCGGTAATCAGGAATACGGAGAAACCATGGACCAATTCACCAGCGCAATCGACATGCAAGGCTTCGAACAACAGGTGTTCGAAGTGCAGCGGGCGAACATCGAAGCCGCAAATGTGAGCGCCGAGAAATTGAATCGCATCCTCGTGGTGGCGATCGTGTTCGTTGTGCTGGTGGTCGCGCTTGCCTTTGCTTCTGCGATCTGCGGGCGTCCTTAAAACGAAATAGCTGGAGAGAGAAATGCAAATCGCAGAACAAGACATAGCATCTCGGCGCGACAACATCCGGGGCATGGCGCTGGTTGCCACACTCTGCTCGCCCACCGCGTACAAGCTACTCAACAGCACGTATGACAACGACGGCGTACGGCTCGATCTGTTCGGTGAAATGACCGTCGACGGCCCTTCCCTGCAAATGATCTGCCCACCCGGAACTACGTTCAATCTGATGGCTGTGATCGACCAACACGTTATCGATGACGCCGAGGGCAAGCTGGAGCGTGATTGGCTGGCATACATCGAAGACGAAAAAACGCATGCCGCAATCGATGCGCAGAAGCGGCGCGCGGATGCGCGGAATGTTCTGCCGATCGTCTGGAGGCTCGCATGAGATCGCCTAGGAGCGGCGGAGCGGCATTCCCACTCGTTTTCCGGAATGGTCAGGCTCAGTCGGGCATGACCCTACGCGACTACTTCGCAATCCACGCAGATTCGCATGATGTCGCATGCGCAACCGAGGAATTGTCGCTGTCAGGCGGTTTGAATCACTGTGTGAGCGCTGCTCACCGTTTGGCTACTGCACGCTACGCCGTCGCGGACGCAATGCTTGCCGAGTGCGCCAAATAACCATCGCAACCCGTCTCATCTGGCGACGTTAAAGCCAGAGTCAACAAAGCAAGGGCGGCGCTGGAATAGAAGTTTAGCGGGAAGCGCAAAACTGGAAATATGCCGGGACCATAAACCGGGGAAGGAATGGATATACCCGCTTCCAGGTTCGTGCGGGTATTCGATGCAACGACGATCACCGTGTCGTTTGCTGGAGTAACGCCCAGCCCCTTGCTTTATTTGCTTTTCATGGCGCATCGCCTACAGCCGAAATAGGCGCATCAAATGTTGGAGGAAGCCATGTAGCGATTCTGCCTTTCCACAGGGCTTATGTGGACTGGACTAGAGCCAGCACTACTTTCGATCATAGAGAATTTCATCACACGTCCGCTCTGGCGACGAAAAAGGCCAGAACCAACAAGAGCAAGAATTGTGTCAGCAACTTTGAAAGCTAAGCGTCGAAAACTTAGTGAGTCCATTCGAGCGGGTAGGCCCGTGACAAGTAGAAGCCAAGTGGCGTACCTCTAACCAGTTCATGGCTGGCGAAATGGAGAGAAATGAGGGAGGTCTCTCTACAGTTCTTGCCCTTGTTGATGATCGCATGACTGGATTTGGACGGCTAGTACCCGCTCCCGTTAAAGAACAAGCCGCAGGCTGACCCAGCACGTCGAAATGAAGGTAACCCGATCAGCAACATGACACCTCGGAAAGACGAGGGCCAATATAGAAGCGGCGGCGTGGAAGGACACGCACTGATGCCGGTTAAGCAGACGACACCGTCCGGACCTGCGAGGGAGCCGGGTTGCGCTGGGCGCTCGCGAACCCCGGCCTTTACCAAGCTGGAATCAAGCCCAGTCCGCTTCCATGTTGGTGAATGCGTAGCGGTGCTGACCCGCTTCGACATAGACAGACGCTACCGGAGTGAAGGCCGGCCACCAACTTCAATTTATAGGGAGAGAAGGAATGGGAGAAGTTGCAGACATGATGCTCGGCGGCGAGCTGTGCGTTGGATGCGGAGAATACATCGATGATGATGCCGATGGCATTCCACGTTATTGCAGCAAGCAATGCCAGCACGAACATGAAGGTGTGCCTGTAGTGGCAAAACCAAAGGGAGGGCCGACTCCGCCAAAGATGAACTGCCCTGTCTGTCAGCGCCGCATCAAGAAAGCCGGTCTGTCTGATCACGTTCGCGCTCTTCATGGAGATGTCGCATGATCTGCCGCCTCCGCATAGATACCGGCAACGGTACCCCAATTATCCGCACAGCAGTCGGCGATCCGAAGATGCTGGCCAATGCCGCCTACGATGCTGGCGCCCTGGGCGTGACTGTGATGGTGCTGTCGTGAAACGCGCCCTTTTCGTCACAGCACTGGCACTTAGCTGCTTCATGCTCGGCTCAGTATTCACCATTGGCGTCGGCAACTATCTTGCTGGCGATGCCAGTCAAGCGCCATCGGTTATCCAGCCGTCTAGCTTTGGGCGGGCAGAATGAGCGCTCCTGTGACGCAGTGGTTCAAAGGCACTCCGGTCAAGGTTGGCGTGTGGAACACGCGCGATCGTGAGGATCACCAAGATGAAAATTTCCAATATTGGAACGGCCAGCGCTGGAGTCGATGCATGGGTGATCCGCATACGGCGTTTCACTGCCGCAGTGATCCGAGTTTTTTCCAGCATAACGAATGGCGCGGCCTCGCCGATGATCCGGCAGAAGCAGATGGGATTCCCAAATGAGCCTCACCCTAATCCGCTTGTACCTGCTCCACCGCCGCTCCCCGATGTCTCGCCGCGCCGCGCTTCTGCTGGTCATGGAGCGCATTGGGCGTGACCGGCAATTCAGCATCAAGAAAATAACAAAAACTCATTGAAGGAATTGATATGAACGAAGTCATGGAAAAGCCGGCCGATATCGTCAGCACTGCGCTGGTCACAATGGACCCGGAAAAGTATGTCGCAGCAGTATTCGTCGGTTTCCGCAGGCAGCTGGATGCCTACAAGGTACGCGCAGCATCGGCCGCATACGATGTGACCACTACGGCGGGCATGAAGGTAGCGGTCGATCTGCGTGCCGAGGGCCGCAGTATTCGGGTTGCCAGCGAAAAGGCGCGCAAGGAGCGCAAAGCGCCAATCCTCGAAATCGGCAAGCTGCTCGACAGCAAGCAAAAGGAACTCGAAGCCGAGATCAGCCCGCTTGAATCGAAGTTCGACGACGATATTAAGGCGGAGGAAAACCGCAAGGAAGCCGACCGGTTAGCCAAGCTTGCCGTTGAGCGTGCCCGACGGGAGGCAATCGAAGCCCGGATCGATGTATTGGTCCGGACGCCCTTGATAGTGGTCGGGCAATCATCAGTTGTCATTGATCGCGTGATTCAGAGCTTCATGACTGAGGTTCTTGACGGATCCTACGAAGATCTTTTGCCCAAGGCTCAGGCAGCCCATGCCGCCGCTCTCGCAGTCTTGCAGGAATCGCTGACCAATGCGATCAACAGCGAAAAAGAAGCGTTGCGGATTATCGCTGAACGCGAAGCTATCGCCGCCCAGCAAGCCGAGACGGCACGCCAACAAGCCGTCAAACAAAAAGAACTCGACGACCAACGCGCAGAGCAGGAAGCCGCCGCATTGGCTGCACGTCAGCAGATGGAGCGTGAGCGCTCCGAGCATGCGGATCTGATTGCAGAGCAAGAGCGCAAGGCCGCCGCTCAACGCAGGATCGAGGATGCTGCGGCCGCCGAACTGCGCCATCAAGCTGATGAAGAACTCGCCGCCCAACGCGCCGAACTACAGCGACAGCAGGACGCTATCAATGAGCAGAACCAAATCGCAGCTTCTGCCGAGCAAGCCCGAATTGACGCTGCCGCTGCTGAACAGGCTGAGAAAGATCGTATCGCCCAGGCCGAGGCCGACCGGCTGGCACAGGAAAAGCTCAGCCAAGAAGCCGCGGCTGCGGTTGAGCGTCAGCGCGTTGCTGATGAAGACCATATCAGCGATGTACACGCAAAGATCGCCCTGGGATTTTCTGAGGCTGGCTTCATTCCGGAAATGGCATGGAAAGCAATGGTTGCGATCGCGGCCGGCAAGATTCCGCACCTTTCGATCATTTATTAAGGGCTCATCATGAATGACATTATTGAAAACGGTAGCACCCAAGTAGTAGCGCAAGCACCAGCCAATGCTTCTGTTGCGGCGCCGTCTAACCCGACCGGCTTATTGCAAATGGCTATCCAGCAAGGCGCCAGCCTTGAGCAGCTGGAAAAGCTGATGGCGATGCAAGAGCGCTACGACGCAGCGCAGGCCAAGAAGGCATACGACCAGGCATTCGCAGCATTCAAAGCCGAAGCGATTGTAATCCTCAAAGGCAAGAAGGTCGACAACGGCCCTTTGAGCGGAAAGAAGTATGCGGAACTGCATACCGTCGTCGCTGCCGTCACCCCTGCACTGTCCCGGCACGGCCTCAGTTCTTCGTGGAAGCTGACCAAGGACGACAAGGATTGGATGGAGGTTACATGCGTCCTGCGGCACGTCGACGGACATCAGGAATCGGTATCCATGGGCGGTCCGCCAGACACTGGTGGTGCAAAAAATGCACTTCAAGCGCGCGCCTCTACCAAAACCTATCTGGAGCGCTACACCCTGAAAGCCATTACCGGAACGTCCGAGCAAGGCGACGATAGCGACGGCGCTGGTTCCCAGGATGAAAAAAAGCCGGCAGTAAAAGCGAAGGCAAAAACTCCGATTACCGGCGTGCGGTTTGCCAATGCTCTCGAAACCATCCGAAACGGTCAATACCATGCAGCAAAGCTGCGCGCTAACTGGGCGCTGACGACTGACCAGGAAACACAACTTAGCGATCTTGAAAAGGAGTTGGCATGATGCGTTTTCGCGCCTCGTCGTTACATGAAATCATGGGCGATCCTAAAACCGGCGACGGCCTGTCAGCCGCAGCAAAGACATTCCTCAACATGATGGCGAAGGAATACGTCTACGGCTTTACCGAGATCATCACGTCCAAATACATGGACAAGGGTACTCAATGCGAAGCCGCTGCTATCGATCTGTACAACACAGTATTTTTCACGGACTACGTTAAGAATTCTGTCCGGAAGAACAACGATTGGATTACTGGCGAATGCGACATTCTGGTTCCCGGCAAGAAGGTCATCGACATCAAAAACGCCTGGTCACTCCCGACCTTTCCGGCCACGACTGATGAAGTGAAGGCGATTGCAAAGAAGTCCGGGTACGACTGGCAGGGCCGCGCCTACATGATGCTTGACGATGTCGATCTGTTCGAGATTGCCTATTGCATCGTGACTACGCCGGAAGAATTGATTCGGTACGAGCAGCCGGAATATCACTTCGTCGATCACATCGATCCGACGCTGCGTGTCACGAACGCATTTTTCGAGCGCGATAAGCAACTCGAAGAAAAGATAAAGCACAAGGTTGCGCTTGCCCGTGAATATCTGAAGAACTATGCAGCGCAAATCAGTCTTGACCACAAACACGATCAACTTTTGAAAGAGGCAGCGTAATGGCACAAATATTTGGGTTGGCCCGTATCGGCCGGGATGCGGAAATCCGCTACACACAAGCCGGGCTACCGGTCTGCAACCTTGCCCTGGCATTTAGCTACGGCCGCAAGGATGATTCGGGAAAGCGCCCTACGCAGTGGGTTGAAGGTGTTTTATGGGATAAGCGGGCGGAAGCATTGGCTCCTTATCTGCTCAAGGGCGGCGCAGTCTCCGTGACCATTTCGGACGTCCATATCGAAACCTATCAAAGCGCCAAGGGCCAGGGTACGAAGCTGATCGGGAACGTCTCAGAAATCGAACTCGCTGGAAGTCCTGCCAGTGCCCAGCAACCACAGCAACAGCGTCCGGCTACGCCGGCACCACGGCAAGGCGCAACACCAGCGCGCCCCGCCTCCGCCCATCCAGATATGGATGACGAAGTGCCTTTTAATTAGGTGGACCATGCAAACCACCGTAAAAACATGTTTTAAGTGTCTCCAAAAATTGCCTCTAGATGAATTTTATAAACACGCGCAGATGGCGGATGGAAGATTAAACAAATGCAAGGCCTGCACGAAAAAGGACGTAAGTATGCATAGGCAAGAGAATCTTGAGCATATCCGCGCCTATGACCGACTTCGCGGAAGCATGCCACATCGCGTTGCTGCCAAGGTTGAATATGCAAAAACTGGCGCCTATCGTGAATCCCACAATAAGGCGTCCAAAAGGTATGTGGCGGCAGAGCCTAAGCGGTATATCGCGCGGAACATTCTTAATGCGGCAGTTCGCGACAAGAAAATCACTCCATGGCCTTGCATGGTCTGCGGCGCAGTAGCAGAAGCACATCACCCTGACTATGACCGACCTTTGGATGTTGTATGGCTATGCCCTCATCACCATAGGCAGGCACATGCGCTGGTAATGCAGCAAAAGCACGCAGCGTAGTTTCCCCGCAGCCGCCGGACTGCACACCTTGCGATAGCGGGGAATCCGGCAGAACACGCAATACCGAAGCTATCGTATCAAGCGATGGTTCCCGTACTGAATCCTTTGCAAAGGAACGATGCATGAAGCGCGATCTGATGAGCCTGCCGGATAATTTGAGGGTGAAATGACCAAGTCGAAAGGAATTATCGGGCCGCGCATGCCTTGGACGGATGAAGACAACGCGATATTGTGCGCCCGATACCCGCACGAGCGCACATCGGTTGTTGCTGAGGCATTGGGGCGACGACTAGCGCAGGTCTACCAACACGCTGCGAAGATGAGGCTGTCGAAGTCCCCCGAATTTCTGGCAAGCCCTGCATCGGGACGAACAAATGGGCGGCAAGGGGCCGGCACTCGATTTACCAAGGGCATTATTCCTTGGAATAAGGGTACACATTTTGATAGCGGCGGCCGGTCGGTTGAAACGCGGTTTAAGCCTGGCAAGATGCCGCACAACACGCTTTCAATCGGCAGCTATCGCGTAGATAAGGACGGCACCTTACAGCGCAAGGTTAGCGAAGCAAAAGGCAATAATAGCAAGCGCTGGCGAGGTGTTCATGAGCTGGTTTGGATCGCGCAGCATGGTCCGGTTCCGCCGAAACACATCGTCGTTTTCAAATCAGGAAAGCGCACGGCGATTTTGGAAGAGATCACGCTGGATTCTGTCGAATGTATCGGTTTGGCCGAAAACATGAAACGCAATACCAGGCATAACTATCCTAAAGAGCTCTCCGATCTCATGCAGCTGCGTGGCGCAATAACCCGACAAATTAACAAAAGGCTAAAAAATGAGCAATAACATCGATACGCTGCGCACCCACCTGTTCGCCACGCTGGCAGCATTGCAAGACAAAGAAAATCCGATGGATATCGAGCGCGCTAAGGCCGTCTCAGATGTGGCGCAGGTCATTATCAACACCGCAAAAGTTGAGGTCGAGCACGCTAAAGTCACCGGCGCCAAAGGTAGCGCATTCCTCGACAAGACGCCCGATCTTCCGCCGGGCATCAGCGGTGTTAGACAACATCGGTTGCAAGGCTAATCGTGAACAATAACATCGCGCAAAAACGGTTTGGATTTCTCCATAAATTTCAATCGGAGAGTTTCGAGATTCTCAATGATCGGCTGGATTCGTCCAAATTCGCTCGGATCGCCCGCAAGAATCTCGTCTATCTGGTCATCGTATTGATCGAAAGCATCTTTCCATGCGCGGTACGCAGTTCTAAATTCTTGGTTTCGGCTGACCATTTCATCCCCCTAAATTTATTGGAAGCCAATCCTACCACGCTAAAAATCCAGAAAGCGACAGCATGAAACCCACTCAAGAAGAAATCCAAGCCCGCTTGCACTATGCCAAACAGCAGCACTCCAATGCACTGATGTGCCAGATGGTCGAGGTAGTGGAAATGCTGTTGGAAGTACCGCCGGTATTTGCCGCATCGCCCCTACCACCAGCAGCGCCAGCGGTAGCGGCCACAGACAGCGAATATGTAAAGCGCATGGAATTCGCGTTGGCCGCTATTCGCAAGGCTGCGGCTGGAGGGCATATATTTACCAATCGACTGCAATTCATTTATGAGCGTGCTGGCGTGGCGCTGGAAAATGAAGATTGGTCTGAAAAATGGAAGTCTGATTATGGCTATAAAGTCAGGAATACCGCCTTGCGCGAAAACGAGGAATTGAAAGAACGCATTGCTGAACTGCAAGCCGGTCAGGCAGCGCCGCAAGCGACAGTATCCAGCATCGATATTCTGCGCGCTGCTGAAAAAGCAGGATTGCTACCTAATAGCATTTACATGTGGGAAGAGCCGTTACGTCGGTTCACTGATGAGATTTTGATGGTCGCTACTTGCTCAATTAGAAAAGCCGCCACCGGTGAAATGCTGACGCATGAGGCAATAGTGCAAATCCTTGCCGATAATTGCCAGTGCAGCGAGAAATACGACAACGCTGGCTATGCTCTGATGTATGACCGACATGCGCAAGACGTTGCGCGCGCAATCATGGCTCTCGCCACCCCGCCAGCCCGCAAGGCGACGCAAGAAATTGCAAATCTGACCGAAGAACTGGACTGCATGAATCGCAACTACCAAGCGTTGCTGATCAACCACCGCGCATTGAAGTCTGCCACCCCATCCCCCATCAAGGCAGAGCCGACAGGAGAGCAATTGTGAAGATATTTTGGGTGGTCGAGCAATTTACAAATGGGCAAAGTTCTGGTTATTGGGACGGTGCAAATTCTCGTAGTTTCATTTCAGATATTGAAAAGGCAGTTCATTTTTGCAGGCATGAAGATGCACTTTGGTCTACGCGAGGGTGGCATTGGAATGATACGCAAATTACTGAACACGTGATTTTTGGATTTGATTCCCCGCCCCTCCCGCAAGACTCGAACGTAATCGAGAAACTGCAAAAGGCGCTGAATTTCTGGCTTCCAGATGTGCCTGGTGATCGCGACGAAATATCTAACCGCATTGAGCAAGATGCTTGGCTACTATGCGGTTTTGATCCTGCATCTGAGGATGATGAGGATTCAGCTGAGAAAAAAGGATGGATCACGCTCAACACTACTGATGCTGCCGCTGTCTTGCCACAAGAGGGAGAAGCGAAGGCGGTAGTGCCACTTGATGCAATTAATAAACTCGTTGACGAAGCGATGGAAATTTGTGTATCGAATGGCGCCGACAGCAGATCGATGCCAGATGAGTATGTAGCGATAGCACATTTCGTTTGCTACCCAGAAGAGTATGGATATTTTCCTACCCCCATCGCCCAGCCTCTACCAGTAGCCGCCAATCCAGATAGCAGGGATGCGGGTCATATCGCTACTTTGAATCAGATCGCTGGATACATGCGAGTCTCGATTATCGACGGTCAGAGATTTGGGGCGATGTATTGGTCTGATGCGCTTGAGTACGCAGCGACCAGGATCGATGACGCCATCGCCAAACTGCAATCGGGTGCGGCATGAGCGCGGCGGTGACTGGCGGCCCGGCATTCCCGCCATATTTCGATCCTGATACACATGCTTCTGGAATGACGCTGCGCGATCACTACGTCGGCCTTCTGATGCAAGGATTTTGCGCTAACCCTGCCGTGTTTGCAGCTAACAGCATGAGCGGATGGGCATTAGTGAACAGCACCGAATATCAATTGATCAACTACGCGCAATCTATTGCTGACAAGATAATCGTAATGCGAGGCCTCGCCGACGAGCCAGAAGAAGATGGGAGTGGATCGTGATAACACGCGCAATCTATCCGGCCGAATGGGCAGAAATGCTCATCGAGGACGCTGGCAAGAAATATCAGCCAAGCAATGGAACCGAGGGCGAAATCTTCTTCAGTTCATGGTGCAGCGAATGCGCGCGCGACAAGTCTATGCGCGAGGGCGCGGATATAGATGAATGTGACGACAGCGAGCGCTGTGACATCATCGGTAAAACGATGGCCTACTACGTCGAGGATGAGGAATATCCGAAGGAATGGCAATACGGTAAGGATGGTCAACCATGCTGCACGGCCTTCATCCCAGCTGGCGATCCGATTCCCGCGCTACCCGACATGCATACAGTCGATATGTTTAAAGATCAGCCGATAGAGGGGAGCGCATCGTGACCACAAAGAACGAAATCGATATCGAAGCGGAGCGGAAGCTGTTTGAGGCATGGGCGTCTACAGAGAAGTATCGTACGATTCGAAACGGTGATTTCTATACGACCATCACCGCCAATCACTTATGGGAAGGCTGGCTTGCCGCCAAGCGCGCAGCACTGATCGCAGCAGAGCCGGCGCTGATCGTTGAATTGGTCGATGTCGGCAATACAGGCAAGCCACATATTCGGAAGTGGGATAACCCTGGCGGTCTTACTGTCGGTGTGCATAGGCTCTACTCCGCCCCTCCCGCGCCAGCAGTGGCGACAGTGCCGCTATCGGATGCCGATCCCGATGGATGGATATGGCCTGATGTCCATCACTATCTGCAGGTCACCCATACAAAGCCAAGACGGAAAGATGCGCGGCCATTTAAGTATCTCGACGGCATCAAGGAGGTAGCAAAATGAACAATGTACAAGAATTTTCAGTCGCCATCGAACAAGTCACAGCGACAATGACGCTCCCGATTTCAGGCGGTGAACACTTCGGGCCACCGCTGACCATCGGCATCTATCCAGGCGGCTCCGAAATCTGGATCGAATGTGAAGTGGGCAGAATCAATATCCCGTCTGAACATGTCAATGCCTTTATCAAGCAGATCCGGCGTGCAGCGAAAATTTCCAAGGATAGTGATTCCCAATGACCTACCTCCGCCGACCTCGTAAAGATGGAAAGCCCAAGCCGCCGGCGCCGCCAGTTGAGGACAAATAAATGCAACAACATTTGGCAGATCGTGGACTTGACGTAAGGCGCTATAGCAGCGTCTATGTCGATCAGGATCGCGCTACATTTGCGCTTTGGAACTTGTCCGGCCAGATGGTTGGCTATCAAGTGTACCGGCCAGATATGCCTAAGAATGGTGATGGGCATCCACGCGACCAGCGGTATTACACGTTTGTGTCTCGCTACGGGGCAAAGACACCGCAACTGGCAGTTTGGGGGATCGAGACCCTTCGGCCAGGCGCGCCAGTGTTTCTGGTTGAGGGAGTCTTCGATGCCTGCAAGCTCCATAATCTCGGGCTGGCTGCGGTGGCGACCTTGGGGAGTGACCCACAACACCTGTGCTCGTGGTTGAAGTGCCTGCCATGCAGAAAGGTTGCATTGGTGGAGGGCGATAGCGCAGGCAAGAAACTGGCGAAATATGGCGATGAAGCCATGTTCTTGCCTCTTGGTAAAGACGCGGGGGATATGAATGAACAAGAATTGGCAGTGATACTAGATCGCTATTTGTAGACGACCGAGGACAAATGATGCAAAAAATATTTTATTCCAACGGCGATGATTTCTCCGCCTGCTATGAAGCAGAAGCGTGGTGCGAGGCTCGCGGCATAACCGTCGGCGCGCCGGAGCGCAACCAGCCGCGTGGTTTGATGGTGGAGTTCTGCGCTATTGCCAAGTGGAGCAATCTTCGCCCGCATGAGCGTAATGCGCTCGATGGCCGAATGACGGGCGATATGCTGCGCGGTCCGGTGACGATCGAATTGCCGCTTGATGAATCTGATTATCCAACTATGCCGGATGAGGAAGATGGATTATGAAAGAGCGCCCAATCTTGTTTTCGGCGCCAATGGTTCGCGCTTTGCTGGCCGGCACAAAGACGCAGACGCGGCGGATCGTGAAGCCATCGCGTAGATATCCGTTTGAGTTCGTTGGAAGCGGTGCCAAAGATGGCCCTGACTGGAATGACCCATCGTGCTGGGGATTTATGTCGGAAGATGGCGATGCGTGGCTATTGAAAGATGGGACGAAAGAATCTGACATCCATCAGATTCCATGCCCATATGGCCAGCCAGGGGATCGCCTTTGGGTGCGCGAGACGCATATGAACTGGTGGAAAATCGACGAAGCGAATCCGACTGGTCCGCGAGTCTTCTCCCATGTCGCCGCATATGCCGCCGATGGCTACGAACTGGAGCCTGGCGAACGCTGGACACCGTCGATACATATGCTGCGTGCCGCCAGCCGCATTCTGCTTGAAATCGTCAGCGTGTCCGCCAAGCGCTTACAAGACATCAGTGAGGCCGATGCGATGGCGGAAGGAATCACGTACGACCGACTGCCGAACAATGGCCTTGATCCTACGCGTGCACGCACTTGGTACCGAGGAATGTGGGAAACGATTAATGGCGCCGGCAGTTACAGCGCAAACCCTTGGGTATGGGTGGTGGAATTTCGGAGGATTAAGTGATGAACTCGCAACCGATTACACTAACCGATGAAGAAATTAAGGAATTGACGGGATATGCCCGGCCAGCCTATCAGTTGCGCGTCCTCAAGGAACTTGGCATCCAAGCGCGCAAGCGCCCGGATAATAGTGTGCTGGTCCTGCGTATGCATTGCATGATGCCGGCCGTCACTGCAGCAAACGATGCTCCAAAACTGAGGCCTATCCGGAAATGAATCGAGCGCGCAAGAAAAACAAGGGCTTACCCCGCCGGGTCTACATCACTGACGGCAGCTACCGCTTTCTGTCGCCGGCAAAGATCCGCGATCCGAAAGATGGCAAGCTAAAGAATTGGATCACCCTAGCGCGCGTGCATCAGGGCGAGGCGGCGATGCTGGCCGCGCTATGCAGTCTGCTCGGCGCTTCCGCGGTCGCCCAGGACACCATGCCGTATCTATGCGGAGAATTCCGGGCAAACAAGCTGAAACGCTACAGCGACGAAGTACAGGCGCAGTACAAGCAATACCTTGAGGTGATATCTGAGGCATTTGCGGATTTTCTCGTCGTCCAGGTGACCACGAAGGTCTGCGCCGACTTTCTCAAGGGTAATTTCCGGGGCAAGGCGAACACCGCCCAGAAATATGCGGCGCTCATGCGCAAGGTGTTCCGATACGCTATCTCCGAGCTCGGCCTGCGCGAGGACAACCCGGTCGACCAACTCGACATGAGCGACTTCGAAACTAAGCGCCGCGCCGTTCTACCGACCCATGCCCAGATAAAGGCGATCCGGGAAGCTGGTTTCGTTGGGCTGGACGGGCGCAAAACGCAGAGCGGACCAATGTTTGGCTGTTTGATCGACATGTCATATCTGTGCTGGCAGCGCGCAATCGATGTGCGCACGCTCAAGGAGTCCCAAATACAGGATGGCCGGATTCGCTTCACCCCGAGCAAAACGGCAAAGACCAGCGGCAAGACGGTGGATATCACCATCACCCCGGCTATTCAGTCCGTTATCGATGCTGCGCGCGAGGCCAAGAAAAAATACAAGATCATCAGCCCCTACCTGTTTCCAACCAAACAAGGGGCGCCGTATGCAAAGACTGGCCTATTCTCGATGTGGGATCGGGCACGGGAGCGCGCAAAAATAACAGAAGATGTAACATTTCGCGATATCCGAGCACTGGGCGCAACAGATGCGGCCAAGCGCGGCGAAAACATGGGCGATATCCAAACGCGGCTTGCGCATACATCGAGCAGAACTAGCGAAATCTACATCAAAGAAGTGGTTCCAACAGCATCTGGAATCAACATGGAAATACCGTGGAAATCCCTATAATTTGAAAGGCATCATGTGCGAATTGTGGGGCTAATATGACGCACGATAAACCACTGTATATTATAGGGACTGAAGTATGAATAACGATTTGGCGCGGCCTACAGCAATTCGCGGACCGGCATGGGGTGCAAGGGGTCGTGTGTTCGAATCACACCGTCCCGACCAATGGAATCAATGACTTAGGCCAATCTTCGGATTGGCCTTTTTCATTTTGAATGGCGCGCGATAAATCCGTCGTTACTGTCCGTTCAAAATCGACAACCAGCGTAAATGGTTCGACCGGCTTCCAGCGGGAATCCGAATTCTCCTTGCGAAATGTATTGATCAAGGTCAAACCATTCGTTGCATTTTGACAAATCGTGCAAAGTTTTAAGCTGGAGATTACACAAAATCAGTGGTATCTTTCTTGTCTATTTAATAATTTTTTAATTCTCCGTCTAGTTCCTTACAAGGAAAACAATGCACAACGCACATCACGGCAGGGAAAGCTGGGTAACTAGACGCGTCGAAGGGTACAAAAATTTTATTGGCGGCAGTCCGACTGTGGGGAGCATCATGGACGCGCATCGTGGCGCGGGCCCTGGCTTCGACGCATTGCGGATAGGCTTGGCAATAGCAATCACCTTCTGGCACTGTTTTCAGTTAAGCATTGGGCTTGCAATTATTCCATTAACTCTAGGTTCGCCTTTTCAACCCATCGTATTGGCGCTCGTTCCGTTATTCTTTTGCTTGAGCGGATTCCTCATCACCGGGAGCGCCATTCGCACGAATTCTATTAGAGTTTTCATTGCGAATCGTGGAATACGGATTGTCCCAGCATTAGCTGTCGAGGTCGCATTATCGGCGTTTGTGCTAGGCCCCCTTGTGACGACACTACCTCTTTCAGAATACTTCGCCAGCCCAATAACATGGCGATATTTCGGGAATATTATCGGCCACATCACTTATACCCTGCCCGGCGTTTTCAAGCACAATATCTTGCCCAACACTGTGAACGGCAATCTATGGACTCTTGCGCCCGAATATTATTGTTATTTAATGATGGTCGGTTTAATGGCGACCAGGATTGTTTTCAATAGAAAAGTTTTTAGTATGTTGATGCTGGTTGCTGTCGTGGGATTGTCAGTTGTGAACGCACTTACAGGCCGCGGCTCAGGCGAGCTTAATTTCGCTAGTTTTACCATCACATATTATTTCTTCGTCGGCATTACGCTATACCACTGGCGATATTTCATCCCTGTTAAGTTTTCACTGTTCGTTGTCTGCGCAGGGATCGCTTATTTTCTTTTGCCGTATCGCGGAACTTTTATCCTCGCGTTCCCGGTCGCTTACTGCATGGCATACATCGGAATGCTCAAGATACCTCCAATCCCACTGTTGAAGCATGGGGATTATTCATATGGAATTTATCTTTTCAGCTACCCCATTATGCAAATGATCAGCCATTTCTATCCGGGCCAAATCACTTGGTACACACTCCTTTTGATTGCACTTCCCTCGATCATGCTTTTCGCGGCACTATCTTGGCATCTTTTTGAGAAACCAGCACTGCGCCTCAAAAAGCATCTGGTTGCTAAACCGAAGCCCGGTATCGCTGCAATGCCCGCCCTGTAAAAATTCAAACCGAGCGACCGGCAAAGGAACCAGCGGGGTCACCAAACCTGCTTGCGTCTATTTGCTGCAAGCCGAAAAGGATGACTCCTTCAAGCTCGGCGCTGCTGTCGATGTGCCTGCTCGCGCGGCGCAACTCCATGATCGTGTGGATCTTCCCCATCTTACATAGTCGAGTTTTCGACGCAGCGCTGTATATTAGACAAACGTGTAATTTCCGTGCTACAGAGGTAGAAGCCATGGGGGCATTTGTCGAAAGCTCGCTGATCAACGGTGAAAAAGTTGAATGCAGCGCGACAATTAGTTGGTTCAGCCAATTTTGGTATTTTGTTTGGGCTGCGATTCTGGTGATCACCGTGGTGCCTCCAATCATTTTGATCATTCTCGCGATCATCAATGTAGCGACAACGGAGCTGGCCGTAACCAATAAAAAGGTCATCGGCAAAGCAGGCTTCATTCGCCGCGCCTCTATCGACATGCCCTTGAGCAAACTTGAATCAATCAATATCGAACAAGGTATCGTCGGTCGGATTTTTGGATATGGTCGGGTGTCGATACGAGGCATCGGCGGCAATCAGGTCAGTATCCCATTTGTCAAATCGCCAATGGATTTTCGGCGCGTTGTAATGAATTTAATAGATCAAAAAACGGCTTAGCAGATGTTTCGTATGTTCATCCGGCTGCCATAAACGAAATGCCCGTTAAAGCGGACATTTTTTCGGATCCGCGCATCACATCTTTTTGTGGTGCTTGACTTGCCATCGCTTCATATAGGCAATCTCTTCCTCCTGCGCCTTGATGATATTCTTCGCCAGCGCCTTCATTTTCGGATCTTTGCCATACTTGATCTCCACTTTGGCCTGGTCCACCGCGCCTTGGTGATGCGGGATCATGTGTGCCACAAAGTCCGCGTCTGCATCGCCGGTGTAAGGAGGGGCGCTCATATTTTTCATCATGTTCGCCGCATTCTGCTCAAACGCCTGAGTTGATGCAGACGGCGTACCGCCGGCTTGTGCAGGCATATCCATTTTCGTGGCAGACATATTCATCTGGCCATTTGCCATTGCGCCGGATTGCTGCGCGCTCGCATCGAGTGCCGCGCCGGACAATACGAGTCCGATGCTCAGCGAGAAGATGGGAAGTAAACGGTTGGTTTTCATTTCGCTATCCTTGATAGGTGGGTAACTTGATCGTTGGACGGGCAAGAACGTGTCCTCACTCCGAAACCTGATCATCAAGCTTCCTATCGCTGGAAGGTCAAGCACCATGCAGGACGTTATAAAGCGCTTTTATGATCGGCTGAACATGGCCTGTCCGCTAACAGAAAGAGACCTAATCGCCTGACGATTAGGTCCCTGTCTCTCTTAGGGGAATCTGGCAAAGCGGGTCAATTGCCGGCGCCAATCAACAAAGATTGATCAACACCGGAATTCTTATCAGGCAGCTGCAGCAGCTGCGGCACTCCCCGCCCTACGACGCCGCGCCATGATGCCAGCGAGTCCCAATCCGGCCAGCAACAACATATACGCCTCCGGTTCCGGCACTGCGGAAACAGCGCTGAGATTCCAGCGGGACGCGTCGTACAAACCGTTTGCATCTTCGTTTAGACCAGCATCCACCAGATACCAAGCGGTATCGGTACTACCGTTGTTATAAGCAGCCATGGCTAACATGTTCGTACTGACGAAATACATCAGGTCTCCATCGCCCGCGATGAAATTGTTCTCCAATCCATTAAACGAAACAATCCCAGGGCCGCCAAAAGACCCGTTCGGAAATCCGTAGGAAGACAGATTTCCACTGTCGTTGAAAGGGACGCCGTCGAGACTGATCGCGAGATTGGACAGGATGGTGACCAGATTGCCGCTTGCGCTGCCATCGAATGAACCCGTGATGGCGTTGCCGGTGGAAAATGTATAAGAGAAATCATAGGCGGTCGCATGGGACATGGCGCTCGCCGCCATCATGCTTACGAAGCCAGCAACACGTAGAATATTTTTCATGAGCAACGTCTTTCCCCGGATTTTAGGTTGAGTATTTCGATGAGTAACACAACTTTATTAGTTGTCATTTATGTAACATTTTTAATTATATACTTGTCTTTTATGCATCGAAATTTTTGTTTTCCATTGTTGTTTTTTGATTCGGCAATCGGCGGAAAAGGAAGTGGAAAAGCCACGTTTTTGGATGAAATGTTTTCGCTGGCATGGCGCGCCGCCGAGGATGGCGCTGAACGGACGGCTTACAGAATGCGTAACACCAATCTCTGATGCGTCTGCCGTTGCGGGTGCCGGGGGCAGATCCGCTTTGGACGGGATCCGTCCGCCGGAACGGCAGACGCGGCAGTGCGTGCCCTCGTGTACTCAATCAAGCCGCTTTCGGAGTAAGCCCGTGTTTTTCCATCATTTGATTCTTCGCGGCAAACAGTTCATCACCCAGTTGCTTCAGGTCGAGGCCGGAACTGGAGGCCTTTGGAAACATCTCGCCTTCTTCTTCTTTGACGTGATGTTTGATCTCCTCGCTCAGCACCTTGATTTTGGCATCGAACATCGGGTCGTCCGCTTTAAGCTCGCCCAATTCCTTAATCAGGTCCTTGGCTCCGTTGTGCTCGACCAGGGCTTCGTTCATCAGATCGTCGTCACCGATTTTGGCGCGTACCCGCGGGTAAAAAAGTTTCTCTTCAATTTCCATGTGAATCAGCAGCGCGCCGCAGACTTTCTTGGCGATTTCCATTTTTTCTTGCGGCGAACCACTTTCCTTTAATTTCTCGTATTGCTCGAAAAGCGCTTCCGCTTCGCGGTGATCCGATTTCAATAATGCGATGGCATCTGGGCTGTTCATGAGTGATCTCCTTGGCTGGACAAGCGATTCATGACGGCACGCCCTCGCATGCCGTCTGGCTGAAATTATGCATAAGGAGCGACGCAGAAAATGCCGGACAAACACGCATCGATATGTCGGCGGCAAAGATTCAATCCATTCGCATTCGCAAAAATAAAGGCTGGCTCGTCTTTTAAAAAATCAGGGAATCTCGACAGATCATCGCTCCGCGGAAAACTTTAGTGCGAAACATACGTCTGGAACCGGTGAGCTGCTTTGGCCTTACAATGGCCGACATGATTGGCATGTTGAATGTTGTTGCTCTGCATAAACAGCAAATATAGGGGTTCATATGTTTGGTGGAAATCGTCATGGCAACAACCCGGACAAGGGAAATCGCATTCTGTTTTTGGATGGGCTGCGCGGTATCGCCATTGTGTCGGTGTTGCTCTATCACAGCTATGTTCGATGGGGCAATTTAACCCCGTATGGCAGCGAGTTTGCTAGTGGCCTCGCCTCGTATGGCTGGTTGGGTGTCGAGCTGTTTTTTCTCATCTCGGGTTTCGTGATTTTCCTTACCCTGGAGAAATCGGCGAATTTTCCTGATTTCATTACGCGTAGATGGATTCGTTTATTCCCTGCAATGCTGGTCTGTTCGATCCTGATATTTTCCACGACCTTGTTATTTCCGGAGAGGCCGGCTGGTCAGCCCATGTTTCATGACTTTCTACCGGGGCTGAGTTTTATTGAACCGAATAAATGGAGTCGCTTGCTGGGTACCGAGGTGCATCCGCTGGAAGGGACGTTCTGGACCCTCTTTGTAGAGGTGAAGTTCTATTTCGTCGCCGGTATTCTTTTTTTCACAATCGGCGGCAAAAAAACGATCGGCGTCATCGTCGCGACGTTTTTGCTGGCGACTTATCGAGAGCTGTTTCCGGAGTTACTCCCGGCGTCCCTGCTTTCCCCTTTGCATTCCTTCGTTTCCGTCACAGCGGCCCAGTATTTCGGATGGTTTGCCGCGGGCGCCCTGTTTTATCGATTTTTCCAGACCCGGAAATTCTCGATTTTCGTCCTGGCTTTGATCGTGGCTGTGCTGGCCGCCTTGGCGCTCACCGAGCCTAAACCGCGGGATATCTTCTCCCCCATCGCGATCGCGCTGTTCTTCGCCGTGGTCATTTACCAGCCGCTAACGCATAAGCTTCTGAGTAATCGGGCCCTGTTGTTCATGGGCATCATCAGTTACCCGCTTTATCTGCTGCACGAGAACATGGTGGTGGCAATGATCGTCAAATTCGGCCATGTTGCGCCCCGGCTGCCGCACATTCTGCTGCCGGTTCTGCCGATCGCGGCCATGATTGCCATCGCGGCCTTGGTCACGCGTTTTGCGGAGCCGTGGACGAAAGTTCAACTCCTTCCGATTTATACCCGTGCGAGGTTATTGATGCGCATACCGGTTGCGCCGCCGCCAGTCGTTTGAGGGCGGCCGGAGCAAGCATTACTTCGATTTGTTTTCCGCCGCAGACAGGTATTCGCTCACTTCATCCAGCCGCTCCCAAAACAATTCCTCCCCCAGATGCACATTCGCCGTCCAATCCTGATGCGATGCATCGTCGGCGCCGTCAGTAATGTATTTAAACGCCCGCCACGGAATCCCGTATCGATTGCAGGTATGCGCGATGGCGAACAATTCCATGTCCACCACGTCCACACCTGAGGTGACCAGCCAGTCGTCCCGCGCGGTCACGAAACTGTCTCCGGTGCCGCAGACCGCATTGCCGAACCCGGAGAGATAAGCCGGCGGCTCGTTGGAAAGAGGCGTGACGCCCCGCTGGGCCAGCGGCATCGCCATCATGTCGCGCTGAATCGTTTTGGAGATTTCCAACAGCCCATGCAACGCCGGATTGATTTTACCGACCGTGCCGAAGTTGACGATCAGCGCCGGCTGAATGCGTAGGATCGCGGCCGTCGTTACCGATGCGGCATTCACTTTTCCGACGCCCGTATGAATGACCTCGATGCCGGCCGGCGCCTTGTGCGCGGTAAGTTCGTTCTGCAACGCCGCCAGCACCACTATTTTTTTGTTCCTCATATCCGCCTTGAATAACGCCATCATAAAAAAAACAGCGCCTGTTCAGCGGCGCTGTTCCCTTGAGAGAACCGACTCCTATCGGATCGGCTCGACCAACTCAGTCAGGCTCGCATCAAGCGCCAATCCGATACCGGCTCTCGCCCTTCAGCAAATCCTCGATTTTCACCGGCAAATCGCGCACCCGCACGCCGGTCGCGTGATACACCGCCGCAGTCAACGCCGGCGCCAATCCTGCGAGACCGATTTCCCCGATGCCGCGCGCGCCCAATTCGTCCAGTGTCATATCGGGATAGTCGAGAAACGCCACGTCGATGTCCGGGGCATCGGCGTTGGTGGTCATCACATAATCGGCGAGGTTGTTGTTGACCGGCTTGCCGTTACGCTGATCGTAATAGGTTTCTTCGAACAGGGCCATGCCGATTCCCATCACCACCGCGCCTTCGATCTGGTTGCGGCCGGTGCGTGGATTGATGATGCGGCCGGCGTCGATCACGGTGACCACGCGATTGACGCGCAGGCGGGCGATTTCCGGTTGCCAGCGCACTTCGACGAATTGCGCGCCGTACGAGTGCTGGGAGATTTTGTCGGCGCCCGGATCGTCGTTGCTGGCCCCTCCTTTTCCCCTGCCGGTGACGCCGCTCAGCCTGGCGGCGCGGATGATGTCGGCGAACGGCACACCGCTTTGCGGCGACTGCTCCTTGCGATGCACGCGCCCTTGCGAAAACGCCAGCGCGTCGGCCTTGGCGCCGTGAAACGGCGATTGCTCGGCGTCGGCGGCAATCGTCAACACCTGCTTGACGGCGCTGCGCACGGCGCCATGCACCGCCGGCGTCAACGACGCGGTCGCTACCGAACCTCCTGAAAACGGCCCCGGCGGCAGGCGCGTATCGCCCAGCGCGACGACGATTTTCGACATGGATATGCCGGTCAATTGCGCCACCATCTGCGACAGCACGGTATACGTGCCGGTGCCGATGTCCTGGGCCGCCGACGATACGCGCGCGCCGCCGTCGGCCGTCAACGCGACCGACGCTTCCGCGGGATTGCGCTTGGCGATCCATGAACAGCCTGCCACGCCCCAGCCGAGTATTTCGCCGTCGCGCCGCATTGAACCGACCTTGGGGTTGCGCCGCGCCCAGCCGAACCGGTCGGCGCCTGTAGTCAGGCATTCGCGTACGTGGCGCGATGAAAACGGTACGTTCAGGCTTTGATCCAGCGGCGGTTCATTGATCAGCCGTAATTGCACCGGGTCGATGCCGAGTTTGACGGCCAGTTCATCGAGCGCCGATTCGGTGGCGAACAGGCCGGGCACCGCGCCCGGACCGCGCATCGAGGTGGTCGGCGCCGTGTTGCGTTTGGCCGCCGCGCTGGTGACGCGCAGATTGTCGGTGTTGTAGTGATAGACCGTGGCTTCGCCGCAATTTTCTTTGTGGATTTCGATTTGCGCATTGTGATACAGATAGTCCTGTTGCAGCGATGTCAGCTTGCCGTCGGCCGTGGCGGACAAGCGGACGCGCTGCTGGGTCAGCGGACGATGGCCGACATTGTGAAACATCATGTCGCGGCCGACCACCAGCTTGATCGGACGGCGCAGATTGCGCGCCGCTTGCGCCGCCAGCAGGCTGTGCGTCCACGGCCACAATTTGCCGCCGAAACCCGAACCGAGATATTCCATCACGACGCGGACGTTTTCCGGCTGCACGCCGAGGGCTTCCACCATGGCGACCTGATGATTGACGATGGCCTGCGAGGTTTCGTACAAGGTGAAGTTCTGGCCGTCGTAGACTGCCACGGACGCGTGCAGTTCGATCGGATTGTGCGTTTCGACCGGGGTCGTATAGGTCTCGTCCAGCTTTACCGCGGCGGCGGCGAAAGCGGCGTCCGGATCGCCACGCAAGGAATCGACTTTCGGCTCGGCGTCGGCTGACAACAGCTTGCGGACGTCGGGCTGTTCCTTTCTATAGGTGACCTTGATCGCGGCCGCGGCGGCGCTGGCTTGTTCGAAGGTATCGGCGACCGCCATTGCGACGTACTGGCCGTAGTAGCGGATGGTGGTGTCTTCCATCGGAGGACGTCTTTCATCGGTGCGCGTGCTGCTGCTGACGTGATAGAAGCGACCGATGTTTTCATGCGTATAGATCATGCGCACGCCCGGCATCGACGCGGCCGCGGACGTGTCGATGCGGGTCAGCTCGCCGCGCGCAATGGTGGCGCATACGGGTACCGCGATGAGCATGCCGGGAAAGCGGCGATCGGAGGTGTAGTGCGCCTTGCCGGTCACTTTCAGCGGACCGTCGATGCGCGGCAACGGCGCGCCGACGCCGGTGACGATGGAAGGTGTTTGGGATTGAATCGCCATATCAGATATTCCTTTGAGCGCTTGCGACGGTCGTCAGCGCGTGCACCAGGCAGCGCTGCACCAGATCGACCTTGAAGCCGTTTTCGCTGCGCGGCACGGCGTTGCGTACCGCCGCTTTGGCGGCCTGCGCAAAGGTGTCGGCGCTGGCGCTGGCATTGATCAGCACGGCTTCGGCTTCGGGCGAACGCCAGGGCCGCGTGCCGACGCCCCCCAGCGCCACCCGCGCATGATGAATGCGGCCATTGGCGACGCCGACGACCACGGCGGCGGACGACAGCGCGAATTCATACGAGGCCCGATCGCGCAGTTTCAGATAAGTCGAATGGGTCGCGGCGGCCGGCGCGGCCAACGTGACGTGCGTGATCAGATCGCCCGGTTCGAGCACCGTTTCGCGCTGAGGCGTATTGCCCGGCAACAGAAAAAAATCGCCGATGGCGATGCTGCGATTGCCGCCCGCGCCCTGTACGTGAATGACGGCTTCCAGCGCGGTCAGCGCCACGTTCATGTCGGACGGATTGGTGGCGATGCAATCGTCGCTGGCGCCGAGAATGGCCAGATTGCGATTGAAGCCGCCGATGGCGGAACAGCCGGAACCGGGTGCGCGCTTGTTGCAGGCCATCGCGGTATCGCGGAAATACACGCAGCGCGTGCGTTGCAGCAGGTTGCCGCCGGTGGTCGCCATGTTGCGCAATTGCGCGGACGCGCCGGACAGCAGCGCCTGGCTCAATACCGGATAACGCTGCATTACCAACGGATGATTGGCGAGATCGCTGTTGCGTACCAGCGCGCCGATTTTCAGACCGCCGTCCGGGGTCTGTTCGACCTGCGCCAGCGGCAGGCGATTGATGTCGAGCACTTGCTGCGGCTGTTCGACATTGAGCTTCATCAGGTCCAGCAGCGTGGTGCCGCCGGCGATGAAACGGACCGGACGCGCCGCGTTGCCTTGCGCTCCCAGCCGCACCGCATCTCCGGCGCTTTGCGCGCGGATCATTTCGAATGTTTGCATGGTGATGGTCCTAGGCTTTGCGTACTTGCTGGATCGCTGACACGATGTTCGAATAAGCGCCGCAACGGCAGATATTGCCGCTCATCGCCTCCTTGACATCGGCATTGCCGCGGCCGCAGGGCTCTTTGAGCAGCGCTACCGCCGACATGATCTGGCCGGAGGTGCAATAGCCGCATTGCATGCCGTCGTGTTCGACGAACGCGGCCTGCATCGGGTGCATATTGTCCGGGGTGCCAAGTCCCTCGATCGTGGTGACGCTGTCGCCGTCGTGCATGGCGACCAGACTCATGCAGGAATTGACGCGGCGGCCATTGACGTGCACGGTGCAGGCGCCGCACTGGCCGTGATCGCAGCCTTTTTTGGTGCCGGTCAATTCCAGGTTTTCGCGCAGATAATCCAGCAGGCTGGTGCGCACGTCGACCTTGGCTTCGCGCATCACGCCATTGACGGTCAGGCGGGTGACGCCGCTGTCGGCGGCATCGGAGGCGGCGGCGGGTTCGGCCGCAAAAACTTCGCCGGGAGTGACCGCGCCGACGGCGCTGCCGACGCCGACCCAGGTCAGAAAGCCGCGCCGGGTCAGTTGCGGCAAACCGGGCTCCTGTTGCGGCGCATCGTCTACGCCTGGTCCTTGTCTTTTTTCCGTCATCACATCTCCTTGTAAATTGGCTGGGAGCAGAAACTACGTTACGGCCGGCCGGAATCGGATCGGCTTGACTGCCTGTCGATGAAAAAGTATAGGCGAAATCGACAATCGGAGCAGAAGCCGTCTTCAGCAGCGCCTCATCCGCGTTGGGTCGATGTCGATGAGGACCATATTACGATGCGGGAATGATTAAGAAATCCGATATTTTTGTTTGTTATAAGACAACATGCTTTTTTACTTCCCTGATAACATCCGCTCAAAATCAGTATGTGACGATTTACTGGTCCGTGGGAGTGGTTTCGTCGAAGTTCGGTCCATAACGCGCGCTGATATGTCTGCCTATTAACGACAACATATGGAGATTCTCATGCGTCTGAAAACCATCATCGCTTTAGTATCCGCCCTCGCCGCGTTCAGCGGCACCGCAGTCCACGCAGCCACCAACCTGGTCACCAACGGCGACTTCGAACAAACCAGCAACGGCAATGGCCAATTCAACGTCAACACGACCGTCGCCGACTGGAATTCGGTCGGCTACAACTTCATTTTCGGTCCCGGCACCGCCGACAGCAGCGGCGCGGTCGGAACGTTCGGCCAATTGAGCCTGTGGGGTCCGCAGAACGGCGCCGCCAACGGTCTGCCTGCCAGTAGTCCGACCGGCGGCAACTTCGTCGCCGCCGACGCCGGCTTCGGCGTCGGCGCGGTCAGCCAGACCATCAACGGTCTGACTGCCGGCCAGCAGTACAACCTCAACTTCTCCTGGGCCGCCGCGCAGCAATCCGGCTTTACCGGCCCGACCACCGAAAATTGGACGGTCAGCCTGGGCAATCAAACCCAATCGACTCCGGTCTTCCAGAACACCAGTCATGGCTTCTCCGGCTGGATGAATCAAACCTTTACGTTCACCGCGACAGGCGCCAGCGAAATTCTGTCGTTCCTGGCCAGCGGCGGCAGCCCGGGGAGCGTGCCGCCGTTCTCGCTGCTGGACGGCGTGTCTCTGGTGGCCGCGGTTCCCGAGCCCAGCACTTACGCGATGATGTTGGGCGGACTCACCATCGTCGTATTTGGCGCGCGCCGCCGTCGCAATAAGAGTAACAAGGCCGATTTCGGCGGCAATGCCACCATGGCTGCTTAAGAAGTTTCAGTCGCTTTTTTTAACGCCGCGAGCAATGCCGGGCGCGAATTTCGCGGCCCGGCTTTGCCGTTCCCGAGGGCCGTCCCATGAATCCGTTGCACAGCCTGCTGGCCCATCTGCCCGCCTTCGGCATTGACGTATTGCGGCTGTGCCTCTGGCTGGCCTTGCTGGTCGCGGTGTTCGTGCCGATCGAACGCTTCTTCTCGCTACGCGAAGCCGGCGCCGGCAAGCGCGAGTTGTTCAACAATCTCTGCTACTACTTTTTGAACAGCCTGCTGCCGGCCTTTCTGCTGGCGTTGCCGATTTCGCTGCTGGCCATCGCCGCGCAACACGCAATACCGGCAGCCGTTCCCTCCGCCGTGCAAAGCCTGCCCACGGCCGTCAAATTGATCCTTGTTTTCGTGGTCGGCGAAACCGGCTTTTACTGGGGTCATCGCCTGAGTCATCGGATTCCGTTTTTGTGGCGCTTCCATTCCGTGCATCACAGCGCCGAACATTTGTACTTCCTGATCAATACCCGCGCCCATCCTGTCGATATGGTGATCACCCGCCTGTTCGGCCTGACGCCGTTGTACATCCTGGGCCTGGCCGGTCCGGGCGCGGGAGGGGCCGCCACGCCGATCATGCTGATCCTGATCGGCACGATGTGGGGATTTTTCATACATTCCAACTGGCGCGTGCGTCTCGGGCCGCTGGAATGGCTGGTCGCGACGCCCGCTTTCCACCACTGGCATCACAGCCGCATCGATCACATCAATCGCAACTATGCGTCGATGCTGCCGGTGATGGACCGTTTGTTCGGCACCCATTATCTACCGCGCGAATGGCCTTCCGACTATGGCCTGGAAAGCGCGCACGCGACCACGCTGACGGCGCAACTGCTGGATCCTCTGCTGCCGGCAAAAACGATTGCGCGGCCCACGGAAACCAGCGCTTCTTCGCCTTAAGCAGATCGGTTCAAGCCCAATCAGCTTGCGTACTGCCACACTTTCTCCGCGACTTTCTCCGATTCCGTCCTGCGCGTCGCCACGCGGCAGCGATGCCGCACGTTTTTCCGTCAACGCGGTCTACATATCCATTCGCCCTGCTCCGCCTCTGTAAACGCCGTTAATCGAACTACGCTAATATAAGCCGCGCCAGCGAGTATTCCCTCTTTTTTTGTATCAACGCCGTCGTCGCGATCTGGCGAACGGTTTATTGCGGTGGAGCTTAGATGAAGAAAAAGACAATCGCCATTGGGGTCGTATTGATTGCCGCCCTGTTTTGCACCGCCGCGCTATCGTTAGCCGGTCATCCGGCGCTGGCGCCGGAAACGCCGTCCGCCGCCAGCGCGCCCGATCCGCAAAGCGTCGAGCAGGGCGCGCGCCTGGCCGCTGTCGGCGATTGCATGGTGTGCCATACGGCCAAGGGCGGCAAACCGTTCGCCGGCGGCCTGCGGATCAATACGCCGTTCGGCAAGATTTTCAGCACCAACGTGACGCCCGATCCGGAAACCGGCATCGGCAGCTGGTCGCTCGAAGCATTCACGCGCGCGATGCGCAAAGGCGTCTCGCGCGACGGCCATCTGCTGTATCCCGCCTTTCCCTATACCCATTTCCAGCACATGAGCGATGCCGATATCGGTTTCCTCTACGCCTATCTGATGAGCCGCGATCCGGTGCAGGCAGTGGCGCCGGCCAACCGATTGATCTTCCCGCTGAATTTCCGGCCGCTGATGGCCGGCTGGAACATGCTGTTTCTGCGCCCGCAGGATAAACCGGTGGATACCGCGCAAAGTATCGATTGGCAACGCGGCCGCTATCTGGTGGACGGTCCCGCACATTGCGCCGCATGCCATACGCCGATGAACGTGCTGGGCGCGGAAAAGCGCGGCCAGGCCTTCGCCGGCGGTTCCATCGACGGCTGGGATGCGCCGCCGCTGAACAAGCTGTCGCATGCGCCGACGCCGTGGACGCAGCAGCAACTGGTGCAATACCTGCGCACCGGCATGGCCGACCAGCACGGCGCCGCTGCCGGCCCGATGCTGCCGGTCACGCACTCGCTGGCCGATGCGTCCGAAGCGGATGTAAACGCGATAGCGACGTATCTGATGTCGCTGCAGGAACCAGCTTCCGCCGCGGCAAACACGGGGGCCGGCGCGCCGGCCAATATCGCCGACAATCCTGAGCTGCAAAGCGGCGCCACCCTGTTCAGCGCAAGCTGCGCTTCCTGTCACGGCGCGACGGCGCCGATGTCGGCCATCGGCGGCCGGCCGTCGCTGGCGCAGAGCACCGCGGTCAACGCGGATAATCCGCGCAACGCGATACGCACGATCCTCGACGGCATCGACTGGCAAGGCAGCAGGACCGCGCATTACATGCCGGCGTTCTCCGACATGCTGACCGATGCGCAGATCGCCGACATCGCCAACTACATGCGCGCCAGCTACAGCAAACGCGGCCCATGGCCCGCGCTGGATGCCGGCGCCGTCGCCAATATTCGCAAGGAGAGCCCAACGCCATGATTACCCTTAATGTCAACGGATCGCAGCACCAGCTCGATGTCGATCCATCGACCCCCCTGCTGTATGCATTGCGCAATCATTTGCAATTGAACGGCGCGAAATACGGCTGCGGACTCGGCCAATGCGGCGCCTGCACCGTCATCGTCGGCAAGCAGCCGATGTTCTCGTGCCTGCTGCCGGTGGCAGCGGTCGGCGACCGGCCGGTGCGCACCATCGAAGGACTCGGCAGCGCCGACAAGCCCGGTCCGTTGCAACAGGCGTTCATCGAGCAGCAGGCGGCGCAGTGCGGTTACTGCATCGCCGGCATGGTGATGCGCGCGCAGGCGCTGCTGGACCAGACGCCGTCGCCCAGCGAAGAGCAGATCCGCGCGCACATGGAACCGAACCTGTGCCGCTGCGGCACCCATATGCGCATCATCGCGGCCATCCGCCAGGCCGCATCCGCCGGAGTGAGCAAATGAAACGCGACGATCGATTCGACCGCCAACCCGACCTTACCGTTCGCGCCAAACGCCCCGACACCCCGCCCAGCAAAAGCCGCCGCCGTTTCCTCGCCGGCAGCCTGACGCTCAGCTTCACGCTGCTGCCGTTCGCCGAGGCGCTGGCCGAAACCACCGAAGCCGGCACGTTCAAGCAAGCGGCGCCGAAACTGCCCGGCAGTTTGAAGAGCTCGCCGCTGCTGGACGCCTGGATCAAGATCGACGCCGGCGGCCACGTGACGGTATGCACCGGCAAGGCGGAACTGGGTACCGGCATCCGCACCGCGTTTCTGCAGATCGCCGCCGAACAGCTCGACGTTGCGCCCGGCAGCATCGCGCTGATTACCGCCGACACGGGCCTGACTCCGGACGAAGGCTACACTGCCGGCAGCCATTCCACCGCCGATAGCGGCACCGCGATCTTCAACGCGGCGGCGCAAGTGCGCGACCTGCTGCTGCAGTCCGGCGCCGCGCGGCTTGGCGTGGATGCGGCGCAGCTGAGTACGCAGAACGGCGCGATTATTGCCGCCGACGGCCGCCGCATGACTTATGGCGAAGTCGTCGCCGGCGTGAATCTGCATCAGGAAGCGCGGCCCGGCCTGCCGCTAAAGGACCCGCAATCGTTCAAGGTGGTCGGGCAGAACCTGCCACGCGTCGATATCCCGGGCAAGGTCGCCGGCGGCAAAAGTTATGTGCAAGACATGCGCATGCCCGGCATGGTGCACGCCCGCCCGATACGCCCGCCCGCTTACGGCGCGACGCTGGCCTCGATCGACGTCAGCCAAGTGCGCGGCATGCCTGGCGTGATCCAGATCGTACGCGACGGCAGCTATCTGGCGGTGGTCGCCGACGACGAATGGCACGCGATCCTGGCGATGCGCGCGCTGTCGGCAGCGGCGGTCTGGAACGACGGCCCGGCGCTGCCCGATCCGAAAACCATCCATGAAACGCTAAGGCGATTGCCGGCGCAGGAAATCCCCGTGGCCGACCGCAGCGGCGCCGCCGCGCCAACCGCGCAGACCTTGCAGGCGCGCTATACCAAGCCGTATCTGACGCACGGTTCGATCGGCCCATCGTGCGCCGTGGCGCTGTTCGAGGACAATCATTTAACGGTCTGGACCCACACGCAAGGCGTGTTTCCGATGCGTAAAGGGCTGGCCGAAATGCTGGCGCTGCCGCTGGAAAACGTCCGCTGCATCCACGTCGAAGGCTCGGGCTGTTACGGCCACAACGGCGCCGACGACGTGGCCGCGGACGCGGCGCTGATCGCGCACAAAACGCCGGGCCGCCCGGTGCGCGTGCAATGGATGCGCGAACAGGAACACACCTGGGAGCCGTTCGGACCGGCGATGACCACCGACGCTAAGGCGTCGCTGGACGCATCGGGCCAGATCGTCGACTGGCAATGCGAAATCTGGAGCAACACGCATAACAACCGGATCGATAATGCCGGCCGTTTCATGCCGACCTGGGCGCTGGCGCAACCGTTCACGCCCGCGCCGCCGAAAACCATTCCGATGCCCGAAGGCGGCGGCGACCGCAACAGCATTCCGCTGTACCGGCTGCCGAATCTGCGCGTGCAGCATCATTTTCTGCCGGACATGCCGATCCGCGTGTCGGCGATGCGTTCGCTGGGCGCCTATCTGAATGTGTTCGCGATTGAAAGCTTCATGGACGAACTGGCGCTTGCGGCGCAAACCGATCCGGTCGAATTCCGCCTGCAGCATCTGGACGATCCGCGCGGCCGCGACGTGATCAAGCTGGCGGCGCAGCGTTTCGGGTGGACGCCGAATGCGCCGAAAAAGGCCAATCATGGGGTGGGTTTCGCTTTTGCGCAGTATAAGAATCTGATGGCTTATTTCGCGATTGCGATAGAGATTTCCATTGTGCGCGAAACCGGAGAAGTGCAGATCGAACGCGTGGTGGCGGCAGTCGATTGCGGGCAGATCGTCAATCCGGACGGGGTGCGCAATCAGATCGAAGGCGGCATTCTGCAATCGGCCAGTTGGTCGTTATTCGAGCAGACCACCTTCGATACGCGGCGCATCACCAGTTTCGATTGGAGCGGGTATCCCATCATGCGGTTTTCCGCAGTGCCGAAAAAAGTGGAAGTCCATTTGATCGATCGGCCGGGAATGCCGTTTTTGGGCGTGGGCGAAGCGGCGCAGGGGCCTACCCCGGCGGTGCTAGCCAATGCCATTGCCAATGCCACCGGCAAACGATTAAGGGATCTGCCATTGGCGGGTGAGCATTTGAAGACGGCTTTGCGCTCTTGAGCGCGGGGCGTTTCCAATTTGCATTATGGACACATAATACAAAACGTTGATACGTAAACCGCGCATACCTGCATTCAATATGAAAACGAAAAACCTTATTTGAGAAAAATATAAAAATAGCGATGGCTTCCGCTTGCGTTAGGGCAGGGCCGGCGCATAATGATCTGTCCGTCCCCATAACCGCCAACCGGAGCGAATTATGACGAATCAAGAATGGCGCATTACCTTTAGCAAGCTTGGACAGCCAGAATCGGTAATCAAAGCCCATCCGGGCAAGCCATCCATCGCCACCGCTGCCGAACTGATCAGCAATCATGTGTTCGGCGACGACATACCCGAGTTTCCGCTACTGCCGTGCGACGAGGGCCATCTCGAATTGAGTCGCCTCGAAACCCACGGCTGGACCATCGTCAAAATCGAAGAACATCCGCATTGATTCTTCATCGATTTTCGACCGACGCCATGCCGCCCCGAAGGCCGTTCACTGTCGCGCCGCGACCCGCTTGAACGGCAAGCACATGAACATGCGCGCCCTACGCAGCTGGCATACGCCCTCCGGCATCGATGCCTATCTCGACGGCAATGACGCCGGGCATTTGAGCGGGCCCTATCGCGGCCTGAGCCGCCATCCCCCGAATCCGCATCAGCCCGGCACGCCCGAGTTCGAAGGCTGGCGTTTCGGTTTCCATGAGGCTTTGCAAGACAGAATCGATGCGGAGGAGTTTTCGCGGGAATAAAATAATTTGCGGACGGCAAGCACCGCGATCTGTTATCGTTGTTCCGGAAGTTCGATCAACAATCAGAAGGAGACACTGATGGATTTGATAGAAAAATTCGACGCCAAGGGTGCATCGGGCGCGGCATATCACGTTGAGGTATATCAAACACCGATAGACCGCGCGGAGGCGAATGCCCTGCCGGGACCGAAAATGTATCGACTCGCCGATGGGCGCGCCCTGGATCCCCACTCGGAAGATAAGTTAAGGATCGTTCAAACGGGCGAAAAGATCTATCGGATATAGTTGAATCGAACCAAGCGACGCGAAATGCGGCGTGGTCCAAGCGCATACTGCGGCGCTCGATGCGCGTTATTCCGCATCCCCGTCTGCCGCCATCCAATAAAAAACGCCACGAAAAACCATCGTGGCGTTTTTTATTGAATAAGCGAATGTGCCGGCAATGAATCCCTCATGCCGGCGGCATGGCGGCAATGGCGGCGCGCCGTCGGGATCGCGCTAAAGTCCGCTTTTGCCCATCACGTTATTTGGTGACCTTGATATTGTTGACCACCGATGTCACGCCTTCGGTGTCCTTGGCGATCGCTTCGGCCCTGTTCGACTCTTCCTTGGTCAAGACGCTACCAGTCAGCGTGACCACGCCGGCAGAAGTTGTCTTGACGCTTACACTCTTGGTAAAACCCGCGTTCTCGGCAGCCAGTTTGCTTTTGACCTTGACCGTAATGGCAGAGTCCTTTACGGCGCGAACCGGCTTGGAGTCGGGTGTCGATCCGCTGTCGGCGGCGCTGGCCACGGCGGGGATCATTAAAGCGCTGATAACGAATGCTG
>JAQGLY010000058.1 GCA_028292625.1 Herbaspirillum sp. | reverse complement strand
TGCAGCAAAGAAGAAGGTAGCGGCTCTGACGGCACCGCATAACGTGGTGCTGGTCGGCGCGACCGATCGTCCGGGCGGCTGGGCTGCACGGGTCTGGAGTAACTTGAGCCGATGCGGGGGCGAAGGGAAGATCTACTTTGTCAATCCCAAAAGGACTGAACTGTTCGGGCAGCCACGTATCCGGATTTCCGGCCGCTGCCAGAAGCCGTGGATCACCGTTACCTTTGTTGTTAACTAATACGCTGCATCAATGTGTGCAGCATTTTTCGGGAGTTAATTAATAAATGAAAAAGTCACTTCTCGCATTCGCGGTATTGGGAGCCTTTGCCGGGGCAACGTCCGCACAGAATAACGTTACCCTCTATGGCGTCGTCGATATGGGTGTAAATTATGATAACGGCAGGGATGCTGCCGGCAGAACCTGGTCGCTCACATCCGGCCAGCTGAATGGCAGCCGTTTCGGATTCAGGGGTATCGAAGATCTCGGTGGCGGCATGTCCGCAATCTTCAATTTGGAAAATGGCTTCAATGCCGATGACGGCACACTAACCAGTGGCGGACGCCTGTTTGGTCGTCAAGCATGGGTTGGCCTCAATGGCGGCTTCGGTTCCGTCAAACTCGGTCGTCAATACACCACACTCTTTAACGCACTTCTTGCGATTGACCCATTCGGTGTCAACCAGGCCGGTGATTTGCAACGTATATACGGTTACGGTCTGGGCAGAGTTGAGCCCCTCGGACGTTCAGACAACACGATCATCTACAGCACGCCAAAATTCGGCGGAATAGGCGCGTCGGTTGGCTATAAGTTCGGCGAAACGGCAGGTTCATTTAATTCAAAAAGCAGTAAATTCGCGGGCGTAGATTATGCGAGCGGTCCAATCAACGTCATGTTTGCTTATATAAACACGGATGGCATAGCATTTGCACCGGCAGCCGGCACTACGGCCGCAGTACCGTCAGCCGCTCTTGCCGCAATTGTTGCTCCTACCGGACTTGACGCTGTTACTGCGAATGCCAATGTGAGATCAGCCTTCCTCGGCGCGGTTTATGATTTCGGTGTGGTCAAAGCTCATCTCGGCTTTGGCGATACTAAATTGAGCGCCTTGGGCGAAGCAAAAATTCGTAACTACATGGTCGGTGTAACGGCTCCGCTTGGCGCAGATAGCGTCTACGCATCGTGGAATCGCAATGACATCAAGGAATTGGCCTCCGGCACTTCGCATCAGTATGCAATTGGATATGTACATCCGCTGTCCAAGCGCACGAGCCTGCACAGCTCGCTCGGCTATACAAAGAACGACGCCGGCGTCCGCCTGAATGCCGCCACGAATGGCGCAAGCGATCGTGAGTTCCAATTGGGCGTTCGTCACCTGTTCTGAACAAATGCGTTTAATCGCATAGTGTCCGGGAAGCGGACGCGAACATGAATTACTCCCGGGAAAATGCGCACGCAACGACCGGCAGGAGATGCGCAAGTCGATTCCTGTCACCGTATCGAGAAGGTTCACCATGTCCATGAATTTTGATGCAGCAAAGAAGAAGGTAGCGGCTCTGACGGCACCGCATAACGTGGTGCTGGTCGGCGCGACCGATCGTCCGGGCGCCTGGGCCGCACGGGTCTGGAGTAACTTGAGCCGCTGCGGATACGAAGGGAAGATCTACTTTATCAATCCCAAAAGGACCGAACTGTTCGGGCAGCCATGCTATCCGGATTTCCGGTCGCTGCCCGAAACCCCGGATCATCTGGCTGTACTGGTGCCGGCACAGGCCGTGGCCGACGCATTACAAGAGGGCGCTGCCGCCGGTGCCCGCAGCGCGACGGTATTCGCTGCGGGCTTCGGCGAGGATGGCGACGAAGAGGGTGTGACACGTCGCCGCGAGCTGCAAGCCGTGATCGAGCGCACCGGACTCGCGGTGTCCGGACCTAACGTGATGGGCAACCTGTGCGGGAAAAGCCGCCTGGTGACCTTGACCAATTCGCAGACGCAGCCGCCACGGTCCGGGCCGCTTGCGCTGGTAGGGCAAAGTGGGGGCGTACTAATTCACATCAACCTGGTGTTCCTGGAGCGCGGCATCACCCCTGGATATGTGCTGTGCAGCGGCAACGAACTCGGTCTGAGCACGCCGGATTACATTGCTTTTTTCGCCGAGGAGCCGGACGTCAAGGTGATCGTCTCTTACATTGAGGGGATTGCCGATGTTGAAAAGTTCAAGGCAGCATGCGCGCTTGCGCGGAAAGCAGGAAAGCCGGTCATCGTGCTGAAGATGGGTCAGTCCGATGCCGGTCAGCAGGCGGCATTGGCCCATACCGGTTCGCTCGCGGGCAGTACCGACGTGTTTGACGCGGTAACCGGTGAACTGGGCGTGATCCGTGCCGAGAGCGTCGACGAAGCGGTAGAGCTGGTCGAGCTGCTGCTCTATACGAAAGTGCCTGCGGGTCGGCGGCTTGGCGCGATCACGCTGTCGGGAGCGTACCGCGGCATGCTGCTCGACGCAGCTGATAAGTACGGCCTGACGTTCAGCGCCCTGGCGCCGGAAACCGACGCACGCCTCGCCTCGCTATTCACGGTCGGGGCCAAAGTATCCAATCCGCTGGACGGCGGATTCGGCGTGTTGTCCAGCGAAGAGACCTATCTTGCATGCGTTGAGGCACTTGATGCGGATCCGAATATCGACATGTTGCTGCTCCAGGAGGAATTGCCGCGCAGTCCCGGCAACGACCGGACCGAGCGATATGCGAGCCGCGTCGAAGAATTCGTGAAGACACGGGCGAAGAAGCCGATTGCCTTTGTCTCCTTCGCCACACACAGCCAGAGCGATTACAGCCGCATGCTGAAAGCGCAATTGCCATCGCTGTCATTTCTGAACGAAGCCGACAAGTCGCTGCGGGTCATCGCGAAAGCGATCCGATGCCGGGAGCTTCAGGATCTGTCGCAATCGACGATCGTCGCCCATCGACCGCCCGACGGGACCGCATGGGAGATCGGTCAGAAAGTACGCGACATTGCACGAGGGGCAACGGATTCGCTGGCTCTGAACGAAATGCAATCCAAGGAGCTGATTCGCGCCTATGGAATTGGCACGCCGCGTGAAGTTCTCGCCAACTCGGCTGCCGAGGCGGTCGAGGCGGCCGACGCCATCGGCTACCCGGTGGTCCTGAAAGTTGTCTCCTCCGGCATCCTGCACAAATCCGACGTTGGCGGTGTCGCGGTTAATCTGCAGTCGCCGCAAGACGTGCGGTTAGCCTACAAAAGAATCCTGGACAATCTGGCGCAGCATGGCGTGACATCGCCCATTGAAGGCATGCTCGTTGGCCGGCACGTCGGCGGCGGACTGGAATTGGTGCTCGGCCTGCATCGCGATCCGGAAATGGGACTTGTCGTGATGGTAGGCAGCGGCGGCGTTTTGCTGGAGCTGATCAAGGATGTCGCGTTCGCTGCGCCGCCACTGACTCCGGACAAGGCGCGCGACATGCTGAGCCGTACCCGGGTCAGCCGGCTGCTTCAAGGCTATCGGGGCACGAAACCCCGCGATGTCGAGGCCGTAGTGCAGGCCCTTGTTGCGCTCGGGCGAATCGCCGTTGACCTGGGCGACGTGCTCGAATCGATCGACATCAATCCCTTCGTCGCCCTTGACGAAGGGCAGGGTGCGACGGCGTTGGATGCACTTGTGATAGTCAGGAACGAAGCCGGACACTAAGAACACCAGAGACGCCACGGGCCGATCCGGCCGGGGCCGTTGATTACACGCTTTCAGATGGAAGCATAACCAAGAGGAGCTTAAAACATGACTAAGTCCAAGTATCAATATGAGAATGTGAAAGTAGAGGTCCGCAACGGAATCGGATGGGCGATCCTGAACCGGCCCGACAAGCGCAATGCGATGAGTCCTGAACTGCACTACGAGATGGACGATGCGCTTGAACGTCTGGAGTTCGATCCCGAGGTGAAGGTTGTGGTGGTGACCGGCGCAGGCGGCAATTTCAGCGCCGGACAAGACCTGAAGAAATTCTTCCGCGAACTCGATTCCAACCCCGCGGAGAGAAAAAAAGCAAGGACGATCGCCAACCGGTGGCGTTGGGAACGGCTCTACAACTACGAGAAGCCGACCATCGCCATGGTGCATGGATACTGCGTCGGCGGCGCGTTCATGCAGTTGTGCGGATGCGACTTCGCAGTCGCGGCCGACAATGCAACCTTCTCCCTGTCCGAGATCAACTGGGGCATCTTGCCGGGCTCATTGGTCGGCAAGGTAGTCGCCGATGCTATTCTCCCGCGCCACGCGCTCTATTACGCCTGTCTGGGCGAGCCGTTCGACGGCAAGGAAGCGGAGCGAATCGGCCTGGTGAATTTTGCCGTCCCGCTGGAGAAGCTTGAAGCTGCCGTCGAAGAGCTGGCGCGCAAGCTGATGACCAAGACACCGAATGGCCTGCGCGCCACCAAGCAGGCGATGCGCCATGTCAAGACCATGGATACAGCACAGGCTTACGATTACCTGGCCGAGAAGTCCAAGGCGATCAAGGTGGCGGATCCGGAAGATTCCTATAACACCGGCCTCAAGCAGTTCCTCGACGAAAAGAGCTATAAGCCGACGTATGACTCGTTCCAGCTTAAAGGCGACCCGGGAAAAAACGGCGCCTGAAGAGGCCGT
>JAQGLY010000091.1 GCA_028292625.1 Herbaspirillum sp. | reverse complement strand
GTTAGGCAGCATGGCGCGTACGGACACCATGTTGGTCGCATGGACGCCGGTCGAACCACGCAGTTGACGCTTGGTCTTGGTCGTCTTTTTGGTCAGAATGTGACGCTTGAAGGCTTGGCCGCGCTTGACGGTTCCGCCCGGACGCACACGAAAGCGCTTTTTGGCGCTGCTTTTCGTTTTCATTTTTGGCATGATACTCAGCTGTCCGCGAGGACAGTTTCCATTTTTTATATGATTGCAGGTGGCAACACTTCGTTACGCTTGGATGCCTGCACTCACTTGTTTGACAGCGAAATCGCGTTCGCTGCTTTTGAAAACCAGGGCCGCCGCCACTGCCGGCGAATCTGGTTTTGCAAAATCATGGCGCCTCGCAAGGCGCCGTAAATCACTTCTTTTTCTTCGGCGACAGAATCATGATCATCTGCCGGCCTTCCATCTTCGGAAACTGTTCCACCTGGCCGTACGGCTCCAGGTCGCCCTTCAGGCGCTCCAGCATGCGGAAACCGATATCCTGGTGGGCCATTTCGCGGCCGCGGAAACGCAGGGTAATCTTGGTTTTGTCACCATCGTCCAGAAACTTGATCAGATTGCGGAGCTTGATGTTGTAATCGCCGTCATCGGTTCCGGGACGGAATTTGACTTCCTTGACCAGAATCACTTTCTGCTTCAATTTGGCTTCGTGGGCTCTTTTCTGTTCGCCATACTTGAACTTGCCGTAATCCATCAGACGCGCCACTGGCGGCTGGGCGGTGGGAGCAATTTCCACCAGATCGACGTTGGCTTCCTCGGCCAAACGAAAAGCTTCTGCCAGAGTAACGATGCCGAGCGGTTCGTTCTCCACCCCGCTCAAGCGCAATTCCGGCGCAGTGACTTCCCCGTTTATGCGATGTGACTTTTCCGTAGCTATTGTAGTTTCCTTTAAAAATCCAATAAATAAGCCGTGCTTCGCGCTACGGGTTTCCCCGTTCAGGCTCTGGCGTCAACCTCATTCCTGAGACGTTCCACCAGTACATCGATCGGCATCACACCGAGATCGACATTGCCCCGCGCACGCACGGCCACTGTATTCGCATCCCGCTCTTTATCGCCGACCACTATCAGATAGGGCGGTTTCTGCAAGGAATGCTCACGTATTTTATAGGTTATCTTTTCATTACGCAAATCGGTATCGACTCTAAACCCTTGTTTTCTGAGCGTTTTTGCAACGCTTTCGACATACTCGGCCTGCCCGTCGGAGATATTGAGCACCACGACTTGCACCGGGGCAAGCCACAGCGGCATGGCGCCGGCGTGATTTTCGATCAGAATCGCTATGAAGCGCTCCAGCGAGCCGACAATGGCTCTGTGCAGCATGACCGGCGCCTTTCTGCCGTCGCTTTCGGTCACATATTCCGCGCCCAGCCGTTGCGGCATCGAAAAGTCCACCTGCATCGTGCCGCACTGCCACGAGCGCCCGATCGAATCCTTCAGGTGATATTCGATTTTGGGGCCGTAGAATGCGCCTTCTCCCGGCAACTCTTCCCATTCGGAGCCGGAAGCGCGAATCGCTTCGCGCAATGCATTTTCGGCCTCATCCCAGACCTCGTCGCTGCCGATGCGTTTGTCAGGGCGCAACGCAAGCTTGACTTCAACCTCCTTGAAGCCGAAATCGGTATAGACCTCGCGCACCAGCTTGTTGAAAGCCGCGACTTCGCCCTGAACCTGCGCCTCGGTGCAGAAAATATGACCGTCGTCCTGGGTAAAGCCGCGCACGCGCATCATGCCGTGCAGGGAACCGGACGGTTCGTTGCGATGGCATTGGCCGAATTCGCCGAAGCGCAGCGGTAAATCGCGGTAGCTGTGCAGACCGGCGTTATAAATCTGGATATGGCCCGGGCAATTCATCGGTTTGAGCGCGTAGGAGCGATTTTCCGACTCGGTGGTGAACATGTTGTCGCGGTAATTTTCCCAATGGCCGGTCTTTTCCCACAGGGATCGGTCCAGAATCTGCGGCGCCTTGACTTCCTGATAACCGTTGTCCTGATATATGCGGCGCATGTATTGCTCGACCTGCTGCCAGATCGCCCAGCCCTTCGGGTGCCAGAAAATCAGGCCGGGGCCCTCTTCCTGGAAATGAAACAGATCCAGTTGTTTGCCCAGTTTGCGGTGGTCGCGCTTTTCCGCCTCTTCCAGCATGTTGAGATAGGCGTCCTGATCTTCCTTCCTGGCCCACGCGGTACCGTAAATCCGCTGCAGCATTTCGTTCTTGGAATCGCCGCGCCAGTATGCGCCGGCCAGCTTCATCAATTTGAATACCTTCAGCTTGCCGGTCGACGGCACATGGGGGCCGCGGCACAGATCGGTAAACGTGCCCTCGCTGTACAGCGATACCTCCTGATCCTGCGGAATCGACGCGATGATTTCGGCCTTGTAGGCTTCGCCTATGCTGGTGAAATAGTCGACGGCATCGTCGCGCGACAGCACTTTGCGGACCACCGGCTCGTCTTTTTTGGCCAGTTCGGCCATTTTTTTCTCGATCGCTTCCAGATCTTCCGGCGTAAACGGCCTTTTATACGAAAAATCGTAATAAAAGCCGTTGTCGATCACCGGCCCGATGGTCACCTGCGCATCGGGGAACAACTCCTTCACCGCATAGGCCAGCAAATGCGCGGTCGAATGGCGGATCACGTCCAACCCCTCCGCATCCTTGGCGGTGACGATGGCCAGATCGGCATCCTGCGCAATGACAAAGGAAGTATCGACCAGCTTGCCGTCAACCTTGCCGGCCAGCGCCGCCTTGGCCAGCCCCGCACCGATGTCGGCGGCGACTTGCGCCACCGTCGGAGGGGCATCGAATTGGCGTTGCGATCCATCGGGAAGTCGAACTGAAATCATGTTGTCACCCTAATTCAGCCGCTTGCGACTGATTTATTTACAGAATAGAAAAAACGGACAAAAAAAAACGCGAACCGGTCGCGCTTTTTCCAATGACGAAAAAGTGTGGGCCCGCCAGGGCCTGTTTCCTGATGATGAACAGGCCCTACTGCATCAAGATTGAATTGCCTGCCGTTCGCGGTGTCATAACCGTATTGCCTTTCTCGTTCTTACAGAGGTGTTGTCACGCCGCCTCGGCGGGCCGCAACGCTAAACAAGTTCGAAAGCAGCCGAAATCGGAAAGCGCGATTATAGCAAATAACCGGCAGCCATTTGGGCAGACAATTCAGTACTCATTCGGGAAACCAGCCGGCAAACCGCACGCAGCCCTTGCAGCGGGCCGGCGCCAACCACGATCGTCAGGAGTTGCGCAATGAACGCCATCAGCGAAACCGAGAAACTGCACGTGCAGCTAAGCCTGCTCAAGGTATTGGTGCTGCAGATCTGCGCCAGCCAGCCGCCGTCGCAGCAGCAAACCGTGCAGGAGCTGTTCAAACAGGTAACGGCGGGGGTCTACGCGTCGCTGGAAAAAACGCCCGGCTGCGAATACCTGCTCGAGTACCTCGATCGCGAGCGCACGCAAATGCTCAGTTCGCTCAGCATTCATCCGCATTGATCGGCCGGGCGCTATCTTTGCGCGATCGGTTTTATGCGACACTGCGGGTTGCGCGATCCCGCGCTGCGTACGATAACGCCGTATTTTGAATCCGTTTGCATAAATGATAACCAAAACTCTATTACTGTCCGGCTCTGTGCTGCTCACCGCGTTACTGGCTACCGCATGCTCGACTTCCAAACCCATACAGGCCGAAGACCAGCTGGAAATCCAGGTATGCCTGCGCGACAAGGCGATGGCGCGGGCCAAAACTCTGGACTTCACCATCGTGCACAGCGATAAACGAGACACCGACGCCGCCCTGGCGGTCGGCACCTCCGTCAAGGATCAGCCGATTTTCGAGGCCGCCACCGGACAGCTCAACACCATTAAAGCCACCATCTTGTCGCTGGACCGGAAGACCTGGTACGCTTTCGCACCGCCGAGCGGCGTGAGCGTCGACAAATGGAGCGACTGGCAGGCCGCCGGGTATGTGACCCGCAGCGAGGATCCCGCCTACCAGCTGCAGCACGATTTGAGCATCGTCAAGGACACCGGCGCCACGGATGCCGTCCAGATCCGTTACCGGATGATTTCCTATGAAGATTGGCTGGCCAACAACGCATCGCGCCGTCTGGAATTGCGCCATACCGATTTCGTGCCCTGCTGAGTCGCCGCATCAAATAGGAAGCGGCGCAACGTCCGCTCTTCCTACGCCGCATCGCGTCAATTTCCGGCAGCCCGCGCGGCGCGGCGGCGCTATGATCGATTTTCCATTTCAGGAGATCGTCATGAGCACAAGAAGTCCGCAATTCGGCCGCGCCGGCTCCAAAGGCCGGCACGCATCGGCCGAAGAGGCAAATATCAACGATCATCGCGCCAAACCCCGCAGCGACGACGTCAACCGCCGCCAGCGGCTGAGCATGGTCATGCGCGACATGAACCGGCTTTCCGCCCACAACAAGACGCAGGGAAAATAAAGCCTGGGGCGCGCCACGCCCGCCGAGCGTGTTTCCGCTGGTAACGCATACTTACATTTGTATTGTTTCCCTATCACTGCCGGAGGAAATTGAAATATACAGTGGGTGCGTTATTCACTCGGGAAAGATAATAATGAAAAAGCGCCTTCTTGCAGTCCTGATCGCCGTTCTGACGGCAAGCACGCTGGCGGGGTGCATCGTGGTCCCGCTCGGGGACGGTGGCGGCGGTTATCGTCACCATCGCGGCTATTACGACTAGTGTGCCGTCCCAAATGAAGTATGAACAGGTTCTGACCGATCCACCGCCGCAAAACGCCGCCGGCTCTGCCGCTGAAAAATCCCCAGGATAAATGCGACGCAGCCGGCGGCTTAACGATCTCGCCGGCCCCCCACCGCCGATGCCGCTCTGGCGTTCCGGCAAGTCCCGAATCTTCTTTCTTTCTGCATCATTGCCCGGTACCCCCGGGATTGCCATCCGGTTACAATCCAGTCTCTCGCAACTATTGCAGCCCCCATGAAAGTTTTCGTTTTCGCCCTGCTGCTGTTCGGATCGACTTTCTGCATGGCAGCCAACGCGGCGCAATGGACTCCGCTTGGAGAAAACGATTTCGGATCGTTTTATGTCGATAAGGATAGCGTCAGCCGCTCCGGCGATCTGATTGAGGTGGACACCCTGTTGAACTGGGTCGATCCGCACCTGTTGCCGGGAACCGATGACAAATTCTATCAATCCGAAGTCGCGCGCACTTATCTCAATTGCGAAGACAGCGAGTTCGCATTCGGCAGCCGAACCATGTACGCCGCCGACGGCGCCCGCGGCCGCGTTATTTTCAATGTCGTGCTGGCGTTCAACGACATCCAGTTGCGTGCGATTTCCAACGGCAGCACCGGTGAACGGCTGATGCAGTTTTTCTGCTCGAAGGCGACGCCGAAACGCCGCTGAAAAGCCTGATCGTTTTGTGCCCGGCGTCTAGGTCCCGATCGCGGCGCTTACCACTTGTCGGGCCTCCTCCAGAATCCGCTGCAGATGATCCCGACCGCGGAAACTCTCGGCGTAAATTTTATAAATATTTTCGGTGCCGGACGGACGCGCGGCGAACCAGCCGTTTTCCGTCGTCACCTTCAGTCCGCCGAACGCAACGTGATTGGCCGGCGCTTCGGTCAATCTGGCGGTGATCGTTTCCCCCGCCAGTTCGGTAGAGCGCACCTGATCGGGCGACAATTTGGCGAGTTTCTTCTTCTGCTCCGGCGTGGCGGGCGCATCGACCCGGTCGCTGAACGGCTTGCCCAATGCGTCGGTCAAGCGGGAATATTGCTGCGCCGGATCGAAGCCGGTTTTGGCCGTCATTTCGGCTGCCAGCAACGCGGCGGTGATGCCGTCCTTGTCGGTGCTCCAGGCCGAGCCGTCGAGGCACAAAAACGATGCCCCGGCGCTTTCCTCGCCGCCGAAACCGAGACTGCCGTCCGCCAAACCTTCCACGAACCATTTGAATCCGACCGGCATTTCGGCCAAGGGCCGCTTCAAATGCGCCGCGACGCGATCGATCATCTGGCTGCTGACCAGCGTCTTGCCGACGCCGGCGTCCGGTTTCCAGCCCGGCCGGTGTGTGAACAGGTAATGCACCGCGACCGACAGATAGTCGTTGGCCGGCATCAAACCGCCGCTGCGGGTCACGATGCCATGCCGGTCGTGATCGGTATCGCAGGCGAACGCGACATCGTAATCCTTGCCCAGCGCGATCAATTCCTGCATCGCATAGGCCGACGACGGATCCATCCGGATTTTGCCGTCCCAATCGGCCGACATGAAACCGAACTGCATGTCCACCGGCCGTTCGATCACGTGCAGCTTCAGCTTGAAACGCTCCGCAATCGCCGGCCAGTAATGCACGCCAGCGCCGCCCAACGGGTCCACGCACAGGCGCAGATCCGAACCCGCGATCGCCTGCATGTCGATGACATCGGCCAATGCGCCGATATAGCTGTTCAGAAAATCGAAACGGCGGGTGGTGGGCGCCTTCAGCGCCTGCTCGAAACCGATCCGGCGCACCTCGCGCAGACCGTCCTCCAGCAGGGCATTGGCCTTGTTCTCTATCCATCCGGTGGCGGCGGCATCGGCCGGCCCGCCGTTGGGCGTGTTGTATTTGATGCCGCCGTTGTCGGGCGGATTATGCGAAGGCGTGATGACGATGCCGTCGGCGCGCCCGCTGTCGTCCGCGGCGCGGCCGCGGTTGTACGCAAGGATGGCGTTGGAAATCGCCGGCGTCGGAGTGAATTCGTCGTGCTCCGCGACCATGCTGATCACGCCGTTGGCCGCCAGCACCTCCAGCGCCGTTTTGAATGCGGGCATCGACAGCGCATGCGTATCGAAACCGATATACAGCGGGCCGCCGATGCGATGGGCGCTGCGATACAGGCAAATCGCCTGCGCCACCGCCAGAATATGCGCTTCGTTGAAGCTGGCGTCGAACGCGCAGCCGCGATGGCCGGAAGTACCGAAAGCGATGCGCTGCGCAGCCACCGCCGGATCGGGCCGCCGCTCGTAATACGCCGCGTTCAGGCGCGATAAATCGACCAGAGCGGACGGCGCCAGCCGCTGCCCGGGCTTGCCCGCCGTCGACGCCTTGTCCCGCACCGCCGCTTCACTTGTATTGCTCATGCGCGTTCCCCTTGAATGACGTATCGAATACTTTGACACAACAAAATCCCGCCGGTCTGCACCGGCGGGATCGCAAAATTCCGCCCTGCTTCAATGACACAATCACACTGCCGACTGCCCCGAATCGGCGATCACGTGCGGCGTCGACAGCGGATCGAAATCGGTCCAGTCGCCGTCGACGATAGTGCCGTCGTTGCGTTCAATCTGATGCCCATGCAGCGAGCACAGCAGCGCCACCGCATCCTCTTCCTGCTGCGGCGTCGCGGTCGCGACCGCCACCAACATGCCGGACGTGCGTTGCGGCAGCACATTTTCGGCGCCGGCCGCGCCCTCTTCCGATTCGCCGTGCTCCTTGGTCGATTTCATGCCGCCCACCAGCGAACCGATGTGGCCCCCGACCAGCGCACCGAAAACCGGGCCGGCGGCGCCGGTCACCGGCGCCGTCGCAGCGCCCACCGCAGCGCCCACCGCGCCGCCGGCCGACACGCCGGCGGCCACGCCTTCGGCGGTTTCCTTCGCGCCCGGCGACATGGCCCGGTCGCCGCCTATCGGATACAGATCATGCTGACCGGCCGGATTGACATAAAACGAACTGATCGCGGCGCGCGGAAAACCGATTTTTTCCAATTCGCCGATCGCAAAGCTGATTTCATCCTGCGTCTGGAAACGTCCCGAAATAATAGTCGACATTATGACCTCCTCGGCAAATGTTGAGAGTCAAACGTTGAAATGGTAAGCAGACGCTCCGACGGCGGGAATAGGACAGCGGATCATTTTTCTGTAGGCGGTTTGGCCGGCAGCAGCAGCGCCACCGGCAATGCCGCCAGCGCGGAGGCCAGCGGGATCGCGTCGCCGCGGGCTTCGACGCCGCACTGCGAAAATGCGTCTTGCCATGCGGAAACCGGACAGCCCGCCGGCAGCCTCACGCAAGTATCGCCCCATGCGGCCGCCGGCACCAGCGGCAGATCGTCGCCGCTCAGCAAACGCGCCGCCAGACGCGTCACGATCACCACCGCGTAGCGCCCCTGATGCTCGCGCGCAAACGCAATCGCATGATCGGCCAGCGCGCCGGTGACCTGCAGCGGCAAATACCCTCCCACGGCAAACAGCAATGGATCTTCCCGCCGCACGGCCAGCGCGGCGCGGATCAATTGCTGTTTGACCGCGCCGCGACGCCAGTCGTCCAGCGTCACCGCCTTATCTCCATGCGCCTGCAACTGCCGGATGCGCGCGTCGAAATCCACCGGCCGCCGGTTGTCCGGATCGACCAGGCTGAAATCCCAGAATTCGCAGCCCTGATACAGATCGGGGATGCCCGGCGCGGTCAGCCGCAAAGTCAGTTGCGCCAGACTGTTCACCGCGCCGGCGCGGGTCAGCTCGCGCACCAGCGCCGCCATTTCGGCGACAAACGTGCCGGCGCCGCCGGGCCGCAGGATTCTGCGCAGGAAATTGGCGCACAGAATTTCATAATCGCGATCCGGCAACGCCCAATTGGTCTGCAGCTTGGCTTCGCGGCCCGCCTTGATCTGCCAGGCCGACACCCGTTTGACCAGCGCGGCGATTCCCACCGGATCGTTGGCCGCTAGATCGACCGGCCAGGCGGCCAGCAAGGTCTGATACAGCATCACCTCGGCAATCTGATCGATGCGCGCCAGCGGCGTATCGGCTTCGTCGCCCTCATCGGTGCTGTCGATATTGGCATACGCCGCCAGATACACGCTGTACGATACCGCGACGTTGACGTGCATGGCCTGCCAGCGGCGCAGCGTCTCGCCCCATTCCTGCGGGATTTCGCTCAGCACCGCCAGGCGCGCGCGGGCGTCTTCGCCGCGCTTGTGGTCGTGCGTCGCGGTGGCCAGCATCGAATGCGGAAAGTCGCGCGCGCGTTGCGCGTTGCAGGCGTGAAAACGGTCCACGCCGATGGCCATTTGCGACGGATCGGAACCGACTTCATTGCGCGACAACAGACGGCCGTAGCGGTAAAACGCGGTGTCTTCCACCGATTTGGCGGCCATCGGCGGCGTCAATTGCTGAAAGCGGGTGATCGCGCTCAGGCGCAGCGCATGGCTGGCCAGTTCGCCGAAAGCGGCCGGCGCTTCTTTGCCCAGCCAGCCGTTGAGCAATTCCAGCGCCGGGTAATCGACCGTCGGCAAGGCGCGCCGCGCACCGATCATCGCGGCGTCGAAATACGCCTGATCCAGCGCATCGCGTCCATGCTCGCCGGCATAGGTCCGATACACCGGGAAATTGACCAGCAGCTCGGCCAGCGCGCGCCGCACCGCCATCAGCGAAATATCGGCGGTCGCCGGCTCGCTGCGCGCAATCGCATGCAGCGCGGCCGCACAGGCGTTGTATTCGCTGGCGAAATTGTGCGTCAGAAACATGCGCCGCGCATCCCTGACCTGCTGCGCGAAATACAGATTGTCGCCGGTGGTCTCTGCCCACAACGCCGCCAGCGGTTCGGCGCCGGCCGCATCGTGCAGCACCGCGCCGACCTGATCCATGAATTCGTAACCGGTGGTGCCGTCGACCATCCATTCGGTGCGCAGCGATTCGTCGGCGGCCAGGATTTTTTCCACGATGATGTACGGACGGGAATTCGGCGTATCCAATGCGCCCGCATGCCGCGCCTGCCGCTCCGCATGCAAGACGTCCAGATGCTGCCGCAGCTTGTTGCAATACGCGGCGGGATCGGCCAGGCCGTCGACGTGATCGACGCGCACGCCGTCGATCAGGCCTTCCCGGTATAGCCGGAACAATAGCGCATGCGCGGCTTCGAACACCGCATCGCGTTCGGCCCGGACGCCGACCAGATCGCTGACTTCGAAAAAACGGCGCCAATTGATTTCATCGGCCGCATTGCGCCACCAGGTGAGGCGGTAATGCTGCTGCTGCAGCAAGCGATGCAGCGCCTCGCGCGTGTCGGCGCTGTCGGGCGAATGCATCGCCAGCGCCGCATCGATCGCCGCACGGCAGTCCGGCTCCAGCGCCAGCGCGTTCAACATCTGCATCGCCACCTCGGCCGCCGCATGTTTCTGCGGCCAGCCCGGCGCGTGTTCGATACGTTCGAACGCGGCGATCGCCATTTCCAGCCGCGGCGCGGCGGCCAGGCGCAAGATCGCCGGATAATGCTCCAGCGCCAGCGGATAGCGCTGATCGTAGTGTGAGAAATAAAACGTGCCGGCATCGGCGTCGAACTGCAAACGCAATCCGCCTTCGGCCATCACCTGCGGATACGGATCGGCCAGGAACGGCAGCAATATCTTGCCCCGCAGCACCGGATCGTCGGCTTCCCAATCGATATCGAACCAGTTGGCGTAGCGGCTGCTTTGCCCCCATGCCAGCATGTCCTGCCACCAGCCGTTGGCCGCGCCCACGCCCATGTGATTGGGCACGATATCGAGAACTATGCCCATGCCTTTTTCATGCAGCCGCTGCGCCAGGCGGCGCAATGCATCCTCTCCGCCGAGCTCGGGATTGACCTGGCTCGGATCGACCACATCGTAGCCGTGCGTCGATCCCGGCTGCGCGACGAAGATAGGCGATAAATAGAAATGGCTGATGCCGAGTTGCGCATAATAATCGACCAGCTCCGCCGCTCGGTCCAGCGTGAAGTCGCGATGTAGCTGCAAACGCGCGGTGGCCCGCGGGTAACTGCCTGCTTCCTTGCTTGTTTCCGTATTTGCTTCCGTCATGATGCCCCATCAACCCAAAATGAAAAACCCATTTGATAAATAGCCCATTCGCGCTCACTTATGAAACGGGTTTCCTGTCCCGCTCAACTCCGCAAATGCCCGAGCAGCGCCAGCCGCTGCGCGCAAGCCGGATCGTCCAACAGATGCGCCACGTCGGCCGGCATGCGCCGCCGCCAGTTAGGATGCGTATCGGTCGTGCCCGGCAGATTCGGCGCCTCGACCAGACCCAGCGCATCCTCCAGCGGCAATATCATCAGCGGCGCCGGCGCCTGCGCCAGGAAACGCAGCACGGCTTCGAGCGGCGGCTGCGTCGGCCCCGGCATCGCGCGCTCGTCGCCGGTGCATCCGGCATCGCACAAGGCCTGCCACAATTCGGCGCGCTGCTGCGCCCGGTTGGCATATTGCTGCGGTCCGTCGTCTTCCGGCAGTATGCCGAGTTCAAGCTGCCAGTCGATATCGCGCCCGCGCCACCACCCGGCCACGGTCGGCAAATCGTGGGTGGTGGTGACCGCGATCGCATCCGGCGACCACTGCCATGGCGCCTTGAAACCGCCGTAGAAATTTTCGAACCACAGCACGCGAATGCCGAGCAGGCCGGCGTGCGCCAGCTGCATATCGAAACCGGCCGGCACCGTGCCCAGATCCTCGCCGATCACAATCGCGCGGGAACGCCACGATTCGAGCGCGATCAGGCGCAGCAGATCCTGCAGCGGATAGCGCAGGTACGCGCCCTCGCTAGCTTCCGCGCCGTCCGGCACCAGCCACAGGCGCGCCAAACCCAGCACATGATCGATGCGCACCCCGCCGGCGTACGCAAAGCAGGCGCGCAACATCGCGACGTAGCCGCTGAAGCCGCGTTCGCGCATCACGAATGGCGAGAACGCACCCAGGCCCCAGTTCTGCCCCTGCGTATTGAGCAGATCCGGCGGCGCGCCTATCGACACGCCGTTGATGATTTCGCCCTGTTGGCTCCAGGCCTGGCTGCCGCCGCTTTCGGCGCCGATCGCCAGATCGCTGATCAGCCCGATCGCCATGCCGGCGTCGCGCGCGGCCTGCTGCGCCGCGGCCAGACCGCGCGCCGCCTGCCATTGCAAAAACACATGGAAATCGATTTCATCGGCATGTTCGGCGGCGAACGCTTGCACCTCGGGCGTCGTCGCCTGGCGGTACGCAGGCGGCCAGGTGCGCCAATCGCTATAGACGTCGGGATAGCGCTGCTGCAGCCAGCCGTCCAGCGCTTCATAGAGCGCATGACGCTCCAGCGGAGGGCCGGCGTCGCGCCGAAACGCCGCCAGCTCGTAGCGGCCCTGCGCCGGCGCCGGATCGGCGCTGTCCCGGAAATGCGCGTACAGGCGTCGCAGCAACGCCAGCTTGTGCGTGGCGGCGCGCGGCCAATCGATCAGCTCGTCGCGTTCCAGCGCCGTGTGCAGATCCTGCGCATCCGGTCCCATCTCCGCCAGTACGCTGTCGACCGCGGCCTGGCCCATCAGCGCCGCCGGATCGATATGCATCGCATTCAGGAACACGCGGCTGGAAGGTCCGTAGGGACTGTAGCGGCGCACGTCGCCTGAGAACATCGCATGCACCGGAGAGATCGTCACCGCCGACGCGCCATGCGCCGCGGCTGCCCGCGCCAGCACCGCCAGCGAGGTGAAATCGCCGATGCCGCCGTCGCCGGCGCGGCGCAAACCGTACAGCTGCAGCGCCAATCCCCAACGCCCCTGCGCACCGCGCTCGGGATAGCGCACGTGCACCGCGTCCTGCACGCTGAAACAACGGGGCGGCGCGACCGCCAGCGTGCACCGCTGCTCGCCGACGGTCAGCCGGTGATAACCGTATTGCGCGATCGGCGCGATCATCGGCGGCTGCGCGGTATCGCTGGTGAAATATCCGCTTATGCGGTCACCGTTATCCAGCTTCACCCGATAAGAGCGGCCGTACAGCCATGCGGATGCAGGCAGCACGATAGCGCGATCGACTTCGGCGGTGATCAGCGGCGGCAATTGCGCCGCGTCATCGTGATGCAACAGGCGGCGCAGGCTATCGTCGCAATCCTGATGCGATGCATGCGGCAGTCCCATCGCATTCAGAATCCGCGACAGCGTCTCGCAAGACACCTGTTGCGGATGGCCGAACGCATCGGTCCAGTCGAGCAGAAGGCCGGCGGCCTGCGCCAGCGCCGGGATGCGGCGCTGCAAGGACTCGTTGTATTCCATCAGCGGATCGTTCATGATGCAGGCTCCAGCACGGCCAGCATGGCCCAGGCGGGCAGCCGCCCCCCCTCCAGCGCCGGCAGCACGCCGCCGCTGTCGAACAGCACATCGGCGCCAGCCGGCGCCGTCACGGCGTCCAGCGTCAGCGCCACGTCGATTTCGCCGAGGTTGATGACAATGCTCAGCGTGGTGCCGTCGCCCATGCGCCAGCGCGCGCCGACCGCCCCCGGCCCGAATACCCGCGCACCCAACGCCGAGCAGCCCGGCAGACGAGGCACGATATGCGAATGGCGCAAATTCAGCAACGCCCCGATCCAGGCCAGCCAGGAAAAGCCATCCGTTTGCGCCGGCGCGGACTGCGGCGCGGGCGTCGAAGCGACGAAAGTGGCGAGATCGTTGGGATCCGGAATGCGCGCCCGCGCGGCTTCGTCGGCAAACGCCGGAAAGCGCGCAAATTCCCGGCGTCTGCCGTCGCGCACCGCCTCCGCCAGCGTATGGTCGCTATAGCTGGTGAAATACAGGAAGGGTTGGGTCGCGCCGAATTCTTCGCCCATGAACAGCATGGGAATCGCCGGGCTCAACAGCAGCAGCGCCTGTGCGGCGCGCAATGCATGCGGATTGGCCAGCACGGTCAATCGTTCGCCGAATGCGCGATTGCCGATCTGATCGTGATTCTGCAGAAAATTGACGAAGGCGGTCGGCGGCAGGTGCGCGCTGGATTCGCCGCGCAATTTCCCGTCTTGCACCACCGACGCATCGCCCTGATACACAAAGCCTTCCATCAGGCTGCGCGCCAGTCTTTGCGCCGGATCCGCCGCGAAATCCGCGTAATAACCGGCATGCTCGCCGGTCAGCAGCACATGCATCACATGATGCCAATCGTCGTTCCACTGCGCGGTGAACGCATCGTCGCTCGCCGCGCTGTCCTGCAACAGCGCGGCGCGATTGTGATCGTTTTCCAGCACCAGATGAATATGCCTTTGCGGGCCATCCTCCGCACGGATGGTCTCGCGCACGCGTTGCGCGACCTCGCGCAGCCAATCCTCTTCACTGATCGCATGCACCGCATCGAAACGCAAGCCGTCGAAACGATATTGCCGCAGCCAGTACAAGGCATTCGCAGTGAAGAAATCGCGCACTTCCGGACGGCGGAAATCGATCGCCTTGCCCCACGGCGTATGCAGATCGTCACGGAAAAACGGCAAGGCATAACTGTTCAGATAATTGCCGTCCGGCCCGAAATGGTTGTACACCACATCCAGAAACACCATCATGCCCAGACCGTGCGCGTCGTCGATCAACGCCTTCAACTGATCCGGCGTGCCGTACGAGGCCTCCGGCGCAAACTGCAGCACGCCGTCGTAGCCCCAGTTGCGATCGCAGGGAAACTCGGCAATCGGCATCAATTCGATCGCGGTAATGCCCAGCGCCGCCAGCTCCGGCAAGCGCTTGCGCACGCCCTCGAAACCGCCGAGCACGCCCACATGCAGTTCGTACAGCACGGTTTCATGCCAGGGCCGCCCGCGCCAGTCCGGATGCCGCCAACCATACGCCGACTGATCCACTACCAGGCTGCGCCCATTGACGTCGCCCTGTTGCGCGCGCGCGGCCGGATCGGGCACCGCGACTTCACCTTCGAAGCGGGTCGTCGCAACGTAGCGGTACCCGGCGCCCGGGCCGCAGGCTGCTTCTGCCTCGAACCAGCCTTCCTCGACCGCGCTCATCGGCACGCGGCCGACGCCGTCGATGTCGATCTCGACCGCCTCCGCGGTCGGCGCCCACAGGCGAAAACGGGTGCGATCCGGCGCAAGGCTGTGCGCGCCGTAGCCGGTCTCATCGAGGAAGCGGCGGCCTACCATGGCCGCACCCGACGCGACCCGAACATCATCACGGTGCGGCCCTCCACCATCGCGCGCCGGTGCTGCACCGGCTCGTCGCTGTCCGGCTTGCCGTCGGCCTTGGCGCTGTCGAGCAATTGATACCAATCGCCGCCGCCTTCGGGGAAAACGAATTCGAGCGGATCGTGCCCGGCGTTGATGAACAGCATCGTAATGCCCGGCGCCGTGCGGTCCTCGTCCCGGTATCCCTGCATATCGCCGCCCTCCGCGGCGCGGCGTACGCACAGCGCGCGCGCTTCCGCGTTCTCCCAGGCCTCTGCCGATATGGATTCGCCGCGTTCGTCGAACCAGGAGATATCGGGCAGGCCCGGCGCCACTTCGCGATCGCCATGCAAAAAGCGTCCGGCCTGCAGGGCAGGATACGCGCACCGTATCGCGGTCAGCCGGCCGACATAGGCGGTCAACGCCCGCCCATCGGCCGACGTCGCCGCTTCCCAGTCGACCCATGAGATTTCATTGTCTTGACAATAGGCGTTGTTATTGCCGTTCTGGGTGCGACTGAATTCGTCGCCGCCCAGCAGCATCGGCGTGCCTTGCGCGAACATCATGGTCGCCAGCAAACCGCGCTGCACGCGGACGCGCAGATCCTGAATGGCCGGATCGTCGGTCGGTCCTTCGACGCCCCAGTTATTGCTGTTGTTATCGTTATGGCCGTCGTTGCCGTCTTCGCCGTTATCGTTATTGTGTTTTTCCGCATACGAAACGATATCGCGCAGCGTAAAACCGTCATGCGAAGTAATGAAATTGACGGAGGCCCATGGCTTGCGGGTGCGATGATCGAACAGATCGCCGGAACCCGCCAGGCGTTTCGCAAATTCGCCGCGCAGACCGGAATCGCCGCTCCAGAACCGGCGCGCGCAATCGCGGAAACGGTCGTTCCACTCGGAAAAGCGCGGCGGATGATTACCCAATTGATAGCCGCCGGGACCGATGTCCCAGGGTTCCGAAATCAGCTTCAGCCGCGACAGCACCGGGTCCTGCAGGATCGCATCGAAAAATCCCGACCCCGGATCGAAGCCGGTGCCTTCGCGTCCCAGCGTGACGCCCAGATCGAAGCGGAAGCCGTCGATATGAAACGATTCGGCCCAGTAGCGCAGCGAATCGAGCACCATCTGCAGCACCCGCGGATGCGAAATATTGATGGTGTTGCCGCAGCCGGTCTCGTTGATGTAAAAGCGTTCCTGGCCCGGTATCAGCCGGAAATAGCTGGCATTGTCCAGCCCGCGCAGCGACAGCGTCGGACCGCGTTCGTTGCCTTCGCAATTATGGTTGTAGACCACATCCATGATGACTTCGATGCCGGCGGCGTGCAGACGGCGCACCGCCATGCGTATTTCGTTCAGCTCGCCCCTGGACAGATACGACGGTTCCGGCGCGAAATACGCCAAGGTGCTGTAGCCCCAGTAATTGCGCAAATTCCGTTCGATCAGAAAATGGTCCTGCAGATACGCATGCACCGGAAGCAGCTCGACGGTGGTGATGCCCAGTTTCAGCAGATGATCGATGAAACGCGGCGTCGCCAGCGCCGCGAAAGTGCCGCGCTCTGGCGGCCGCAGGTCGTTGCGCAGCATCGAAATGCCGCGCAGGTGCGCTTCGTAAATCACGGTTTTTTCCCACGGCACCGCAGGCCGGCGGTCACTGGACCAATTGAAATTATCCTCGGTCACGATGGCCTTGGGCATGCCCGGCGCGCTGTCGCGCCGGTCGAAGGTCAGATCGGCCTTGCCCGCATTCAGGCGGTAGCCGAACAAGGCGTCCGTCCAACGCACCGGCCCCAACAGCTTTTTGGCATACGGATCCAGCAACAGCTTGTGCGCATTGAAGCGATGGCCTCGCAGCGGCTCGTAAGGGCCGTGCGCGCGGTAGCCGTATACCAGCCCCGGGCCGGCGTCCGGCAAATAACCGTGCCACACCTCGTCGGTACATTCCGGCAACGGCAGGCGCGCCAGCTCCTTGCGCCCTTGAGAATCGAAAATGCACAGATCGACCTGCTGCGCATTGGCGGAAAACACCGCGAAATTGATACCCAAACCGTCGGAAGTGGCGCCCAGCGGATACGGCGCGCCTGTGTTCAGTCTGTCCGGAAACTGCGATGGCATTAATTCTCCTCCTTGCGAAATACGATGGTCGATAACGGCGGCAGCGTCAGCGTCAGCAAACCGCTGCCGCCGTCGCGGCGATGCACGCCGGGATTGCCGAGATTGCTGCCGCCATACACGGCGGCGTCACTGTTGAGCACCTCGCGCCATCCCGCCCCGGCGGCGTCGGCGGGCAGCGGGATGCCATAGCCCGGACGCGACACCGGCGTCATGTTGACCGCCACCAGCATCTGCTCGTCGGGATGAAAACCCCGGCGCAGATACACAAACACGCTGTTGGCGACGTCGTCCCCGATCAGCCAGCGGAAGCCCTCGGCATCGGTGTCGCGCGCATGCAGCGCCGGCGTGTCCACATACAGACGATTCAAATCGCGCACCAGCTGTTGCACGCCCCGGTGGCGCGGGTCGTCGAGCAATTCCCATTGCGGCGAGGCATCGTGGTTGAACTCATTCAATTGCGCCAGCTCGCAGCCCATAAACAACAGCTTCTTGCCCGGATGGGTCCACATGAAGCCCAGATAAGCGCGCAGATTGGCCAGCTTCTGCCAGTCGTCACCCGGCATTTTTCCGAGCAGCGACCCCTTGCCGTGCACCACTTCGTCGTGCGAAATCGGCAGCACGAAACGCTCCGAGTACGCATACAGCAGCCCGAAGGTAAAGTCGCTGTGGTGGTAACGGCGATGCGCCGGATCGTGCTCGACATAGCGCAAGGTATCGTGCATCCAGCCCATGTTCCATTTGTACGAAAAGCCCAGTCCGCCGCGCTCCACCGGCGCGGTCACGCCGGGCCAGGCGGTCGATTCCTCGGCGATCGTCAATGCGCCGGGGCAACGCTCGGCGACGGTCTGATTCAATTCTTTCAGGAACGCCACCGATTCCAGGTTTTCGCGGCCGCCGTAAATATTCGGAATCCATTCGCCGGCCTCGCGGCTGTAATCGCGATACAGCATCGACGCCACCGCATCGACGCGCAGGCCGTCAACGTGAAAGCGCTCCAGCCATTCCAACGCACTGGCGATCAGAAAGCCGCGCACTTCGTTGCGGCCCAGATTGAAGATCAGCGTATTCCAGTCCTGGTGAAAACCCTCGCGCGGATCGGAATGTTCGTACAAGGGCGTGCCGTCGAAATACACCATGCCGTGGCCGTCGGACGGAAAATGCGCCGGCACCCAATCGAGGATCACGCCCAGTCCCGCGGCGTGGCAGCGATCGACGAAGCGCGCAAAATCGGCCGGCGCGCCGAACCGCGCGCTCGGCGCAAACTGGCTCAGCGGCTGATATCCCCACGAACCGCCGAATGGATGCTCCATCACCGGCATGAATTCGATATGGGTAAACCCCATCCCTACCGCATACGGAATCAGGCGGTCCGCCATTTCGATCCAATTCAGCGCACGGCCGTTTTCTTCCACGATGCGCAGCCAGGAACCGGCATGCACTTCATACGCCGAAAACGGCGCGGTCGGCGCCTGCCGGCCGGCGCGTTGCGCCATCCATTCGCTATCGGTCCATACGAAATTTTCGGCGGGCGCCACCACCGACGCAGTGCCGGGCGGCATTTCAGTGGCGCGCGCCACCGGGTCGGCTTTTTGCGGCAGCAGAGTGCCGTCGCGGCCGATGATTTCATATTTGTAACGGCTGCCCACCGGCAAACGCGGAATAAACAGTTCCCATACCCCGGCTTCGGCGCGCAGGCGCATCGGATGGCGGCGGCCGTCCCACAGATTGAAATCGCCGACCGTCGACACCCGCTGCGCATTCGGCGCCCATACCGCGAAGCGCACGCCGGGCACGCCGTCGACCACCGTCGGCTGCGCTCCCAGGCAATGTCCGAGCTCGCGATGCCGTCCCTCGCGCAGCAAATGGATATCCAGTTCGCCCAGCAGCAGGCCGAACGCGTACGCATCCTCCGACACTTGCACGGTTTCGCCGCCCCGGCCGTCCGGCCAGCGCACGCGCAGCAGATAAGCCTCGCGCTGCGGCAAACGCGTCCGTCCGACGAACAAACCGTCGGCCGCGGCGCCGCCCAGCGCTTGCAACGTCGTCATTACCGCGCCGGCGACGCCGTCGCCATCGCCGTTACGGGCCAATATCTCGATGCCGAGCGCGCCGGGCTGATAGACCCGTATCTCGTATAGATCGCCGTCCAGCCGGTGCGGCCCCAGCAGCGCGAACGGATCGCCCAGCCGGCCGCCGCTTAACGCGTGGAGTTGATTCGCATCGACCCGCACCGTCGCGTCGGTCGGCGCGGCCGGCACCAGTTCGCTTCGCAGGGCGTTGTTATCGCCGTCCTGATCGTTCGATAGAATGTCACTCATCCGTATTTCCTTTATGCGGTTTCCTGCCGTGGCCGCCGGATCCGATCACCCGCGCGACGATAGCCGCCATGCCGCGCAGCGGCACCGCCAGCCAGGCCGGCCGGTTGGCCGCCTCATAACAAATTTCATAAGCCGCCTTTTCCAGCGTCAGCAAATCCAGCAGATCTTCTTGCTGCTCTATCGACAGCGTGCCGACATGACCGCCTTCGACCTCCAGATAGGCGTCCAGAAATGCGCGCATGCAGGCCGGAGCAAAGCGTTCCAGCGTGGCCTGCTTGCGGCTTTGCGCGGCCGCGCCCAGATCGCCCGGACCGATATTGGCGGCGAATGCGGCGGCGTAATCGAAGGATCGCAACACCCCCGCAACATCCCGCAGCGGCGATTGCTTGGAGCGGCGGGATGCCAGGGAGGCAGCCGGTTCGCCTTCGAAATCGACGATATACACGTCATGACCGGACACCAGCACCTGGCCCAGATGCAAGTCGCCATGGATGCGGATGCGCGGCGAACCGACGCCGGATGCGGCCAGCTTGCCGAGCAAGGCGGTCAGCTCATTGCGGCGCTCCACCAGATGCTGCGCCGTCTTTTGATCTTCCGGAAGCGCCCATTCCTTATGCTGCTCCAGCACCGTCAGCGCGGCGTCGAGCTGCTGGCCGGCGCGCTTGGCCCAGGCATCGCAATCGGCCGCCGTGGCCATTTCCGGCGCAAAGGCCGGATCCTCTCCGCCCGCCGCCAGCACCGCATGCATTTCACCCAGGCTTTGACCGAGCACCGCGGAAAATTGCGTCAGTTCCACCAAGGGATCGGCGCCGTTCATCTCGACCGATTCGATACGGTCCGGCACGGCAGCCGTTGACGTCGGCGCATCCTGCCCGGTCAGCACATCGTGCTCGATCGCGCGCTCCAGCGCATCGATCGTCCATTGCCATGCATCGCCCTGGTTATGCACGAAGCCCTGCAGTACGATCAACGCGGTCGGCGTGCCGTCGGCGGCGAAGCGCGTCACTTCCCCCAGCGTCGGCGGCGTGCCGGCATAACCGTGCTCGGTCAGATAGCGGCCCATTTCGACCTCCGGATGCACGCCTGCGGCCAGATGACGGATGATCTTGATCATGACCTTGTCGCCGATCACCATCGAACTGTTGGATTGCTCGGCCGTGATGCGGCGCACGCCGGCGTCGACGCCGACGTCGATTCCGGCCAGCAGCTCGCCCGGCAGAAAGCGGATTTCGCCTTGCGGCGTCGGCAATGTCGCATTTTCGCGCAGCAATTCGAGTATCACCGACGCAAACGAATCCAGTGTAAATGCATCGGTCAGCAGCCCGACGCGGCTGTTGCGGCGCACGCGCGCCAAGGCCAGTTGCTGCGGCAGCGCGGTGATCGTGTCCTCTTCCCGGATGAAGCCCAGCGGCAGCAAATAGCGCGATACGTCTTCCGCGGTATGGGTTTCGATTTCGGTCAGCAGGATCGGCAATGCGCCGGGCGACAGCTTGGACGGCGGCAAGGTCACGGCGACGGCGATATTGACCGATTGCAGTTGCCGGTTTTTGGCCGCATACCAGCGCCGCTTCATCAAATACTGCGGCAGCGCTTCCTGTTCCAGCAGATTGCGCGCCGGATTCTTCATGATGTCGTCGACGCCGTTGCGCAACACCAGCGTGGCGTATTCCGGCAACGGCGCGGGCGGCGCCGCATACCAGGTCGGCATGGTGGCTTCGGTCGCCAGCACAAACCAGTAGAAGCCGTAAGGCGGCAGCGTCAGCAGATAATTCAATTTCCCGATCGGCGGAAACGCGGTGCCGCCGATCATTTCCACCGGCACGCGTTCGGCGAACGACGACAGATCCAGCTCCACCGCCTGCGCCGACGGCGATATGTTGGCCACGCACAAAATGGTTTCCACCGGCCCGCCGGCTAGGGGGGAGTCGGTGTACTCGCGCAGATAGGCCAGGATCCTGCGATTGTGCGGATACAGCAATTTCAACGCGCCGCGGCCGAAGGCCTTGTGCTGCTTGCGCACGTCCAGCATGCGCCGGGTCCAGTTCAGCAACGAATGCCGATCGCCGCTCTGCGCTTCGACATTGATCGATTGATAGCCATATAAGGTATCCATGATCGGCGGCAGCACCAGCGCGGCCGGATCGGCGCGCGAAAACCCGCCGTTGCGGTCGACCGTCCATTGCATCGGCGTGCGCACACCGTCGCGATCGCCGAGATGGATGTTGTCGCCCATGCCGATTTCATCGCCGTAATAAATCACCGGCGTGCCCGGCATCGACAACAGAAAGCTGTTGAGCAACTGGATGCGCCGCGCATCGCGTTCCAGCAGCGGCGCCAGCCGGCGGCGGATCCCCATATTGATGCGTGCGCGCTGATCGGCCGCGTAGAAATTCCATAAATAATCGCGTTCCTTGGTGGTCACCATTTCCAGCGTCAGCTCGTCGTGATTGCGCAGGAAAATCGCCCACTGGCAATCGGCCGGAATATCCGGTGTCTGGCGCAGGATGTCGGTGATCGGAAAACGGTCCTGCTGCGCCAGCGCCATATAGATGCGCGGCATCAGCGGAAAGTGGAACGCCATATGGCATTCATCGCTGTCGCCGAAATACTGCTGCACGTCTTCCGGCCACATATTGGCTTCGGCCAGCAGCATGCGGTCCGGATATTTGGCGTCCAGTTCGGCGCGGATCTTTTTGAGGACGACATGGGTTTCCGGCAAATTCTCGTTGGAAGTTCCCTCCCGCTCCACCAGATACGGCACCGCGTCCAGACGCAGGCCGTCGATGCCCATGTCAAGCCAGAACGACATCACGCCCAGCACCGCCTTGAGCACTTGCGGATTGTCGAAATTGAGATCGGGCTGATGCGAGAAAAAGCGGTGCCAGAAAAACGCATTGGCGACCGGGTCCCAGGTCCAGTTGGATTTTTCGGTGTCGTTGAAGATGATGCGCGTGCCCGCATAACCGGCGTCGTTATCGGCCCAGACGTAAAAATTGCGCGCCGCCGAACCCGGCTTGGCCTGACGCGCGCGGACGAACCATGGATGCTGGTCCGAGGTGTGATTGATGACCAGTTCGGTAATCACGCGCAGATCGCGCTTATGCGCTTCGGCGATGAAACGCCGCGCGTCGGCCAGCGTGCCGTAGTCCGGATGCACGTTGCGGTAATCGGAAATGTCGTAGCCGTCGTCGCGCCGCGGCGACGGGTAAAACGGCAGCAGCCAGATAGTGTTCACGCCGAGCCCGGCGATGTAGTCGAGCTTGTCGATCAAGCCGGCGAAATCGCCGATGCCGTCGTTGTTCGAATCGAAATACGACTTGATGTGGATCTGGTAGATCACCGCATCCTTGTACCACAGCGGATCGGCGATGAACGGCGAATGCGCATCGGTCTGGGCCTCCGCCGCCTTGGCGTCGGCCGCGGGACGTCCGGTCGCGCGCGTGCGCGCCGCCTTGGCTTGTTTCGCTGCGTCCGCGGAAGTAAACATATTGCCCATATTATTGCCCTTGTGGCCGCAAGCGCCAGATAGCGTACGGCAAGTTTTGAGGATCGAGTGTAATGGTCTGATATTTGCCATGCCAGTCGAAACGATGTCCATGCACCAGATCTTCCACCTGCAGCACGCCGTCGTCGGGCAAGCCGAATCGCCATAATGGCAGTTCCAGGCTGCCGCTGTGCGCCGAGAATGGATCCAGGTTGATCACCGTCAGGACCACGTTGTCGCCGAAGCCCGGCTCGCCGTCGCGTCGTTCGGTCGCCTTGACGAAGGCCAGCAAATGGGGGTCGCCGATAGGCTGGAAATGCACGCCGGTATGCGTCTGCAGCGCGGGATTGACGCGCCGCACCTGGTTCAGCTGGGCAATCTCGGCGACGATGTTGCCCGGCCGCTGCCAGTCCCATGCGCGAATCTGGTATTTTTCCGAATCCAGATATTCTTCCTTGCCCGGAACGCCCTGCGCTTCGCACAGTTCGAAGCCGCTGTAGACGCCCCACAAGCCGGACAGGGTCGCGGCCAGCGCGGCGCGGATCAAAAATCCGGGACGGCCGGAACGCTGCAGGAAATAGGGATTGATGTCCGGCGTGTTGACGAAGAAATTCGGGCGGAAAAAATCGCTGACCGGCGCCTGGCTCAATTCGGTCAGATAGGCCGTGAATTCCTCCTTGCTGTGGCGCCAGGTGAAATAGGTATACGACTGCGAAAACCCGGCCTTGCCGAGCCGATACATCATTTTCGGCCGCGTAAACGCTTCCGATAAAAACAGCGTGTCCGGATAGCGGCCGCGGATATCGGCGATCAGCCATTCCCAGAACGGCAGCGGCTTGGTGTGCGGATTGTCGACGCGGAATGCGCGTACGCCCTCATTGGCCCAGAACAAGACCACGTCGCGCAGCGCCATCCACAGATCCGGTATCGCGCCTGCCGCATAAAAATCGACATTGACGATGTCTTCATATTTTTTCGGCGGGTTCTCGGCATACCGCAACGAGCCGTCCGGCCGCCACGCAAACCAGTCCGGGTGCGCCTTGAGCCATGGGTGATCGGGCGAACATTGAATCGCGAAATCGAGCGCCAGCTCCAGCCCGTGCGCCGCCGCCGCCACGCGCAAGGCGCGGAAGTCCTCCAGCGTGCCGAGCGCGGGATGAATCGCATCGTGGCCGCCTTCTTCCGAACCGGTCGCATACGGGCTGCCGGGATCGTTGGCGTCCGGCGTCAGGCTGTTGTTGCGGCCCTTGCGGTTGCGCTTGCCGATCGGATGGATCGGGGGAAAGTACAAGGTGTCGAAGCCCATCGCAGCGACCCCCGGCAGACGCTCGATCACGTCGCTGAAGGTGCCGTGGCGATGCTCGTCGCCGCTTTGCGAACGCGGAAATAATTCATACCAGCTGGAAAAGCGCGCCTCCCTGCGTTCCACGTCGACCGGATAGTCGATCGGGGTGCGGCCGACGAATTGACGCGGCAGATGGCGCTGCACTAGCTCGGCGCACTGTGGCGACAACAGGCGCTCGGTGCGGCCGGCGTCGTGCACGACGAGCTTGTCGCGGTCGCGCGATTTGATGGCCGTCAATTCGAGGCCGATGTCCTTGAGCGCCTTGGCGTCGTCGCCGGCGGCGGCATGCGCGGCCTGCGCCACCATCAGACGGCCCTCTTCCAGCTCCAGCGTCAGATCCAGTCCGGCGCGGGATTTCTTTTCCAGTTCATCGCGAAAGGTATCGAACGCATCGCGCCACGCCTCGATCGCAAAGAAATGCCGGCCGATACGCTGCAGCGGCAACCTCGCCTGCCAGCGATCGTTCACCTGAAGCTGCATCGGCAAGCTTTGCCATTCGCGGCTGTCGGCGGCGCGCCATAGCAATTGCGCGGCCAGATGGTCGTGTCCGTCGAGCAGGATATCGGCTTCGACCGTCAGCTCATCTCCGGCCACGCGCTTGACCGGAAAACGGCCGTTATCCACCGCCGGGGTCACCGCTTCGATCGCCAGGCGCGACGCGCGGGTGGCGGCCAGCGCGCCCCTTTTGTCGCGCCCGGTCACGGTCTTGACCGGCGGTTGCGGCTGCAGGCGGCGGATCGCCACGGCGCCGGGCGCGACGGTGTCTTCGGCGGTGACGGCAATGCGGTCGCTGCCAGCTGCGCCGCCCTGGCAGTGGGCAATGCCGACGAGCGCTGTCGCCACATAATGTTCGCTACGCACCAGAGTCTGCCGTTGCGCGTAATGCAGATCGCTGTTCACGCTGATCAGCAGCGGTTCCAGCGCCGGATCCGACAACAAGCGGCGTTCGATCTGCGCCAGAGGTGCGTGCGGCGCGCTCAGCATGCGCAGACGGGCGCCGCGATATTGACTGCCGACGGCGGCGATGAAACGATTCGCCTGCGCGATTTCGTGCGTAAAATCGAAAGTCGACTGCGCGCAAATCTGCCGATACGCGTCGGCGTCGGCGCATGCGCCCAACTGCGTATCGAATAACGGTTCCTGCAAACCGTATTCGAAACCCATGCTCATCAGCCAGCCGCTGCCGGTGGCGGCGGCGAAATGCAGCGCCCGCACCGCCGCGCGCCGCACGCTGTCGGCATCCTGCAAATTCCATTGACGCGCCAGCCGCGGCCCGAACGGGTCTTCGGGAAACGCGATCGGCGGTGCGATCGCACGCAATCTGTCCAGTTCCTGCACCCACCAGTCGGCGCGGAAATCCCACCACGCCCCAGACCCGAATACGCCATCGAAACCGCATTGCGCCAATCCGGCCACTCGCTCCGCCGGCACGCCGGGCATCCACGCCATCAGATGGCAGCAGGCGCGCCGCGCGCGCAGCGATTGGCTGAGGCGGCGCCAGACCGACGGCGGCGTCAGCGCGGGCATGCGGCAAACGAAACCGGCGACGCCCAGATCGACCAGCGCTTCGAGATGTTCCGACCATACCGCCAGCGCTGCTTCCATCGTGGCCGGATCTTCCCAGCGCAGGCGCGCGCAATAGAATTCAGGATCGTAAACGCGGGGATCCGGCAAACCGGGCGCCATGCGCTGCGGCGCGTCGAACCATTGCGGATATTGTTGCAGCAGAGGATCGCCGGCGTCGGTCCGGGACAATGCCAGATCGACCAGCACCCGCATATCGCGCAAGGCGCACTCCTCAAGCAGCGCCTCCAGATCGGCGCCGGAAAAATCCATCGTCGCCAGGCCGTGCGCATTGCGCACAACGAGCACGTGATCGAAACCGAGCGCAACGCAGTGATCCAGCATGCGCGGCCATCCCCCGGCTTCGACCAGCGCCGGGTTGATGCAGTAAATACGCGGGGAGAGTTCTGGCGGCATGCGGGCTATTCCATGGTTGAAAATCGATTGATAAGGGGCGGCAACCGGTCGAAAGCGGTTCCGCCCGCCTGCCGGCGATCAGGCCCTGTCAACAGGCCCTGAAACCGCCGGGCAAATAAAAAACGCGTCGCGGCAGCGCTGGCGCTGCCTGCGACGCGTGGAAGTGCGCCCGTGGCAGCGCATTCGTGCCGTTCGCACCTGTACCGTCTCTGTTGCGTACCGCTGCTGCGGCGCATTGCACCCTTTATGCCGCCCTAGATACGGCGTTCGCTTGAGTCGTCTTCGACTCCGGGGACACAAAGAATTCGCGCACCTCCCGCGGTGCAATCTCCGCATACATGGCGAGGTAGCCGGCGGCCGGACCGCTCCAGCCGAAATCGATCTTCATCGCATTGCGCTGCATGGCCTGCCAGGCTTCAGCCCGCACATACACGCCGAACGCGCGATCGACCGCCGCCACCATGTCCTCCGGCGTTTCACCGTCGAACAGAAATCCGTTCGCTCCCGGCGTTGGCTTGTCCGGATCGCCGGCATCGATAATGGTGTCGATCAGGCCGCCGACACGCGAACCGATAGGAATCGTGCCGTAACGCATCGCATACAGCGGCGTCAGGCCGAACGGTTCGAAACGAGTGCCGTGCAGCAAGATGTCGGCGCCGGCATGCAGCGCATGCGCATGGCGTTCGTCGTAACCGATATGAATGCCCACCCGTTGCGGATAGCCCCGCGCCAGTTCGCGGAAACCTTCCTCATAGGCATGATCGCCGCAGCCCAGCACCACCACTTGCAGACGCTTTTGGCGATCCAGAATCTGCGGCAAGGCCTGCAGCGCCACGTCGGCCATTTTTTGATGGGAAATGCGGCTGCCGATCGCCAGCACAGGGGCGAACGGATCGATCGGCAGCAGACCGAACAGCCGTTGCAGATCGCGCTTGCAGGCGCCCTTGCCCCGCATGTCCTGACGGCTGAAGTCGCGCGCAGTCAATGGGTCGTTGGCGGGATTCCACACGCGCGTATCGATGCCGTTCGGAATCGCCCGTATCGCCGCCGCGCGCTTGTTCAATGCGCCGTTCATGCCGCTGCCGAAACGCGGCGTCAGGATTTCCTTCGCATAGGTTTTGCTGACCGTCGAAATGCGGTCGGCGTAGACAATGCCGGCCTTCATGAAACTTAATTTCTCCCAATATTCCATGCCGTCGGTGCCGGCCATTTCAATCGGGATGCCCAGGCTTTCGCGCAAGGCCATTGGAAAAATTCCCTGGAACGCCAGATTATGAATGGTCAGCACGGTGCCGATCTTGTCCAGGCCAGCCGCTTTCATCAGGCCCGGAATCAGCCCCGCATGCCAATCGTTGGCATGCACGATATGCGGAACGGGCACCTCGGTACGGCCGGCGCAGATCGCCACCGCCGCATGCGCCAGATCGGCAAAACTTTCGGCGTTGTCGGGCAATTCGACGCCGTCGCTGCCGACATAGGGATTGCCGGTGCGGCTGCGGAAGCGCGCACTGTCGAGCAGAATCACCGGAATATTCGAATCCGGCATTAAGCCCTGCACCAGAGATGCCTTGCCGCCCGGCAACAGTAATTCGCCCGACACGGGCCGCAAGCCTTGCACACCGTCGAGCGCAGCCGGATAGCCGGGCATTAATATGCTTGCATCGACGCCTTTGTCTCGCAACGCACCGGCCAGCGCGGTGATTACATCGGCCAAACCACCGGTTTTAATCAGCGGGACCGCTTCGGAACAAACTAGTAGGACTCGGGGTTGCAAGATGGTTCTCCTGGCAAGAGACGGCGAAAGGGAAGGGAAAAAAACGGATGAAGCAAGTGCTGTGCTGAGGCTGACGCTCTTAACGCGAATAAGGGCACCCCTAAAAAGGCAAATGCGGAGACCCTCGCGGATTTTGCATCCGCGTATTGGCTAAGAAACCGGGGGATTTGCCATCGGTGTTTCCGACAGGTCACAATCTACAGACTCGAGCGGAAGTCATCCATAGGACTTCTTATTAAAGAGGCGTAGGTGCTTTCCTACTGGAGTGGCGCACCGTTTTGGTGCCCAATCGCGCTTATTGAAAAGCCGCCCTCGGATTGTCCTACTCAAAAATTAGGATAAGTCTTATAAGACTCCAATATGGACGAACTTACACTGAATTGTCACCAAAAAGGGAGATAGTCATGTCCAAAATCACCATCGTCGATCAGAATTTGAATTTCACCGACATTGCGAACACAGAGGAAACCGAGCCGAACCAATTTTCTCCCGATGAAGCGGCGCAAGAAAGGCTGCCGCAGGAAGAACGCGCGGCGCGCGAATTAACATCGATCCGGATCAGCGGACGTCTGCCCGAGTAGCGGCAAGGATCTGGTCCGAGTATGAGAGGTGTGAGAGTATTTCGCATGTCATCGCTTTAATGAGGAGAGATTCATGCGATATATAGAGCACGGCAACGGCGGCGACGCGTCTGTCATGCATCTTGCCCAATCGGAACAGCCGGCATTGCGTGGCGGAGAAGTGTTGATCGAGGTTCACTATGCCGGCGTCAATCGGCCGGACGTCCTGCAGCGCGCGGGCGCCTATCCGCCGCCGCCGGACGCATCGAAGGTATTGGGACTGGAAGTGGCGGGAATCATCGTCAATAAGGCGCCGGATGTCACGCAATGGCATATCGGCGACCGCGTGTGCGCTTTGACGCCGGGCGGCGGATATGCGGAGTACTGCGCGGCGCCGGCCGAGCATTGCCTGCCGATACCGGACGGCTTGAGCCTGCTCGAAGCGGCCGCGCTGCCGGAAAATTACTTTACCGTCTGGGCCAATGTGTTCGAACGCGGCCAGTTGAAACAGGGCGAAACGATCCTGGTTCATGGCGGCTCCAGCGGGATTGGACTGACCGCGATCCAGATCGCCAGGGAATTCGACGCGAGAGTCATCACCACCGTCGGCAACGCCGAAAAAGCGGCGTTTTGCGAAAGCAAAGGCGCCGATCTGGCGATCAATTACCATGAGCAGGATTTCGTTGCGGCGGTAATGGAACACACGCAGCAGCGCGGCGTCGATGTGGTGCTGGACATGGTCGGCGGCGATTACGTCGACAAGAACATTCATCTGCTGGCGCTGGACGGGCGGCTGGTGCAAATCGCCTTTCTGCGGGACAGCGTCTGCAGAATCGATGCGTTGCCGATCATGAGCAAACGCCTGACCTTCACCGGCTCGACCATGCGGCCGCGCACCATCGCGCAAAAAGCCGCGATCGGAAAAGCGCTGCAAAACCAGTTATGGCATGTGCTGGCCGACGGCCGCTGCAAGCCGGTGATTCACAAGGTCTTCCCGCTGGCCGAGGCCGCCGCCGCGCATCGCCTGATGGAGAGCAGCACGCATATCGGTAAAATCATGCTGGAAGTGAAAGAAAGCTGAACCGTGGCTGGAACCCGGCATCGCGGACCGGCCGGCAAGCGCGGGCTCAGGCCTTGGACAACACCAGCAGCCAGCGTCGGAACATCAGGATCTGCAAATGGCCGGGCTGCGCGCCCGCGGTGCATTCGAGAATCGGCTTGACCGAATAGCGGCGTACATAGGTGTCGTAGCAGAACGAAAGCTGACGGCTGCCGAAACGGATGGAAAAGCCGAACGGAATCGGTTTGCGCGCAGGGCCCGCTGCGGCCAGTTGCCAAGGCTTGGAAGAAGTCGTGCTAGTCATCGCGTATCCCCTCAAATGAAAGAAATCGCACTTTAGCACGAATACTGTATAAAACAACAGTAGTTTTGAAATATTTCTTATTGCGTGAAATATCTGCGGGGATCATATCATGCGCCGCGGACCGCCCCTTCGGCGTTCAATCCAGCTGCGTCTCAAGCCAGCCAATCAAATCCCGTTGCACGGCGCCGCGCAGCGGTTCGCTTTCATTGAAAATCTCATGATAAGCATCGTCATAGCGGAACATGGTCTTGCACCGATCCGGCAAGCGCGCAAAAAACCGCGCGCTGCCGGCCGGATCGACCAGCAGATCGTTGCCGGCGAACTGCATCAGCACCGGCTCGGTGAAGCGGTGCGCATCGGCCATCGCGCAATCGATCGCATTGAGCATGAAGCGCACCACGCGCGGCGCGACCTTGCCGTGACTGAGCGTATCGGCCAGAGAGCGGCGCAGCACTTCCTCGTCATGCGATATGCCGTGCGGCGGCAAACCGCTGCCGATCGCCAGGCCGGGCGCCAGCGCGCTGCCGACGGCCAGCAGCAAGCGCTGAAAGCGCGACAGCCGAAACGCCAGCGCCGGCGACGACAACATCAGCCCGCGCACCTTGCCCAGCCCGCCAGTGGCGAAGCGCACCGCGATCAAACCGCCTAAACTGTGCCCGAACAAAAACGGCGTCGTATTCTGCGCGCGCGAATAATCGTCGAATACCAATCCCAGATCGCGCAAGAAATCGCCCCGGTCGGCCATGCTGCCGCGGGCACCGCCGGAACGGCCGTGCCCGCGATGATCGTACGCCAGTACCGACAAGCCCAGCGCATTGAAGATCGCGGCCAATTCCGCGTAGCGCCCGCCGTGTTCGCCCAGGCCATGCACGATTTGCACCGCGCCGCGCGCGCCGGGCACGGTCCACTCGCGGCAAAACAGCGCGACGCCGTCGGCCCCCCGTAAAAATCTTTCAGTCATCACCGCCATATCGGCATTCGCTTTCGTCGGAGGAAAATCGGAATGGCCGGCCGCCAAACGCAAACGGCATTATTCCCTATAATGAGCGCCAAATCGCAGAGCCTGCCGCATTTCTGCCCTACTTCACCCGGAATTTCCATGAATCAACCCACCGCTCCGAACGCCCCCCCCAATACCATTACGAACGGCATGATCCTGCTGCTGGCGACTTCCTGCGGACTGATCGTCGCCAACATTTACTATTCGCAACCCTTGATCGGCCCGATCGCGGCCTCGCTCGGCATGGCGCCGCAAGCGGCCGGTCTGATCGCGACGCTGACCCAGCTCGGCTACGGCGCCGGTTTGCTGTTGCTGGTGCCGCTGGGCGACCTGATCGAAAACCGCAAACTGGTGCTGGGCGTGATGGGCCTTGGCATTATCGCGCTGCTGACGGCGGCATCGGTCAGCAGCACGCTGCCGTTCCTGCTGGCCTCGCTGTTCATCGGACTGGGTTCGGTGGCGGTGCAGATCCTGATTCCATACGCCTCCCATCTGGCGCCTGAAGCCATACGCGGCCGCGTGGTCGGCAAGGCCTGGAGCGGCCTGATGCTGGGCATCATGCTGGCGCGTCCGGCCTCCAGCATGATCACCCATCTGCTGTCCTGGCACGCGGT
>JAQGLY010000079.1 GCA_028292625.1 Herbaspirillum sp. | reverse complement strand
GTGACGCCGGACAAAAATAATGCAATGAAATCATTGGTCGATTTTCTGGCAGCATATCCCAAAGCGCGCGATGTGCGCCTTGCTTATGCCCGCATGCTGATCGAGCAAAAACAGTACGATCAGGCGCAACGGGAATTCAAGATTTTATTGAAAGACCAGCCGCAGGATTTGACGGTGCTGTATGCGCTCGGATTGCTGAGTACCCAAAACAGCAAGAACCTGAAGGAAGCCGAAACCTATTTGACGACTTACATCAATTTGCTGGCCGCCAAACCGGATGAAGACCGCGATCCGACCCAGGCGCTGCTGATCCTGGCGCAGATAGCGGAAGAGCGCAACGATACGCAGGCTGCGCTCAAATGGCTCGATCAAATCGATCCCGGAACGCAGGCTTATCTCGATGCGCAAATCAAACGCGCACAGCTGATTGCCAAGGATGGAAATATTGCCGCCGCCCGCAAGCTGCTGGAAAATATCGATGCCGACGGCGAAGAGGATCGGATACAGCTTCTGGTGGCCGAATCGCAAATACTGCGCAATGCCAATCAGTCGCAGGAAGCGATGTCGATACTGGAAAACGGGCTCAAACGTTTTCCCGACAATACCGATTTGCTGTACGACTACGCAATGCTGGCCGAAAAAATCAACAAGCTCGACATCATGGAGGCATCGCTGCGCAAAGTGATCAAGCTGGCGCCGAATAACCAGCATGCCTACAACGCACTGGGTTATTCGCTGGCCGAGCGCAACATGCGCCTGCAGGAAGCGTACACGCTGGTCGACAAGGCGCTGCAGCTTGCGCCGGAAGATCCCTTCATCATGGATAGCATGGGCTGGGTGCAATACAGGCTGGGCAAGCTCAAGGAAGCCGAAAACCTGTTACGTCGCGCCTATGAACTGCGTCCCGATGCGGAAATCGCCGTGCACCTCGGCGAAGTGCTGTGGATCAAGGGACAGCAGGAGGACGCGAAAAAATTATGGCGCGACGCCAACATCAAGGATCCGAAAAACGACACGCTCAAGAACACATTGGGACGGCTGCAAGTGCATCTGTAGGTGCGAATTTTTTCGAGACATCATCCTGATCCGGCCCTGCAACGGGCCGGAATTTTTTCATGACATCGATTACGATCTGCGTCCGACAGTGCGTTTGACGCAACATGGTCGATAATATTCGATGCTTTCGGTTTATTTCTGCTGACACCCTATGGCCCGGACCACTTTCCTTCTGAATCTCCTGCGCAACCCATTGCCGATCCTGGCGATGTCATTGCTGCTGGCCGGTTGTGCAACCATTACCGCACCGACCGGCACGCCGCCTTCCGCCGAACGGCAAACCGGCACTTTACGCACCTACCGTGATGCAATCGATGTCGGCGGGCGGCTGTCGGTACAGTATCGGCAAAACGACAAGGATCAGGCAGTGCATGGCAGTTTCACCTGGGCTCAAAGACCCGGGCAAACCGTCGTCACCTTGTTGTCGCCGCTCGGACAGACAATGGCAACGATTGAGATCACGCCGAGCCTGTCGACTCTGACGCAGGCCGGACAGGCGCCGCGCACCGCGGCCGATGTCGATGCGCTCGCCGCAGATGCATTGGGATGGCCGTTGCCTGTATCGGGCTTGCGTGACTGGCTGCAAGGTTTCGCCGTCGATGCGGACGGCGGCCGCTTTATCGCCACGCCGCGAAATACGGAGAATTCAAGCGTGACGACCGGTGATGGCTGGCGCATCCGTTATCCGAGTTGGCAGGATGATGCCGACATGTCCGCCCGAAACCATCCGAAACGGATCGACCTGGAGCGCAGCACTGCCCGGGCCGGCGACGTCGCAATGCGGATCGTCATCGACACGTGGCAGCCGCGTTGATCAAGCTGCCTGTTCATCCCATATGATCCGCACACTCAATCATTGTCCTGCGCCCGCAAAGCTCAATCTGTTTTTGCACGTGACAGGCCGCCGTCCAGACGGTTATCACCTGCTGCAAACGGTATTTCAGTTGATCGATTATGGCGATACGCTGCATTTCGAAGTGCGCGACGATGGCGTAATCCGCCGCAGTACCGAAGTCGCCGGTGTGCCGGAAGCATCCGATCTGATCGTGCGTGCGGCCAAACTACTGCAATCGGCTGCCAACCCGATACGGGAAGGAAAGCTTCTCGGCATCAATATGGCAATCGACAAACGGCTGCCGATGGGCGGCGGCCTAGGCGGCGGATCGTCCGACGCAGCGACTACGCTGATCGCATTGAACCACCTGTGGCAAACCGGACTGACGCGCGTCGAACTGATGGCGCTGGCGCTGCAATTGGGCGCAGACGTGCCGTTTTTCCTGTTCGGCCGGAATGCTTTTGCAGAAGGAGTAGGCGAGGCGCTGACGCCGGTTACAACCCCGGATTGCTGGTTCGTCGTCATCGAGCCGGGCGTGCCGGTGCCGACCGCAGCAATCTTTGGTGCAACGGAATTGACAAGGAACACGAAACCCGTCAAAATATCGGACTTTTCCACAGCCCCGGTTGGGTTCGGAAAAAACGACTTGCAAGTCGTGGCTGCCAAGCTGTTCCCGCCTGTTTCGAACGTCATCGAATGGCTCAGGGCATACGGAGACGCAAGGATGACCGGCTCCGGCGCCTGTGTATTTTGTCCGTTGGACGATGAACATCAGGCCGACGAAATACTCAAAAGAGTACCCAGTCAGTGGAAAGCATGGAAAGCCAAAGCGATCGCGCAACATCCGCTCGCGCACTTGTGAGAGTTGCATCCATGAGGACAAGGCAGTGGTGCCTTGCCCTTGTCTGGTCAGGAATAGAATTGGTTTGACGTTGCATTCGACGCTGGACTTAGCGAAAATATGACGGCAGACACCCGGTTGCGTAGGGGAATCGCCAAGCTGGTTAAGGCACTGGATTTTGATTCCAGCATTCCAAGGTTCGAATCCTTGTTCCCCTGCCATTAGATCAATAAAAACAAGATAACAGGCAAGCCGCCAATGCGAGACGACAAGTCATGCAGTGGCGGCTTTTCAAACTTTTAACGATTGCATCCAAGGGTCCCATGGCGCACGAGAACCTGATGGTTTTTACCGGCAACGCAAATCCGGAACTGGCTGTGGGGGTCGCCAAGCATCTCGGCATCCCGCTTGGCAAGGCGGTTGTCTCCAAATTTTCCGACGGTGAAATCGTTGTTGAAATCAACGAGAACGTGCGCGGCAAGGATGTGTTCGTACTGCAATCGACGTGCGCGCCGACCAACGACAACCTGATGGAAATCATGTTGATGGTCGATGCGCTCAAACGCGCATCCGCCGGTCGCATTACCGCTGCAATCCCGTATTACGGATATGCGCGCCAGGATCGCCGGCCGCGCTCGGCGCGGGTTGCGATCTCGGCCAAGGTGGTCGCCAACATGCTGCAGGAAGCCGGCGTCGAACGCGTGCTGATCATGGACCTGCATGCGGATCAGATTCAGGGCTTTTTCGACATTCCGGTCGACAATATTTACGCATCACCGATTTTGCTGGGCGATCTGGTGCGGAAGAACTACGACGATCTGCTGGTGGTATCGCCGGATGTCGGCGGCGTGGTCCGGGCGCGGGCGCTGGCCAAGCGCCTGAACTGCGATCTGGCGATCATCGACAAACGCCGTCCGAAGGCCAACGTGTCGGAAGTGATGAACATCATCGGCGAAGTCGAAGGCCGCAACTGCGTGATCATGGACGACATGGTCGACACCGCCGGCACGCTGACCAAGGCGGCGGAAGTATTGAAAGAACGCGGCGCCAAGAAAGTAGTCGCGTACTGTACGCATCCGGTGCTGTCCGGCCCGGCGCTGCAGCGCATTACCGATTCGCCGCTGGACGAACTGGTGGTCACCAATACCATCCCGCTGTCCGAAGCGGCGCGCGCCTGCAGCAAGATCCGCGTGCTGTCCTGCGCGGAACTGCTGGCCGAAACGTTCAGGCGCATCAGCAAGGGCGATTCGGTGATGTCGCTGTTTGCAGAGTAACGATTTAAGTCCGGGAAGCGCCGGGCAAGTGCAGCATGCCGCAACACGGCGCTTCCCATTTTTCAGATCCCCTGGTCGCGGGGGATTTTTAACGCGGAGTCCATGATTCCGCATCATTGGAGCAACACATGAAAGTTATCGCATTTGCACGCACAGAGCAGGGGACCGGAGCGAGCCGCCGCCTGCGCAAGGCCGGGCAGACACCTGGCATCATCTACGGCGGCACTGCTGCGCCGGTTTCGATCTCGCTGGATCACAATGCGCTGTACCATGCATTGAAAAAAGAAACCTTCCATTCGTCGATTCTCGATCTGGAAGTGGACGGCAAGGTCGAGCAAGTTCTGCTGCGCGATTTCCAGGTTCACGCGTACAAGCAACTGGTTCTGCACGCAGACTTCCAGCGCGTCGACGCATCGCAAAAGATCCACGTGAAAGTGCCTCTGCACTTCATCAACGCGGAGATCTCGCCTGCGGTCAAACTGTCGTCGGGCATCGTCAGCCACGTCATGACCGATTTGGACATCACTTGCCTGCCCAAGGACCTGCCTGAATTCGTCGAAATCGATCTGGCCAAGCTGGAAATCGGCAATTCGGTTCACTTGGCCGACATCAAGCTGCCGAACGGCGTTACCGCCGTGATCCATGGCGGCGAAGACAATCCGACCATCGCTACCGCGTCGATTCCTGCCGGCAAAGTGGAAGCCGAAGCCGCTCCCGCAGCCGGCGACGCAGCTGCCGCACCGGCAGCGCCTGCCGACAAGAAGTAATTTTTATCGGGATATCGTCCCGGATCGTCGCTTACCCGACATCCGGGGCCCATCCGACCATGCCGTTCAGCGCTTTGCTGAACGGCATTTTCTTTTTCCGAACGCCTTTTCGGAGGCTGAGTTTTTTTTCAGACCCAGCTCAGATCTTAATCGGAAATTGGCTAATTCCGTTCTCTCCCGCATTTCTATTTAATGGAGGCCATGTCGCGCCGCCTCGGCCAAGACCGGCTCGGCGCTGCATGCATAGCCATCTATCGGAGAGAAATTTTGAAAAGAGTACCGTTTAAATACTGCATATCCGGCCTGCTTCTGTGCGCGGCCGCGTCATCCGCAAGCGCCGCTGCCGTGACGGAGGAGAAAGGCTGGTATATGGGCGCTTCCGCCGGGCGCTCGGCAATGAAAATGAGCGGCGACGCTGCCGATGAACTCAAAGAAAAGAAAACCGGAACCGGCTTCAAAGTCTTTGGCGGCTATCAGTTCAATCGATATTGGGGGCTTGAAGGACAATATATCCAACTCGCCACTGCCAAATACGACCTGAAACGTCAGTCTTATTCATTCCATACAGACATGAAAATGAGTGGCGTTGCAATCAATGCAGTCGGCATCCTGCCACTAGGAGAATCGTTCTCCTTGCTGGGAAAATTAGGCGCAGCTCAAATGCTGCTCCGTGACGACTATCGATATACTGACGGCGATTCGGGCTCGTATAGGGAAAGCAAGACTATGCCTCTGATCGGATTTGGCGCCGAATACAAACTAACACCCGCACTCGCACTACGCGCCGAATACGAGTATTACGGCCAATTCAAAATTGCCCAGGATACCAAAATATCATCGGACATGCTCTCGATCGGCATGCGTTACACCTTCTAAGGTTCTCGTTCGAAAATGCCTGCGGCGGCACTTAACCCAACCAGCCGCCGTACAAACGCTTAAGCGCCGCCGCAGGCTTCGCCGCCCTCTCGAATTTCCACTTCGGCGCCCCATCCCCCTTCAGCTTCACCGAAAACATCATCAACTCGTCGCGCCGGAACGCGTGCACCGTCACCGTATCGCCGATCCGATACCGCCCGAGCAAACCGTCAACCCCGGCAGCAGGCACGCGCAGCCCGTCGATCGCCACCAGCTTGTCGCCGGCCGACAAGCCCGCCTTATGCGCCGCACCGCCTTCATAAACGCTGGCAATCCTGCTATCGCCGCCATCGGCCGTCAAACGCGCGCCGAGATCCGGTTTGGCCGATTCGTCCGGCGCAATCAGGGACACGCCGAAGGGCGCCAGCAAATCCCCGACCGGCACGTCGTCGACGCCGTGAATATAGCGTTTGAAAAACGGCGCCAGCCGCATGCCGGAAACTTCCTCGAACAAGGCCAGCACATCTTCTTCTTCCACGCCGCGCCCGCCTTTGGCGCTGTAAAAATCCCGTCCGTAACGCTGCCACAACGCACGCATCACATCGTCCAGCGATTTCTTGCCCGCGGTCCCGGCGCGGATCGTCAGATCCAGTCCCAGCGCCACCAGCGATCCCTTGGTGTAATAACTGACGATCGCATTCGTCGCATTTTCATCCTGCCGGTAGTATTTGACCCATGCGTCGAAACTGGATTCGGCCACGCTCTGTTTGGTGCGGCCGCTGCCGCGCAACACGCCGTTGACGGTCTTCGCCAGCATCTTCAGATACGCGTCGGCATCGATGCGGCCGCTGCGCACCAGCATCAGATCGTCGTAATAACTGGTCGCGCCCTCGAACAGCCACAGCAGCGGCGTGTAATTTTCGACTTGCAGATCGTAGGGCGCGAACACCGCCGGCTTGATCCGTTTCACATTCCAGGTATGAAAGTATTCGTGGCTGCACAGGCCCAGATAAGTGCGATAGCCATCGCTCTGCTCCGGCACGCCCTTGACCGGCAAATCGCCGCGCGTGCAGATCAGCGCCGTCGATGCGCGATGCTCCAGACCGCCGTAGCCATCGCCGACGGCCAGCGTCATGAACACATAGCGCTGCATCGGCGCGCGTTTGCTTTTCGGTTCGAATAAGGCAATCTGCGCTTCGCAAACCGGTTTCAGATCGTCCGCCAGGCGCCGCAGATCCAGATTCGGCGCCTGCCCGGTGATCACGATATCGTGCGGCACGCCGTGCGCTTCAAAAGTCATCAGCGCGAAATTCCCCAGCTCGACCGGATGATCGATCAGCTCGTCGTAATCGCCGGCGATATAGGTGCCGAAACCGTAGCGCCTTGCCTTCAGTTCCGGCATCGCGGTGGCGACCCGCCAGGACTTGTACAAATCGCCCTGAGGCCGCTGGATATCGACGACATGCGCGGTTTGCTCCTGCCCGACCACGCGCAGGAACACGCTGGAGCCGTTGAAGAACGCGTGGGTCTGATCCAGATGCGCCGTGCGCACCGACAAATCCCATGCATACACCTGATAAGTCAGCGTCAGCGGACCGTCGCAGGGCGCGGCCTGCCAGCTGTGCTTGTCCCGTTTTTTTAGCGCGACTTTTCTGACGCCGCCCTGCGCGTTGCGCGCATGCGCTTCGATCTGCACGATATGACGCGCAAACTCGCGCACCATATAGCTGCCCGGAATCCAGGCCGGCAATACGAATACCTGCCCGTCGGCGGCCGGCGCATCCACCGTCAGCGTGACCGCGAACAAATGCGCGGCCGGATCGGCTGCAATGATGGCGTAACGAACGGCGGCGGAAGGGGACGAGGACGCCGACCGGAAAGCAGCGGCAAAAGACTGGCGGGAAACCGCGGCGCGGGAAAGCTTGGGCATGACGGACCTGACAACGGTGAGGGAATCGAAAAAACACTACGAGCGCTATGGGCGTGACCGGCGCTGCATTAGCCGCATAAATTGCATAAGTATAGCGAACCGTCGAGCTGCGGTAATTTCAGACGAAAAAAAACGCATCCGTACGACAGTACGGATGCGCATCGCCGTCTCACGTCGATTAACGTGGAAGCAGCGACTCTCCCATCAGGAATTCGTCGACAGCGCGCGCGCACTGACGGCCTTCGCGAATCGCCCACACCACCAGCGACTGGCCGCGCCGCATATCGCCAGCGGCAAATACCTTGTCGACATTGGTTTTGTAACAGCCTTCGCCATCGGTAGTCGCCTTCGCATTGCCGCGCGCATCCTTGTCAACGCCGAACGCTTCCAGCACCTGCGCCACGGGCGATACGAAACCCATCGCAAGCAAGACCAGATCCGCCTTCATTTCGAATTCCGAATTCGGCACTTCCTGCATTTTGCCGTCTTTCCATTCGACCCGCGCCGCGATCAGTTTCTCGACCTTGCCGCCCTTGCCTTCCAGACGCTTGGTGGCCACTGCCCAATCGCGATTGCAGCCTTCTTTATGAGACGACGAGGTACGCAGCTTGGTCGGCCAGTACGGCCACACCATCGGTTTGTTTTCCGTTTCCGGCGGTTGCGGCATCAGTTCGAACTGCGCCACCGATGCGGCGCCGTGACGATTCGACGTACCGACGCAATCGGAGCCGGTATCGCCGCCGCCAATGACCACCACATGCTTGTCGGTCGCCATCAGCTGGCCTTTGAGCTTGTCGCCGGCATCGACCTTGTTTTGCTGCGGCAGAAAGTCCATCGCAAAATGCACGCCCTTCAATTCGCGGCCGGGCACCGGCAGATCGCGCGGCTGCTCGGCGCCGCCGGCAATGATGATCGCGTCGAATTCCTGCTGCAGCTGCTCCGGCGACACGGTTTCCTTGGACCAGTTGATGACATTGGCCGGAAAATCCTTGCCGACCAGCACACCGGTGCGGAAGCTCACGCCTTCGGCCGCCATCTGTTCGATGCGGCGGTCGATATGCGATTTTTCCATCTTGAAGTCGGGGATGCCGTATCGCAGCAGACCCCCGATGCGATCGTTCTTTTCGAACACGGTCACGTCATGGCCGACGCGCGCCAGTTGCTGCGCCGCTGCCAGTCCGGCCGGGCCGGAACCGACCACGGCGATCTTCTTGCCGGTATTGACCGCAGCCGGTTGCGGCACAACCCAGCCGTTTTCCCAGCCCTTGTCGATGATGAAATGCTCGATCGACTTGATGCCGACCGGATCGTCGTTGATGCCCAGCGTACAGGCGGCTTCGCACGGCGCGGGACAGATGCGGCCGGTGAATTCGGGGAAATTATTGGTCGAATGAAGCGTCTCCAGCGCCTCGCGATAGGTGCCGCGATACACCATGTCGTTCCAGTCGGGAATGATGTTGTTGACCGGGCAGCCGTTATTGCAGAACGGAATGCCGCAATCCATGCAGCGCGCGCCCTGGATCTTGGCGTCGCCGTCGGTCAGATGCGCGATGAATTCCTTGTAATGCTTGACGCGCACTTGCGGCGCTTCGCTGCCTTCTTTCAGCAGCGAATACTCCATAAAGCCGGTTACTTTACCCATTATCGACTCACATTCTTGGCTACAGGCAGCATCGCGGCGGCAGCGCCGCGCGCGATGGTTCGGTTATAAACAACGACGTACGTATCGGGATCGGACCGGCGCCCGGCCATCAGGCCAGCGCCTTTTCGGTCGATTCAAGCAGCTGGTCGGAGTGCATTTCTTCCAGCGCCCGTTTGTATTCGCTAGGGAAGACCTTGACGAACTTGGCGCGCGACTGCGCCCAGTTATCCAGCAGGAAGCGTGCCCGGCTGCTGCCGGTGTACTTGAAATGGCGCTCGATCAGGCCGCGCAAAATCGCTTCATCCGATTGCGCTTCACCGCCGCGCGCAACGCGATGCCAGATCGCCTTGCCCACCTGCTCACGCTGCTCGGTATCGCTGAGAACCTTGTCCAGCGAGACCATGCTCATGTTGCAACGGCTGGCGAAATCACCTTCCGGATCGTAGACATACGCCAGACCGCCCGACATACCCGCCGCGAAGTTGCGGCCGGTTTCACCCAGCACCACGACGGTGCCGCCGGTCATGTATTCGCAGCCGTGATCGCCGGTGCCTTCGACCACCGCGATGGCGCCCGAATTGCGCACCGCGAAGCGCTCGCCGGCCACGCCGCTGAAAAACGCTTCGCCCGCGATGGCGCCGTACAGCACGGTGTTGCCGGCGATCATATTGTCGTAAGCGCGGCCACGGAACTCAGTGTTCGGACGCACGATGATGCGGCCGCCCGACAAGCCCTTGCCGACGTAATCGTTGCCTTCGCCGACCAGATCCAGCGTCACGCCGTGCGCCAGGAAGGCGCCGGCCGATTGTCCGGCGGTGCCGTGCAACTGGATATGAATCGTATCGTCGGGCAAACCTTCATGCCCGTATTTCTTGGCGACCACGCCCGACAGCATCGCGCCGACGGTGCGGTTCACGTTCTTGATGTTGGAGATGAACGAGACCTTCTCGCCGTGGTCGATGGCCGCCTTGGCTTGCGCAATCAGCTTGTGATCCAGCGCCTTGATCAGACCGTGATCCTGCTCTTCGACGTGATAGGCCAGCGCGCCGTTATGGCTGACCGGCTGATAGAAGATCTTGCTGAAGTCCAGACCCTGTGCCTTCCAGTGCGCAATCGCCTTTTGCCGGTCGAGCAGATCGGAACGGCCGATCAGTTCGTTGAAAGTGCGTATGCCGAGCTGCGCCATGATCTGCCGCACTTCCTCGGCGATGAAGAAGAAGAAATTGACGACGTGTTCCGGCTTGCCCGAGAACTTCGCACGCAATACCGGGTCCTGGGTTGCGACACCGACCGGGCAGGTGTTCAGATGGCATTTGCGCATCATGATGCAGCCCGCGGCGATCAGGGCCGAGGTGGCGAAGCCGAA
>JAQGLY010000077.1 GCA_028292625.1 Herbaspirillum sp. | reverse complement strand
CACGTGGTGACCGCCAACAAGGCGCTGATCGCCACGCACGGCAACGAAATTTTTAAAGCGGCGCAGGAAAAGGGCGTCATCGTTGCGTTCGAAGCAGCTGTCGCCGGCGGTATTCCGATCATCAAATCATTGCGCGAAGGCTTGACCGCAAACCGGATTCAATGGATTGCCGGCATCATCAACGGCACCACCAATTTCATCCTTTCCGAAATGCGCGACAAGGGCCTGGATTTCGCCGATGTGCTGAAGGAAGCGCAACGGCTGGGCTATGCCGAAGCGGATCCGACCTTCGATATCGAAGGCATAGACGCCGCGCACAAGCTGACCATCATGGCGTCGATAGCGTTCGGCATTCCGGTGCAGTTCGACAAGGCCCATATCGAGGGCATCACCAAGCTCGAAGCGACCGATATTCTGTATGCCGAGCAACTGGGTTATCGCATCAAGCTGCTGGGCATCACGCGCAAGACCCCCGCCGGCATCGAATTGCGCGTGCATCCGACGCTGGTGCCCGCCAGCCGGCTGATCGCCAATGTCGAAGGCGCGATGAACGCGGTGATGGTCGATGGCGATGCGGTCGGTCAGACGCTGTACTACGGCAAGGGCGCCGGCGCGGAGCCCACCGCATCGGCCGTGATCGCCGATCTGGTCGACATCACGCGTCTGGCGACCGCCGATCCGGAGCATCGCGTGCCGCATCTGGCGTTCCAGCCGGATGCGATGGCGTCCACGCCGATCCTGCCGATGTCCGAGGTGACCACCAGCTATTACCTGCGCATGCACGTGGCCGACAAGCCCGGCGTGTTGGCGGACGTGACGCGGATCCTGGCGGATCTGTCGATTTCCATCGATGCGATGCTGCAAAAGGAGCCCGGGGAAGGCGAAACGCAGACCGATATCATCATGCTGACGCATCAGACGCAGGAGAAGAATATCGAAGCGGCGCTGAAGAAGATCGAAGCCCTGTCCAGCGTGATGGGCAGCGTGACCAAGATCCGCCTGGAAGAATTAAGCTAGGCCGAAGAGGCAAGCCGGCCGCTCAACGCGCATCCGTATGCAAATACGGATGCGCTTTTTGTTATTTGCGTTCAGGACTCCTGCAATATCTGGGCGATCGCGATCGCGTCCGTATTCTGCACCTGATTGCGGCCATGGTTTTTCGCGTAATAAAGGGCCTGATCGGCGCGCAGGATCAGCGCATCCAGGCTGATGTCCTGGTCGTAAGACGTCACGCCGAAGCTGGCGCTCACGCGCAGCGAGGCGCCCGAGGTCAGTTGTATGGTGTGCGAGCAGATCGCGAGGCGCAATTTCTCGGCGATCAGGGTCGCCTGCTTCATGTCGGTATGCGGCAGCAGCATCAGGAATTCTTCGCCGCCGTAGCGCACCACCACATCGATCTTGCGATGCATCTTGCGGCATAGCGTGGCGATTTGCTGCAACACCAGGTCGCCGGTCTGATGCCCGTGCTGGTCGTTGACCTGCTTGAAATGATCGATATCCATCAGAACCAGCGACAACTCGTTTTGATAGCGCTGTGCGATGCCGAATAGCGGTTCGCCCTGCGTGAAAAAGGCGCGGCGGTTCATCAGGCCGGTGAGGAAATCGGTGTCGGAAGTCGCCTTCAATTGGGTAATCAGCGCTTCGCGTTCCTGTTCCAGCGAGATGCGCGCAATACAACTGGCCGTGAACACCTCCATCGCGCGGAACAGATTGCTGATTTCGTCGTCGCCGTGCCGCGGCGGTATCGGAGTCTCCAGTTCGCCGTTGGCCAGCGCGACGAACAGCCGGGTCGATTCCAGCATCGGCGTGACCAGGCGCTTGCGGATCGTGCGCAGCAGCAGATAAAAAACCGCCAGCGCCACCGCCGCCAGCGCGATTGCCGCGAGCAGCGTCTGCAGCGCCCGTCTGGTCCTGGCTTCGGCGCTGTCGAGGCAGTCTTCCAGAATCAGATCGCGCAATTCCACGATGCTTTGCATTTTCGGTACGTACTGCGCCGCAAGTGCGCTCGTGGTGACGCCGTAATCGCCCGATTTCAGGCCGATTTGCAGCAGACGATTCAACAGCGGCAGGCCTTCGCCGAAATACACAGTGTCGACCTTGTTCAGCGCGGCCTCCAGTTGCCGGTTGGTCTTATAGCTGCGCAATTGCAGATTGAGGATGAAGCGCATCTGTTCGGCGCGGCCGCTCAGTTTGGAGATCTCGATCACTTCGTCGGAACGCAGCGGAAGACGCTTGGCGATCGCGGCGGTGAATTGCGATCCGATCTGGCCCGCGTATTCACGCATGCTGGCGGCCAGCCGGGCGCTGGCGATGCCATCGCGCAGCCCCGGCTCGTCCAGCCCGGCGATGTTGGCCAAGTCGGCGGTGGCGACCACCGGCCGCTGGATCAGCGCTATCATGCGATTGGCCGCCGCCGCGATGTCTTCGGAACGCCGCTCCGGCAAGGGATGATCGGCCAGTTCGTCGACCGATTTCCGGGCGCGGTGCAATTCTTCGCTCAGCATGGTGATGTTGGCGGCGATGGCGCGATAGCCGTCGTGCCGCTCGTCGCCCAAGGCCTGCTGCAATTGCTTGATGGAAATATCGCTCTTGAGCCGCGCCTGCGCCAGCTTGGCGCGTGCTTCCGGCATTTCCGCGCTCTCGGCCCCCAGCACGGCGTTGGTCGGCTCGCGCTCGGCCGACATCAGTTCCATGACCCGCAACGCCAAATGCAGATGGCGCACGATCTGAACGCTTTCGACGCCGCGTCGATAGACATCCCATTGGGTAGCCAGCAGTCCTGCGGTCAAGAGCAGGAACAGCGACATCAGAGCGATGGAAATAAGCCTGAACAGGCGTTTCAGTGACATGCTGTATCCGTAAATAAACACGCTGGCTTTTAATACAAGCGCAAGCGCGTGGCAAAAAAGGACAGAAAGTAGCCGACCGGCATCTTCGCATAAAAAGGTGGCAGTAAAGCAATATTTCGTATTTCCCGGCTATCAGGCATCAAATATCGCCAAATAGTGCCAAACGCCGCCCAAAAACCTTTATAAGCGTTCCGTTGCAAAAATTGTTTCCGTGCCCGCTCGTACGGCGATAACCTCACCCGCCGGGGATGCGCTCCCCATCGGCGGGCGCAACGTTATAATGCCCGAATTACAACGCCATTGCGTTGCAGTGCACCAACCAGACTATAGACTAACCGAATCCGACCTTATGCATTATGTTTCGACTCGCGGCCATGCCGCCGCACCAAGCTTTTCCGAAATCCTGCTGGGCGGGCTGGCGCCGGACGGCGGCTTGTATTTGCCGGCGGTTTACCCGCAAGTCACGCTGGAAGAACTGGACGGATGGCGCGCATTGCCCTACGCCGATCTGGCATACCAGGTATTGAAAAAATTCGCGACCGATATTCCGGATGCCGATTTGAAAGCATTGACGGCCAGAACGTATACGGCCGACGTGTATCGCAACACCCGCGCCGGCGAGGACGCCGCGGCCATCACGCCCTTGCGGGTGCTGGAGCAAAATGCGCGCGGCACGTTGCTGCTGCAGAGCCTGTCGAACGGGCCGACGCTGGCGTTCAAGGACATGGCGATGCAATTGCTGGGCAATCTGTTCGAATACACGCTCGCCAGAGAGGGCGCCGAACTCAATATCCTGGGCGCCACTTCCGGCGATACCGGCAGCGCGGCCGAATATGCGATGCGCGGCAAGCGCGGCATCCGCGTGTTCATGCTGTCGCCGCATCGCAAGATGAGCAAGTTTCAGACCGCGCAAATGTTCAGCCTGCAGGACCCGAACATTTTCAATATCGCCATCGAAGGCGTGTTCGACGATTGCCAGGACATCGTCAAAGCGGTGTCCAACGATCTGGAATACAAGGCCGCGCAAAAAATCGGCACCGTCAACTCGATCAACTGGGCGCGCGTGGTGGCGCAAGTCGTGTATTACTTCCGCGGCTATCTGAGCGCGACCTCGGACAGCACGCAAAAGGTGTCGTTTGCAGTGCCTTCCGGCAATTTCGGCAATATCTGCGCCGGCCATATCGCGCGTATGATGGGCTTGCCGATCGATAAACTGGTGGTCGCCACCAATGAAAACGACGTGCTCGACGAATTCTTCCACAGCGGCGTTTATCGCGTGCGTAAATCGGCCGAAACCTACCACACCAGCAGCCCCAGCATGGACATCAGCAAGGCCTCCAATTTCGAACGCTTCATCTTCGATTTGCTGGGGCGCGACAGCCGGCGCGTGCGCGCGCTGTTCGACAAAGTGGAAACGGCCGGCGGTTTCGATCTTTCCGGGCGGCCCGGCAGCGATGGCGACGAATTTGCGCGGGTGGTGAAATACGGCTTCGCGTCGGGCAAGTCGACCCATCAGGACCGGCTCGCCACGATTCGCGCCGTGCGCAAGGAATACGGCATCACCATCGATACCCATACCGCCGACGGCGTCAAGGTCGCGCGCGAAAACATGACGCCTGGCGTGCCGATGATCGTGCTGGAAACGGCGCTGGCGGCCAAGTTCAATGAAACCATCCTGGAAGCGCTGGGCGCCGACGCCGAGCGGCCGGCCGGTTTCGAAGCGCTGGAGGCATTGCCGCAGCGTTTTGAGGTAATGGCGGCCGACGCAGACCAAGTCAAGGCGTTTATCGTCGCGCATGTGTGACTTACTCGAGGATTTGAAATGATGGACGCAAGACCGCCGTTATTGACCGCCGCCCAGGCCCTGAACTTGCTGCTGGAGGCGGCCAGGGCGCCGACCGTGGCGCAGACCGCGCCTACTCTGGAAGCCAACGGCCGGGTGCTGGCGGCCGATCAGCATTCGCAGATCGATGTGCCGGGCCGGGACAATTCGCAGATGGACGGCTACGCGGTGCGCGCCGCCGATTGCGCCGCGATGGGTTTGCCTATCCGCTTGCCCGTATCGCAGCGGATCCAGGCCGGACGGCCGGGCACGGCGCTGGCGCCCGGCAGCGCCGCGCGGATATTTACCGGCGCCCTGATTCCCGACGGCGCGGATGCGGTGGTGATGCAGGAGGCCTGCACCGTCGACGGCGATCATGTGGTGATTTCCGAAGCGCCCGCGCCCGGCGCATGGATTCGTCGTCGCGGCGAAGATATCCGCAGCGGCAGCGTGATCCTGCCGGCCGGCACCCGCCTGCGGCCGCAGCATCTGGGACTGGCGGCCTCGGTCGGCCTGGCGCAGTTGCCGGTGCGGCCGCGTCTGCGCGTGGGAGTGTTCTTTACCGGCGATGAGCTGGCCATGCCGGGCGAAGCGCTGAAGCCGGGCGCGATCTACAATTCGAACCGCTTTCTATTGCGCGGCCTGCTGGAAAACCTGGGCTGCGACATCGTCGATTACGGCATCGTGCCGGACAATCTGGGCGAAACGCGCGCGATGCTGCGCCGCGCCGCGGCGGCCGGCGATCTGGTAATCACCTGCGGCGGCGTGTCGGTCGGCGAAGAGGATCACGTCAAACCGGCGGTCGAGGCCGAAGGCCGGCTGACCATGTGGCAAATCGCCATGAAGCCGGGTAAACCGCTGGCGTTCGGCATGGTGCGCAGGGATGCCGAAGGGGGCGGCATCGGCGGCGAAGCCTTTTTCATCGGCTTGCCCGGCAATCCGGTATCGACCTTCGTCACTTTCCTGATCTTCGTCCGGCCCTTCATTTTGCGTTTGCAGGGCGTGGCGGATATCGCGCCCAAGACCTATGGCATGCGCGCCGATTTCGACTTGCCGAAGGGCGATCGCCGCAACGAATTTCTGCGCGCGCGCATCAACGCCGAAGGCGGTCTGGATCTGTTTCCGAATCAGGGGTCCGGCGTGCTCACGTCCACCGTCTGGGGCGACGGCCTGATCGACAATCCGCCGGGCCATGCGATCGCGCGCGGCGACAGTGTGTGTTTCATGCCTTTCTCGGAGCTGCTGTAATGCATATCGAAATTCGTTATTTCGCCGCCGTGCGCGAGGCGCTCGGCACGGCGCAGGAAGCGCTGGAAGCGCCTGACAACGTACGCAGCGTCGACGCATTGCGCGCGCTGTTGCGCGCGCGCGGCGGCGTCTGGGCCCAAACCCTGGCAGAGGGCCGCGCCGTGCGGGTGGCCTTCAATCACGTGATGATCAACGGCGACGCCGAACTGAGCGACGGCTGCGAAGTCGCCTTTTTTCCGCCGGTGACCGGTGGTTAGCATCGCGTCCCGCCGCCGGGCGCCAGTGCGATGACGGCCGCCATGCATCCCGATGCTTTCGATCCCGAACGGATCACCGGTCCAACGCTGGCGCATTACGGCGAACGCGCCGAAGCCTTTCGCGACGGCACGCGCGACCACGACGTCACACAGAACATTGCCGCGCTGTTGCGCGCGCTCGATGCGCCCGATGCCGCGGACGGCGATCCGGCCCGGGCGCCCGTCATGCGCCTCATTCTCGATTTCGGCTGCGGTCCCGGGCGCGATCTGCGGACCTTCGCCCGGCTGGGCCATCGCGCCATCGGGCTGGACGGTGTCCTGCAATTCGTCGAGATGGCGCGGCGGGACAGCGGCTGCGAAGTCTGGCATCAGGACTTTCTGCATCTGAATTTGCCGGATGCGTACTTCGACGGCATATTCGCCAACGCATCGCTGTTCCATGTCCCCAGCCGCGAATTGCCGCGCGTATTGCGTCAACTGTTTGCCACGCTGAAACCCGGCGGCGCGCTGTTTTCCTCGAATCCGCGCGGTAACAATCAGGAAGGCTGGCACGCCGGCCGTTATGGCGCGTATCATGAATTGAGCGCCTGGCAGGCATGGATGACGCAGGCCGGCTTTATCGAAATAGAACATTATTACCGCCCCGCCGGTTTGCCGCGCGAACAGCAGCCGTGGCTGGCCAGCGTATGGCGCAAAGGACAATCATGAGCGTGCGCATTCAGACCGCGGACTTCGATCTGAGCACTGAAATCGCGCAATTGCGCGCCAGCCGGCCGCAGGTCGGCGCGGTCGCCAGTTTCGTCGGCGTGGTGCGCGATTTGAACGACGGCTCCGCCGTCACGCAAATGGAGCTGGAGCATTATCCCGGCATGACCGAGAAATCGCTGCAGCAAATCGTCGAGCAGGCGCAGGAGCGCTGGGCCTTGATCGATGCGCTGGTGATCCATCGGATCGGACCGTTGCAGCCGCTGGACCAGATCGTGCTGGTGGCGGTCGCCGCGGCCCATCGCGGCGAAGCGTTCGCCGCCTGCGAATTCATCATGGATTACCTGAAGACCGAAGCGCCGTTCTGGAAAAAGGAACAGACCCCGGACGGCGCGCGCTGGGTCGACGCGCGCTCCACCGATACCGCCGCGCTTGGCAAGTGGGAAAAGAAAGCGTGAACTGGCTGGGATTCGCTGCGGTGGGGGTGGGCGCCGTCGTGGGCGCGTGGCTGCGCTGGGGCTTGAGCGTGCGGCTCGGTGCCTTGCATGACGCGTTGCCGCTGGGCACGCTGCTGGTCAATCTGGTTGGTGGTTATATGATCGGTTTCCTGGTCGCTTTTTTCGAAAGCCATGCGTCGTTGCCGGTCGAGTGGCGCTTGCTGGCGGTGACCGGCTTTCTCGGCGGCCTGACCACGTTTTCGACGTTTTCGGCCGAATCCATGATTCTGCTGCAGCGCGGCCAGTATCTGTGGGCGTTCGGCCATAGCGCGCTGCATTTGCTGGGGGCGCTGGCGCTGTGTTTCGCCGGTTTCGCCACGTATCGGGCCTGGCTCGGCTGAATCGTTGTTTTTACGCCTATTGGGGCCGCGTTGGTTGAAATCGTCGGCCTTGCCCCAATTTTCATTCTAATGAAATTTTGGAGAATTCCATGCGTATCGACAAACTTACCACCAAGTTGCAGGAGGCGCTGGCCGATGCCCAGAGTCAGGCCGTCGGCCACGATAATCAATACATAGAACCGTTGCATTTGCTGGTCGCGATGCTCAATCAGGACGACGGCAGCACCCGTTCGCTGTTGCAGCGCGCGGGCGTCAACGTGCCTGGCCTAGCGGCGGCGCTGCATGCGGCGCTGGAACGCTTGCCCAAGGTGAGCGGCAATGGCGGCGAAGTGCAGGGCGGGCGCGAACTGGGCGCCTTGCTGAATCTGGCCGACAAGGAAGCGCAAAAGCGCGGCGATCAGTTCATCGCCAGCGAAATGGTGCTGCTGGGCTTGCTGGACGACAAATCCGACGCCGGCAGACTGGCGCGCGAAAACGGCCTCAGCCGCAAATCGCTGGAAGCGGCGATCACCGCCGTACGCGGCGGCGCGAGCGTCTCTTCGCAGCAGGACGAGGGACAGCGCGAAGCCCTGAAAAAATACACCCTGGATTTGACCGAGCGCGCGCGTCTCGGCAAGCTCGATCCGGTGATCGGCCGCGACGATGAAATCCGGCGTGCGATCCAGGTATTGCAACGGCGCAGCAAAAACAACCCGGTGCTGATCGGCGAGCCTGGCGTCGGCAAGACCGCCTTCGTCGAGGGTCTGGCGCAGAGCATCGTCAACGGCGAAGTGCCGGACAGCCTGAAATCGAAGCGCGTGCTGTCGCTGGATATGGCGGCCTTGCTGGCCGGCGCGAAATACCGCGGCGAATTCGAGGAACGGCTCAAGGCGGTGCTCAAGGAAATTGCGCAGGACGAAGGCCAGACCATCGTCTTCATCGATGAATTGCACACCATGGTCGGCGCCGGCAAGGCCGAAGGCGCGATGGACGCCGGCAACATGCTCAAGCCCGCCCTTGCGCGCGGCGAACTGCACTGCGTCGGCGCGACCACGCTGGACGAATACCGCAAGTATGTCGAAAAGGACGCCGCGCTGGAGCGCCGCTTCCAGAAGATCCTGGTGGGCGAACCCAGCGTCGAAGCGACGATTGCGA
>JAQGLY010000045.1 GCA_028292625.1 Herbaspirillum sp. | reverse complement strand
CTGGCCGCTGATCGGCTGGCTGTGCGCGGCGACCGGCACCATTTTTATTGCACGCGGCAAGCCGCGCGATGTAAGGAAGGTTTATCACGATCTGGTCGCCAGCATCCGGGAAGGCGATCGCATTGCGTTTTTCCCTGAGGGAACCACGGCCGCGCAAGGAAGCCTGCTGCCGTTCCACCCTAATCTGTTCGAAGCCGCGATTGACGCCGGGGTGCCGGTGCAACCGTATGCGATGCGCTACGTCGATGCCGCCGGCGACTTGCATTCGGCGGCGGATTTCATTGGGGAGATGAGCATTGTCGAAAGCATTTTGGCGATTCTGAAAGCGCGCGATATTACGGCCGAACTGACAGTGCTGGCGCCGATAACCAGCACCGGCGCGCACCGGCGCGAGCTGGCCGTAGCAACGCACGACGCGATCGCGGCGGTATTGATACCGGATTTTACGCCGGCATCCAATGCCGCCAAGATCAGCCGGGCACTTGCAACTGCGGGCAATCCACTTGAATCATCGAACGATCCTCAAGGCATAATGCCGTAAGCTTGCCGCCCCACAGGCAACCCGTATCGAGGCCGATCACGTTCGGCTTGAGCATCAGACCCAGCGTCGACCAGTGACCGAACAGAACGGTGACATCGGCGCTTTTTCTATTTGGCAGATCGAACCACGGCAGATAATCGCCTGCATTGGCGGTGGCTGCACTTTCCTTGATGGAAAATTCCATGGCGCCGTCAGGTTCGCAGAAGCGTATCCGCGTCAGGGCGTTGACGATGCAGCGCAGGCGGTCGGCGCCTTGCAGCCGATCGTCCCATTTGGCGGGTTGATTGCCGTACATTTGGCGCAGGAAATCGATCCACTCCGGACCGCTCAGGACGGTTTCCACTTCATGGGCCAGCGAGATGGTTTGCTCGGCGGTCCATTGGGGGACGACGCCGGCATGCATCATCAGGTAGCCTTGTTCGAACAGCGCCAGCGGACGGCGGCGCAGCCAGTCGAGCAGCTCGTCGCGGTCCGGGGCGTTCAGGATGTCGTCCAGTGTGTCGGATTTTCCCTTTTTCTCAATGCCATGGGCAACGGCCAACAGATGCAGATCGTGGTTGCCGAGCACGCACTGGGCTTTGTCACCCATGGCGCGGACCGCGCGCAGGGTGGACAGGGACTCGGGGCCGCGGTTGACCAGGTCGCCGAGGAAAATCAGCTTGGCGTCGGGCGCGGCGGAGTGGACCTTTTCCAGGAGGGCGTTTAGTTGCTGGTTGCAGCCTTGGAGGTCGCCGATGGCGTAGGTGGGCATGGGTTGTGGGACACCTATCAAGCTAGCGTAGCTTGAAGCATGCTACGCAAGGTGTCTTCCAGCGTCGGTATCATTAAAGGGCCTGTGGCCGCGAACAGTTTTTCCGGATTGCCGCACAGTCGATGGATTTCATTATTGCGAACGAAGGCCGGATTGACTTCTACCTGCAAATGGTGGGAAGTCAGAATTTCCAGTAGATCGATGACTGCCTGCAATGTCACCGAATTGCCGGTGCAGATGTTGTAGACCTCGCCGACGATCGCTTTATCTAGCAATTGCAGATAGGCGTCTGAAACGAAACGAACATCATTGAATTCGCGTTCGACATTGAGATTGCCGAGTTCGACCTTCTGGGCTTTACGCGCATAATGCGTCACCAGCTTGGGAATCACAAACGATGCGTCTTGTCCTGGCCCGGTATAGTTGAAGGGCCGCGCAAAAAAAAGTGGTAATTTCGACGAGTAGGTTCGTGCAATATATTCCATCGCCAGCTTGCTGGTCGCATAATGATTGGCTGGCGCCGGAGGCTGGCTTTCTTTGATCGGCGAATGTTCGCAATTGCCATAGACATTGGCGCTGCTGACCAGTAAAACGCGACGTGGTGCTTGCGCCAATCCAGCTAATGCATCGAGCAGATTGGTAGTGCCGACGACATTGACATCGTAGAAAGCGCGGGCGTCCGCATGCGCAACAAACGCCACTCCCGCAAGATGCACAACGAATTCGGGCGCGGTTTGCTTCACTTCCAAATTCAAGGCTTCGCGGTCACCGAGATCGGCCTCCAGCGCGACCACTTGATAGCCGCGCGCGCTCGCGCGTGCAACGAATTGGCGTCCGGTAAAGCCGGTGGCGCCGGTAACCAGCAATTTCAAAATGAAACTCCTTCAGTATTCCGGCGCAGATCGGCCCGGACCATCATCTCACATAACTGTTCGAGCGTTGTGGTTGGCGACCAGCCAAGGTTTTTTTTCGCCTTGGCGGGGTTGCCGATCAATAGATCGACTTCAGCGGGCCGATAGAATTTCGGATTGATGCGCATGACTGTCTTGCCCGTCGCGACATCGATCGCAGTCTCGGTCTCGGCTGAGCCCCTGAATTCCAGTGCAATACCGGCAGCCTTGAATGCCATTTCGACGAAATCCCTGACCGTTTCGGTGCGGTTAGTCGCCAGAACGTAGGTGTCCGGTGCCTCCGCTTGCAGAATGCGCCACATGCCTTCCACGTAATCCTTTGCAAACCCCCAATCCCGCTTGGCATCGATATTACCCAATTCGAGACAATCAAGTTTTCCCAGCTTGATCTTGGCAACGGAATCGGTGATTTTGCGCGTGACGAATTCGCGTCCGCGCAACGGGCTTTCGTGATTGAACAATATGCCGCTTGACCCGAAAATGCCATAGCTTTCACGATAATTTACAGTCATCCAATGGGCATACAGCTTGGCCACTCCGTACGGACTACGTGGGTAAAAAGGGGTTTCTTCGACTTGTGGCACAGCCTGCACCTTGCCGAACATTTCCGAAGTGGAAGCCTGATAAAAACGAATCTTTGGATTGATCAGACGTATCGCTTCCAGCAAATACAGGGCGCCGATGCCGGTGATCAGCGACGTGGTGGTAGGCTGATCGAAACTGACACCGACGAAACTTTGCGCAGCCAGGTTATAAATTTCATCCGGCTCAATTTTTTTTACCAGCGAAATTGTGGAACCCAGGTCGGTCAAATCATATTCGACCAAATGCAAATTAGGATGGGCAGCGATGCCGAGTTCCTCAATGCGCCAAAAGTTGACTGAACTGGTACGGCGGTAGGTGCCGTATACCTGATACCCTTTGCCTAGCAGCAATTCAGCCAGATAGGCGCCGTCTTGTCCAGAAATCCCCGTTACTAATGCTATTTTTTGTGCCATGTCGAATGTGTGAAGGTAAGTGTAGACGACTCGCGAAAGCGTCCGGAAAATCAGTTAAAGCGCAGAAAAACAGATACGCCGCCTATTGAGGTTTCTTGCTGGAACCAAGCTAAAATGCATCCCGCATCCTGCGGCACTTCTAAATCGCATTCAGACTTTGTCTGTATTTCTCAGCGTCCCAGTTTAGCAGTGAGGCTATTTGTTCGGTACTGAGCGGCGCAATCTGCGCCGCCTCATCCAGACGCAAGACGACGTCGACATAACATGCCAGCATCGCCAACTGTCCGGCATTTAGGTCGTCTCGGACTACAACGCCCTGGTGAGCAACGATAATACATTCGGGGCGCGTGGCGGCATCTTCTTTCAAAAGCGTCTGCCTTCCTTCTACGACCGTTGCGTGTCCACCGAGAAACACTGCGTGATCGGGATAAAGGACCCAAGCCTTACGCGCTATCGCAAGGCTCGTAGCGTCAATGCCGAGCACGTGATACAGCGGATTCTGCGGCAATTTATAGCCGCTGTCCCGCCAGTCGGATGCCAACTGATCGCAGTCGGCCTTCGCCGGTGATGGAGCGGTACGCACACTCCCTTCGCAACGCACGCGGATTTCTCGCAAAAGGCGGTCGATTTCCTGCACGGAATCCGCCGCAATCACAAGCCCGTGGTTGCCGAGCACCAGAATATCCGGAGTCTTATCACCGCTGAGCGCGGAGGCCACGGCCTGCGCCAGATCGGGTCCGGGCTTAACGTAATCTATCCAAGTCCAGTTCAAGCCTGCAAGCCTTCGTTCGAATAGGTCTTGCGCATCGGCAAGCACCGCTATGGCAATTACCTCCACCGCATGAAAATGGACAACGATCCGATGCGGCAGCAATGCATGAAGCGCCGTCTCGATGGAGGGCCGCAACGCTGAATCGCTTTGGCGGGCCGAACTCAGATCGCTAGCGCCGGCGGCAATCAATGTACGCGCCTGGGCAAGGTCGATCGGAACGAAAATATCTTTGCTCTGCGCATCCGCGAGCCATGTTCCGGACGCCTTGATCCATAAGGTCCCACCCTCTTTCCACGAAACATTGCCGCCCGCCCCCTGTATTAGTAGCGGGTCGCGTCCAATCGTTCCCGAATACATTTTGACTTCGTCTTTTACGTTCATGACGTTACCTGATCTTGTAGTGGATATCGAATCCGCTGGCGGGATTCGCTAGATAGAACCAGGTGCATCCTTCCTGCACCAGACTCAATTTCAGAACATAATCACCCACCGTATTGGGAAACTGTACAAACACAGGGAGCTGCACGGCCTGATTCGGCGCCAGCGCGGAAGTCAATTCGGTGCGTATGCCATCCTTGACGACAGTGCCGTCCGAGGAACGAACCCACTGATAGCTCATCGACACAGCGCCTTTACCGCGATATGGCTTGAAGCTGTCGCTGCCGAGGTTGCGTATTTCGATATTGATGGTGGCAGTATCGGGACCCCTAAGGCTGCGCCAGAAATTTTTGGGGTTTACTTCTATAGATTGAGGCAGAATGCTGGCCTGAAATTGCTTCATGCATGCCGGTTCGCTCGTCGCGTATTCGATTTTCCCATTGTAAAAGTAAGGGGGGGCGGTGATTCTTCCCAGCAAAAATATGCTGAAGAATATCGTCGCCACCGAAAACATAACCCACACCCATTTGCCGGGTGAGCGGCCTTCAACTGCAGCGGCGAAGGGCAATGCAAACAGGAAAATGTTTGCAGCCTTCCAGTAGCCGGAGTGATCCATCATGACAGTCGAACCGAAGCAAATATACATCGCCACGACGACGAGGAATGCCAAACCTACGCCAAATGCTACGGCGGTCTCCGCAGATTGCTGTTTCGGTTGCGTCAGATGGCGCCGAATAAATCTTGTAAATACGAATGTCGCCGTTCCAAGCAGAATTAGGAACAGCAGGATACCAAAGCTCTCCATGCGGGCATGCCGGTCCATGGGACGCTCGCCGGTAAACGGCGCGAGCATGAAATGAAAGCTGCTGCTGAACGGCCAGTCAAGCACGTTGGTCGCTTGCGACGATGGCGAAACATGGAATTTCAAGCGTATGAAAATTTGCCACGCAATAACCGCCAGCATGGGGATGAAATGGATCCACATCCGTTTGCAAAAAGAAATCACCTGACGCGGCGATAGCGCAAACTTCAAACCGGTTTCACGTGTATCCAGCCAGAATTGCCCAATGAAGATGAACGCTGGCACCAGCACATAGATTTCGCGCGAGAGACCAGCGAACGCTATCGACAGCACATAGGGAATACGCCACCCTCGCATCCAACAGACCAAGCCGATGATAAGCAATCCATCGGCGGCTACGTCGGGCAATCCGTGCAATTGGGTCACTTGCGTACCCATACCGAGCGCCCAGAATAATATCCAGTACGGGCTGATGCTACGCCGTTGGAAATACGCCGCCGCCATCAAGGTGGACAACAGCAGGATGCACAGACTAGTCAGGTAATAGGTGAGTGGACTAACCCATGACTGGAAAGTGATCTTGGAAACCAGATTGGCCAACAAGGGCAGGCCGATACGTTGATACCGATAAGCATTGGAATCCACATGCTGCACTGTATCGCGCAGCGCCAACGGGTCGTTGGCGATATAAAAATAGAACTGCCCATCCCAACCCGAATTGATATCGTCCAGATACATTTCATCAATACCGTGATCGCGCAGCTGTTGCGGCACCCCAAACATCTTGGCGGGCAGAAAGAAGTGCCGAAATTCGCCTTGTAGCGGCCCAGTTACAAATGTCGTCATGATCGCAACCGTGCAGATCATCGTGACCAACATGGCGATCAGCGGCCGCCGCCAGTCTGTGAAATTGGTCTTGATCGCAGACATCATTGTCCTGTCCTTTCGATCACGCTCTTGAACAATTTGCGCAGTTCGGAAAAATCATGGATGACGCAATCAGGCTGGGTCGATCCGGTACCAGCGGAAATTCCATGATGTACTTTCTGGATCGTCACCGCGTCGATCGCTTCGCGCGCACCCTGTATGTCATTGACCGGATTGTCGCCAACCATCCAAATGCACTTACCCTTCGGATTCATTTTTTCCAGAGCGATTTGAAATGGCGCCGCATGCGGTTTGTCGAAACCGGCTTCTTCGCTGGTGATGATGTAGTCGAAATAATGGTCGAGGCCGAAATACACGATCTTTCGAAACTGGATTTGTGCGGTTAAATCGGTAACGATCGCAGTGGAAATACCGGCCAGACGCACATCATCGAGTAGATTCTTGACGTCGTCGAACAGTACGGCGTTGCTCAGAAATGTGCGCCAGTAGGTCTGCTCGAAATCCAGCGCCAGCAGCACTTGCGAACCCAGACCGATAATTTCCAGCATGCGCTGCAGATACAGCAATCGACTATGCGAACTGGCGGTATGGTGCAGTCGGTTTTTGATTTCCTTGCGAGCCTGGGAAAATGCTGCGTCGAACTGCACCGGCTCGATGGAAAACGTGCGCGTTACCTTGTCGCGCACTGCTTTCATCGCTGCTTCATGCGCTGGATTGTAGTGATATAGGGTATTGTCGGTGTCGAACAGAATCGCGTCGGGAATCTGTTTAAACCTTTCTGGGTTGAGCAACTGCATCATATGAGCCGTTTCTTAAGTGCTTGGTTAATGTGAGACAAGCTGATCAACTGCATGAGTCCGAGTATGCCGTCTTCCCAGCGGGGCGATGTATCGAGAAACTCGCTGATATTCGGGAATAGGGTTGCCGCCGCCAGCGCAATGTCATCGGCCGAGGTTTCCCCTTCGATGGTTAACTCGACTTCGTTGCCTTCATGGCTCATCGACATGTCCACATGCAGACCGCATACGCCGATCAGCACGCGAACCAGCGATTCTTCATTCAGTCCATGGCGTGAACGCGCGAACAGTTTGAGGCGCAACGGATGTTGGCTATCGGTCTCTTCCAGCATGCGCGGATGGATCGGCTGCAGCGCAATGATCAGATCGGCGTATGCCATTTGCGGCCGCACGAATTTTTGGGAATCGATCTCGCGTTTTTCCAGCGAGGAAAGTACTTTTTCTATACTGTGGCCACGCTGGCGCACGTCACGGTCGAGTTTGAAATGCCGGCGCAGGCCTTCATCGATATCGAGATAGATGCTCAAGTCGTAGCAGCTGCGCAGGATCGGCAGATGCAGCGCATGCAAACCGCTGGCGATGATGAAATCGTTGCTTTCGATCCGATGCGGACGGCTGCGCTGTCCGCTGCTGTGATCGTAATGATGCGACTGGATGGGCTTGTCGTTGGTCAGCGAAATCAGGTCTTGCGCATATTGTTCGAGATCGTTGGCTTTCGGATTCAGATGCGTCATCACCTGCCACATCGGTTTCTTCCGATCCCATAGATGATAATCATCGCCGGACAACTGCACCACCGAATGCTTGCCGAACAAGCCTTGCAGTGAATTAGCGAGCGTATCTTTACCTGCGCCTGAATCGCCGGCGATGCCGATGGCGAACGGAGTGCGGCTGAGCCGGAAATAATCGTTGTAGACAACGGCTTCACGCCAGATGCGCAAGACCAGAATCACGCCGAAAGTAAACAGCACGGTGTGCAATATTGCGGAACCATTCGCGCCGAGCAGCTGGCCGGCGTGGATCGCTAAGCGATTTGCGATATCGTCGCCGGCGATCAGCGGCCTCTGCGTCACCAGAAAAACTGTCAGCAAGTATAGACCGGTAAAACCGGCTACAAGCATCACTGCGATGCGGCCGCTCATTGCCTGATAGCAAACCAGCAACGGCATAATCCAGATGAACCAGCCGGGCGAGGCCGGCGTCAGAAGGACGACCAAAAAAAACGACATGCCCAGCAACACGTTCAGCAATTCGAAACTGATGCGCCGTATCCGCCAGGTTAAATACAGCATTAACAGATAAACCATCGGCAGCAGATAGATGGGTTCGGCGCTGCCGCCGATTTGCAGTACCAGTTGATAGACCTTGGCCATTTCGGGATTGTGCAACAGCATGTACATGCCGGCGGACGAAAATACAAACGGGAAACACAATACGACCAGTGCGCATGCGAGACCTTTGGCGTAAGGCGCAACAAGATGCCTCAGTGCGCGATTGCGGCACAGGTAAATGGCAAAAAACGGAATCGCCAGAACCATGCTGAGCTTCGCCGAAATCGCCGCGCCGCACAGCGCTCCGGCATGTACCAGCTTCAGCTTGCGCGCGTAATACAGAGCCAGGCACAAGAGTGCGACCGGAATCAAGTCGTTATAGCCGAGCCAGTAGGTGGCGAAGAGCACGATCGGCGACAGCCAGTAGATCGACAGCAAAAGACGATTGGCCGGCTGAAACAGCTTTTTCAAGATCAGTAACAGTCCGATGTCCGCCACCAGCAGCGTTAATCCATAGGCGGGATAAAGGCCGATGCCGAGCAGATTGCAAATCCACGTGAACGGAAGAAACGCTAGCCACATCACATAACCATATGGAAATGCCGCGTCGGTGCCGCCGGTCGTCAGGAACGCGTGCCACGGATCGAGCGTGAAATGCCGTGTCGTGGCTTCAAGGAAGGGGACATACCAGACTGCTGCGGCCCGCGGCAAAACGAAAGCGAGCATGACAAGTCGCAGGACTAACCCTGTCAGGAACAATGGCGTGTTGAAGATTTTTTTCATACCTGGTTCAAGGCTTCCCACAAATCCGGGCGTTTAGTGCATACCGCTTCCACCTGGATACCGCGTTGCTGCAGCAAACGGTGCATTTCTGGAATTTCGGTGTCCGCTGGGCGTCCTTGCAATTCGGGTGAAACCAGACAAAGTTTGAAGCCGGCCTGTTGCAGGCGCTGTGCTTCTTCTTGCTGTAAAGCCAGATGGGTAAAGCAATCAACCCAGACCCAGTCGATTTTGTTCGCCAGCGTCAACGCTGTCTGCACCGATTCGAATTCAGAAACCCTCACCGCGCAGCGCCTTTCTCCGAGACGCGACCATTTCACCAAAAACGGAAACGATTGATCGAGAAAAAAATAATCGGTAACGCCATGCTCCTGCATCAGCTTGATGAGCGCTGGCTCCAACCCTTCTTCCTTGACGTTGAGGATCAGCGTGCCGTGTCGATAAGCGTTGAGCCAATCGCTGAACAATTCACCTTCGATGAAGGGATCGTGATGGATCACCATGCGATCGGCATAACTACGGATGTCGACTTCAATGCCGTATTCGGTGGGCGTTGCTCGCAGCTCGGCAATGGTATTTTTGCGGTGCGCAATTATTTTCATGATTTCAAGGATTTCTTGAGTTGCAGGCTGAAGTCGATCGTGCGGCGAATGAATTTGCGCTTGGCAGCCCAGTTGATGTTCCAGTTCGATACGCCGTGTGCGCGTTCGCCGAAGCGTACAGGAAAGCGATGCACTGCCAGATCCGCTCGCTGTGCCATGAAATAGGCGTACAGATCGAGCGAAAAATCGTGTGGCGGCTGGGTCCAGGTTTCAAAAAAACGACGCGAAAAAACTGTCGGCTGTGCATTAATGTCCCACATCGGCTTGCCAAGAAGAAGCGTTTCGAAAGCGCTCATGCCAACCGTAAACAGGACGTCGCCGAGCGGCCTGCCATAACGGCGGCCCTTTGCAAAAATTTGCGCGCCATGCTTGTCGATAATGTCCAGCGCGATCAGTGCATCCTGCGGATCCGTTTGCATGTCGGCGTGCGTCCAGCCGAGAAATTCTCCGGAGGCTGCCCGTAGGCCTGTCAATATACCGAAGCCGTAGCCTTGATTGACTTCGACCCGCACGCTTCGGCAACCCGGGTATTGCGGTAACAATTTCGACAATACTTGCGGACTATCGTCGCTGGAACCGTTATCCACCAAAATTACTTCCACGCCCGGTCGCGCCGTCACGTCGCGGCAGCGTTCCAGTAGCAAGGGCAGATTAGCCGCTTCGTTGTAGCAGGGAATCACAAGGGAAAATTTCATCTCGGTTCACGTGCCATATGCGGTTTGAAAACGAAAAACTTCATGCCGATAAAATTCAGGACAGCCGAGGCGCCAGTGGCGCACAGGAATGCTGCGTTAAAGGCAAAGCTCATGCCATGTGCAATACGCAGCACTCCCACATTAAGGCCGACATTGACGGCCAGGGTGACGGCGTATAACAGCGCGAAACGCAGGGCGCTGCCGGGTGCGTGACGAGACTGATCGAAAGTCCATATTTTATTAACGAAGTAAGCGAATACGGTCCCCGTCAGAAAGCTGCAAGCTTTCGCGGCGCCGACGTCAACCAGGCCACTCCAGAGCAATGTGCGATAAGTGCTGAAATCAACCAGCACCGTCAGCGAGCCGACTATTAGAAAAACGATGATCTGACGGCGTATCAACTGCGCTTCTCCGGCAAGGTGGGTACAGTAGCTTGGTAGCGCTCTTCCAGCTCCGAACGGCTCTCCGATGGGACGTGCCCATCCAGTTCGAGCCGATAAGGATGGCCGGACCACTTGTGAAAACAGGATTGCCAGTATTCGAATGTGCGCAGGTCATTGGGCGTTCCCCAGGACATGAAACTGTCGACTTCGAATATTTTGCAGCGCAAACCGAGTTCCAGCGCATCGTTGATGCAGGTATCGAGGTAAAACTCGCCATTGATTCGGCCGCCGCGTTCAATCATATGCGCAACGCAACGCCTGAAATCCGAGCTACGCTTAAACGTAAAAGTGCCGAGCACCACTGGATCCGTGGCCGGCGAAGCAAGTGGCGTCTTGACGGAAATACGGAAAATATCCTTGCCATCGGTATCGATCCAGCCATACATCTGCGGATGACGTACCGCATTCGCATGTCCGCGCATGGCCCACACGATCACATCCGCGTCGTCGTTGAGTAGGAAATTGAGTTTCGACACGTCATAAAGCGCGCCGTAATCGCAGGCACCGAAGGTGATGGGTCCTTCGACATCACGTACCGGATCGTTGGATATGGCGTCAAGTCCCAGCAGGGCGGTGCAGGCCTGGCCTTCGGTCACTTCGGAAACCATCCTGATCGATGGATTGGGGTAGCGAGAGCGCAAGGCTTTCACGACGTCCTCGAAGCCAGGCATGTCGCTGCGCACAACGAATGCATAATGATCGGCACCGGGCAGATCGTCCGTAGCTTGCAGCACCATTGGCCGACCAGAAACCGGAATCAGCGGCTTGGTTAATTTGTAGCCCTCACGCGCAAAACGCTGCCCCAGGCCAGCCATTGGTAGCACCACCGCACCGCCAATACGCTGCGTGCGCAAGGGCCCGATCAGGCCGCGGAAAGTCTGCGACCAGTTGCGATATTCGGCAACATCGGCCGGTGTACCCCATTGCATGAAATGCTGTAAATCGTAAATTGCGACCGGAAGATGATCTTTCAGCAGCGATTTGTAAGCGAGGCTGACGTAAAACTCACCGCCCACTGTCAGATTTTGATCTATCGTTGCGTGAAATGCATCGAGCATTAATTGACCGTTGGAAAAATAATAACTGCCGCTGGACGCATACTCTTCCATGCGGTTGTCGGTATAAGGCTGTTTTTCCTGAATGTCTAGCATCCAGCCATTGCTTTCCCGGATATAGGCGTAGTTCGTCGTGCCAAGCGTGTGCGGATGAAAACCGCGATAGGCTGGAATAGCGCCGGCACAGCCGGAAGCCGCCGCCCATTGTTTGAAATGGGACCAGTCCCAGTAACAGGTGAAATCGCAATAGTTCACAAGAACCGGGCAGTCGCGCCGGATCCACTGTGCCGCTAAAGTAACCGCATGAACCGGGCCCAGCTTGTGCGATGGAACCGCCACGACTTTGCCGGTAGGGCAGTAATGGGCAAGGATTTCCCGCATCCGGTATGACGGTTCGGCCAGATGCTCCTCATTGCAGATGAACACCAGATCGGTTTCGCCGGGAAACATGTCGATAACGTGCGCAATGATCGGCTTGCCATCGATTTCTATCAATGGTTTGGGAACGGAATAGCCTGCCTTCCTGAAACGCTCGCCGAAGCCGGACATGGGTATGACGATTTGCATAGATTAATTCACTTTTGATACGACAGATGATTTGCACGAACCATGTGTTTCGGAACTCTCCCAGAAATACTAAGTTTTGCCTAAACTTCAGCATACTGGAATGAAAGTGGTATGCACATTGAATAGCGGGGTATTAACTCCGCAATAACATCCGCATTTCGCGGATGCCGTCATGGCGGATTTCGACGATATAGTTGCTTCCTTGCGGCGAGATTATATATCGGTACTTAGCCAAATTTGACGAACATCACGTTTTTTGCCGCTATTTCTGACCGTTTCGACCCTCTCGAAGAGACTATCTGCATTACGACCAGAAGCAGCGTCTTCTGAGCGCTTGTGTTGACGCCCAAGGAATGCAGAGCGAGGCACCAGGCCGGCCGTAGCGATTGCCTCGACGCTGCACGTTGGCGCAAAAATGCTTCGACTCAAGTAAAGTCGATTTCGGAAATCGGTGTTTCTGAATTGGTAAATAAACTACTGTTCCCCCGCATGAGCGCCATTTCACAGCGGGGTAACTATATTTTCCGGGATGCCACCAAAGTCCACGGTAATGGCGTTCTAACCTGTACCACTGCGCCAAAATGAGCTTTGATGAAGCGTTTTAAGGCGAACGTGGACCAATGATTTAGATGTCCGGGCGTATTGCCGAAGCTTTTCAGATATTTTCCTCGAGTCATGTTCAACATGCACCAGATCGGTTCCCGAGGCACGCCGAGAATGAGATAGCCGCCCGGTTTCAGAATGCGGCGGATTTCCTTGAGGGCATCGATAGGGTAATCAAGATGCTCAAGTACCTCTAGCAGAAAGACCAGATCGAAAGTTTCATCAGCATGGCCGGAGGCATAGGCGCTCCCCTGCCGCACGGTAATACCCGGATTTCTCTTCTGTGCGCGGGGAACGAGATCCGCTACATATTCCGCAGCCTGGAAATCCACCTGCCCGGATAGCAAGCCGCGCAGACGTTCGGTAGAGTGCCCCTCGCCGCATCCGATTTCAATGGCTTTCGAAGAGGTCAGCTCGCGTATTCCGACCGCCTGGACCAGTTCATCGACCGCGCGAAAATAACCATCGATCAGGAATTTTCCGATTTTCCCCTGGCCATCTTCAGTATATTTGTGCGCGAAATCTTCCATTTCCGGCGTTGCCCGCAATGGCCGGTCTTTATCACTTGGCATGCCATTTCCTTTCCGTATGGGCTGGACCTGCGGCCGAAATCCTATGCTCGCAGGTTCGTCATCGCAGTGCGATTTTCCTGATCGCGCTTAGCGCGCGATTATACATGCATCATTGAAGCGTTAATGCAGATACTGAGTTTGAACCCGCGCGTCGTCATTTACCCTCGCCGCAGGCTACCTTGAGCGCAACATAGTCATCTGTTGCATAAGCGATTGGAAGCCGCGTGGCAGCCGGATTGTCGCGTGACGTGACAAATAAAGCCGGTGCGGCCTGCGGGCCGCCGTTTTCTGGGGAAGCGGAACAAACCTGTTCGAGCTTCAAATACTGTGTCGGACGAAGCGGACACCAATAATCGCGAATGAAGGAAAAATTACGGTCCTTAAGAAATTCATCGAAGTAAATGCCTTCCTCCATGCAAAGACCACCAGCAGTGTTGGGCAAAGACTGTCCTTTTAAGAAAAGATTCACCGGTCTTTGCGTATTGGACATGCTTTTTATCAAGTCGCGCTGGTGCCAGGTCGTACCGATGAAATAGACCGTGCCGAGTAAAATCGCCGACAGGCAGATCACCCGCCGCTTGCTAAAAAACAATGCCGAGCCGGCGCCGACCAGCATCACCGCTACCGGCGCTAAGCGCTGCAGTAGATCTGGCTCGAACCGGGCACGCCAGTTTATATTCGGGCCATCGAAAAAACGGGAATATCCTGCCAGATCCGGATTGTTGATGATGCTGAACGCCGCCATACTTTCAAGTGGGGAACAGGCATAAATCACGAATGCGGCTGCCACGCAAAGCGCAAGTTTTACGGCGACATGCTCAGCGTCTGCATCGGGCCGGCTTTTTTTCCATAAATATAGGAACAGTAAAAACTGGATCGGAACATACTGCGTCAAATATCTGCCGTTGGGCACCCAGTAGCCCAAAGTAGGAGCGACGAGCATGTGCACCGCAGAAATGAGTCCCACGGCAGCAAGCGAGAATATCGTATAGAGAATCAGTATCCGATCCGAAACGGGTAGCGAACGCCATGATTTCAGAGCGACATAGGGAATTACCAGTGTCACTCCCAGCGCACTGGCGATGATGTATGACAACTGAAAGCCGACCGCCGCCAGCAACTGCAAGACGAATTTCTGCCAGCTCATGACGGCGAGCATATTATGCAGATCCTCGCCGACATAGGAATAGCCTAGCGCTGAGATATGCTCGATAACGATGTTGCGGTAAATCCATGGGGCGATGAAAATAAGGCTGCCGAGTACTGTCAGCGCCAATTGCGACATCTCCCGCGCCTTCAGCGTGCGTCTGCCGAAGACGAGCACTAGCCCGGCCAGCAGAGAGATCAAATAGAATAGCCCGATCGGCTTGGCGAGAAACAGCAGACCGATTGTCAGTCCTAGGCCGAAGAAGGCATTTCGCCTCGCGCCGGTTACAGCGCGGTGGGCCAGATAGAAACTAAAATAAAGCAGGGCATAAAAGAGCGGATCGGCCCAGGTGACGATCGAAAACGACCAGAACGGCGCCAGAATGAATGCGGCTGTCGCCAGCCAGAGTAGTTTGCCGTGGCCCAGCAGCGAGCGCGCCAGCAGCCAGAAAGGAAACAGCGCCAAAAAGGAAAAGCAGAAGTTCAGCGCTTGCGCTAGTTGAAAAACGGATTCTGCCGGGAAAATTTGCCGACCCGCTGCGACTAGCATGGGATACAGAGGGCCGTACTGATGATACCCGGCAAGGCGGCCGCCGCTGAGGATAGAATGGATCATGTCGCCGTATTCGGCTTCGTCGCCGAACACGAACGGTCCTTGTAAACCGGAACTGTAACTGTACAACAACCAAATAAATAAGACGGCTGCAATCGGCAGTGCGATCAGATCCAATTTCGATTGCATCTCCGGCTTCAATTTCATGCCAGCCCGACTCATCTTTTATCCTTTCTTTCCAGCAGGGCGACTCCTGTGCGGCCATCCGAAAACGGATCGTTATTCAAGGAACGAATGACGTAGTTTCCATTTTCCATTTCGCTTCGCAAGGCTTCCGCTGCAGGGTGCAACTGTGGCGATATCTCTCGCACCTTCTGCGATGCGGTGCGTAACTTCCATGGCGTGGCGGCATTTTGATAGTAGTAATAGAGAATCCAGCGGGCGTCGGAAGGGAGACGTGATTCGATATCGGACAATGGCATGAAGGTGCTTATCTCGGGAGCAAGGTTTACTAGAGTGATATTCGAGGGCATGACCAATTGATTGCGCATGAAGACCGGTCGGTGTTCATATACCTTAACCGTCCCCTTGAGTTGTCCCAATTGAGCAAGCGCCGGCGCCAAATCGAAGATCGCTTCGTTTTCGTGAAACAGTCGATTATCGGTGAAATATAAGGAAGCGAACACGAGGTTTACGAGGGACCCTCCAATCAGTATGCTTTGCGTTACCTTGGAATTGAATTTATCGGCCAACCAGTAAAGACCGGCCAGCGCAAGGGCAACGGTTGGCGCCAACAGTAACGCATAATTGCGCGACCATGGCATCCATCCGGGCTCAAACATGCCGTACATAAACAAGGTCCCCACCAGGGCTGCGGTCATCGTAACAAGCAGCATCCTGGTCTTGGGGCGCACTATAAATCGCCACGCCGCTAGAGCGAATAACAGCACGATGGGATTCAAATAGAGCAATCCGTAGGTCAGCAATAACCACCAGTCTTGGTGCAATAGATTGGTCATTGCCAAGCGCGTGCTTTGCGGACCCGCGTAGCAAAGTTTGGCGTACGAGTACAGCACACACGGCATCAGTCCCGCGAAGACGAACCATGCCTGCAGCGCTATTTTGCCCGCTCTTTCGATAGAAAACCTACTGCTGCAATAAAGTGCGGCGGCCACCATGAAAAATGCGAATGGTAAAGTCGACTCGCGCACCAGCGTTGCTACAGACGCCAGACCGACCGCCAGACATAAAGCGTAGGCATCTTGATTTTTTTCTCCGCGCACAAGCCAGGCCAAGGCCATCAGTTCGATCGATATATAAGGAATTTCTATGTAATAACTGAGCATGAAACTGGCGAGCAGTGGAGAAACCGCCAGCGCTAGCGCAAATAGAAAGCTGAGCCGGCGGGCAATCTCTAGCGCGCGCCCCAGCATATAAGCAGCCATCGGTATAGGAAATAGCCAGATCAGCAATGCATTACGCTGATAAACGATGGAGGCTGGATCGCCTTGCAGCCACGTAAGTATTGTAGTGGTGAAATAGGCGACAGACGGATAGAAAATGAAATGCGCCGATGGAAATTCCAGACCATCCTTACCTGGAACCGGGTGTAATAGATCGTGCCAGTAGTTATACTCGATCAGAGTCCGTTCGTTATGAAAAAATTCGTCGCCGTAGGTATGCAACGGTAGCGTGGTCCAATGCGATACGAAAACCAGCCAGTTCAGTGCGGCAATCGCCGCCAGCAGCAAAAGCAAGCCGCCATCCGCGCGGCGATCGAAGCGGAATCCATTAGCCGCATGCGCCAGTCGTTTGACAAATACGAATGGAAGCGTCATGCACAACAGGACCGCGATGGCTATCGGCAGCCCCGTGTGATCTTGCGACACATAGGGTAAATAGCGCCATATGCGATGGCCTATGAATTGATAGACCCATGCAAGCACAATTGCGGCCGCAAATGTGGAACGGATCATTTTTTTTCTCCGGCGACGATGTCTCCATGACGTCTGGTAAAAATAATCATACGTTGAAGAAAGAAGGAAATCACCACGAATACCCCACTGGCAATGATCTGCGCGACAAATGCGGATATGGGGCAGCGCAGCAGTAATGACAGCGCCAGCAGATTACCGAGATATGAAATCCAGTAAAAGAGAATGAATAGCGTCAATTCGCGTGACACCTTGCCATTACTGCGAAAAGTAAACCGTTTGTGGGAAAGAAACGATGTAAAGAGCGTGATTGCATACGCCAGAAAATTGCTGAGCGCTGGGGACAGATGAGCAAGATGCATGAACGCGGCAATCAGCGACAGCCCGAGCACGGTATTCAAGGCGCCCGCCAGCAGATAGCGCAAGATTTCACCCGCCGTACGCCGCCGGTGCGGATCGGCGAGCAATTGTTTTCTTCCCGGCCTGTTCATCGGCATCCGCTTGTCAAGTCCACATTTCAGTGCCATTCGACACGGTGGGCATTTGCCCAACCGGCCACCGCGCCGAGCGTCCACAACTTCAGCGCATTGTCGGCCTTGCGGGCATCGAAGTCGCGCCACATTGTGTCTATCACGCGATGGTTGAAAACCTCGGATGGCAGACTCATGGAGAGGTCGCGGAACATTTCGTGCAGCTCTCCATGAAGCCATGTTGCGATCGGCACCTGAAAACCGGACTTCGGCAAAGCCAGGATATCTTGCGGCAGGTCGTCCGCAACGACCTGCCGCAGCAATGCTTTCGTACCGGGTTTGCCGCCGGTGCGGACGTCGAGCGGAAGATTCAACACATAATCAACGAAATCGGGATCAACGAACGGCACGCGAATTTCAACGGAAGCGCTCATGCCGGCCTTGTCCCACATCATCATGCCGCTGTCCACCATCCAGCTCCGCATGTCGCTCCAGGCATATTGCGCGCCGTCGATAAATCCCTGCCTATGCCCATCGGAAACGTGCCGCAGTTGGTCTCGATACAGTGCTTCGCGGCTCTCTACCTGAAAGTCGCGGCAAAGCAGCGCGTGCGTCTCGTCGAAGCGAAAAACATGACGCCATTGCGAGTGTGCCAGTGCGGGGTTGCTGTCGAAACCGTCGAGAAAGCGCCGAACTTTCTCGGACCCGGTAAGATAATCCTCCGAAGGCGGTATCATGCGCGCCAGTGGTTTTGCCAGATTGACGAGACCCGCGACGCCATGCAGACGCTCGGCCCAGCGTGTGGCGCGGTAGGTGGGATAGCCGAAGAACAATTCGTCGCCGCCATTGCCCGAGAGCAGGACGCGTCGCTCACGGCTGGCCGCCTTCGATGCCCCAAATATAGCGATTGCGGTAGGTAGCATGTCCAGATTGTCGAAGGTATCGCAGAGCTGATCCCAATAGGTGATCACATCCTGTGCGGTGATGGCCACCAGTTCATTCTTGAAACCCCATCGTTCGGCCATTTTGCGCACCGGCAGGTCTTCCGAAAAATTCGGCGAGTCGGGATAGTACGCAGTGTAAGTGCACAGGCTCTCGGTCAAGTCGTGCCGATGCAATGCGCCCAATATCGCCATTGAATCCAGGCCTGAGGACAGTAGCAAACCGTAAGGCACGTCCGCCACGGTTTGGCCGATGATCGCTTTGTCCAGTTGTGCGCGCATGTCTTCGGCCCGGCTGGGTCCATTACGGGTGGTCGTGTCGCTACGGCCAGGCGTGCGGAAAATCCACTCGCTGGTTTTCAGATCGGTGTCGATTTCCATCACCTGACCCGGCAATATCTGGAGGATGCCTTTGATCGCGGTTTGTGGATGAAATACGTAATCGGCGCACAGAAACTGGGACAACGCCAACGGATTGATTTTATTGGCCAAAGCCAAGTGCGTGAATGTCTTGATTTCGGAAGAAAAGTACAGACTCTCTTTTGTCGTGAGATAGTAAAGTGGTTTGACTCCAAGCGGATCGCGCACCAGCAGCAGCTTTTGTATGCGGCGATCCCAGATCGCCAGCGCGAACATGCCGTTCAGTTTTGCAAATATTTCCTTACCCCATACCGTGTAGCCATTCAGAATGACTTCAGTGTCGGAGTGAGTATGAAATGTGATGTGTTTTTCGAGCTCTGCGCGTAGCGCTTTGAAGTTATAAATTTCACCGTTGAATATCAAAGAAACGTTGCCGTCTTCCGAATGGAGCGGTTGATTACCTCCGGCGAGATCGATAATAGATAGACGCGTCATCGCCAATCCCAGCGTCGGTTCGCGCAGGAAACCAGTATGGTCGGGACCGCGGTGGTAAATCGAATGAGCCATGTCCGTCAGCGTTTGTTCTGCAATTTCCGTCTTGCTGATGAACCCCGTAATACCGCACATTTACAATACTCCTGGTTTGTCGGCTTGCGCCATGTGATCTGTGTAGTGTGGCGCCCCGATCGAACAGGGATCTTCAGCGTACGCTGCCATCCGTGCCGCCGGCGTCGCGTAGCTTGTAGCGGATGTCTTCGAGCAGCTTGCGATTGGATGCGATCAGATCCGCCAGGAAAGCCACCAGTATGGTTTGAAATCCCATGCCCAGCAGCACGCCCGCCAGGATCAGCGACTGCACAAAACCGGTACCGTTGTCATGCAAGTAATGCCACATAAAGCGTAATCCGATTAGGGTGCCGGCCGTGAGCAGCGCTATTCCCATCGAAATGAAAAACCGGAAGGGCCGGTAGATGACGAAGATACGCACGATCGTGAGGATCGAGCGTTTAATATATGACGGCATGCTCTTGAACAGACGCGATGGCCGCAGATCGGCGTTGACCCGGATCGGTACCGAGGTAATCGCCATGTTCTTTTGTCCGGCTTGAATGATCGTTTCCAGCGTATATGTGTATTCGTTAAAGACCATCAGATGTTGCGCGGCGTCGCGTGTGATCGCGCGGAATCCGCTTGGTGCATCGGGAATATCGGTACGGCTGGCGACCCGCACGACCCAACTGCCAAGCTTTTGCAGGGATTTCTTGATCGGCGAGAAATGTTCGATTGTAGAAATCGGTCGCGCCCCGATTACCAAGTCGGCGGTGCCGTTAAGTATCGGCGCTACCAGTCCCGGGATGTCGTCGGCGTTGTATTGGTTGTCGGCGTCGGTATTTACGATGACGTCCGCACCACGATCGATACAGGCTTGTATGCCTGTCATGAACGCGCGCGCCAGCCCCTGGTTGCGGTTGTGCCGAATGACATGATGCACGCCATTGTCCAGTGCGACCTGGACGGTTGCATCCGCGCTTCCGTCATCGATGATCAGCCATTCGACAGATTGGAAACCGGCCACGTCGCGCGGCAATGCAGCGAGCGCAATCGCTAGTGTGCCAGCTTCGTTGTAACACGGAATTTGAATGATAAGTTTCATGGCTTTATGCAATGGTGGAATTGAATGTAGCTGTCCGCGACACGGTCGGTAATCTGTTTTCCAAACAGAAAATCCTCGTAGTGAAACTCGCCGGTACGGACGGTTTCCGGCATTTCACAGATTCCATAGGAATGTTTGATGACAAAACCTGCTTTTGTCAGTACCGCCATCAGCAGTTCGGTGGAATATTCAATAAAATGTTCGGGATGAATGAATTCGCTATCGACTGTACGGACATGGATTTCTGTGACACGCCGGTTTGGAGTGTCAAGACAGAAAGCGCCGCCCTTTTTCAACACCCGGAACGCCTCCCGGCACATCCGCTCGCCAGCTTCCTGGGGCACATGCTCGATGCTTTCGCCCGACCAGACCAGATCTACGCTTTCATCGGCGATGCCGTCCAGCGTTGTCATGTCGGTATAGCGCAGCACTATGGGGCCGAGCGGACAGTCGCTGTCGACCACGATATCCTTGTAATAGCTGTGACGCTGGTCTGGCGGCAAGTCGATCAGCGTCAGCTTTTCGAAAGCGTAAGGGTAATCCATCTTATAAAGCGGACAATTGGCGCCGCCGAGATCGAGAATCTGTCTGCCGGCTGGAACCAATGAACGGACCATGGCCACGCGGGCCCCATGGATCAGATCAAGGTGCTGTTCCAGTGCTTTATGCTTCAATCGTTGCGATGCCCAGATGCGTTCTCTGCCTTGGCTAAGCAGTACGGCACTGATCATTTCCACATGCTGTTTCCAACTGAGCCATTGCAGGCCGGTCGACGAGGGCGCTTTGCCGGCAGCGTGCAGTTGCAGCCAGCTTCTGATTGCCGTCGCGAGATCGTCCTTGTCCATGCCTGTGAAATAAAATGCGTGCAATTCCATGACTTCGCGAAACACCGGCAAGTCGCGGGCTATGACCGGCAAGCCAGCGCGTGCCGCTTCGATCAGCGGCAGGCCAAATCCTTCCCCTTCGCTGGCCGCCAGCAGACAGGTACTGGATCCATATAGATTCTGCAGGTGCTCGTCGCTGATCGCTTTCAGCCAGAATAAGCGTTTGCCCAGTTCCGGATGATTCGAAATTCTTTTGACGATCTCGGGAATCGTGCGGCGCATTTCGGTTGGTAGCGACATCCACCCTTCGGCGCCGACAATCGTCAGGCAAACCTGATGACCTTCGCGCCATAGCTGTTCGAAGGTTTGCAGCGCCTGCAAATATCCTTTGCGCGGCTCGATCGTACCGACCATCAGGAAGTTGCTCGATTTCTTTATGCGTCGCGCTATCTCTGCGGTTTTTTTGGGCAGTCCATGATTTGGGCCGGGCGCTTCAAAGTCGGCGCCCAGCAGCACCGACGATAACCTCAGCGGTTGCGCAATTGCCAAATCCTGCGCGTCTAGCCAGTGCGTCAGTTCATCGATTACCGCTGCCGAAATGCCGATGAGGCGATCTGCCGAGCTCGCTATTGCAGCTAGCCAACGACTATGGGTATCGGAAGCTCCTTCGGGAAAGCAATGCGGTTTCAGAATCGGTAGTAAGTCATACACCACAAAGCTGACGACAATCCCGAAAGCCCGCCAGCGGGAGAACACGCCTGCGAACGACGCCCTGACGACATCGCTTGGGGCGAAATCCAAACCGTAAAATATATCTCCCGGTGCGATGTCCACCGGCTGATCGATTAATCCGCCGACAGGAATGCCAAGCATGGCGCAAGTAAAAGAACGGGCATAACGATAATGGCAGTGGATGCCCTCATCGGACAGCCGTACCGGCTCGACGCGGAAGCCCGCAGGCGGAGTTTCCATCAATTTCAGCAACTGGGCGCGCACCACACGTTCAATGCCGGTTTTTAAATCGGTGCGCGCGATCGACGTCACATCCACCAACAACTGCCGCAGCGCGGGCTTTTCAAATGTACTATTGGCGACCGCTTGCGCAACCGCTAACGTGTCGCTTTCACATGCGATTAAAGCGGACGATTCCGCCAATGCCTGTAGTAGGGCGGGAAAATCGGTGGTGGCATGTGCGTATGCGCGGTTGATGGCCGTCGCATATTGCTGGGCACAGGAAACCGGCGAATGCTGATCGGCGATCAGCGCAGCGGCGGCCGACCCTAGCGCATGACGCGCGTTATCGTCATTCCACAGGCTTTCCAGTGCGACGATCAGCTCGGTGTCGGTAAATGCATCGGCCAGTTTGTATGCCGCCCGATCCGGTATATCCGCGCTTGATCCACAGGCATTGACGATCGTCGGCAAACCGTAGTTCATGCAATCCAACACTGCTGCAGACGTTTCACCGCGCGATGCGCTGCGCAATTGCACGCCGACATCAGATGCTTCCAGATAGCGTCGATAGTCGTCCGATTCGGTCCACCCCGTGATACGTATCCGTGCGGCGACGCCACTATTGCGAATGCGTTCAAGCAGCTGCACGCCATAATCGCCGCCATGATTTTGACCAACTAGAATCAGATGACAGCGAGGATTGGCGGCCAAGCGGGAAGCCAGCCAGGCATCGACCAGGCGAAGACTTTGTTTGGTGGGATCGATGAAGCCGAAGCTGCAAACAACGAAGGCGTCGGGATCCAGACGCAGCTGTTCGCGTGCACCCCGGCAGTCAATATCACGCGCCGTTATGCGCAATAGAGGAATCGTAGTCCAGTTTTCGGTGGCAGTGGCGCCATACCAATGGCGGGCCAGTTGCTGCGAATAATCCGAATGTACAATGATGCTCTTGGCTTTCTGCAGCACTTCCAGGTTGGAAGGATAGATGTGTTTTGCGAGATCGGCGCCATCGACATCGTTCGTACCGGCGCGCATGCGCAATGCCATGTAGCCGTGCGAACGATACAGAGCTTGCTGCCATCTTCCTGGCATTAAGCCTCTTTCTTCCTCGTAAGCCAGTACTGCGCTCAAAAAGAAATCGTGCAAGACAACCACGCCAGGATGAAGCGCGATCAGGTCGAACATGTAAGTGTGAAACGGACTGTTGCCGACCTGATAAAGCACCCTGTCGAACGAGGCGCCATTCTCGACGAACCATTGCGCGGAGCGGCGCGGCAAGACGTCCAGTTCCGGCGCGAGGGTCAGCTCGGGCTGCTCTACGATCAATTCGATGTCGAAGTGCCGTGACAATTCTGGCAGTAACTGGGCACAGTAATCGGCAATGCCGGTTTGTTGCGGCGGTAATGGCGAAACGAAGGCCAGACGTGGCCGCAATGGTGCAATAGTGTCCCTGGCGGGGTGTTCGCCAAACCGGTTTTCTACGGCCGCCAGCAATTTTCGGGCCGAAACCTCCCAAGAGAATTTGGCCGCCTGCCCCGGGCCTTTCTCGCGCATTTTCTGCAACCAGTCCGGATCGCTCAATACCTGCGTCATCTTGTCGGTAATCGATTGCAGGGAAAACGGATCGAACAAGGCGTCTTCGCACCCGATTACCTCTGGAATGCTGGTGTTGCAGGATCCAATGACAGCGGCTCCGCAGGCCATGGCTTCCAACACGGGTAGACCGAAACCTTCATGTTTTGAACAGAACACGCACAGCGTGGCTTCTCTATATAGAGCGCGCAACTCGGTGTCATCGACATAACCGGTGAGAATCAATTCGTCTTTTTTGAGGCCGGCCTGTTTGAAATGATGATGGATGTAATTGTTTTCGACTTCGTCGGAGCGACTGATGATGACCAGCTGATATTCCGCGCGCAATGACGGTGGTAGTTGTGCGAAGGCGTTAATCAGGCCGTCGATGTTCTTGCGGGGGTCGAATCCGCCTGGCACGGACAAAATAATCTTGCGCGTGACGCCGTAGCGTTGCCGCAGCTGGACTACCCACTCGGCCGACGGCGTTTCGGGCCGGAAATGTTCATCGGCGGCAGCCGAAATGCTGACGACGCGCTCCGCGGGAAGGCCTAGGGACTCAATTCCTTCTTGTCTGGAGTAATCCGAAATTGCGAGCAACATCCCGGCGCGTTTGAGAGATTCGATTTTCCGCGCGTAATCTATTTTTTGCGTAGGCGTTTTCAGATAACGTTCGGGATCGTGCAATGGAATGAGATCATAAAGAATCACCGCAGTATTGGCATTCACGTCAAAGCGGCCGACCGATGTGACTGCGTCATTGACGAAGCCTTCGAACAGACTGGTAATCAACACAACGTCCGGCCGTAGTTGGGCGATAAAATGTTCGCGCAGTTTCTCGGCAGCTTCGGCACGTAGTGCATTGGCTGCTTCTTGCCCCAGGGTCGGCGCAGGAACGTCGAATACATGGATGTGGTCTGCTGGTAATATGCCTGCAAACGTTTGCCGGATCGTGAGCGCGCTCTGCGGGAATTGACCGTTGAGCACCAGCCTGATGTCGTGCTTGCGACTCGCTTTGGCTAGCGCCAGCGTAATCGCCATTGAATAGCGGCCTATGCCGCGATAGCGGCTTTCGGTTTGTGCCCCCTGAAGATCGATAACGATGCGCATTATTGCCCGTTGGTCTTATTGATTTTTTTGATCAGTGTGTAAATATCGTGCGCGCGTGGCGAGAGATCGGTGACCTCGGTAGCGTGTTGACCAGGTGGAGGAGCCAGCGCTGCCCGAATGCGTTGCACAGTTGCCGGAAAATAACACATCACACGTTTTACCAGTATTTTCAGATAGGGCCGGGCATTTACGAAAAGCACGCCATGCGCGATTACATGTTTAGCGAATTGTCTTGTGTTTCCCCGCGCCTGCCATGCGCGTCTTGTTCTGCTATAAATGCCTCTGCGCCGGGGTAGACCGGTAGGCTCCACGGCATTTCGATCGTACCTGGCAGTGATCGCTCGCAAGCGTAACGTCAATGCCGGCAGTCGGTGCTCCATGAAACGTCTCAATTTTTTCTTATATGAGTGGTCGATCTTTGCTTGCAGCTCATCGAGTTTGGTATCGAGCTGTGTCTGCATTTCAACGATTTTGGCTTCGAGCTGCGCATGCAGTTGCATGATATGCGTATCGTAGCGTTGGGCGAGATCGGACAAGGTTACGCCATAATCGGCATTGAATGCCGGATCGAACCGGGCAAAAGTATCGGCATCGCCGGCTTTTTGCGCCACTATTCCGTAATCGGGACTGACGCCACTAAGCACTTCGAACAGTGTGGCTTCTTGCGACGAACGCAGGTTGTCGGCTTCCTGTAAACGCACGATTTTCTGGCGTTGGAACCCTGTATGTTCGGCGAGGAACTGCAATAGCGGCGATGGAATCGGACGTGAATGGGAAGGGTCGAGATAAAAGGTTGATGTGCCGACCGAAAGGTTTTCCGAATTGGGCGTTTCCAGGATCAACAATCCGCCGGGCTTAAGCACCCGTAACGCTTCCGTCATCACGACACGTAAATCGTCGAAAGAGATGTGTTCTATGACATGAAACGCAGAAATCAGCGCCACGCTCGCAGAAGGCGTTTCACGCAAGACTTGTATGCCGTTTGCCTGTCGGGCATTGAGGCCGCGCTTAATGCAGTCGGCCAGCATTCCGTTGTCTAGATCCACGCCGGATGCGTCAAAACTGGAGTCGCCGATCAGTTCCAGCCACTCTCCACGCCCGCAACCGATGTCGAGAGCATTGGCCTTGGGGTAGATATCGAGCAACGGGTTGACGAATGGAAGATAAATGCTCAGGCGCGATTTAATCAAGTCGCGGGATCCGCGATGGAGATCTTCGAAGTCTCTGTAAAAGGTATCGCTATTCATCGGTTTATTTCAACGGAAGGGCATAGCCAGTTACAGCCGACAAATACCTGGTGTCGGATATTGCTGACATTGAACAACAAGGCCAAATCCCGCCATTCATAGTTATCTGCCAGATGCGTTTCGCTACTGGTCAAGGCAGTGACGACCGAATAGCTGCCTGGGCCGAAATTTGCAGAGAAAGTGAAGCGATAATCGATAACTTCTCCTGCTTGCAGATCTTCGAGCGGTAAATTCATATGATATGTATTCGAGCCGTAAATCGTCTGACCGAGTCGGTCTTTGAACAGATAGCCGAAAATCAGACGGGGAATAGGCCGATGAATCTTTACGCTGACATGCAGGGTAATCGTATCGCCTACGCCAATCATTTGGACCGGCTCGCCCTGATCGTTCAGCAATTCGATCTGCTGCACGGTGGCTTCACCGGTGCCGGAAGTTGTTTGCACCCGCCCGTCGCCGCCCGGAATGAGCGTCACGTTCGAATTCTCCCGTTTTGCTATCAGTGCATTATAAAAATCCATGACTTCTTCGGGTTTGCCTTCGCTGGCTACCCGTCCGTCATCCAGTAAAACTGCGCGATCGCAAACGGATTGTACGGCCGCGCGATCATGACTGACCAGCAATAAGGTGGTGCCTTGTTTCCTGAACTGTCGAATGCGCTCAAAACTTTTATGCTGAAAATAGGCATCACCCACCGACAGGGCTTCGTCGACTATGAGGATGTCCGGTCGGACTGCCGTCGCCACAGCAAATGCCAGCCGCACTTGCATGCCGCTGGAATAAAGCCGAACCGGCTGTTCCATATAGTCGCCGATTTCGGCAAATGCTTCGATCTCCGGCAGCAGCGCGACAATTTCAGCCGCCTGCAATCCCAGCAGCTGCGCCGCCATGATGGCATTCTGTCGTCCGCTGAAATCCGGATGGAATCCCATCCCCAGTTCCAGCAGCGCGGCGACCCGGCCTTGCATCGTCACCGATCCCGTGCTTGGCTGTGTCGTCCCCGTAATAAGCTTGAGCAGGGTACTCTTACCCGCACCGTTATTACCGACGATGCCGACCGACTCGCCGGGAGCAATCTCGATGTTAATGTCTTGCAATATCCATTTCAGATGATGGCGGGGGCGTTTGCCGGGCAATATCCATTCGGCGAGTTTGGCCCAGCGGTTCGGGTATTGCCGATAAGCTTTACCAAGCCCATTGATGACGACTCTTCCCATTAAAGCTCATCCACCATTTCGCCGGCGCGCCGACGAAATAGTCGCAAGCCGAAACCGCACAAAAGAAGCCCCAATACCAACACCGCCAATAAGCGCGGCCAGTGCGGTATTTCGTCATGCAACAAAATACCTTGATAAGCCAGGACAATGGGTGTCATCGGATTGAGCAAAACGATTTTTTGCACCCAGGCCGGCAACGTTTCCAACGGATAGACGATCGGCGTCACCCAAAACCAGAACTGCAGGATGATGCTGAACAATTGTCCGACATCGCGAAAAAACACGTTCAGTACCCCGATAATCATGCCGAGGCCGAACGAAAAAATCAGTTGGATCGCTAACACCGGCAACAGCAACAGATAGGCCCAGCCCGGGAAATTGGATGATGCCACCAGAAAGATGGTAAATAGCCCGAAGATGATCGCGAATCCGACGGATGAGCTGATCAATATGGTAATCGGCAGCGAAATGCGCGGAAAGCTGATTTTCTTGAGCAGATTCGCATTGTCGATGAACATGTTTTGGAGGCGTCCGACGAGCTCCGTAAACAGCGCCCAGGTCAATACCCCGGCACACAGGAAAATGCTGTAGCTGAAAGTCGAATCCACCCCCGGCAGACGCGCGCGCATGACATTCGCGAAGACCAAGGTATAAACGAGGATCAACGCCAGCGGTTGCAGGATCAACCATGATGCGCCGAGCATCGAATTGCGATAGCGGGCCGCGAAGTCGCGCTTGACGCTGCCGAGTATAAAACCTCGAAAGCGATAGATGTCAGTCAGAAAAGTCGGCATGAAATTTCTCGATCAGGTTATTGCATTGCCGATGACCGGGGTTCCGGTTGCGACATGAGACGAAGCGCTCATTTCCCACTGGATGCTCAATTAATCGCAAACCGCAGATTCTACCTTGCCACTATGGAAAGAGCAATTACAGCTAGCGCGCAAACCTCATAACGACGCCGGGCAAATCGGCATGATTCAGCGGATATTTAAGCAGGGCCCGGCATTTTGACGTTGGCTGGCGCCAGTGTTTAAAGGGAGTTGCCAACCCGTTCTTTTTCGACAATGCCTAATAATTCAGCAAATTTAGCAGGTCTGGTTCTAGGCTACAATGTGCGCTTTTAATGTGAGATTCGCATGAAATTTCTGGAAGAAATTAAGGCTGCTGGCTCATGCCCGGACGGTGAGATTCCATTGAGGCTTCTCCAGGATTTCTTAGGCTGGGCGCTCGAACCAGCTTCCGTCGGCAACGCTTGATGCGGGTCGCTCTCAATGCAACGTCACTCCTGTCCCCGCTGACAGGACTCGGCCAATATACTTATCACTTAGCTAAGGGCCTCCAGGCAACCGAGGGGCTGGAGCTGGATTTATTTTATGGTACGGGTTGGGATAAAGAATTGCGCGCCACGCCGCTCCCCGGTGTCGCGGCCATCAAGTTCATGGTTAAACGATTTTTGCCCAACCCATACACGGCCAGCCTTTTTTTCCGCCAATACCGATTCAATAAAGGTATCAGAACCAAGCAGCCCGATATTTATCATGAGCCGAATTTTCTGGCATTTAATTGCACAAAGCCTTCCATCATTACGGTACATGACCTATCGTGGCTTCGCTTTCCTCATACCCATCCGATCGAACGGGTACGGGCAATGGACAGGTATTTTGAGCCGGGTCTTCGGCGTGCTTCACTCGTTTTGACTGACTCGGCATTCGTAAAGCGCGAGCTGATAGATGTATTCGGCATGCGTCCGGAACTTATTGTACCGGTGCCTCTGGGGGTAGAGCCGTTGTTCAAGCCCCTGTCTGCCGAAGAAACGTTGCCCGTTTTGAGCCGCCATTCGCTGATTCACGGGGAATATTTGCTGGCTGTCGGAACGTTGGAGCCCCGGAAAAACCTGCAGGTAGCTTTACGAGCGTTCATGCAATTGCCGTCGACGATACGAAAGCGTTACCCGCTTGTACTGGTGGGCATGAAAGGTTGGCATACCAGCGCTTTAGAGGAGCAAATGGCCCCGATGATTCGCGCCGGAGAGGTGCGCCAATTGGGCTATTTGTCGCGTGAAGATCTGGCAACGATTGTTAGTGGCGCCTTAACCCTGATATATCCTTCTATTTACGAAGGTTTTGGACTGCCGCCGCTAGAAGCCATGGCATGTGGCGTCCCGGCGATCGTGTCGAACGTTTCTTCGCTTCCTGAAGTGGTAGGGGATACGGGTTTGATGATAGATCCACATGACGCTGAAGCGATAGCGCAAGCGATTCAGATGCTCATCTCCGATCCCGCTACCAGGCGTAATCTTTCGCTAAAAGCATTGGCGAGGAGTAAAGAATTCACATGGGATCTGTGTGCGGCACAAACAATCGATGCTTATCGCCAAGTGTTGAGCGGTGATTAGAGTGCGTCAGTCAGCTTTCTCGATGGGGCATGAATGATACTTCGATCTTTAGGAGCCCAGTGGCTGGCTATTGGTTTTGTAGGGTTGGTGTCATTGGCTGTCAGCATCTTAATTGCGCGTGTGCTGGGGCCGGACCGGTTCGGTGTATATACCATTGCGCTGTCAGCCGGGTCGTTGGTTGCCATATTGCTGGACGGCGGGTTCAGTCGGTTGCTGCAGCGCGAAGGCGTGCGGGCGAGTGAGTCGCTGAAAGAGGTATCGTCGATATTACCCAGATTGGCATACAGCCATGCAATATTGATGATCGCTGCGCTTTCGATACTTGCCGGGGTGATTATCCCGCAGTACGCCATTACGGCGGTTGCAACGGTTTTGTTCTTTGGTATTTCGGTTTTGAATCAGTTTGGTTTTTCCATTCTGCGGGGAGAGGGACGCTTGGTGCGGGACGCATCATGGCAGATTTGCAACCGAACCATTACGGCGCTTTGCATAGGGGCGGCGCTGCTTTACGGGGCGGTTAAACCCTGGCAAGTACTAACGGCGCAGTTCATCGGCACGGCAGCGTTCGGTTTTTTGATTGTGCGTTATTTGCGTGTTCGTCCGTTGTTCACGATATCGCCCGTGGTGTATCGGGCTGTATTGCCGTTTATTTGGCTCGATTTCGCGACAGCGCTGTATTTCAGGGCTGATATGGTTTTACTTCATCTTTTAGGTGTGCCGAAATTCGAGGTGGGCAAGTATGGCGTTTCCTATCGTTTGATTGAGGCCGTGGTGCTGTTTTCTTCGCCTGTCGGCATGATTCTGCTCCGACGGTTTCGGCAAGATAACGTTTCGTCAAAACAGATGGTTGAAAAAATGCTGCCTGTATTATTAATAAGCGCAGCTTTAATCGGTATTGCGCTGCTCATATTGTTATTGGTATTTGGCAACGAGATTATCGCTTTAGGTTATGGACAGGCGTATGAGGGGGCCGGGGGGCTTTTGGCTGTGCTTGGGTGTTCACTGGTGTTTATATTACCGAATGGCGTATTAAATCAGGCCGCGTTGGCAATGGGGCTTGAGCGATGGTTCGCCACTTCCGCCTTCATTGCTGCGGTTGTCAATATAGCAAGTAATTTGCTGTTCATTCCTATTTATGGTGTAAGGGGGGCGGCGTGGGTGACGGTATTGACAGAAGCAGTACTTGGGGTGTGCGTCGGCACCGGCGTCCTTTTGCGCGGCAGACAAAGCGCAGTTGCCAAAAGGAGCGCATAGTTTGAATCCTTCGGTGCTGCATGTGTACCGGACCTATTTTCCGGATCCTCCTGGAGGGCTGCAGGAAGCGATACGCCAAATTGCGTTATCCACGGTCAGGCAAGGCATAAAAAATACCATCTATACGCTGTCGCCGCGTCCCGAGCCAGCCGAGATTTTCTATCCTGAAGCGCGAATAGTACGCAGTCGCTCCTGGGCTGCCCCTGCATCGTGCGATCTTGGCGGTCCTGCGGCATTTCGGGCATTTTCCCGCCTGGCGCAAGAATCCGATGTGTTGCACTATTTATTTCCGTGGCCGTTTGCTGATGTCATGCATGCTGTGGTACGGCCTGTCCCCCCGGCTGTCCTTACCTATATTTCGGACGTGGTCCGTCAGCGATGGCTGGGGGCCGCTTATGCACCGTTGATGTGGCGGACTTTGCGGCAAATGCGCGTGATTATTGCCAATTCGCCAGCCTATGCCAGAACCAGCCCTGTGCTGGCTCATCCGGACATTAGCCCAAAGGTACGGGTCATTCCATTGGGAATCGAAGAACATTCTTATCCGAAGCAAAGCGATGACACCATTTTCGAGCGCCTCGGTCTAACAGCCAACGAACCGTATTTTTTGTTCCTTGGTGTCCTGCGCTATTACAAGGGACTGCATTTTCTGGTACGGGCGGCGAAGGCTCTGGGTGCGAGATTGGTGATCGCCGGATCCGGTCCAGAGGGAGGAAGCCTGAAGGTTCTAGCAACGGAAATCGGAGCAAACAATGTCGTGTTCGCCGGGCAGGTAACGGACATGGAGAAAGTTGCGCTGCTGAAGCGTTGCACAGGGCTGGTGCTGCCGTCGCACTTGCGATCCGAGGCGTATGGCATGGTACTCGTCGAGGCTGCGATGTTCGGACGGCCTTTGATTTCCTGCGAGATCGGCACCGGCACATCCTTTGTCAACGCACACGAAGAGACCGGCTTGGTAGTCGCCCCGGAGTCGCCCGAGGAATTGACGCGGGCAATGCGCGTTTTACTAACCGACGACCGACTTGCGGGCGCCATGGGCAGTGAGGCAAGGGCGCGCTACGACAGGCTTTTTTCTGGACCGGCGCTCGGCCAGGCTTATGCGGACTTATTCCGTGAAGTAGCGGGCTAAAAAAAGGGGCGCATCTATATGCAACGTGAAATGTCGACAATACCGGGATCCATACTCGTCACTGGCGCTTCGGGATTCGTGGGTGGGGCGCTGACGCGCCACCTGCTTGCACGGGGCACAGCCGTGCTTGCCCCCCTCCGATGCGGTACGATAGCGGGCAATCGCTTATCATTGCCGGATTTATCGAAAAATGCACAGTGGCAAAACTTGTTGATTGGTGTCGACGCCGTCGTGCATACCGCGGCGCGGGTCCACGTGATGAACGAGCGTGTGGAAGATCCGCTGGCGGCGTTTCGAGAAGTCAATGTAGATGGGGCATTGACGCTTGCACAGCAGGCCGCCGAGGCTGGCGTTCGGCGCTTCATTTTCATCAGTTCAATCAAGGTCAATGGTGAAATGACGGCGTTGAACCAGGCATTTTCGGCTGATGACGTGCCCTCCCCCCAGGACTTTTACGGTATTTCAAAGGCTGAGGCGGAAGCCGGCTTGCAACAAATTGCAAGGGATACGGACATGGAGGTAGTCGTGATCCGCCCGCCGCTGGTGTACGGTCCTGGCGTCAAGGCAAATTTCCAGAGCATGATGCGATGGGTACACGCGGGCATACCGCTGCCATTCGGCAGAATTGAAAACAGACGCAGTTTCCTGGCATTAGATAACCTGATCGATCTGATTACACTCTGCATCGACCATCCAGCAGCGGCCAATCGGACGTTTCTCGCGGCAGACGGCGAGGACCTGTCGACGCCTGAATGGTTGCGCAGAATTGCACTGGCCCTGCACACCAAATCCAGGCTATTGCCGGTGCCCACTCGATTCCTCTCGATGGGCGCAAGTATTATCGGTAAGCCTGAGATCGCGCAACGCTTGTGCAGTTCGTTGCAGATCGATATTTCCGCGGCACGTGATTTACTGGCATGGTGTCCGCCGCTCACAGTAGCCGATGGATTACGGCAAACCGCGCAATGGTTCCTGAGTAAATAATGTCGCTGCCGTTTAAATCATTATTAAACATGCAGCAATTGCGATGAAAAGACTATTTGATTTCATATTGGCGTTGGTAGCTTCTCTGGTATTGCTGCTGCCTATAGTGATAGTGTCACTGCTAATCTATTTCACGTCGCCAGGCCCGATATTGTATTGGTCTGAGCGGGTCGGCAGATGTAATTGCTTGTTCAAAATGCCGAAATTCCGCACGATGCGGGTGGACACGCCTGTGGTCGCTACCCATTTACTTTCCGACCCGGATACTTATCTGACGCCGCTTGGCAGCTTCCTTCGCAAGAGCAGTCTGGACGAATTGCCACAGCTTTGGAGCATTCTCCTTGGCAACATGAGTTTCGTCGGCCCACGCCCCGCATTGTTCAACCAGACTGATCTTATCGAGTTGCGCACCAGATGCGGCGTGGACCGGTTGTTGCCAGGCTTGACCGGTTGGGCGCAGGTCAACGGCAGGGATGAATTGTCGATTCCGGAGAAAGTAAGGTTGGATCAAGAATATCTGCAAAAAGCGAGCATGGCTTTCGATGTGCGTATTCTCTACCTGACTTTTGAAAAAGTCTTAAAGCGCGATGGCGTTCAGCACTGATTTATTTCCTCAATCGAGCGTATGCAAACATACATAATTAAACTCTCCCGACGTGTCAAACAATTTATTGTGGGAGCAGTGGATGCCCTGATTTCGGTGGCCGCTACCTGGATGGCATTTTATCTAAGGCTGGACTCTGCCGATTTCCCTCATGGGTATCAATGGCACGCTTATCAGTTGGCAATTATTCTTTCCTTGCCGATTCTAATGCGCTTCGGTTTGTACCGGGCCGTTTTCCGCTATACCGGCATGGCCGCCATGGCGACTATCGTCAAGGCTATCGCGTTGTATGGCGCCATTTTTTTTACCATTTTGGTCTGGCTTGCACTGCCCGGGGTACCACGTACCCTCGGTTTGATACAACCGATTTTATTTTTGTTTATGGTCGCCGGCAGCCGTGCGTTTGCACGCATTTGGCTTACCCGTACAACCGGCAACAGACGGTTCGAAAGGGAGGCGCGCTTGCTGATCTATGGTGCCGGCGCGGCTGGTGCGCAGATCGCCGAAGTTATTCAAAGAAAACGGCAATTGAATTTGATTGGATTCCTAGACGATGACCCACAATTAGTGGGCAAAACCATTAATGCTTATAAGGTGCACTGTCTGGCGGACCTCCCGCATATGATTGAACTCTATTCTGTGACGGACATCTTGCTGGCGATGCCTACCATTAGCCGTTCACGTCGCAACGAAGTGCTTGCAGTGTTGCGTCAGTATCATGTCCGGATCCGCTCCTTGCCCGACCTGTCGGAACTAGCGCAAGGCAAGGCGACCATCGCCGACATTCATGAACTCGATATTGTCGATCTGCTGGGCAGAGAGCCAGTCGCGCCCAATCCGGCGCTGATTAGCCGTAATATCCTCGGGAAAGTAATTCTGGTCACGGGCGCCGGGGGTAGCGTCGGCTCCGAATTATGTCGTCAAATCATCGCAGCCAGGCCGGCGAAGCTATTGCTGCTGGAGCATAACGAGTTCAGCTTATATCAAATTCATAGTGATCTAATCGCTTTAGCCGCCGAATTAAATGCGCCGGTGGAATTGATTCAACTGCTTGGCAGCGTACGCGATTATGAGCGGATTCTAGAGGTGTGCACGGTTTGGAAACCGCATACCGTCTATCATGCCGCGGCCTACAAGCATGTTCCGCTGGTGGAATATAATGCCGCCGAGGGCGTGCGCAATAATGTTTTCGGCACTTATAACGTGGCGCGAGCTGCGGTTGAGAGCGGGGTCGCCGATTTCGTCTTAATCAGCACCGATAAGGCGGTACGACCAACCAACATTATGGGCGCCAGCAAACGTCTGGCCGAAATGATTTTGCAGGCGCTCGCAACCAGTGCCGCCCCAACGTTTGAAAATGCGCCTGCGGGTGCCGGTCCGGTGTCCTGTCGGACCCGCTTTGCGATGGTGAGATTCGGCAACGTGCTTGATTCGTCAGGTTCTGTCGTGCCGCTATTTCGTCAGCAGATCAAAGAGGGGGGGCCGGTCACCGTAACTGATCTGGAAGTGACTCGTTATTTCATGACGATCCCCGAGGCTGCGCAGTTGGTCGTACAGGCGGGGGCGATGACTGAAGGCGGCGACGTATTTGTGCTCGATATGGGCGCCCCGGTGAAGATTATCGATCTGGCCTATAGGATGATCGAGCTATCGGGTTTACTGGTTAAGGATGATAACAATCCATTCGGCGACATCGAAATCAAGGTGACTGGATTACGTCCTGGAGAGAAATTGTACGAAGAATTGCTAATCGGAGAAAACCCGCAAGCAACTGCGCATCCCCGTATCATGAAAGCGCAGGAAGACTTTTTGCCTTGGGAGGTATTATCCAGTGAACTCCAGTTACTCGCGCGAGCGGTTGAGGGTAATCAGGTGGAGGTGATTCGGACAATTTTGGAACGGCTGGTGATTGGCTATTTAGCGCATCCCGAATTGGTCGATTTGGTCTATCTGAAGGAAAATGCCGCGCTGGTATAGCGCCGCAGAGGATACGGGTAATGAGATTTGACGTTGCTCACCATGTAATGTGGGGTGAGCGAAAGAGTTATCGATAAATCCCCGCGCTTATTGTTTCAACTCGTGTGCAAGGTAAATAAATGATTTTAGTCACTGGTGGTGCAGGTTTTATCGGTTCGAATTTCGTGCTCGACTGGTTTGATCGTTGCGATGAACCGGTACTTAATTTCGACAAGCTGACATATGCGGGCAATCTGGACAATCTGGCGGCTTTACGCGATGACAGCCGTCATTTGTTCGTGCAAGGTGATATCTGCAACACCGAGCAGATCGCCGCTTTGCTCGCCCAGCACAAGCCACGCGCGATCGTGCATTTCGCTGCGGAAAGTCATGTCGATCGGTCGATCCACAGTCCGGCGGCGTTCATCGCGACCAATATCAACGGCACATTCAGCTTGCTCGAAGCCGCTCGCGCATATTGGGGAACCATGCCAGATATGGAAAAATCCGCTTTTCGCTTCCTGCACGTATCCACTGACGAGGTGTACGGTACGCTGGAGCCGGATGATATGCCGTTTACCGAAGCCGCGCCGTACGCTCCGAACAGTCCGTATTCCGCATCTAAGGCCGCCTCCGATCATTTGGTGCGCTCATATCATCATACTTACGGTTTTCCAACCTTGACGACGAACTGTTCGAATAACTACGGTCCTTACCACTTTCCTGAAAAACTAATTCCGCTGGTTATAATCAACGCTCTTGCCGGCAAGTCCTTACCGATTTACGGTGACGGTCTGCAAATACGCGACTGGTTGTATGTCCGCGACCATTGCGCCGCCATCAGGCAAGTATTGCAAACGGCCAAGCCAGGCCAGATTTACAATATCGGGGGCTGGAATGAAACAACGAATATCGACGTGGTCCATCTATTATGCGACATGCTAGATGGCTTGGCCCCAAGGACTTCTGGTAGTTACCGCGATCAGATTACCTATGTTGCGGATCGACCGGGGCATGATCGGCGTTACGCCATCGATGCGAAAAAAATTGAACGCGAACTCGGATGGCGGCCTGCCGAAACCTTCGAGAGCGGATTAAAAAAAACCGTGCAGTGGTATTTGACGCATGAAGATTGGATCAACAATGTACAGTCCGGCGCGTACCGAAAATGGATGGATAAAAATTATAAGCAGCGCGGCGATGGAATCCAAATCATATCGTGACGATCGTTATATTAAAGTTATGGCAAGAGTAACGGATTCGCTTTGAATATTCTGATCGTTCGGGTGTCGTCGCTAGGCGACGTAGTGCACAACATGCCATTACTGGCCGATGTGCATCATCACTTCCCCGACGCACAAATCGATTGGGTAGTCGAAGAGACTTACACCGAGCTAGTCGCACTCAATCCGCATGTCCGCACAATTATCCCCATCGCATTGCGCCGCTGGCGCAAGCAGTTGTCGTCGCCCTCCGTGCGCGCCGAGATCGCCATGTTTTACCATCGTTTACGCGCGGTGCCATACGATCTGATCCTCGACACCCAGGGTTTACTGAAAACCGGCCTGGTCATGCGCATGGCCAGGCTCGCCCCCGGCGGCAAACGCGCGGGCCTGGCAAACGCGACCAAGGACTCCGGCTACGAACCCCTGTCGCGACTGTTTCATAGCCTCAGCATCCCGGTAGATCTGTATGCGCACGCGGTCGCACGCGGGCGGGCGGTGGCGGCCGGCGCGTTGGGCTATGCGGTGCCGGACGAAATCGATTTCTCGCTCCGCGCGCCCGCGGAGACAAAGTCCGCGCCGTGGCACGGAATAGGGCCGTTCGCTGTATTTTTTCACGGCACCGCGCGCGCCGACAAACAGTGGCCCATCGCCTATTGGAGAGAAACAGCCGTCATGCTCGCCGAACGCGGCTTGCCGGTGCTGCTGCCGTGGGGCAACCCGGACGAAAAGGCCAGAGCGCACCAAATCGCCGCCCAATTGCCGAACGTGCAAGTACTGCCCGCGCTGAGCATGATGGAGGCGGTAGCCCTGGCGCAGGCAGCGGCGCTGACGATCGGCGTCGATACCGGCCTGACGCATGTCGCCGCCGCCTATGGCCGTCCCACGGTCGAGTTATATATCGATTCGCCGCGCTGGAAGACGGAAGGTTTCTGGTCGCCAAATATTATCAATCTCGGCGACGTCGGCGCAGCACCCACCGTCGAAGATGTCGAGGTAGCCGTGGCGCGCTTGTTGCGCTCGCCGTCCGCCAGGGATGCCGCGGCAGCGGTTTAAGCGGCATAATATGCGTCATGGAACAGCAAATCATAGAAATCCCTCTGCCATCCTGGGAACCGACGGCATCGAGTCCGGAATGGATCGCCGCGCTTGAGGCTGGCAAGATCCTGTATTTCCCGAACATGGCGTTTGCGCTGCTGCCGTCGGAACGGGTTTTATTGACCCCCAAAGTACGCGATCCCAAAGCCCGCAATATCAGCCTGGACGCTCATGGCCATTTGAAGGGCGTCGCCGGAGATGCCGCCACTCAGTTGGCGTTGGCATTGATGATCGGACGCTTTCGCACACAGGCGGAGGGTCTGATCGAGGCGCTGTTCCCGCAATACAAGGGACATCTGCGCATGGCCCCCACCAGCTATCGCCCGATGCAAGTCGAATCCCGGACCCAGTCCTGGCGCGCCGACGACAAGCGCCTGCATGTGGACGCATTCCCCTCGCGCCCGAATTACGGCGAGCGCATTCTGCGCGTATTCGCCAACATCAATCCGAACGGCGAGCCGCGTGTCTGGCGTGTCGGCGAACCGTTCGAAACGGTCGCGCTGCAATTTCTGCCGCGCGCCAAGCCGTACAAGCGCTGGCAGGCGAAAATGCTAGCTGCATTGAAAATCACCAAATCGCTGCGCAGCGAATACGATCATCTGATGCTGCAATTGCATGACGGGATGAAATCCGACGCGGAGTATCAGGCGCGTGCGCAGCAGGTCAGAATGCCGTTCGCCGCCGGTTCGGTCTGGGTCTGCTTTTCCGACCAGGCTTCGCATGCGGTGATGTCGGGGCAATACATGCTGGAGCAGACGCTGCATCTGGCGGCCGATAAACAATACAATCCGCTCGCCAGTCCGTTGGCGATCCTGACCCGGCTTTGCGGCCGTCCGCTGATCTGATGCGCTTGCTCTATTCCACCGCCTGGTGGCTGGCCCTGCCGTTCGTGCTGATCAAATTATGGCGCCGCGGCCGTGCCGAGCCGGGGTATCGCCGCCACATTGCCGAACGTTTCGGTTTTTATCGCCACTCCGCCCAAGGGGAAGCGCCGCTGCTGTGGGTGCACGCGGTATCCGTCGGCGAAACGCGCGCCGCGCAGCCGCTGATCGACGCTTTGCTGGCGCGCTATCCGGACCACGGCCTGTTGTTGACGCATATGACGGCGACCGGGCGCGCCACCGGCCACCAACTATTCGCTCACTACGGCAAGCGTATCGTGCAAAGTTATTTGCCTTACGACACCCGCTGGATGGCAAGCCGTTTTCTGCGCCGTTTCAAGCCTCGCATCAGTATTCTGATGGAAACCGAAGTGTGGCCGAACATGATCGCGCAATGCGTGCGCCATCGTGTTCCCGTTGCATTGGTCAACGCCCGTTTGTCGGAGCGCTCATTGCGGCGCGGAAAACGATTTGAAGGCTTGATGCGCGAGGCGGCTTCCGGTCTGAAACTGGTGGTTGCGCAAACCGAGGCGGATGCCGAGCGCTTGCGGCGTTTCGGCGCCAGCGAAGTGCATGTCGCCGGCAGCCTGAAATTCGATGTGGCGCCGCCGCCCGCGATGTTGCAAAGAGGCGCCCAATGGCGCGCGGCCATAGGTCGTCGTCCGGTGCTGCTGTGCGCGAGTACGCGGGAAGACGAGGAGGCGCCGATACTGTCGGCGCTGGCCGCCGCCGATGACGCCGAGTTGGGCGATCTGTTGCTGATCATCGTGCCGCGTCATCCGCAGCGTTTCGATGCGGTGGCCGATTTGATCGGCGCGTACGCGGCCATGCCGATGCGGCGTCGTTCATCGTTAAGCGACGGCGAGGCATTGCCGGCGACAGTCCGGGTATTGTTGGGCGATACGATGGGGGAAATGTTTGCGTACTACGCGGCTTGCGATGTCGCATTCATCGGCGGCAGCCTGCTGCCGCTTGGCGGCCAGAATCTGATCGAGGCTCTGGCGTTGGGCAAGCCGGTATTGATCGGCCCGCATACCTTCAATTTCGCGCAGAGCACCGAAGAGGCGATTGCCGCCGGTGGCGCATTGCGGGTTCCGGATGCGGCCGCGATGCTGCGGGAAGGGCTGGGCTTGCTGCGCGATGCCGATCGTTGCGCCGCGATGGGACAGGCGGCGCAAGGTTTTGCGCGGCGGCATCAGGGCGCGACGGAGAGGACGATGGATTTGCTGCGGCGATTGCTGAATGTTTGATGGCGTGAAGCGAAAAAAGCGGGCGATACCGGAATGCCGTTCGGTAAGATGATTGAGGCATAGCCACGCTTCCTTCGATACGGGCTTCGCCCTACTCAGGACGAACGGTATTCGTGAAAATTTCACCAAAACCCGTTCGTCCTGAGTAGCCGAAGGCGTATCGAAGGACGCGTGGCTACCTCGGTTTTTGTTATTACTTGGTCGCGATGCCCGGCACCGGAGCCGCCGGCGGCAACGCCGTCCCCGTGGTCTCGTTCAAGCCGCCACCGAGGGACCGATATAAATCGACCGTATTGGTCAACCGCAGTTGCCGCGCCTGAATCAGCGCCTGCTGCGCGCCGAACAGTTCCCGCTGCGCGTCGAGCCTGTCAAGCGAACTGGCGATCCCGTTCTTGTAACGCATCTCGGTCAGGTCGACCCGTTGCTGCGTCGCCTTCACAAACTCCTCTTGCGCCAGCACCTGATCGTTCAAGGTCTCGCGGCCGACCAGCGCGTCCGCCACTTCGCGGAACGCGGTCTGTATCGTCTTTTCGTAATTCGCCACCGCCAGATTCTTACGCACTTGCGCCAGCGTCAGATTGGCCCTGTTGCGTCCCCCGTCGAAAATCGGCAGCGACAATTGCGGCGAAAACGACCATGCGCCTGTGCCGGAATCGAATAAGCCTCCCAGCGTGGTGCTGGCGCTGCCCAAGGCCGCGGTCAGCGAAATGCGTGGGAAGAACGCCGCGCGCGCCGCGCCGATATTGGCGTTGCTGGCCAGCAGTTGCTGCTCCGCCGAGCGGATGTCCGGACGGCGGATCAGCAAATCGGAAGGCAGTCCGGCGGGAATGTCGGCAATGATATTTTCATCCGATAGCGTTTGCGCAGGCGGCAGATCGTCGATCTGCTTGCCGATCAAAAGCGTCAGCGCGTTGTTCGCTTGCGAGCGTTGACGCTTCAGCGTGGCCAGCGATGCACGGGCCGACTGCACCAGCGTATTCGACAGATTCAAATCCAGCGACGAGTCGGCGCCGACTTCGAAACGCTTCTGCGCCAGTTTGAAATTGGATTCGCGGCTGTCCAGCGTTTGCTGCGCGATCTCTTGTTGCTCGGCAAACGAGCGTTCGGCCAGATATGCATCCGCCACCTGCGAGATCAGGCTGATCTGTGCGGCTTGACGCGCTTCTTCGGTCGCCAGATACGATGCCAGCGCCGACTGGCTCAGGCTGCGCACGCGACCGAAAAAGTCCAGTTCGAACGCCGACAGACCGAGGCCGGCCTGATAAATGTTGCCGGTAAAGGGCCGGCCGGTCGGCGATTCAATCGAGGGCAGCCGCTCGCGTGTGCCGCTGGCGGTGGCGTTGACGTTGGGCAGGCGATCGGCGCGGGTGATGTTATACGACGCACGCGCTTCTTCGATGCGCAGGGCGGCGGTGCGCAGGTCGCGGTTGTTGTCCAGCGCGGCGGCGATCAGCGCCTGCAGGCGCCGGTCGGGGAAAAATTCGCGCCAGCCCAGGGTCGCGGCTTCGCCGTTGGCGCCGATGGCCGAAGCGGTGCCGGTCGCGTCCGGATAGACCGCTCCCACCGGCGCGGCCGGCCGTTCGTAAGTCGGGTTCAGCGAGCAGGCCGACAGCATGCCTGCCGCCAGCATCGCCGTACCCAGCCGGTGAATTGAAAATTTAAACATGCTGATCATCCTTCGTTGTTGTCCGAAGCGCCGCTGTGGCCAAGCGCAGGGGTACCGACAGGGCTGCCTTCCGGATGTTGTTTTTCCTTCTTTCTTCCGAAGAGCGTGCGCACTACCACAAAAAATACCGGCACCAGGAACACTGCCAATACCGTCGCGGTAATCATCCCGCCCATCACGCCGGTGCCGATCGCGCGCTGGCTGCCTGAGCCGGCGCCGGTTTTGATCGCCAGCGGCAACACGCCCAGAATGAACGCGAACGAGGTCATCAGAATCGGCCGGAACCGCAGATGCACCGCTTCCAGCGTCGCTTCGATCAGGCCCTTGCCCTGCGCCTGCAGGTCTTTCGCGAATTCGATGATCAGAATCGCGTTTTTCGCCGACAGGCCCACCACCGCAATCATCCCGACCTTGAAGTACACGTCGTTCGGCATGCCGCGCAAGGTCACGCCCAGCAGCGCGCCCAGAATCCCGAGCGGCACCACCAGCATCACCGACAGCGGAATGGTCGTGCTTTCATACAGCGCGGCCAACACCAGGAACACGGCGATCAGCGACAGCAGATACAGCGCCGGCGCTTGCGAACCGGAAGTTTTTTCTTCTAGCGACTGACCGGTCCATTCGTAACCGATGCCCGGCGGCAGTTTGGCCACGAAATTTTCCATTTCCGTCATCGCCTGGCCGGTGCTCATGCCGGGCTTGGCGCCGCCGGTGATCTTGTATGCCGGATAGCCGTTGTAACGGATCAATTGCACCGGACCGTTGATCCACTTCGAGCTGGTGAAGGCGGAGAACGGCACCATCGCATTGGATGAATTACGCGCATACAGCCGCGTCAGATCTTCCGGCTGCAGACGTTCGGGCGAATCGGCCTGGACAATCACGCGCTGTTGACGGCCCTGATTCGGGAAGTCGTTGACGTATGACGAACCCAGCGAAGTCGACAGCACGCTGTTGATGTCGGCAAAGGTGAGGCCGAGCGCTTCGGCTTTGTCGCGGTCGATGTCGAGCTCCAGTTGCGGCGCGTCTTCCAGGCCTTCCGGACGCACGCCGGCGACCACCTGGCTTTGGGCGGCCATGCCCAGCAATTGATTGCGTGCAGCCAGCAGCGCGTTATGACCCAGTCCGCCACGGTCCTGCAGGCGCAGCGTGAAGCCGACCGCATTACCCAGTTCCGGAATCGGCGGCGGATTGAGCGGGAACACGATCGCGTCCTTGATTTGCGAGAACGCGCCGAATGCCTTGCCGGCGATCGCGTCGGCCGACTCGGCCGGGCCGCGTTCGGACCAGTCTTTCAACGGCACGAATACCAGGCCGGCGTTTTGACCGTTGCCCGAGAAACTAAAGCCGGCCACGCCGATCACGTTGGCGACGCCCGGTTGCTTCACGAAGTAGTTTTCCACTTTCGACATGACCTCCAGCGTGCGGTTTTTGCTGGCGCCTGCCGGCAGCTGGATGTTGGTAACGATATAACCCTGGTCCTCATTCGGCAGGAACGAGTCCGGCAGGCGGGCGTACAGCAGCGCCACGCAGCCCAGCACCAGCACATAGACCAGCATCGGGCGGCCGGTCTTTTTCAGCAGACGGGCGACGATGCCCTGATAGCCGTTGGCGGTGGCGCTGAATTTGCGATTGAACCAACCGAAGAAGCCCGCGCGCTCATGATGCGATCCTTTTTCGATCGGCAGCAGGATGGTGGCGCACAGGGCCGGCGTCAGCGAGAACGCCATCAATACCGAAAACACCATCGATGCGATCATCGACAGCGAGAATTGGCGGTAGATCTGACCCACCGCGCCGCCGAAGAACGCCATCGGCACGAACACCGCGATCAGGACCAGCGTAATGCCGATCAGCGCGCCGGTAATCTGTCCCATTGCCTTGCGCGTCGCATCCTTCGGCGACAAGCCTTCCTCGGTCATGATGCGTTCGACGTTTTCCACCACCACGATCGCATCGTCGACCAGAATACCGATCGCCAGCACCATGCCGAACATGGTCAGCACGTTGATCGAAAAGCCGAACAGCAGCAGCGTGGCGAAGGTGCCCAGCAGCGCCACCGGCACCACGATGGTCGGGATGATCGTGTAGCGGATATTCTGCAGGAACAGATACATCACCAAAAACACCAGCACGATCGCTTCCACCAGCGTCTTGATCACTTCCTCGATCGAGATCTTGACGAACTTGGACGTATCGTAAGGAATCTGGTAGCTCATGCCTTTCGGGAAATATTTGGACAGCTCCTGCATTTTCGCCCTGACGGCGGTCGCGGTGCCCAGCGCGTTCGCGGTCGGCGACAATTGCACGCCGATCGCGGAAATCGGCTTGCCGTTGATACGCGCGGAAGTCGAATAGTCCTGACCGCCGACTTCAATGCGCGCCACGTCCCTAAGGCGGACCACCGAACCGTCCGGATTGGCGAACAGTACGATCTTGCCGAACGATTCCACGGTCGACAATTGGCCGGTGACGACCACCGTGGCGGAAATCTGTATCGACGAATTGCTCGGCAAATCGCCCAGCGTGCCGGAAGCGACCTGCGCATTCTGCGCCTGGATCGCTTTGGTGACGTCGGCCGGCGTCAGCTTGTAGCCGTACAGTTTTTGCGGATCGATCCAGATACGCATGGCCCGCTCAGTACCGAACAATTGCGCGGTGCCGACGCCGGGAACGCGGCGAATTTCGTTGAGCACATTGCGTGATGCGTAATCGCCCAGCGCGACAGGATCGAGCTTGCCGTCATCCGATGCGATCGTGATGAATTGCAGGAAGTTGCTGCGCGACTTGACGACTTGCACGCCCTGTTGCGTAACCGGCGCGGGCAGGCGCGCTTCGACCCGCTTCAGGCGGTTCTGCACATCGACCGCGGCCAGATCGGGATTGGTGGCGTTGGAAAAGGTGACGGTGATCTGCACCTGGCCGTTGGCCTGGCTTTGCGATTCGATGTATTGCAAACCGTCGGCGCCGTTGAGTTCCTGTTCGATCAGGCTGGTGACGCTATCGTCCAGGGTTTGCGCCGTCGCCCCAGGGTAGACCGCGGTAACGACGATGGTCGGCGGCGCAATATTCGGATACTGCGACACCGGCAGCTTGGTGATCGACAGGGCGCCGGCGAGCATGATAAAGATCGCCAGCACCCAGGCAAAGATCGGGCGTGAGATAAAAAACTTTCCCATCAGACGGGCCTCTTAGTTGGCTTTGGTTTGTGCTGCGGGGGCTGCCGGCGCCGGCGCGCCCTGGGCTGCGGCGGGTTTCTGCGCTTTGCTCGGATCCTGCCATGGCACGACGGTGACGGTCGCGCCCGGCTTCACTTTTTGCAGGCCTTCGACGATCACGCGGTCGCCCGGTTTCAGGCCATCCTTGATGATCCATGTATTGCCTTGCGACGCGCCGGTGACGATAGGGCGGGGGGCGACTTTGTTGTCGGGGCCGACCACCATGGCGATGGAGCCGTTGAGGTCGCGCACGACCGCCTGCTGCGGCAGGACGATGGCGTTTTCATCGACGGCCTGTTCCAGTTTGGCGCGTACATACATGCCGGGCAGCAGGGTGCGTTTCGGATTCGGGAATTCGGCGCGCAGGGTAATGGCGCCGGTGCTTTGGTCCACGCTCATGTCGGAGAACAGCAGCTTGCCCGCCTGGCCGTAAGGCCGGCCGTCGTCGGTGGTCAGCGTCACTTTGGCTTGGCCGGTGCCGATGCCTTTGAGTTTGCCGTCGGCCAGCGAGCGTTGCAGATCCAGTACTTCATTGCTCGATTGCGTCAGATTGACGTAAATCGGATCGAGTTGCTGAATCAGCGCCAGCGGCGTTGCGTCGCCCTGGCCGACCAGCGCGCCTTCGGTCACCAGCGCCAGGCCGATGCGGCCGGAGATCGGCGCGGTGACGGTGGCGTAACCGAGATTGAGCGCGGCGGTCTGACGCGCGGCCTGGGCGGTCAGTACATCGGCGTCGGCGGTTTTTTGGGAAGCGATGGCGTCATCGTATTCCTGCTTGCTGATCGCATTGATTTCAACCAGCGGCTGGTAGCGCTTGGCTTTGGCGCCGGCCTGGGCGGCGGTTGCCTGCGCGCGGGCCAGAGCGGCCTGTGCGCTGGCATACGCGGCTTGCAACGGCGCCGGATCGATGCGGAACAGCACGTCGCCCGCCTTGACGTCGCTGCCTTCGCGGAAGGTGCGCTTCAGAATGATGCCGGGCACCCGTGCGCGGACTTGCGCGGTGCGTGTGGCTTCCAGGCGGCCCGGCAGTTCGTTGGAGATCGCCAGGGGGCCTTGGCTTACCGTGACAATCGCGACTTCGGGCGGCGGTGGGGCGCCGGCGGCGGCCGCATCAGGTTTCTTGCCGCATGCGGCGACGACTGATAACGCGGAGACAGCCAGGGCGATGCGCGTGTAACGACTAACTAAGCTCATAGAGATCTCACACAGAAAAGTGATGCAGAAGTTGAAGCCCTCCGAAACAGATCGGACGACATGTGACAATTCGTAAATATAAAGGATATCCGGCTCTGCTGCGCTGCACAATAAGCCGGATCAGGCAAATCATTTGAATCGTTGCGATGTTGTTATGCTGGACTGAATCCGATGGTATTATCACATACATTCATGAATGTATGTTGCATCACGGATGTGTCGGCGCCGGATTATTGCTCCGACAGTCAGTCTGTCAGCCAGGGAAGGTCGATGTCCAGGAATACCAAAGAAGAAGCGCTTGAAACGCGCAGCCGCATTCTCGACGCGGCGGAGGACGCATTTCATGCGCGCGGCGTGTCGCGTACCTCTCTGGCCGACATCGCCGCCGCGGCCGAGGTCACGCGCGGCGCGATTTATTGGCATTTTGAAAACAAGGGCGCTCTGTTTAACGCGATGTGCGAACGCGTGCGCCTGCCGCTAGAAGCAATCATGGAGGCCGAAACCGAATTGCGGGCCAGCGAGCCGATCGCCCAGTTTCTCAGCGACGTGGTGAAAGTCATGCATCAGGTGGTGCACGATCCGCGCTGTCTCAAGGTCTTCGATATTCTGTTCAATAAATGCGAATATGTCGAACAGGACGATCCTATCGTGGTGCGCCAGCGCGAATGTTTCATGGATGGCAAAGTCAAGATCAAGCGGATGCTGAACGCGGCCGTTGCGCTGGGGCAATTGCCGGAGGATCTGGATATCGACATGGCTTACGTCATCATCCACGCCACGTTCACGGGTTTGCTGCACGACTGGCTGTTCACCCCGGCCGGATTCGATTTATCTCAGTATTCCGGAAAACTGTTCGCGGCCACGGTTCATATGCTGCGCACCGCGCCGACCCTGCGTTCGGCGGTGTAATTCCCCGCCGGATCGGCCTATCAATAAGTGGCGACGGTCGGATCGACCTGCAACGCCCAGGCGTGAATGCCGCCGGTCAAATTACTCACATTTGTAAAACCCTGGCGTTCCAGGAACGCCGCCACTTGCATGCTGCGCGCGCCGTGGTGGCAGATGCAGACCACAGCCTCTTCCGGATCCAGCTCCTGCATCCGCGCCGGAACCGTATTCATCGGGATCGGCACCGCGCCGGCGATGCTGCATTTCTCTATTTCCCAAGGCTCCCGCACATCGAGCAGCACTGGGGTTGGGCGGTTGGCATCGGCGATCCAGGTCGCCAGCTCCGGGGCGGTGACATGCTGCATAGGATGGGGACGATCAAAAAGTGAAATGGGACGGCTGCGTAGCCGCGTGCAACGGTCTGACCACGGTCTCGAACAAGTTGACGGTATCGTAGACGCGTTCGGCGCTGCGCGTGATGACCTGCGCGGACATGGCAGGCGGCTGGCCGATGAACGCCAGCAAGCGTCCGCCCACCTTGATTTGCGACAAAAAGCTCTCCGGCAGGAATGGCAGCGAACCGGAAATGACGATCACATCGTATTCGGCCTCCCCCCCGGTCCAGCCCTGCGCGCCGTTGCCGAGCTGCACATCGACATTGGTGATGCCGGACGCGGACAGATTTTGCTGGGCCAGCGAACGGATGGCCGGGTCGATTTCGATGGTGGTCACGTGACGCGCCTTATAGGCCAGCAGCGCCGCCATATAGCCGGAGCCGGCGCCGATTTCCAGGACATGTTCGTGTTTCTTGACTGCCGCCGCCTGCAAGATGCGCGCTTCGATTTTCGGCTGCAACATGCTTTCCCCGCCCGGCAGCGGTATTTCGGTATCCATGAACGCCAGGCTTTTATAGGCCGCCGGCACGAAATCCTCGCGCTTGACCACCATCAGCAGGTCCAGCACGTCTTGTTCCAGCACATTCCAGGGGCGGATTTGCTGCTCTATCATGTTGAAGCGGGCTTGTTCGATGTTCATTTGGTTGCTCGGTAGCAGGGAAATTGGAATTAAACCGGCATTTTAACAAACGCCGTCAGACAGGATGGGGGTCATTATAGAATGGATGAGCGCCGGGCTGTTCATGGTTCTTGCCCTACAATCCACTCCATCAAATTAAATCATTTTTCAATCATGAATTGTCGACCGGACTGCGGCGCCTGTTGCATCGCGCCTTCCATCTCAAGTCCGATTCCCGGCATGCCGGGCGGCAAGCCGGCCGGCGTGCGTTGCGTCCAGCTCGACGACGCACTGCGTTGCCGCCTGTTCGGAAAACCGGAGCGCCCGGCCTTTTGCGGGGGATTGCAGCCGTCGCCGGAAATGTGCGGCGACGACCGCCAGGCCGCCATCCACTGGCTGACTCAACTGGAAATATCGACGCGGCCCGACAGCGCCGGCGCTTGAATTCTAGCGCTTGCATGCCAGGCGGCGACTGCTATTTCTGCCGCTATGGACAATGACAGGCAAACCAATCGAACCTGCCGCGGCGCAGCACGGTAAAATGTCGGCGGCTTAACAGGGCCTAAACCAATCCGACCGACATCCGCGTCGCCTTCAACGCCTCCTTTCTTTCATACGGGAAACATGGACACAATACTGTTTATCAAAGCGATCATCATGGGCATCGTCGAGGGTCTTACCGAATTCCTTCCGATTTCCTCCACCGGCCACTTGATTCTGGCCGGCAATTTAATCGGATTCTCCAGTCCAGTATTTCCCAAAGAAAAAGTCGATGTATTCGAAATCGTGATCCAGGCCGGCGCGATCCTGGCGGTGTGCTGGGAATACCGCGTGCGCATCGCCTCTGTGCTGACCGGTCTGTTTTCCGAGCGTCAGGCACAGCGGCTGACGATCAACCTGATCGTGGCGTTTTTGCCGGCGGCCATCGTCGGCGTGCTGTTCAGCAAGGCGATCAAGGCGCATCTGTTTTCGGCCTTGCCGGTGGCCATCGCTTTCATCGTCGGCGGCCTGATCATTCTGTGGGTCGAACGGCGGCACGCCAGAATCGGCGAAAGCCGCGCCGCGCGTGTCGAATCGGTCGACGATATGACGGTCCTCGATGCGTTCAAGGTCGGCTGCGCGCAGATGTTCGCGCTGATACCCGGCACCAGCCGTTCCGGCGCGACGATTATCGGCGGCATGATGTTCGGCCTGTCACGCAAGGCGGCCACCGAATTTTCTTTTTTCCTGGCGATTCCGACCTTGTTCGGCGCGACCATTTACTCGCTGTATAAAGCGCGCGCGCTGCTGGATTCGGCCGATATGCCGCTGTTTACCGTCGGCACCGTTGCGGCGTTCATTTCCGCATTCCTGTGCGTGCGCTGGCTGTTGCGTTACATCAGCAATCACGATTTCACCGCCTTCGCGTGGTACCGCATCGCCTTCGGTATCGTGATCCTCGCGACCGCCTATTTCGGCCTGGTGGTGTGGGCGGAGTGATGCCGGCCGCTGCGCAAAACGCCCGTGCGCTGGAAATTCTGCAGAACATTTTCGGCTATTCGTCGTTTCGCGGCGAGCAGCAGGCGATTGTCGAGCAGGTGGTGCGCGGCGGCGATGCGCTGGTATTGATGCCGACCGGCGGCGGCAAGTCCCTGTGCTATCAGATTCCGGCGCTGGTGCGCGACGGCGTCGGCGTGGTGATTTCGCCGCTGATCGCGCTGATGCAGGATCAAGTCGACGCATTGGCGGAAGTCGGCGTGCGCGCCGCGTTTCTGAATTCCACCCAGACCTACGAAGAAGCGGCCGAGATCGAACGCCGCGTGCGGCGCGGCGACATCGATCTGGTGTACGTCGCCCCCGAACGCCTGATGACGCCGCGTTGTCTGGAGCTGCTGCAGCAGTCGCACATTTCCCTGTTCGCCATCGACGAAGCCCATTGCGTATCGCAATGGGGGCACGATTTCCGTCCGGAGTACATCAAGCTGTCGGTGCTGCACGAGCGCTTCCCGAATGTGCCGCGCATCGCGCTGACGGCCACCGCGGATCAGCAAACGCGGGAAGAAATCATCCGCCGGCTGCAACTGGAAAACGCGCAGCAGTTCGTTGCCTCGTTCGATCGTCCGAATATCCGTTACCAGATCGTCGAGAAGGCCAACGGCCGCAAGCAGTTGCTCGATTTCATCCAGGGCGCGCACGGCGGCGAAGCCGGCATCGTGTATTGCCTGTCGCGCAAAAAAGTCGAAGAGACCAGCGAATTTTTGGTTGAAAACGGTATCGCGGCGCTGCCGTATCACGCCGGGATGGATTATCAGAAACGCACCACCCACCAGGCGCGCTTCCTGCGCGAAGAAGGCATTGTGATGGTCGCCACCATCGCCTTCGGCATGGGCATCGACAAGCCGGACGTGCGCTTCGTCGCGCATCTGGATCTGCCGAAAAGCATAGAAGGCTATTATCAGGAAACCGGCCGCGCCGGCCGCGACGGCGGGCCGGCCGACGCCTGGATGGCTTACGGCTTGCAGGACGTGGTGCAGCAGCGCCGCATGATCGAAGAGTCGGAGGCCGACGAAACCTTCAAGCGTGTACTGGGCGGCAAGCTCGATGCCATGCTGGGCCTGTGCGAAACCCTGCATTGCCGGCGCATGCGTTTGCTGGAATATTTCGGACAGGCCGCCGAGCCCTGCGGCAATTGCGATACCTGCCTGACGCCGCCGGTCTCGTTCGACGGGACGGTGATGGCGCAAAAACTATTGTCGGCGGTGTATCGCGTGGATCAACGCTTCGGCGCCGGACATGTGCTCGACGTATTGCGCGGCATCGAATCGGAGAAGGTCAAGCAATGGCGCCACGACCAGCTTTCCACGTTCGGCATAGGCAGCGCCGCCAGCGAAGCGGAATGGCGCTCCGTGCTGCGGCAGGCGATTGCATTGGGACTGCTGGTCGTCGATTACGATGCCTATAACGCGCTGAAGCTGACCGACGCCGCGCGGCCGGTGCTGAGCGGCAAGCAGCAGGTCCAACTGCGGCAATATCAAAAGCCGGTAAAAACGGCGCGCGTCTCCTCCAAATCCAAAGGCTTCGCCGAATCCGGCCTGTCCTCGGCCGAACAAGTCCTTTTCGAAAAGCTGCGTTGGTGGCGCGTCGAAACCGCGCGCAAACACAATGTGCCGGCCTATGTCATTTTCCACGACGCGACGATGCGCGAAATCGCACGGGCGCATCCAGCGTCGTTGGACGATTTGCGCGGCGTCAACGGTGTCGGCGAAAAGAAACTGGAAACATACGGAGAAGAAATTCTGGCCTTGATCGCCGAATCTTCGTAGATCACGGCCAGCTCGCATGTTCACGCAGGTAGCCGTCCTCATCCGCCGCTGCGCGGGTGATGGCGGTCTGGTCGGGTAAAAAGGCGTTGCGATCGGTGGTCAGCGCCGCGCAGATGCGCTTCGGTGAAGGTTCGCCAATCTCCTGCAAAACCTGGTTTTCCAGCAAGACATGAATGCCGCGATCGAATATGGCGTCCGGCGGACACACTTCATGCGCACCCGGCGCCATCTCTTTGAGAAACAGATCGATGATGGCGCCGGCATATCGGCGTATTGGATCGACCGGGGTGAGGTCGAATTCCGAGAAGTAATGAAACGCCTTGGCGTTGAACCATATCTTGCTGCCATCGCTGGAGACATGATGTGCGAGACTGTTGTGGCTGAAGTCCAGGGGCGTGAGATCGAAGTTTTTCAAGGCGATGTCGACGGTATACGGTCTGAGCCTGGTACTCCATGCCGCGGCCAGTGCGCGAAATGTTTTGCTGCGGGTGACCAGCGTCCTCAACATCGGCCGGTGGCGCAGATAGCTCGGCGAAGACGCGAACATATCGGCGATGGATTCGAAGAGATGAAGCGCATTGCCGGCCCCTAGCGGTCCGAAAGAATCGAGGCGCCGCTTCAGGGAGAGGATCTGCCGCACAGTGCCCCGTTCCGAGACCGGCTCGCCCAGCACCCGCAGTGTCGGCGGGAAAGACCTTCCCTGGTCGACCAGTTTATCGAGATACACGTTTTCCGCGATGGTCCATTCATGGATCCGGCGCAAATTCCTGGGCGTCGGTAAACCTTCGTCGAGCGCTGGCCTGACCGGCGTCTCCAGCGACTTATAGATAACACGGGGCGGTAGCGGCGGATACTCTCCGAGTTCGGACAAGATCCGATCCTCCAGATAAATGGTGGCGCCGCGATTCCTGAAGGCTTCGTAAAAAGCCGAATAATCCTGGGTTTTGGTCAGCCAGTGCAGGGATTCATGGAGCCACATGCGGATACGTTGAAAGTGTTCGCTGCCATGCGATGAGATGTATTTATACTGGCCGAGGCCCTTATCGTTGAGGAACCATATCTTATTGCCCTTCATTTGGGCATCGTCTGCGTCGAACACGATTTCACAACGGCGGCCGCCGTATTTCATACGATCGTAGGCCGAATTGATAATGGCGACCGCAGTATCCGATCGTTCATAGGTAGCCAGCCAGAACTCCCGAAATTTGGCGAACAAGGGATGAGAAGACACTCTGAACAAGGTGTCCAGGATATCCTCAGGGGCGGTGCTTCTGACGCGGATGCCCGGTATGTCAACGACCGACTGCCAGTACTGCCGGACGTGCGATATCGTCGAACGCGCGCTTAATTCCGTTGTCGATATGCCGGCGGCGCCCGAATGCGGGTCGGGATTTCGGATCAGCCGATAGTGAAGCCCGGATTCCGCATCCCTGAAAATCGGCGGCGCCCCCGGCGCCGGTCTGCCCCGCAAATCGGTTTCGACATAGCCGGCGCCGGAAGGTGCGACAGGGGAGATGCGGCGTTCATCGTTCAGATAGATCATGCGCTGCACGCTGTTGTCGGGTGTACGCATTTCGGTGGGCGCCGACTGCGCATCCGACCCGGCGCCGACTTTGAATATATCGTTCTCGACCACCACCCTGCGCTGCGCCAATCGTTCGCTCGCCACCTCCGGCATCAGCGCCGCCATGTTTTGCAGCATATCGACGCCGGCGCGTTCGGGCGCCGACATCCTGGTCCGCGCCAACAGCATGGCTTCGGCGTCGCGCGCGACCTGACGCCGCAAGGAGCCTTCGACGCCGGCGCCGAGTAGCGTAAAAATGGCGTCCTCGCCGAAATGCAGGGCGCCGTCGAGCGCGCGCTGCTTGTCGCTGAGCCGGATTCCTTCTTCGATTTCGTATAAGGGAATGACAAACGGCAGCAGCCCCAATATCTGCTTCGGATCGCCGCTGGCGAATGCCTCAACCACCGTTCTGACAGTGGGGCTGCCGAACATGCGTTCGCAGAAAGCAACGATGCGGTCTATCGTTTCTTCCTGGGGAAGGCCCAAGATGTCCTTGACCAGAACACCGCGCACCTTATCGATGTCTTCCTTGTTATACGCCGACGCCTTCTGCCGTACGATTTCCTTGCTTTTGGCGCGGATTAGCGGATGGTCGAATAATGTTTCCGCGATTTGCGCATTGGCTGCCTGCAGTTCACTGGTGGCACGGATGACTTTGCCGTTATAGCGCATCTGGGCATCGCCCGATCTGCTGCGCGTCTTGAATTCTTCCACCGGCATTTTTGACAGCCGTATGTTATGTCCCGTTATCGCGTCGAATTGAATGGTAAATGTATTTGTTTTTTCCAGATCGGCATCGGTCATCGCCAGCTTTTGCCGCAGAATCTGCCGGATCAGGAAATCCCGATCGTAATTGGGCAAAGGGCCTTGCGCCAGCAATCGCTCTCGAAAATAGCTGCCGAGCTGACGCAACAGATCCGGCGTATCCAGATAAGAAATTTTCTCAGGGGCGTTGATGGACTTGTCGATCTGCTTCAGCGCATTGACATATATCGAGAATTCTCCGGTTCGAATGAATTTCTGATAGTCATCTATCTGCGTTCTGGAGCGTGCCCGAAAGACATCGATGGTTTTTCGCTGCAGAGCGGCGATGCTCTCGCGCACGCTGTCATGGGATTTATTCAGCGCCTGTAGCAGCGGAGCCGCTATCCGGATTTCGATCTGTTCCACCGGAGTCAAAGGGCAGCGCGCATCGAGAAAGACGACGCCGCTGCCTTGGGCAAGATAATGCGCCGCGCTCAACGTTGGCTGAACAGGATAGCGGGGATGATGCTGCCAGATCTGATTGAGTCTGTTAAAAACCTGCATCAACTCGGTGGGGCTGTCGAATTGCTCGAAATCGATATCGTGCAATGGACCCAGCCGGCGCACGATGGTGGCGACCGCATGCAAAGCGGTGCCGCCCGGATAAACGGTATCCAACGCCAGGTCGTGCATGGCCTTCTCGACGACGGCGCGCAACTCGCCGCGCGTCAGCCAGGCATCGCCGAAGTTGCGAGTCCCTTCCCGTTGCCGGTAGCGCGGCGCGCCGGGCGGATCGACATGCATCCACTCCATCAGCAGCGGTCGGCGCGAATGGGAAACGGGGATCGCAGGCTGCCCAGGCAAGCGCCGGCCGCGGCTGGCCTGGTCGATCATCTTTTGCATTTTCGGCCCTTCTGCGACATAAGGCGCTCCGTCGTATAGCGCATCGACGATCTGTTCCAGTTGCATGCCGCGTGCGTTTTGCAGGACCGAGCCGTCATACCAGAACTTGGCGTTGACGGGCGCAATCGGCGTGGACGGCAACAGGCGTACACCGAGCGCCGCATCCTCCCATTCATCGATCAGCGCGATGAGGTACTGTCCGCGAATTCGCGTCATCGCAGTCGTGTCCGAATTGTCGGACCGATCCGCTTGCGCCCGATAGGCAATCAGGGCAGCTTCGTCGACAATCACGTCGCGCGGATGTTGCAGCCGATCATCGAGCGTGAATCGCGTACCGGCATGTTCCAGACGATGGCGCCAGACCACCTGCAGGATTTGCGTTGCCGACAGATGCCTGGTTCGAACCTTATCGGTGCTTATCCAATGCGATTCGCGCTGTAATACATCTCTGTAGATATCTTCCAGCAGCGCTTCGCCGGCAGGCATGACGATCGGCGGGGTCAGATACGATTGCGCGGTGTCGAGCAGCGACGCATCATCCATCTCGGAATGCCGTTGCAAAAGCCACCGCAGCAAGGTGGCTGCATAAGCCAGATCGTGCGCGCCGGGAGGGTCTTCGCTGGCGGACCGTGTCCATTGCACTTCATTAATGGCACGCAGATTGCGCCAGCTTGCATACAGCGTGCGGTCGGTCTGGCGCAGAATATCCTGCGTTTCGATCCGCGTGCAATTGAAAACCTTGGCGTATGCATTGGCGAGAGCGGTATCCGCCCGCTGAGCGACATTCGGCTCTGCCAGCGGTTGAACGACCTGTGGGCGAGCCGTTGCCGGTGGCGGATTGGCTCCGATGGCGGCGCCGGCGTTGTTCAGTGAAACGCGCGTGTATCGACGGCTTCTGAGGATGCCGGCTCGGCGCATCGGCGTATGCGGGCCGGTTTCATCAGCCGGCCGGTAGCGCCACGGCGCGCCGGCGGAAAGGCTTGCGGACAGTGATGGCTGCAGCGATGGGGATGTATTTGTGACGAACGAATGGCGTGGTGGTAGAGCGGGAAATCCAAAATCATTCATGAATGCCAACTTCGATGGAAGAATTGGATTCTATGAGTTATCGCTATCGAATTCTACCCGCCCCTGAATTATCTTTCAGTTAACGACTTTAGCGTGCAAGCAAGGACGCCGAGATAATCGGCAGTATTGGCGGCCCCGTCAGTCCGGCGATTTATCGAATACCAGATCCCACACGCCATGCCCCAGGCGCAGACCGCGGTTCTCGAATTTGGTCACCGGCCGGTAAGGCGGGCGCGGCGCATAAGTGTCGGCGGTGTTGCGCAATGCCGGTTCGGCGTTCAGCACTTCCAGCATCTGCACCGCGTAGTCTTCCCAATCCGTCGCGCAATGCAGATACCCGCCCGGCGCCAAGCGCGACGCCAGCAGACTCACCAGCGCGGGCTGAATCAGACGCCGCTTATTGTGGCGCGCCTTATGCCATGGATCGGGGAAAAACACATGCACCCCCGCCAGCGACGCCGGCGCGATCATATGCGTCAGCACCTCCACTGCGTCATGCTGAACGATGCGCAGATTTTCCAAATGCTGCTCACCGATCAGCTTCAGCAAACTGCCGATGCCCGGCGTATGAACCTCGACGCCGATGAAATTGCGGTCCGGCATGGCCGCCGCGATCTGCGCCGTGGAATCGCCCATGCCGAAGCCGATTTCCAGAATCGCGGGCGCGGCGCGTCCGAAACAGGCATCGATGTCCAACAGGGATTTTTGATAAGGCACGCAAAAGCGCGGCGACAGCTCCTCGATCGCGCGCGCCTGCGCGACCGACAGACGTCCGGCGCGGGTGACGAAGCTGCGGATGCGGCGCTCGGTCGGATCGTAGAACATCGGTTTGTCGTTGGGCTGGTCTGGCATGCTGGATCGCGGGAATAAATGGATGGGCGGGGCGGGCGAAGTTTAGCAGATTGGAGCGGGGCAGGGCGTTGCGGGGCTGGCGAGGGAAATTCCGGATGGAGCGGGTGAAGGGAATCGAACCCTCGTCGTAAGCTTGGGAAGCTTCTGCTCTGCCATTGAGCTACACCCGCGATGATGGGGGATTATACGGTGTTGCGGGCGGTTGAGTCGAGAGTGGAACTTTGCTGGGCACGTTACTGGTATGGCTTTAACTCTAAAGTTTTTTGAAATTAAGCCGTTCATTACCTCATGATGATTTGACAAATTGGTCGCCCATATATAACCCTCACTCGAAAGACGTTTTGCAAATCTTGTTTGACCGGCATAGATTTTGGATAAAAATAGCTAATCCTCAGTCAGAAAATATGAAATTTCTTTGCTGACAACCGCCAGGTATCGTGGAATTACAGTTGATGCCAAGTCATATCTGCTTGCCAAAAATATACTGTTTGTGTGGGCTGGTGTACATGCTCATTGGGACAATCAGATAAGCGCCCAGATCGAGGATTCTTTTCTACCAAATTTTTTGGAGTTGCATGCGGATACTAGGCATGAGACTGAAGTTTCACTTCGTAGTTAAATCTCTGAAGGATGCAGACCGTATGTTTTTAGTCGAACAATTTCAGGTCTGGGTGGAGTTACCAAAAAGACCACCGCCGGTATTACGACAAAATGCGCGGCGACCGGAAAAATGGAAAAAGATATCTTAGGCTTGATTAAATAATATCGTTCCAATGTAATCCAAACACTAGTAAGTGCGAACCATCATATCTGAACCAACATAGTACTCAAAATATTTACAATATCCGGCATGTGCCTAACAGCGATTGGAACTACCCTTTATAGAAGGTAGTCCCAGCGGATATGCTATCAGAGCATGCCGGAGATGTGATAAGGCAAAACGGTGCCAACAACAGAAGAATGGCGAAGAAACGGTATTTTGCTCTTGCAATGATTAGCATCGGCACATTACTCCAAGTCCCATCAGCATTACTTAGCTGTCAAAGCGGCACATTCGTTTGTTTATATAAAAAATCAGGGGGATTAGCATGTATAAAATTTTAAGATTGACTGTCATTGTGTTTGCCGTTACTTCATTTACTACCGGTTGCAGGAACCTGGCAACAGCCAACGTGAATCCAACAACAGATCTTTCAACACTAAAGACCATGTATGTTAAACACTACCCATCCGATAACAGCGAAGTCAATCAGGAAATTGCCGATAAACTGCGAGGCAAAGGTGTCACTGTAACCACCGGCTCCGGCGCACCACCTAACAATGTCGACGCCCTTGTTACTTATGTAGATAAATGGATGTGGGACATCACTATGTATATGCTGGAGTTGACTGTCACCATCCGGGATCCAAAAACTGAAGCCCCTCTCGCCAGCGGCAATTCGCTACATACATCGTTAACGCGTAAGTCACAAACAGCCATGGTGGAAGAAGTCGTCAACAATATTTATGGTGCCGCACCTACAGCAGCATCAAGTGCCGCGCAAGTGCCTATTTCACAATCAGCTCTCGTCAACTCTTCTCCTCCAACCACTGCCCCAGAATCTCAATTAAACAATTCTGCTAGCGCCACAACACCTAAAGATCTCGCTCAAAAATTGCAAGCGCTAAACGATCTGAAAAAAGACGGTGTCATTACAGAAGTTGAGTATGCAAAAAAGAGAAAGCAACTCATTGAAAATTTTTAGCATGGTAGATTGGGCTAACGCTTTACCAGCCCAACATTCGAAGAGATAAATCCGGTCATCGCGACATTGCGCGAGAGAATATACGGTGTCGTTATCGCGGATCGAGCGTGGTGTTGTTACGGTATAGGCTGACTTCGACGCAAGCGATGACCGTAGCGGCTTGATTTAATTCGCTAAGTTCTTTGTTGTAATCATTTTGGGCGGCAACGACGCTCGCCGCCGAATCAACAGAGCCAATCGTAAATCCTGCAATAGTAGTTGTCAGACTCGTATAAGAACCTTCATTTCAGAAAAGAGGGCGACATAAAGTTGTACCAGCAGAAACTAAAATGACCAGAATTGTTAGCACCACTAGAATGGATAGACATATCAAAAACGATATCAACTGATTTGATTGTTTAACCGCGACTATCAATATTTGACGTACAAAAAACAACATAGACACTGCCAATACCGTAGCCCAAAAAAATATGTGAAGAACGGCAGCGTTGCCAACATATCTCATAGGTATCGGCAATATATTTATAAAACACCGTACGGATCCAGAACATAAAGCAGACACAAAAATTCCAACCAAAGACCAGCAAAGTCGTTTATCTATTTTCATATTTAAATTCAGCACTATCCGGCCCAAAATTTAATCGATCCAATTAGTTAGAATAATCATCTACTTTTGAGACGCCGCTACTACGCAAAAAGGATTGCTGCAACTGGCTTTCTCAAAAACAGACACCGATAGCTCTGCACTGACTTAGTCTACCTCTCCGGTCGCAACGCCTAACCTTTTAATATCGGCAGATAAAAAATATTTTCAGAAGATTAAAATTTAATTAATAGGAAAAGAATTCATCTGTTAGCGCAACTTTTAGGCACTATTTGCATACTCCCCGTTGCGGTTTCATGGGCTGCGCCAGGATAGTCTGTTGTTTGCACTGAAAGGTGCCCCATTTTTGCCGGTTTTTTGCATGGCAAACTTGACCGTACCCCAATAAATAGTCCCGTTTAAAAGTAGAATTTCCGATGTGATTTTTCATTAGATGAAATGGAGTCATGTCGTGAAGAAGAGCAAATTTACGGAGCAGCAAATCGCGTTTGCGTTGAA
>JAQGLY010000044.1 GCA_028292625.1 Herbaspirillum sp. | reverse complement strand
CCATGGCGAGCGCGAGCAGGAAGGCGCTCTTCAAGGTGTTTTGCCGATCGCCCAGGGCGGAAATGAAGACCACGGCGAAGGTGGCGGGCAACAGTCCGCCGTACTCTCCGAGCACCAGAAAGGCGATATTGCTGAGGATAATGCAAAACCAGGCCCGCCATTCCGGCGGCTGGTATTTCTTTTCCGCGCCGGCCGGCACATTGCGGCGCGCGCCCAGTGCAATGAGCACGCCCATGGCGGCCAGCACCACGCCCACGGCCACCGGAAAATATCCCGGTCCCATCCTGCTCAGGGTGCCCATCTTGTAGCTCATGCCCTTGTACACGACGCCTGCGCCGATCAGGAACATCAGGCCGCCGCCGTAGTAGTCCCGGTTGTACTGGTTGAGCCACCCTTGCCGGCCATTGCTTTGCATGCTGTCTGTCTCCTGTTTTTTTATATGGATAATGCTGATCTGCACGCAATCTTGCCGGCTTGGCGTCGGCATCCAAATCATCGGCGTAATCGATCTCGTTTCGACGTTTCGCCAATTCACTTTACGCGCTCCAACCTTGCTTCTGCGTTGCCGTCGATATGGATGGCCGGGGCTGCGAACGCCATCAATGCAGTGGCGAGACGGCCATTGCAAGTTTGGTTCAATCCAGGACAGCAGCATGTGGGTAGAGGCGATGCTGCGCATGCGCAGCATCGCCGGGATGTCAAAGCAGAATATTGACCGCCTTGGTCTGTGTATAGCTCAGCAATTCCTCTGCGCACTCTTCGCGCCCGACGCCGGAATTTTTGTAGCCGCCGTAAGGCACGCCCTTGTAATGTGCGCCGACACCATTGACCCAGATATACCCGGTTTGCAAACGCTGCGCGGTGGTAATCGCCGCATTGAGATCCCGTGTCCAGATAGATGCCGTCAGTCCGTATTCCACATTGTTGGCGATGGCTATTGCCTCTTCCACATCATGCCAGCGCATCACCGATAATACAGGGCCGAACACTTCCTCTTGTGCAATGCGCATGCCGGGCGTAACGTCGGCAAAAACAGTCGGCTCGATCCAGTACCCGCGCGCGAAAGCATCTCCCGCCGGTCTTCCCCCTCCGGCCACGAGCCGCGCGCCATCGGCTTTGGCGATGTCGATATACCGCAGCGTCTTGTCGTACTGGGCTTTTGAATTCATCGGTCCCATTTGCGAAGAGTCCAATTTCGGATCGCCGATGCGAATCGCCTTGACGTGGGCGATCACGTCGTTGAGGAAGTCGTCATGAATACTGTCATGCAGCATCAGGCGGCTGGTCGAGCCGCACGATTGACCCTGCCATGCGAAATTCATTCCGCTGATGGCCGCGGCCTTCGCCGCTTCCATATCGGCATCCGGAAATACGATCAACGGATTTTTGCCGCCTAATTCCAGTGTCACATGCTTGACGCATACCTCGGCAGCCGATTTCTGAATCAGCCGGCCGGTTTCCGGCGAGCCGATAAATGCGATCCGCTTGATATCCGGGTGGCGTGCCATCGCATCGCCGGCGTCCCGCCCCAAGCCGGTGACGATATTCATGACTCCCGGCGGTAATACTTCGCGACATATTTCTGCAAAGATCGTCGCAGACAAGGAACTCGTCTCCGGCGGTTTTACAATCACCGCATTGCCGGCCATCAAAGCGCCCGCGCTGCGTCCGACCACGAACATGATCGGATGGTTGAACGGGGCTATCCGGCCGACGACGCCATATGGCTCGCGCAAGCTGATATGAAGATTGCCGGGCGTGGCCGGAAATGTTTCGCCTTTTATCTCGTAGCCGAGACCGGCGTAGTGTTCGAGATTCCATACGGCGTTGGCGACATCGCCTTTCAGGGAACTCACCGTGTTGCCGGTATCGGCAACTTCCACCTGCAGGATCTCCTCCGCCCGCTCGCTCAGGCGCCGGGCCAGCTCACGCAACAATTTCGCCCTGCGTTCGACACCTAGCGCATTCCAGGAGGGATAGGCGGCCATTGCCGCAACTGCTGCGCGATCGATATCCTGGGCGTTGCCGGCCGGTACATAACCGATGATCTCCTCGGTTGCCGGATTGACCGACTCGATCCAGGCGCCGCTGACGCTTTCCACCAGTTCGCCGCCGATCAGCATCGGCCGCTGGTTGTGACGGTCTAAATTCATCATTCGTAAATTCCCTTTATCTATAGTGAAGCGCGGAGGACCCGGCATATGCAGTCATGAATTCAGTTATTCGCCCGGATACCAGCTCGACTTGCGCTTCTCGCGAAACGCCGCGCGCCCTTCGACACCCTCGGCGGAGTCGCGCATTCTTGCAAATGCAGACTGCAGTTCGGCGGACATCTCCGGTGTCGTCTGCCTGACATCCAGTGTGGCGCAAATCGCCTTCATCTCCGCCAGCGCGTTCGGTGCGCCGAGCAAAAGATTGTCGATCACCGCGGCAAGCGCGGCATCCAGCGCCGGGGCATCGCAGCTTCGATGCACCAGCCCAATGCGCAATGCCTCTTCCACAAAAAAACGCTCGCCAGTCTGAGCCAGCCGACGCAGGTTGCGTGCGCCTATCATGCGCAGCAAGAGCGGCGCCAGCGGCACTGCTGCGAAGCCCAACCGAACCTCAGGAATCGAAAAGAATGCGTCATCCCGCGCGAGCATGACATCGCAACAGCCGGCGAGCGCGAGACCACCGCCGATACAGGCGCCATGCACCACTGCGACGGTCGGCTTGGGCAAGGTGTCGAGTACAGTACAAACTTCAATCAAGCCCGGCCCGCCCTTATTCAAATGACTGCCCGGCTCCATATCCGCGCCGACGCAGAAATGCTTGCCGCTGCCGCGCAGCACTACGACCCGCACGGCGGGCTCAGCCGCGAATGCCGCAAATTGCCCGGCCATTGCTTCGAGCATTTCGCCGTTGAAGGGATTGCCCTTCTCCGGCCGATTGAGCGTCACGGTGGCTACGCCGCGGCGGCTGACTTCAACAGTTATCGTGGTACTGGTCATGGCGATGAGATACGGATACCGATAGCACTCAATTGAGCTTCACGTTGACGCGGCGCACACGCTCGGACCAGGTTGCCCGGTCTTTCTTCAGGAATTGCGCGAATTCGTCCGGTCCCTGATTGAGCAGCTCGAGGCCGACACCGGCCACGAACTTCTGGTCGAATTCGGGCATCACGATGATGTGGCTGGTGTCAGCAGATATCTTGTCGACAATGGCACGCGGCGTTCCGGCAGGAACCGCGAATCCAAACCAGGACCGGGTCTCGAACGGCACGCCGAGCTCGGCAAAGGTCGGCACGTCTGGCAATACCCGCGATCGTTTCGAACCGGCATAAGCCAGCGCCTTGAGCTTGCCGGCGCGAATCAGGTTGAGTACCGGCGACACCGACGACAGGGCCATGTCGATCTGCCCGCTCATGACCGCCGGCACCACATCGGCGATGCCTTTATAGGGAATGTGGTTCAGCTTGATACCGGCCAGCGCGCTGAACTCCTCGGTCGTTAGGTGCGTCGAACTCCCCGGTCCGAAGCTGCCAAAGGTCAGCTGCCCCGGCTTGGCTTTGGCCGCCGCGATGAGCTCCTGCAGCGTTTTGGCCTGGAGCGACGGCCCGCCCACCAGAACTGTGATGCTCGCCATGATGTTGATGACCGGCGTGAAATCGCGTACGGGATCGTAGGGGAGCTTCGAGAAAAGATACTGGTTGGACGACAGCGACGGGTCATTCGCCATCAGAATGGTGTACCCGTCCGGCGCCGACTTGGCCACCGCGTCAGTGCCGATGATCGTGCTGGCGCCGGGCCGGTTTTCGACCACCACCGGCTGCCCCCATTTTTTGCCCAGCTCACTAGCGATGCCGCGAGCGACTATATCGGCCACACCGCCGGCAGAGAATGGCACGATGATGCGAACCGGCTTGGCGGGATAGTTTTGCGCGGCAGCAGTCGCAGCCAAACACGCCGACAGCAGTCCAAGACAGAAGCGAACAAGAATTGCACACCGCATAGCCAACCCCCTTAAGATTCGTAAAAATGACAAGATGAACAAATGAAAAGATGAACTTTTCCTTGCGCAGGTGATTCCCTTTTGTGAACCTGTGCGTCAGTCTGCTTTCACGCCGAGCTTCTTGACGAAAGGGACCAGGGTGGCGATCTCGGAGCGGAGGAAAGCGCCGAATTTTTCGGGGGAGTCGCCCACCGGCAGGGCACCCATTTTTTCTATCCGGGCCTGCAGGTCGGGCATCTTGAGCGCTGTCACTACCGACTGGTTAAGTTTTGTGATGATTTCGGGCGGTGTGCCTCCGGGTGCGAGCAACGCATACCAATTGTCTCCCAGTAATTTCGGATAACCGACTTCCGCCGTGGTCGGCACGTTCGGAAGTGAAGGGGAACGCTTCTCGCTCGCCACGGCAAGCGCGACCAGCTTGCCCGACTCGATGTAGGGAAGTGCCACGGGAAGATCGACAAACATCATGTCGACATGTCCGCCGATCAAATCGGTCACCGCCGGCGCAGCCCCGCGATATGGCACATGCACGATATCGATACCCGCCTCCTGTTTCAGCATCTCGCCGGCCAGGTGCGTCATGTTGCCGCTTCCCGTGGAGGCGAAGCTGATCTTGCCGGGCCTGCTCTTGACTCTGGCCACGAGGGCGGCGACAGTTTGCACGACCGGCTTCGGCGGCACCACCAGCACGGATTGCACAGTCACCACTTTCGAAATCGGCGCCAGGTCCTTGATCGGGTCATAAGGCAACTTCATCAGCGCAGCGGAAGTGGTCAACGCTCCCTGCGGGGTAATCAGCAGCGTGTAGCCATCGGGCGACGCTTTCGCGACGTAATCGGCCCCGATAGTCCCGCTGGCGCCGCCGTGGTTATCGACTATCACCGGTTTACCCAATATCGTGGAAAGCTTTTCCGCCAGAAGCCGCCCAATGATGTCCGAAGGCCCTCCCGGCGGGAAATTCACCACCAGGTGAATCGGCTTGGAAGGATAGCTTTGCGCCTGTGCCGCACAGGCGCAAGCAGAGAGCGATAACAATACAAGCAGCTTTGAAAATAAATTCATGTTTTTTCCTTGTTGGAGACCATTTGAAAACTGCAGCGAGCTGTTCGGGATGCGGCCGGAACGCGCAGCCATACAGATTGGCGCCTCGAACACCGCAGGCCGGAAACCGGCCAGCACGTCTTCAAATGGACTCGTAGCCCTGTGATCACCAGGATCACCCGGCAAGCTCACCGGCCATCTGGCAGGCGAGCTTGTCTCCACCGTCCCGTTACGGCCTCTTCAGGCGCCGTTTTTCCC
>JAQGLY010000039.1 GCA_028292625.1 Herbaspirillum sp. | reverse complement strand
GCCACACTGCGCTGAGTAAATTGCGTATTCATGACGATCTCCTTGGTCGGATATGCCGGCCGCTCTCCAAAGGGTGGATTGCCGAGGTCCGGCCTGAATGAATGCACTATATACTGGCTACAATAGGTGATCTATACAGGGAAAAGCTAACGGACCGTTCCGTGGGCGGCACAATGGAGTAAGCTGCTGGACTTGAAGGAGCAGTCTCCCTCGTAATCAACAGATCGGCTGCGCGACCTTGTCTGCGTGACAAGAATTTCCGTCACGGCCAAAAGCGTGATCGTCAGTTCCAGCAATTCGGCCTCTTCGCGCTGGGAATGGCCGCGCACCGCCGTCATGAACATATCCCCGGCATCCTCTGCGAAGCCGGCATGGCGCCTTACTTATAAATATTTCCCAATCTATTTAATTTAGGTTTATACTCCAGTTAACATCCATGTGGATGGTATATGGATGCCATGGAGATGGTGTGGCATGTTATTGAATGGAGAAACAAGGATGTCGGTCACGGAACTCAAACCGCGAGTCGGAGACAGCGAAAAAATAACGATCAATCTGGGCGTAGTCGATCTTGGCCAAATCGACTTGCTTGTTCAGGAAGGTTTTTATTCGAACCGGACAGATCTGATACGTACCGCAATTCGCAATCAACTCGCTGTGCATTCCGATGTGGTTAAACAAACCATAGTTCGCAAGAGCATGGTGTTGGGGCTGCAAGCCTATTCCCGCCAGCAACTGGAAGCCGTTCAGGCCGTCGGCGAAAAGCTGCAAATCCAGGTGGTTGGTCTCGCCACGATAGCTTCAGACGTTCCCCCCGAATTGGCAGCAGCGGTAATCGATTCGGTTACCGTCCTCGGAGCCTTCCACGCCAGTAATGCAGTGAAAGCGGCGCTGGCTGGACGTATCCATTAGCGCATCAATGAAAGGAAAAAGTCATGTCTCAGCTCAACGATCTACATGCACGGATGTCGGAAATCACACGTCGATTGACCTCGCAAGGGGCAGGCAAGGCCACGCAAGCCATTCAGGATGCGCTCGCCGCGGCCGGCCTGATGCCTCGGCCTGGCGATTTCGCGCCCATGCAAAGGACTGTTCACGAAGAGGCGTCGCCAGGCGCCCGGCCCAATATCGCTCCACAAGCCTTCGTTGCGGATTTACTCGCCAGGCTCGGCGTTACTCATGATGACGTGCGCGAGCAAGAACCGGAGCAGCAGACCGTTGATGAGAACGGTCGAGGAAGATTTGTCACTGGGTCTTATTCCAACGCGGCAGGCCGTCGCCGGTACAAGGTGTACATTCCCGGCAGTTATGATGGCCAGCCGATGCCGCTAGTGGTCATGCTCCACGGATGTACGCAGAACCCTGACGACTTTGCGCGTGGTACGCAAATGAATATCCTGGCGGAAGAAAAAGGCTTTCTGGTGGTCTATCCGGCGCAAGATGCCGCCGCCAATCCGTCGAAGTGCTGGAATTGGTTCCAGGCCATCGATCAGAAGCGAGGACAAGGCGAGCCGTCACTGATCGCAGGCATCACCAATGAGGTGATTGAGCAATACGGCCTGAACCGCAGCGAGGTATTTGTCGCTGGCTTATCGGCGGGCGGAGCGATGGCCGTGATCATGGGCAGCACCTATCCGGATCTCTATAGTGCGGTAGGCGTCCACTCCGGACTGCCTTATGCTTCCGCCAGCGACCTGCCATCGGCATTGAGCGCAATGCAAGGCGCTTCACGTCGAAACGGCGTCTCCAGGACCCCATCAGGCTCCGCCCTCGAATCGATTCCGATCATCGTTTTTCACGGAGACCATGATGCTACTGTCAATCCGGCGAACGGCATGGGAGTCATCGACGATTTCATTACGCGCTTTCAAACAACAAGCGACATTCCCGAAAAGATGAGCACTGTGGTGGAAGAAGGAAAAATCAACGGCGGCCATCGCTTCTCACGTACATCGCTGCATGTCGATGGGCAGCCGGTCCTGGCGGAACATTGGTTGATTCACGGCGCCGGGCACGCGTGGGCGGGAGGCAGTTCCCAAGGCTCGTTCACCGACGCAAAAGGACCCGATGCGTCGAAAGAAATGTTTAGATTCTTCAGCACGCAAGCCTTAAGAAACGAGCACTGACGAAAACTGCGCCCGACGGGAGCCACGCGTCGGGCACGGTCGGACGGATAAAACGAAACACGCTTGTTCTGTAGACATTCATTGGCACAAACGTTGCATGAGCGGAACCTCACGACAAAATAAGGCCTGTTAACCGCATGGCATGACTGTCGTGAAGCCGGGATAGTAATTCCGGCGTCCAATATGGTGCGTCACGCACCATTTCGTCTCAATTTACCAGCATCGTCATCATGTCTACTCATTCCCGCCCCATTCCCGAGTCCATCGCCATTCCCGACCGCAGAGCGATCGTCGCCGCAGGGATAGGCAACTGCCTCGAACTTTTTGACCTGACCGTCTTTGGTTTCTTCGCCGTGGTCATCGGCAATCAATTCTTTCCAAGCACCGACCCGCTGACATCGATCCTGGGCAGCTTCGCCACGTTCGCCATCGGTTTCCTGATGCGCCCCGCCGGCGCATTGATCCTGGCCTCGATCGGTGACCGCCATGGCAGAAAAGCGCTGCTCACCATCACCATGTCGCTGATGGGCTGCGCTTCGCTGGGTATCGCGCTGGTGCCCAATTATGCGCAGATCGGCATCGCCGCGCCGCTGCTGCTGATCCTGTTCCGGCTGGTGCAAGGCTTTGCGGCAGGCGGCGAATGGGGCGGCGCGGTGACGATGATGGTCGAACACGCACCGCCGAGCCGACGCGGTTTTATCGGCAGTTTCCAGCAAGTCGGCTTCGGGCTCGGCATCCTCGCCGGCACGCTGTGCGCGGCGCTGATCAATCTTGGGCTGACCGATGCCGCGCGCTTGTCCTGGGGGTGGCGCCTGCCGTTCCTGCTCGGGGCACTGGTGGCGCCGGTCGCGTTGTATATCCGTAAAAACGTCGACGAATCGCCGGAGTTCAAACAAATCGCGGCCGCCGGACACCGTCCGCGAACGCCGGTCAGGGATGCATTCGCCCATCACTGGCGCGCGATCCTGGCGGTGATCGGCATCGGCACCGCCGGCACCGCGGCCGGCTATATTTCCAGCCAGTTCATGAGTTCGTTCGCGGTCAAGTCGCTGGGCATTCCGCTGGGCCGGGTGTCGCTGGTGATTTCACTGGCCTCGGTCCTGCAAGTGATCCTGATTCCGTTCTGGGGCTGGCTGTCGGACCGCGTCGGCGGCCTGGTCATTATCGGCGGCGCCGCGTTGGCGTACACATTGCTGATCTATCCGCTGTTCAACATGCTGATTCATTCCCCGGGCGTGGCGACTCTGGCCGGCGTCGTCTGCGTTAGCGCGGTGCTGGTATCGGCCAGCTTCGGTCCGTTGCCGGCGCTGATCTCGGCCTTCTTTCCGATCGAGATACGGACCACCGCGATCTCGATCGGCTACAACTTCGCCGCGGCGATCTTCGGCGGCTTCGCTCCGTTCGTCGGCACCTGGCTGGTGCGGGCCACCGGCGACCTGATCGCACCGACTTATTATGCAATCGGCTGCGGTATCATCTCGACCGTCGCCGCGCTGACCGTGGCGCTGTACATGAAAAGGCAAGCATCTTATGCACTCTCCGTCGGTTAAATATCAAAGTCCGGACGAACTGTTCGAGCCCACCGGCCCCTGGAGCATCCTGGCCGAAGCCGGCCCGCTGGTGTTTCTGGCGGGTTTGCGGGGTCTCGACCCAGCCACCAGCCGTCTGCGCGACGATCCGCTGGAGCGCACCCGGCAAATCTTCATCAATATGCAACTGGCGGCGCGCAGTGTCGGCCTCGACTTGAATGCCGTGATGCGGCTGACGGTCTTCGTGACCGACATGAAAGCGCATCGCCCGCTGGTCAATCAAGTGCAACGGGAATTCTGGGGCGACGGACCGTACCCGCCCCGCACGATCGTCGAAGTATCGGGGCTCAACCAGGACGATTTTGTGGAAGTGGAGGCGACGCTTTACCGGTCGGCTTAGACAGGCAGGTTCGGCACGTTCAACCGGGCATGTTCCACCTGCCATTTCATCATTCATCACTGCTTCCAATATTCAAATAAGTGGCGCAAAAGGAGAATTAAAAGCGCCACTTTTTTGGGCTCGTCACACCGAGCGGTTGAAGGCGCCAGTCTTGGCGATCGGGTAAGCCGTTCATGCGTTCGAACTTCACTGCTTCTCCAGCAACTCCGCGCCCTTGCTTGGCGGCGTTTTTGTCTGGCGTGCACGCTTGGACAAGACCTTAGCAATGTGAATGCTCTCAAGTGTAAGTTTATTTCAAGATGCTAAGTTTTCAATAAATTTTAGTGTCTTTGTGATAACTTGCTCTCCAATAAGACCCGAAACGCTAAGAATAAAAGAGGAACTCTGTTCAAACCTCGTATAAATGATTAGGGCGAGTGAGGGAATTCTCATCCCGTTACGTTTATCCCATCTAAATTTTATCTATTAATAAAATGATTTTTCTATGTCATTACCGTTTACCGTCTTAAGCGTGATTGCCGCATTCGGAACGCATTCGACGCAGTAATTTATTGTGTGCGATGACTCAGATTTCGAGTTGCGGAGAAAAAAATAGAGGGGCGTAATGAAATCTTATTTAAGTGTAATTGCGTTGATGTTTTGTGGCGTAATTGGTGTGTCCGCATGTTCCACTCCGCCTTCAGCGAACGACATTGCAAATACCATTGACAAAGCCAGCATCCCAACGCCTAGGTTGCTGAAAACCATTGATCTAACAGATCTGGGAAGTACCTCCGCTGTAAAAAAAATGACATTTAGCCCCGACGGCCGCTATCTTGCAATCGTCGATAACCCTACTGTCATGAAGACCGATATTGTCGTGTGGGATATGCAGTTAAATAAAGAACAATCGCATATTCATTGCCCGTACGACTACGGCGATCTGGGCGACCATGATTTGTTGTGGAGTCGTAATGGGATGGTCATTTCATTTGGCGCAAAACGGCAATGGAATCCCATGACCGGTGAAGCCTTGCCCGACAACCCAGCCGTCGGACGTGCCGCCAGATTGAATAAAGACGGCAGCAAGATGCTCACAATTGCTGGGGCGATTGGGGAGCCGTCTTATATTTATGTCTACGACACGAACAACTGGGCGCTGCAAAAGGTTTATGTTGACGGATTTTCCGTCATCACTGCCGCATGGACCGCAGAAGATAAGGTGCTGGTGGGCGTCATGATGACCAAAGAAACGTTTGGAAAAGAATTAGATGGCAGGGTGGTTAGCCATGGGGAAGACACTGCATTGAGATTGTTGGATCCAACCGGAAAGACACCAACAAAGACGGTATGGTTTCCTGCAAAACCGACAGAAGACCCGAAATCATTTACTTATACATATTCTATTGGGGCGGTGGGAGTGACTAATTTCGTCACAAATCAAATTTTTTATAGTTCAGGGAACGTCATCGATGGCGACACATTGAAGATTCATCGCTACTCGGCCTACGATCAAAATGACAATGCTCCGGGAGCGTTCGGTATGGCGTTGAGTCCAAATGGGCGCTTACTTTTTCTAAAAGGGGCGTCCTTTAAAAACGGGGGAAATCATAAACCTATAAAGAACAGCATTGTGAACGTGACATCAGGGAAGCCTTTAGTGGAGTTTTCAGGAGCGATGGACCACCAAGGCGGTCTTGCTATTAGTCCTGACGGGGCACAACTGGCCTTGGGCGATGCCCACTCGGTTCAAATCTTTAGCATTCGATAAATTTCTCAAATTATCAAGAGCCTGCCATGACCCAATCCGACGCACCGTCAGCCACACTTAATGATGTCGTTACTGCCGCGACCAAAGAGTTATGGAGTGCAGCAATTCCGAAGGTGATGCTTTACTGATAATTGTCTACGTAAATTCCAATGAAAGTAAATAAACGGCTTTGTGGAGCTTTAAGTGCGGTTCTTATTTCGGCCTTTGCTGCTGAGTTGACAGATTGTTTTTATGACTTGTTGGGATGCAAAGAAATTTCGAGAAGTCCATGCTGAACAGATTAGGTTTGCAATGGCGATGGAAGGTGGCAGAAAAGCAAAGTACATGGTTTTCTCAAAAACCGTTCTGGGGAGGGTTTGTTACGCTGATAGTGCTGTACACATTGGCCGGAACATATAGTCCAAGCATGCTGATCTGGATGGACGTCATCTTGACGCCCTTGGTGCAAGCACTGAGATTCCTTGGACTGGGTATTACCACACCATTCATGGGTGGTGCTATGCCGAAAGAATTTTATGTGAATTTGACTGGTATCGCGGTATGGGGAATCGTCATCTATAACATTGCGTCAGTCTTGTTTTTGTATACCTGCAAATGGACGTTCCCTAGCACGGATGAATCAAGGCAACGAGCACTTAAGAACAAGCCGAACTGGGGGCCCGTCCGAACTTGGATGACAGCGGTTACTGTCTTCTTCTTCATTGCTACTTATTGCACTCTTTGTCTGCTAAATGGCATCAATGGTTGGTTTGTATTTCACATGCATGGTTTTTTTCTAACAGCCGCCTGGCCCGTATTTTTTTTGCTTCTTCCTGGATCATTACTCATTGCTTTGTGGTTTTATCTTTCAAAATTAGTCGTCGCAGCCCTCGCTGCATTTGTAAAATTTATGTCAATCTCATTTAGGAAGTGATCATGTCGCAATCTAATACAACGACTCCAACCCCATTTATTTCTGTATGGGCTGCTGATTTCATCGCATCGGCGAAGAACCCAAGTGTCGCAGATATTATAGCTGCCGTGATGGGAGGAGTGAGTGGAGTGGTTGCCCCCTTGGCTAAGGTTGGTTTGGCAGGAGAGGTGGCGGAGAATGTATGAAGGACAGGAGCGACACGACGACGCTATTCGACCCATGACATGGACAACGGCGCATATGCCGACTTTGCGTGGGGCCGGCACAGGGTTCAATCTCTTTACGCCACCAGCGCGGTCAACCAGGTGTGAACCGTCAGCGCGACGATAAAAAAGGCGCAATAATTTTACTTATCGGCAGCGCTAAAACGCAAAGTCCCGGAAAATTTCCTGAATCTGCGCGCGAAACCAACGCTGCATCACATCCTTGTCGTCCCTCGGATGCCATACCAGGTCGATGGCAAGCGAAACGTTTTCGATAGGAAACGGAAATGTAATGAATTTCTGGAATCCTTCCGCATGCAGCCAATGCTTGGGGATGACTGCCACCAGATCGGTGGTTTCAATGACCTGGCGCATCTCGAGCCAACTCGGCACGGTCATCGCAATCTTGCGTTTGTGACCGAGGTTGGCGAGTTCGTCGTCGATCAGGTTGGTGCCGACACCGCTGATGGCGACTTTCAGGTGGGTCAGCGCGAGGTAATCCGAAAGATCCAGCTTGGACAGCCCGGCAGAGCGCGCGGCGTTCATCACGACCACGAAATGGTCTTCCAGCAATCGGACGCTGTTGCTCAGACCGGCGGTCTTGGAACGCAGGGCCAGACGCACCTGCACCTCGCCCTGGCTGGTCTTCTGTTCAATGTCCTGTGGACTGAAATGCTGGACTTCCAGACGCGTCGACGGCGCCTGATCGCGCAGCCTTTGACAGAGGCGCGGCAGCAGGTACATCCCGGCATAGTCGGAAACCCGCATCTTGAAGACCTGCGTCGAGGTGGCCGGATCGAACTTGCTGCCCTGTAACACCGCTTGTTCGATCTGCTGCAACGATCCACTCACCATGCTTGCCAACAAAAGCGCCTGCCCGGTCGGGATCATGCCGTCGGCGGTACGCACCAGCAGCTCATCCTTGAATGTCATCCTCAGGCGTCTTAGCGCATGGCTCGCGGCCGACTGGCTGATGCCGACGCGGTGGGCAGCCTTGGTCACACTTCGTTCTTCTACCAATGCTTCCAATATGACCAGGAGGTTGAGATCAATGCTGCGCAGATTCATCGGTGACGGGACTGGCGGATGAGCGGAAATGGGCTTCTCCCCTCGTCTCAATGAGAGAAAAGCCTGCCGAATCCTTCAACCTTATCATCAATACCGCTGGTACGCAGTGCATTCCACACCATGACCTGGTTGCTCGTGATGACGGGCCGTTCGAGCGCCTGTTCCAGACGCTCGATCACTTCCGCCGATCGGATGGCGGTGCAACTGATGAAATAGGCGTCCGCTGCCGACGCTGCATGTTGCATCGCCTGATCGAAAAACACGTCCGGCGCAAGTTTTCCCATCTCCGTGTTGGTATTCAGTCCGAGGCCGTGATGATGGACGACTTCCAACCCATGGTGCGCCAGGAACGCGATTTCTCGCTGATTGACGGCGTCAAGGTAAGGGGTAAGCAGAACGATTTTCCGGGCTTCGAGGGTTTGCAAGGCGGTGACAATCGCGGCCCCGGTGGAAAAACATGGCAGTCCGGTCGCGTTTTCGATGCTCGCCATGATCTCATCCTGCAACGGGACGCTGTACGTCGATACCGCGGTGCAGTGGAAGATCACCCGCTGCACGCCGGCGTCTGCCAGCATGGCGGCGGCAGGCCCGACGCCCGCCGCCATGGCCAGCAATTCTTCCGAACCGCTCCCTTTAAGGGGAAGGCGCGTGACGTAGGCTGCCACGCCATCGGGCAGCATGGCCTGTATCTGCGGTTCGGCAATGAAATTGCCCGAGGGCACGATAATGCCCAATCGTGCGCGTTCACCGTAGTTGATTTGCATTGGCTGCGTCATCCGTGTGCTTTCAGGACTTCGATTCGGCCAGAGACCGGCGAGCCTGGTCAAGATAGATGGGGTTGATGTATTGCGCGGCCGAGGTCTTGGCGCGGCCCGGAAGCGCGCGAATCAAGGCGCTGATATCGATCAGGGCCTGTATGGAGTCGGGATTGGCCGCCGCATCGCGTGGAAAAATCTCGTCCCGGCAATATTCTTCCCATGCGCGGTCCGCATAATCCGCGCTGATTCCACTGTGCTGCATCGCGATCTCACGGCATCCCGTCTTGTTCGCATAGAACCAGTCATGCGCTTCGACGAATGCCTTCATGAAAGCCACCACGGTCTGGGCGTTGGCGTTGGCCCACTGTGCGGAAACGTTCAAGGAGGTGAACTGGAACCAGGGGAATTCATCGCGGGGTTCGCACAACGAGGTGTATCCCTGGTCGAGCGCGATATAGTTCAGCGGAATACCCTGCAGCCCGGCATCGATCTGGCCATTTTGCAGCTTTTCCCAGCGCGACAGGATCGGCCCGACCGCCACGATGGTGTAGTCCCGAGGTTGCTCCAGGCCGTGAGCGGAAAGAATCTTCATCACAAGTGAAGAGCTGCCAGCATCCAGCGAGGAAACGCCTACCACGCCGCCACGCAACTGCTCGATGGTCTTGATCTCGGGGCGCGCGATGAAAGAAAACGGCAAGCGGTTGACATTGCCGGCAATGATCTCCAGATCGCTGCCCGTCTCACTGCCCAGGATCACGTGTTCAGTCACCCCGAGCGATAGCTGGAGCCGGCCATCGATCAAGCGGTCCGTGACTTCGTCGATCGGTTCATACAACTCGATCGAGACATCCAGCCCGTGCTTACGGAAGAATCCGGCGTCTTGGGCGATCCAGAGAGGCATGTTGAAATAATTGCGCGAGACCGCGCCGACTTTCAATGAAATCATGTTTTTTCCTTTAAAGTGAAAAGAGTAATGTCACTACTTGCCGGCAGGCGCCGATGCCACTGCCTGGCCGCCGCGGATCGGATTGGTCCGGTCGGCCAGCATGGGCTTGCGAGTCAAAGTCAAGCTTGCCAGCGAGCCCAAAAGCTGCAATCCGCCGGCAATCGCAAAGGCCGCGGTAAAGCCGCCGCTGGACGCAACGGCATAGCCCGTGACGATGGGCGCGGCAAGGCCGAAGATATTGCCGCCCAGTATGAGCAAACCTACCGCTACTCCCGAATGCGCCGGGTCGCCCAGAAGGTCGTTGGTCAAGGCGATATTCATCGACATGACAGTGGATACGCAGGTGAGCGTGAGCGACATGATCAGCACGATTGCCCACATCGAATTGACGAATGGAATCGCGGATACGACCGAGCCGAGTAGCAGCATCACGAAGATCATGTTGCGCCTGGCGCCGCGTGCAAGCGCTTCGCGCGTGAGCAAGCGGTCGCTGAGATAACCCAGCATGATGCCGAGCACACAGGCGCTGGCATAGGGGGCGGCGGTGTAAAGGCTGCTCTTGACGACATTCATGTGATGAGCGCGCTCGAAATACGTGGGCAGCCAGGTCAGGAACACATAAAGCGTATATCCGGCGCAGCCTTGCGTCACTGCCAGGCCCCACATGGTCTTTTCGGCGAGCAATTTTTTCAGTCCGCCGGGAGCGCGTTGCTTCGAGGTGGCCGTCGCAGGCGTGGCCGCATCGTTGATCAGCACGCGTTCTTCCGCCGAAATCCATTTTGCCTGTGCCGGCGTGCGGTACAGAATCCACCAAGACAGGCCCAGGCCTACGCCCACTGCGCCGGTGACCAGGAACGAGCCGCGCCACCCGACTTGCGGAATCAACCAGCCCACGAAGATGCCGCCCAGCGCCGGCCCCGCATAGGCGCCGGCGTTCAGAATCGCGGCGGCGAGTCCGCGTTCGGTTTTGGGCGCCCATTCGCGGATGATCCTGGGGCCCGAAGGGTAAGACGCCGCTTCGCCGATACCCAGCACAAGTCTGGATCCCAACAGCAGCAAAAAGCTGGAGGCGAGGCCGGTCAAAATGCCCCCCGCCGACCAAATGATGAGCGACAGCGCCGTCACTTTGCGGGCGCCGAAGCGATCGACGACCAGGCCGGCCGGAATCAGGCAGAACAGATACGTCCACAGAAACGAAGAAAACATGTACCCCAATTGAATCGGGGAAAGCTCAAAGGTGGATGCAATGGAGCCTGCGGCGACCGACAGGTTGGTTCTGTCGACATAATTGACCATGCTCATGAGGAACATGGCGAAATACACTAGATAACGGCGATTGGTACGCATATCGTCTCCTATTTTCATTGGCCGCTGTACAGACGGCATTTATGGAGAGAATGATGCGCAACTTAAGATGAAAACACCAACTCATAGATGTCAGAAGCTACATGAATTGAATTCATGTCACATCGGACTGAGGGCCTTGCATGCAAATGTTGGCAGCGGCTGAGGCGTGACGAATACGCTTTCTTTCCCCAGCCGCCGCGGCAAGGACGACCTTGCCGACTGCTTAGCCATCGCTTTGTGCGGCTTTGCCCTCGGCAATCGAATGCGCTTCGTCGGGATTCGCAACCGGAATGTCATGCTGGTCCGTGGCGCTTGCAGATTCCGCAATGTCCTGATTCGGAACCTCGTTGCCAGCCTTTGCTGTCTGGCCGCCGCCGGCGGATCCGGAGGCTGACGAGCTGGCCGATCGGTCAGGTTCGGCCGGGCTCGAAATTTCGCTGAGCGTGGAATCGGTCTGTCCGCCGCCTTTGGCCGCAACATCCCCGAGGGAAAGCATGCCGACCAGTTTTTTATCGTGGTCCAACACGGCAAGACGCCGGATTTTATTGCGCTCCATCTTGTTCAACGTTTCTTCGACATCATCGTCTTCAAAACAGGTTTCAATGCCGCTGGACATGACGTCATGCACGGAGGTATTTTTATCTGCATGCTCCTCAGCCACGCCACGCACAACGATATCGCGGTCGGTAATCATACCGACCAGTTCATCGCCGTCGCAGACCGGCACGGCGCCCACGTCAAGCTCCTTCATTGCCTGCGCCGCGATGACGATCGAATCGTTTGGTCCCATTGTCCGTACACCGCGTGTCATTATTTCTGAAACTGATCTCATATTGCTCTCCTTGGTAGCGCAGCCGCCATCGCTTGCATCGGTTTGTTAAAAGAGGGCGAACCCCTCTTTAACAAACAGCGCGACTATCGGTCATTTTTATGGCTTTGACGGCCAGCTTCCGCATGCTGTTCCGATGTACCGCCACGTGTAGATCCGGATTGTTTCGAGCTGTCCTTCTTGCTGCTGCTCGACGAACTCGATTCCTTTTTATGGCTTTCTTCGCGGGCTTTCCCATGCTGTTCATGGCTGCCGCCGCGGTTCCCGCCTTGATTTTCGCTAGACATAGTGTTCTCCTCAAAAAATAAAAGGCCGATCGTAACCACTGTGGTGATGTCTCGACCATAAGAAATCTTATACGGGGCCTGTTTAAAACGCAGCAGTGGTAGCGCTATTTCTACTGTAAGAAAAGTGTGTCGGCGCTGTCGGATGACATACCCCGAATGATTGCGGTTTGTTATTGCTGGGGACGAGGCGTAAGACTGGGGATTTGCGTTTTGGGGGGCGAGGGGGCGCGCCTTTATGACCATCGGGCCGACTTGATTCCGATTTTCCGAATGATCCGCTGGCCGCCGCTAATCCACATAACTGCGCGCCATCTCAAAGCGCTGCGCGTAATACCGATTATCGAGCCGGTCTATGCGCACCTGGCCATTGCTCGACGGCGCGTGCACGAAGCGGTTGCCGCCGATATAGATCGCGACGTGGGAAAACGGACGGTGCAGCGTATTGAAAAAGACCAGATCGCCCGGCCGCAGCTGGCGGCGATCGATTTCCTTGCCGTGTTTGGCGATGTCGGCGGCGCTGCCGATCAGGGCGATGCCGGCGACCTGGCGATAGATATAGCTGACCATGCCGCTGCAATCGAGTCCGGCTGCAGGATTCTTGCCGCCGAAACGGTAGTCGGTGCCGATCAGATCCAGCGCATAAATCGCTATGTCGTTGCCGGTCTGGCTGATCGGAAGTTGTGGGAAGGGCTCGGCCGACTCCGGCGGTATCGGGCGCTGCGGCGCGGTGCCGCAGGCGGTGAGCAGGGTTGCCAGCGCGATCGATAGCGCGGTCAGCCATGCGGCCCCGGATTTACCGCCAACAGCGGCGGCAGAACCAGGAACCGGACGGCTGACCGGACGCCGCATGATCAGCCGTGATGCAGCTGCGTCAGAATGTCCGACAGGATCGTCAGCATCTGATCCAGTTCGTCCTTGCTGACATTGAGCGCCGGCATGAAGCGCAGCAGATTCGGCCGCGGCGAATTGAGCAACAGGCCGACCGGATTGCGTTCGCGCGCGAGGTCGACGATTTTCGGGCCGATGTCGCTGCCCAGCTCCAGCGCGCGCAGCAGGCCTTCGCCGCGTTCGCCTTGCAGGCCGTGTTTTTTACACAGTTTCAACAGTTCGGCGCTCAGATAAGCGCCTTTTTCCTTTACCGACGGCAGGAAATCCGGCTTCAGCAATTCCTTCATGACCGCCGCGCCGACGGCCGTCATCAATGGATTGCCGTTATACGTGCCGCCCTGATCGCCCGCTTGAAAACAGGCCACTTCCTCGCGCGCCAGCAGCGCCGCCAGCGGCACGCCGCCGCCTATGCCTTTGCCCAGCGTCATGATGTCGGGTTCGATGCCGGACAATTGATAGCCGAACAGTTCGCCGGTGCGGCCGCAACCGGTTTGCACTTCGTCGACGATCAGCAGCAGCCCCAATTTCTTGGTCAACTGGCGCAATGCCTGCATGAATTCGTGCGTGGCGGGGATCACGCCGGCTTCGCCCTGCACCGGTTCCAGCATCACCGCCACGGTGCGGCTGTTGATCAGCGCTTCGACGCTGCCCAGATCGTTCAGTTCGGCCTTCGGAAAGCCCGGTACCTGCGGCGCGAAAATGGTGTCCCAGCCGGGTTTGCCGCTGGCCGACATGGTGGCCAGCGTGCGGCCGTGGAAACTGTGATTGAAGGTGATGATTTCATAGCGGCTTTCGTCGGCCGAGTTGCGATGGATCTGGCCCCATTTGCGCGCCAGCTTGATCGCGCCTTCATTGGCTTCGGCGCCGCTGTTGGTGAAGAATACGCGGTCGAAACAGGAATTGGCGGTCAGCATGACCGCCAGCTCGGACGCCGGCTGATTGAAAAACGCCGGCGACGGATTGATCATTTTTTTGGACTGCACGACCAGGGCATCCACAATGCATTGCGGCGAATGCCCTAGCGAATTGACCGCCCAGCCCTGCAGGAAGTCCAGATATCGCTTGCCGTTGTTGTCGGTCATGTACATGCCGCTGCCTTCGGTAAACACCAGCGGCGGCCGATTGGTGACATACATCAGCTTATCGGTATCGAATTGCTTGAATTCCATTGAGACTCCTGCACGGGAAAATTGAAAATGAATAGATTAAAGCGCATTGCAGGGCAATATTAACCGACCGAGGTCGATCTTGTCGCCGGTATAGCTGCGGCGCTTTAGACCGCGCCGGCCAGATCCGCCGCCGACGTAAACGCATCGGCGAAGAATTCCTCGTCCGGCAATCCGCAGCGGGCGACGAAATCGCGTTGCGCCGACTCGACCACGATAGGCGCGCCGCATGCATACACCTGATACCCGGACAGGTCGGGATGATCTTCCATCACCGCCGCATGCACGAAGCCGCTGCGTCCCTGCCAGTTGTCTTCCGCGGTGGCGTTCGACACCACCGGCACGTAATGGAAATGGGGCAGCGTGGCGGCCCATTCGCGGCACAGCGCATCCATGTATAGATCCCGCGGGCGGCGGCCGCCCCAGTACAGCGTCATCGGGCGTTCCGAACGGTTGCGCGCGGCCTGTTCAACGATCGCCTTGAGCGGCGCAAAGCCGGTGCCGGACGCCAGCAGGATCATCGGCTTGTCCGAATCTTCGCGCAGAAAGAAGGTGCCCATCGGCCCTTCGAAGCGCAGGATGTCGCGCTCCTTGACGGTGGTGAACAGCGGATCGGTGAACACGCCGCCCGGCATGTGCCGGATATGCAGCGTGATATGGGCGTTCTGATCGTCGTCCAGCGGCGGCGCATTGGCCACGCTGTAGCTGCGGCGCACGCCGTCGCGCAGCATGAACTCGATATACTGGCCGGCCAGGTATTGCAGGCGGTCGGCGGCGGGCAGTTGCAGCGACACGACGATCACGTCGTCGGCGACCTTTTCCAGTCTGGCGATGCGCGCCGGCATCTTGCGGATCGGGAACTCGCCGACCCCGGCCACCTCGCGCGCTTCGATCTGGACGTCCGAATGCGGTCTGGCGCAGCAGAACAGTGCAAATCCCTGCGCTTCGTCGGCGGCGCTGAGCGCCTTGTCCTGATGCGCGCCGTGCGTTATCTTGCCGGCCAGCAGCTTGCCCTTGCAGGAGCTGCAGGCGCCGTTTTTACAGCCGTAGGGCAGCCCGATGCCCGCGCGGATGGCGGCGTTGAGGATGGTTTCCTCGGGCGCGCATTCGAATTGCCGCCCGCTCGGCTGTACTGTAACTTGAAAACTCATACAATCCTGATGATGAATAAAGCAAATGGGGTTAAAAAAATCGGTTTGCCGCGCGTGCTGATCGTCGGCTGCGGCGACGTCGGTCTGCGCATGCTGCCGTTGCTGCGCGATCGTTTCCGCGTATTCGCGGTGACCGGCAGCGCCGGGCGCTGCGAGGCGTTGCGCGACGCCGGAGCAATCCCGATCGTCGCCGATCTGGACCGGCCGGCCAGTCTGGCGCGGCTGGCGCGGCTGGCCCGGATCGTGGTGCATCTGGCGCCGCCGCAAGCCGAAGGACCGACCGATCGCCGCAGCCGCAATCTGGCGGCTATTCTACCCGACCGGTCGACCCTGGTTTATATCAGCACCACCGGCGTCTACGGCGATTGCGGCGGGGCCGAATTCGACGAGACGCGGCCGCCCGCGCCGCGCAATGCGCGGGCCGCGCGCCGCGTGGATGCGGAACAGGTATTGCGGGCCTGGGCGCGGCGCGCCGGCGGCCGTCTGGCGATCCTGCGCGCCCCCGGCATCTATGCGGCCGAGCGGCTGCCGCTGGAACGCCTGCGCAACGGTACGCCGGCATTGGCGGCGTCCGAAGACGTGTTTACCAATCATATTCATGCGGACGATCTGGCGCGGTTGGCGGTGGCCGCGATTTTCAGGGCGCGGCCGTTGCGCGTTTATCACGCGAGCGACGATACCGAATTGACGATGGGCGCTTATTTCGATGCGGTGGCCGATGCGTTCGCATTGCCGCGGCCGCCGCGTTTGCCGCGCGCCGAATTGCAGCGGCAGGTGTCGCCGATGATGTTGTCGTTCATGTCGGAATCGCGGCGTTTGCGCAATACCCGCATCAAGACGGAACTGGGCCTGCGCTTGCGTTACTCCGATGTACAGCGTTTTCTGGATGAGATGAATTAGAGGCGCTGGCCATTTATTCCGAGGCCATCGCTTACAGCAAAGATGCCGTATCCATCAGGGCGGCAGCGCTTGCGTCGTCGGAGAAATTGCCGCGTGACGCGACTTCCGGCGTCACTGCCAGGCGCCGCCGGGTAATGACAGCGGGGCGAACCGGCTCGGCCGGGGAGGCCGTCGCCGCTGCGCGCGTCAACGGCCATGAAGTCTTGCGCGCCTTCAGCAAAAGCGTGCGCCGGTCATAGGCGGCGGCCAGGTCGGCCGGCGTCGTTGCGGGCGATGTCGGCGAAAGCGTCTGTTCACCGCTGGCGGTTTCCTGCATGGATCGGTGCCGATGGCGGCGGGCGACAGCGACGCCGTCGGCGGTCTGGACGCGTTGCAGCCCCAGCAACGCCGGAATGGCGTCGCGCAGCAGGGCATCGGTCTGCATGCTGGCCTGATTGTCGCTTCGATCGTCCATCCGGTCGTCGGCTGCATCGCTTGCATTTTCCGGGACTGGGAAATCATGGGCGGATGCATGGATTTTTTGCGCCAGGATATGTTGTAATTCCCGCACTTCCTCATTGTCGGCGGCCAGTGTCGCGCCCCACAGGCGATCGATCCGGACCGCGGTGGCGGCCGCGCGCAACAAGCTCTGCGGCGCGCTCGCCACGGGTAGCGAAATGGGCGATATTTTCACCTTCCGTCCTCCACGGTCCAGGCTGATCGACACCTGGGGCTGCGTGCTGTCGCTGCCGTCCGAATGGAAGCAGAAGTAGGTGCCGTCCCGGGGCAGGGGACCGACATGCTGCCAGTGGTCGGACAGATGCGGCAGTCCGCAGACGATCAGCGGGCCGCCCAGCGTGGCGCTGATGGCCCGCAGCAATTGCCCGGTTTCGCAGTTCAGGGTGGAATCGGCCTCCGGGTTGAGGTCCCTTGGCGGAAGGACCGAAGCTGCGGCTGCGGTGGCGCTGTTCAAAGGAAACATGCGAATTCTCCGGTGGATCCCGGTTTGGCCGGAATGGTTTTCACGATTGAGGCGTTCGATTTTTTCATAGAAAGATCAGCGGTCCATTTTTTGTCGATGAATACTTTGTTTTCTCCGTGCGAATGGTCGGCTGCGGCAACAAATCCATGACGAAATCTTTTCGGCGGTGTATCTTGCGTGCTCATTGCCATCCCTCGCCATTCCGATCATGCCGATTCCCACCCTTGTCCCCACGCGGGACGCCGCCTTGTCCGCCGCATTGGCCGCGGCCATTGTCAACAAAACCAAACCCCCGGGAAGTCTCGGCATGCTGGAAACGGTCGCGGCGCAGATCGGCCTGATCCAGCAGACCGTCCGTCCACAGTTGCGCGCGCCGGAAATCCTGGTCTTCGCCGGCGATCACGGCGTGGTCGCGGAAGGCATTTCGGCATTCCCGCAAAGCGTGACCTGGCAGATGGTGCATAACTTTTTGCAGCAGGGCGCGGCGATCAATGTATTCGCCCGGCAGAATCGATGCGCATTGAAAGTGGTTGACGCCGGCGTCAACCATGACTTCGGCGTTGACGGGCCTGCGGCGGGCTTGCTCGACCGCAAGATCGCGCATGGCACCGCCAATTTCGCCCGGCAGCCGGCGATGAGCGCCGAACAATGCGCGCTGGCGATGCGGCACGGCATGGAGATTTGCGCGCAAGTCGACGGCAATGTGGTCGGTTTCGGCGAAATGGGCATCGGCAACACCACCGCCGCCGCCGCGCTGATGCATAAGCTGACCGGTGTGCCGGCCGCGCAATGCGTGGGCGCCGGCACCGGACTGGATGCCGACGGGGTGGCGCGCAAACAGCGCGTGATCGAAGCGGCAGTGCGGCTGCATGCCGCCGTCGGCGCCGACGATCCGGCGGCGGTGTTGCGCACCTTCGGCGGTTTCGAGATCGCGATGATGACCGGCGCGATGCTGCAGGCGGCGGCGCTGCGCAAGGTGTTGCTGATCGACGGCTTCATCGTCAGCAGCGCGCTGCTGGTTGCGGCGCGCATGCAGCCGGCGATTCTGGACTATTGCGTGTTTTCGCATTGCTCGGACGAACACGGCCATCGCCGCCTGCTGGACGCGCTGGGCGCGCGGCCGCTGATGCAACTGGATTTGCGGCTGGGCGAGGGCACCGGCGCGGCGCTGGCGCTGCCTTTGCTGCATGCGGCCGTCAATTTCCTGTGCGAGATGGCGACCTTCGACGGCGCCGGCGTCAGCGGCAAAAACCCGGATGCCGGCGATGCCGCCGCCTGACGCCGGGCGTTCCGAAGCTGCGGAGCGCGGCATGCGGCATCAATTGCGTTTGTGGTTTCTGGCGCTGCAATTTTTTACGCGTCTGCCGACGCCGGGCTGGGTCGGCTTCGACGCCGCCTGGCAGCGTCAGGCGATGCGCTATTTTCCTGCGGTCGGCTGGGTGGTGGCGGCGCTGGCCATCGGCGTCTATGCGCTGGCCGCGCAACTCTGGCCGCAGCCGATAGCGGTGCTGGCGGCAACGGCGGCAGGCATTCTGCTGACCGGCGCCATACACGAAGACGGGATGGCCGACGCCTGCGACGGTTTCGGCGCGGGCGGCGGCGCCGGGCGTATTCTGGGGATCATGCGCGATTCGCATATCGGCGTGTTCGGGGTACTAGGGGTGGGTTTGACGCTGGCGTTGAAGTGCGCGGCGTTGATGGCGTTGCCCGGCCATACGGTGTGGGCCGCACTGCTGCTGGGGCATCCCTGGTCGCGGCTGGCCTGCCTTCCGCTGGTGCGCGCCTTGCCGTATGCCCGGACCGAGGGCAAGGCGGCGGCGCTGGTGTCGCAAAAAATCGGCCGGCGCGATTGCGCGATCGGGCTGTTGACTGTGTTGCCGGCGCCGCTGGCGCTGGGTATCGGCGGCTGGCTGCCGTGGTCCGGCATGGTGTTCGGCATGCTGTTGGCGTGCGGCTCGACCTGGCTGCTGGCGCGGCTGTTCATGCGGCGCATCGGCGGCTACACCGGGGATTGTCTGGGGGCGGTGCAGCAGGTTGCCGAAATCATGTTGTATCTGGGCTTGGCCGCGGCGTTGCCGTTTTGATCTTGTTTTCGGACTTGTCCCGGCATCCTTTGCGTTTTTCGGTCGGAGGCGGATCACCGCAACAGGTAAAACTCAGCTATTTTCCCAAGTATCCATGCGCATCTATCTAGTCCGTCACCCGCCGCCTCTAATCGACCCTGGCATATGCTACGGCAGCAGCGATCTGCTATGCGCGCCGGATCGCCTGGCCCAAACGCTGGCCGACGCCTTGCCGCTGCTGCCGTCCCCCCCGGCCCGGGTCCCCGTATTCGCCAGCCCCTTGCAGCGCTGCGCCGACCTGGCGCGCGCGCTGCCGAGCGTTGCGCCGATCTTCGATGCGCGGCTGGTGGAGATGCATTTCGGCGCCTGGGAAATGCAGCGCTGGGACGCCATCGCCCGGGCCGATGTCGATGCCTGGGCGGCCGACCGGCTCGACTACCGGCCCGGCGGCGGCGAAAGCCTGCGGCAGATGACGGAGCGGCTGCATGCGTTCTATCTGATGCTGCTGCAACGCAACGATCCGGAAACCATCGTGGTTTGCCATGCGGGTCCGATACGCGTGCTCACGGCATGCGCGCCGGACCGGACGATTGCGCAAATCGCCGAGACCGCGGCGACCGCCGGCCGCACGCCGGCCTATGGCGAAGTCGTGCTCTGGCAGCCGCTGTCGGCCTGAATCGTTCCCCTGCCGCGCTTGCAACTTCAAAGGCCGCCCCCTATACTGCGCGGGTAGCAAAACTTCAGGTGTTTCATCGGCAGTCGCCGGTGAAATTAAACGGGAAGTCGGTGTGCCGGTCGTCATCACCCAAGCGAAATATTGCTTATTTGAAACAACCGTCGGCAAATCCGACGCTGCCCCCGCAACGGTAATCGAGTAACGGCATTTGCAACAGGCCACTGTGCATCGCATGGGAAGGCGCAAATCCGGACTACGGCAGGTCTGCGTATCGCGCGGCCTTCATGCAGTCGACTCGTGAGCCCGGAGACCGGCCTGAGGCGTTGTCGGTGAGTTTGATCGCGGAGGGCGATTCAGACGGTTTGCCTTGCTGCGCACCCGTCGTTTTTTCCTTCTTTTTTTAGCAGGCGGCTTCCGCATCGGATGCCGCTGTCCGTCGTGGCGCGATTCGCATGCGGCGGCGCACTTCTGTGCATTCGGCAACATTTGCCGATGATGGAAAGATGATGAGAACCCACACCAGACATGTCTTCATGTGCGTCGGCCCACGCTGCACCGAAAACGGCGAACGCTCGCAGGCGATGTTCGAGTTGATGGGCGACAAAATCGATGCGCTGCCCGAGCTGCGTGTCAAACGCACCCGCACCCATTGCATGGTCGCCTGCAAGAACCAGGGACCGATTCTGCTGGTGTATCCGGAAGGCACCTGGTATCGCTGCCGCGACGAAGCGGCGCTGGACCGGATTATCGGCGAGCATCTGGAACACGGACGCGAAGTCGAAGATCTGATTTTCCATCGCCTCGGCAGCGGCGATACCGATGTCCGCGACGACTGATCCGCCGCCTGTTTCCCATGAAAGTCAGCATGTCTGAATCCGCCGTCGGCGCACCCTCGCTCGCTTCGCCATCTACCGCCTCCTTCGGCAGGCGCGCCGCCATCGCGCTGCTGACCCATGCCGCCAACGATCTGACGGTGCTGCATCACGCATTGACGCAAATGCCGGAGGAGTTCGCCCAGGTGACCGGCATCGATCTGCAGGCCCTGCACAGCGATGCGGACATGGCCGCGCTGCTGCAGGGCGAATTGTCCGGCGTGCGCATCATCGTATTGCGCGTGCTGGGGCGTCTCGGCGGCATTCCCGGTTTTTCCGAACTGCTGCGCGCGGCGCGGGCCAACCGCGTGTTTCTGATCGCCGTCAGCGGCGCCGGCGAAACGGACCCGGAATTGGCGGCGGTATCCACCGTGCCGCCGGACGTCTTGCAGCAGGCGATGGCGTATTTCCAGGCCGGCGGCAGTCTCAATCTGGCGCAGTTGCTGCGCTATCTGTCGGATCGGCTGTTGCTGAGCGGTTTCGGCTACGAGCCGGTGCAGGCGCTGCCCGAACACGGCATTTACCATCCCGATCTGGCCCAGGGCGACGGCGTGCGCGAATGGCTGGCGCGGCACGATGCATCCAGGCCCGGTGTCGGCGTCGTGTTTTATCGCGCGCACTGGATCAGCGGCAATACCCGTTTCATCGACGCGCTGATCGATGCGCTGGAACGGCAGGGCATGAATGTGCTGCCGGTATTTACTTCCTCGCTGCGCGCCGGCGGCGGGGACGCGGATGGGCCGTTGCCGACCGCGCTGGCCTTTTTCCAACAAGCGCGGATTGCCGTTCTGATCAATACCACCGCGTTCGCGATGGGCGAGATCACCGCCGGCGGCGTCACCCCGGCCGGCTGGTCGGTGGCGGCGCTGGAACGCTTGAACGTGCCGGTGTTGCAGGCGATGACCAGCGGCATGACGCTCGAGCACTGGCGCCAATCGGCGCGCGGCATGCATCCGCTGGATGCGGCGATGAATGTGGTGCTGCCGGAATTCGACGGCCGCATCATCACGGTACCGCTATCGTTCAAGGAAGCGGTGGAAGGTCCCGCCGCGGGCGCCGCCGAGCGCATGATCGAATACCGCCCGCTGGCCGACCGGGTGCGCCGCATCGCCGGTCTGGCGGCGCGGCTGGCGCGGCTCAAAACGCTGTCCAACGCCGACAAGCGGATCGCTTTCATCTTCACCAATTCCAACAGCAAGGCGGCGCAGATCGGCAATGCGGTCGGCCTCGATTCGCCCGCATCGCTGATGCATATTCTGAGCGCGATGCGGGATGCCGGTTATCGCGTCGGCGATTTGCCCGACAGCGGCAGCGCGCTGATCCATGCCCTGATCGATTGCTGTTCGTACGACGAGACCTATCTGAGCGCCCAACAGCTAACGCAGGCGGTGGGCCGCGTCCCGGCACGGCAGTACGCCTCATGGCTGGCCGATCTGCCGTCCGATATGCAACAGAAAATGATTGCCCAATGGGGACCGGCGCCCGGCGCGGCGTATGTGCATGACGACCACTTGGCCATCGCCGGCATTGAACTGGGCAATACCTTGGTCGCATTGCAGCCGCCGCGCGGTTACGGCATGGACCCGGATGCGATCTATCACCAGCCGGATCTGCCGCCCACGCATCACTATTACGCGCTGTACCGCTGGTTGCGCGATACCTGGCGCGCCGACGCGATCGTTCACGTCGGCAAGCACGGCACGCTGGAATGGCTGCCGGGCAAAGGCGTCGGCTTGTCGGAACAATGTTTTCCTGATGCGCTGCTGGCCGACATGCCGCTGTTTTATCCATTCATCATCAACGATCCCGGCGAAGGCGCGCAGGCCAAGCGGCGCGCGCACGCGGTGATCGTCGATCACCTGACGCCGCCGATGACCACCGCCGACACTTACGGCGAGCTGGCGCAACTGACGCAGCTGGTCGACGAGTATTACCAGGTCGAGGTGCTGGATCCCGGCAAGCTGCCGTTGTTGCAGCAGCAGATCTGGGATCTGGTGAAGAAGACCAATCTGAATGCGGATTTGCAGGCAAGGTTGCTGCATCACGATCACGATCACGGCCATGACCACGACGACCACGGCCATCACGACCATCACGATGGCCACGACCATGATCACGGCGGCCACGGCGAAGCCGGACTGCCCGCGCAGCTGGCCGCGATGGGCGGCGCCGACGTCGCGCATCTGATCGAGGATCTCGACGGTTATCTGTGCGAACTCGGCGCAGCGCAGATCCGGGACGGCCTGCACATTCTGGGGCAGGCGCCCAATCATGCGCAGATGGTCGACATGCTGGTGTCGCTGACCCGTCTGCCGAATCAGGAAGTGCCCGGCTTGCAGGAAGAAATCGCGCGCCTGTTCGGCTTGAAAATCGACATGCTGCTGGAGCAGAAAGGCCGCCGGCTGAACGTCGCCGGCGCGCTGGCGCGGTTGGCGCAGCGGCCGGTGGCGACCCGCGCCGACGCGCTCGAAGCAGTCGAAACCTTGTCAGTGCGGCTATTTGCCGGATTGCAGCAACATGCGTTCGAAAGCACCACCATCGATGCGGTATTGATGGAAACCTTCAACGGCCTCGACATCGACGGCGCGGGCGCGGCGCAAGCCTTGCTGCAACCGGTCGCGCCGGTGCGCGCGCGCGGCAGCGTTTTTGCGCAAGTCCAAAAACGCAGCCGCGAAGGGAGCGCAGCCAAGCCGACGATCGCGCCGCAGCCCTCGGCGAGCCGCACCGCGCCACCATCGGTTCCGGACTTCAGCGCCTTGCGCCGCGTGCTCCAGTTCGCCTGCGGCCAACTGGTTCCGAATCTGGCGCGCGCGTCGGACGAAATCGGCAATTTGCTGAACGGGCTGTCCGGCGGCTATATCCCGGCCGGCCCCAGCGGATCGCCGACGCGCGGCATGGCGCATATCCTGCCCACCGGCCGCAATTTCTATTCGGTCGATCCGCGCAGCGTGCCGTCTAAATCGGCCTGGCGTGTCGGCCAGCAATTATGCAATGAAGTGCTGCAACGGCATCTGCGCGAAACCGGCGCCTATCCGGAAAGCGTCGCCATCAGCGTCTGGGGAACCAGCGCGATGCGCACGCACGGCGACGACGTGGCGCAGATCCTGGCGCTGCTCGGCGTGCGTCCGCTATGGCGCGCCGAGAATCGCCAATTGACCGGCGTCGAAGTGATCCCGCTGGCGCAGCTGGGCCGGCCGCGCATCGACGTGACGGTGCGCATCAGCGGTTTCTTCCGCGATGCGTTCCCGCAATTGATCGAACTGGTCGACGACGCGGTCAACGCGGTGCTGACGCTGGACGAGCCGGTGGAACAGAATTTCGTGCGCAAGCATTACCTGGCCGAGCTGGGCGACTGGCTGCGGCAGGGAACGCCGCCCGCCGAAGCGGCGGAGCGCGCCGGTTATCGCATCTTCGGCGCCAAGCCCGGCAGCTACGGCGCCGGCATCCTGCCGCTGATCCAGGAAAAGAACTGGCAGACCGACGCCGACTTCGCGCAGGCTTACATCAACTGGGGCGGTTATGCGTATACCCGCGCCACGCAGGGCAGCGATCAGCGCGACGCCTTCCGCGTGCGGCTGGCGAGCGTGCAGGTAGCGCTGCACAACCAGGACAATCGCGAGCACGATATTTTCGACAGCGACGATTATTTGCAATTTCACGGCGGCATGATCGCCACCATCCGCGCGCTGACCGGCCGCCAGCCGCGCCATTATTTCGGCGACAGTCACGACCCGGCGCGCGCGCAGGTGCGCGATCTGAAGGAAGAAGCGCTGCGCGTATTCCGCTCGCGCGTGGTCAATCCGAAATGGCTGGACAGCATCCGCCGCCACGGCTACAAGGGCGGCCTGGAACTGACCGCCACCGTCGATTATCTGTTCGGCTACGACGCCACCGCGCAGGTCATGGAGGACTGGATGTACAGCCAGGTGGCGCAAACCTACGCCTTCGACCCCGCGATGCGGGAATTTCTGCGCGAAGCCAATCCATGGGCGCAAAACGCGATCGCCGAACGCTTGCTGGAAGCGGCCGCGCGCGGCATGTGGGCCGAGCCCGATCCGGCCACGCTGGACGCATTGCGCGAACTGTATCTGGACAGCGAAACGCTGCTCGAATCGCGCGGCGAAGCGTCGCGTGTGGAATCGCCGGCCGGCCATGCCAAGATGAAAGTAAAGCCATGAACGATTTCCCCTTCAGCGCCATCGTCGGCCAGCCGCAGCTGAAAACCGCATTGCTGCTGTGCGCGGTCGACAAAAGCCTGGGCGGCGTGCTGATCCGCGGCGACAAGGGCAGCGCCAAAAGCACCGCGGCGCGTGCGCTGACGGCCGTGCTGCCGCCGGTGGCGCGCATCGCCGGCTGCGCATTCAATTGCGCGCCCGACGCGCCATGCGCGATCTGCGCCGTGTGCAACGATCCATCGGCGCCCCCCGCGCAGGCGTCCGAAGCGCCGTTCGTCACGCTGCCGCTGGGCGCGACCGAAGACAGGGTGCTCGGCACGCTGGATCTGGAACGCGCATTGCAGGGCGCGCAGCGCGCCTTCCAGCCGGGGCTGCTGGCCGCCGCGCATCGCGGCATTCTATATATCGACGAAGTCAATCTGCTGGCCGACCATCTGGTCGACGTGCTGCTGGATGCCGCCGCGATGGGCGTCAATTCGGTGCAGCGCGAAGGCCTGTCGCTGAGCCACCCGGCGCGGTTTACGCTGATCGGCACGATGAATCCGGAAGAGGGCGATTTGCGTCCGCAACTGCTGGACCGTTTCGGTCTGATGGTCGAAGTCGGCGCACCCACTGATAAAACCCAGCGCGCCGAAGTCGTGCGGCGGCGCATGGCGTTCGAAGCCGATCCGGGCGCGTTTGCCCACGCATGGCAGGCGCAGCAGGATGGTTTGCGCCTGCAATTGCAGACCGCGCAGCAATTGCTGCCGAAGGTAAGCCTGAGCGATGCGCTGCTCGACTTGATCGGACAGATTTGCTGCGAATTCGAAGTCGCCAGTCTGCGCGCCGATATCGTGATGCACAAGGCGGCGCGGGCCTTGGCCGCGCTGGACAGCCGTCTGGCCGCGACCCCGGACGACGTGCGCGCCGCCGCCGAACTGGCGTTGCCGCACCGGCGTCGCCGCAAACCGTTCGAACAGCCGGGGCTGGATAAAGACAAGCTGGACAATCTGATGCAGGAGGCGTGCGGCGAACCGCCGCAGCCACCGTCGCCGTCCTCTCCCGATGGACAGGAGCCGTCTCCCGGTTGCGGTGAGCAGGCCAGCCCGACCGAAGACGAAAAAGACCGGCAGAGCCAGCAGGCGCAGCAGCGCCTGTTCTCCGCCGCCGCCGCGCCCGCCGCGCCGCGCATCAGCATCGACAATCTGAACGCGCAGGGCATCGCCGGCCGCCGCAACGATGTCGCCGACGCCAGCCGCGGCCGGATGCTGCGCGCCGTGCCCGACGAACATCCGGACAGCCTGGCCGTAGGCGCCACGCTGCGCAGCGCCGCGCTGAGACACGTAGCGCAAAACGGCGCACAAGCTCCGGCAGCGTTGACCGTCGGCAAAGCCGATCTGCATCGCCAGGTCAAGGCCGGCAAGCGCGCCAGCCTGATTCTGTTCATTGTCGATGCATCGGCGTCGATGGCGGCGCAGCGGCGCATGGAGGCGGTCAAGGGCGCGGTGCTGAGCTTGTTGACCGACGCCTATCAACGGCGCGACGAAGTGGCGGTGATCGCCTTCGGCGGCGCCGATGCGGCCTTGCTGCTGGCGCCGACCCGCAGCGTCGAGCGCGCCGAACAGGGTTTGCGCGACTTGCCGACCGGCGGCCGCACGCCGCTGCCGCATGCGCTGCAACTGGCGCTTGACACGGTATTGCAGGCCGGCGCCGAATGCGCGCCGCTGCTGGTGTTGTTGAGCGACGGCAAGGCCAACGTGCCGCTGATCGCCGGCGGCGACGCATGGCGCGAGAGCTTGGCGCTGGCTGAGCAATTGGCCGCCACGGGCGCCGCGGCGCTGGTGCTGGATACCGAAAGCGGCTATCTGCGGCTGGGGCGGGCGGCGCAGTTGGCGCAGGCTTTGGGAGCGGAGTGCCTGGGGCTGGAGCAATTGGGCGCGGATAATCTGGCGGTGACGGTACGGGGGCGGATTTAAAATGTGGGATATTTTGGTGATTTGCGGGCCGTGCGCTTCCTTCGATACGAAGCTGCGCTTCTACTCAGGACGAACGGGATTTTGGAGAATTTAAAGAAAACCGTTCGTCCTGAGTAGGCCGTATCGAAGGAAGCGCTCCCACGGTAAATTCATAGAACCGAACAGAAAAGAAAGCAGCAAGAAAAAATGATCATATGCATAGGCGCCGGCCCCGGCGACATCGGCTACCTGACCCAGCGCGGCGCGCAACTGATCGCCGACGCCGACCTGGTCGCCGGCTTCGATGCAGTGCTGGCCGTGGTGCAAAGCATCATTCCCGAGCGCGCCGAAATCGTCAAAATGGGCTATCGCGACCAGGTCGCGCAGCTCGACCTGGTGGCGCGCGCGCATCACGCCGGCAAGAAATGCGTGGTGGTCTTCATGGGCGACATCCATTTCAGCGGGTTCCAATATCTGGAGCGCGTGGAACGCGCCTGCGGCCATCCGGTCGATACCCTGCCCGGCATCTCGTCCGCGCAAATCCTGGCCTCGCGCGCCAAGGTCTGTTTCGACGAAACCACCTTCATCACCTTTCACCGCCGCGGCGATCTGACGCCGTTCAAACGGCATCTGGTGCATGTGCTCAATGACGAGCGCAACGCCATCGTCATTCCATGCCCGTGGGACGCCGCCCGTTCGTTCATGCCGCGCCATATCGCCGCCTACCTGCTGGAGCAGGGCGTCGCCTCCGATCATCCGACCGAAGTCTGGGAAAACCTGACCGGCAACGAAGCCGAATGGCGCGGCACGCTGGCCGATTGCGTGGCGCGCGAATTCACCGACATGAGCATCATGCTGATCCGCACCCGCGCGCCGATGCCCAGCCAGATCGAAGCACCGCCGGAGGCCGTCTGATGTCAGCCATTTCCGCCGCATCCGCGACCGCCGCCGTCACGCAATTCGACAGCGCTTTCGGCATCGTCGTAGCCGGCCACGGCAGCCGCGATCCGGACAGCGTGCGCGAATTCGAAGCGCTGGTCGAATTGGTGCGGGAAAGCGCGAAGCAAAGCGCGACGCCGCGGCAGCCCGTCAGCCATGGCTATCTTGAATTTTCCAGCCCGACCATCGCCGAAGCCGTCGAACAAAACATCGCCGCCGGCAGCACCCGCATCGCGGTCGTGCCCGGCGTGCTGCTGGCCGCGCGCCATGCAAAGAACGATATGCCCGCCGAATTGCTGGCGATGGCGCGGCTGCATCCGGACATCGATCTGCATTTCGGCGCGCCGCTGGATCTGCATCCGAAATTGCTGCAACTGGCGCAGCAGCGCATCGTCGAGGCAGAAGCGACGGCGCCGGCCGCGCCGACCGTGCGCCGCGCCGACACCTGCCTGGTACTGGTCGGACGCGGCACCACCGATCCGGACGCCAACGGCGACATGGCGAAACTGGCGCGCATGCTGGAAGAGGGCATGGGTTTCGGTGCGGCGGTGGTCTGTTATTCCGGCGTCGCCGCGCCGCTGGTGGCCGACGGCCTGCGCATGGCGGCGCGGCTGGGTTACGCGCGATTGATGGTGCTGCCGTTTTTCCTGTTCGACGGCGTGCTGGTCAAGCGCATCCATGCCGCCGCCGATGCACTGCGCGAACGCGAACCGCAATTGCAAGTAATGACAGCCGGCTATCTCGGCCCGCACCCGCTGGTGGCCGAGGTGATGATCGAACGCGCGCGCGAAGCGATCGAAGGCCGCGCCGCGATGAATTGCTCACTGTGCAAATACCGGGTGCAGATCGTCGGCTTCGAAGAGCAGGTCGGCGAACCGCAGCGTGCGCACCATTTGCAGGTGCAGGGTCTGCTGGCAAAGGAAAATGCGCGCCTGCGCGAAGCGGACGCCGCGCCGGCGACGTCGGAGCGGCCGGTTTTTCCCGCCTACGAACCGCATCCGATCGAAGCCGAAAGTTTCCGCATCATCGCCGCCGGCCGCGACTGGTCGGCTTTCCCCGCCGCGCATCTGACGGTGCTGCAGCGGCTGGTGCATACCAGCGGCGACTTTAACGCGATCGACGATATTTACCTGTCGCCGGGCGCCATCGACATCGGCATCCGTGCGCTGCTGCGCTGCAAGCGCGTGGTGACCGATGTGACGATGGTGCAGACCGGCCTCAAGCGTGCGTTGCTGGAGCAGCTCGGAATCGCCACCTGGTGCGGCGTGCACGATCGCGAAACGCATTTGATCGCGCAGGCGCAGGGCATCACCCGTTCGGCCGCCGGTATCCGCCGCGCCTGGGAAAAATTCGGCAACGACATCGTATTGGCGATCGGCGACGCGCCCACCGCCATCGTCGAAGCGACCCGCTTGATCCGCGAACACGGCTGGCGTCCGCAACTGGTGATCGGTTTGCCGGTCGGATTCGTCGGCACCCGCGAAAGCAAGGAGGACCTGCGCCGCTGCCTGCAAGTGCCGCGCATCACGAATGCCGGGACGCGTGGCGGATCGCCGTGGGCGGCCAGCGTGGTCAACGGTTTGATGATCGATGCGGTGACGCAATTGCATGCGCAATCGCTGGCGTGGCAAACGGCGGCGCCGCTTGCGCCCGCGCGTGGCTGATACTGCGCCGCCAGAGGATGCGGAGCTGCGGCGCGCGGAGTTCGATTTGCGCGTGCTCGCCGACAACGGCCTGCGTCGCGGCCGCACCACCGGCAGTTGCGCAACGGCGGCGGTGATCGCGGCGCTGGCCCTGCTGCTGCGCGAACAGCGCCGGCTGCATGCGGAGGTTGCGCTGCCGGATGGGAAGCATTATCTGGTGGTGCCGATCCAGGCGGTGCGGCGCCTGAATACGGAAACGGTGCGCGCCGAGGTCCTGAAGGACGGCGGCGACGATCCGGACAACACGCACGGCGCGACGATTTTCGCCGAAGTGCGGCGCAACGATTGCGGCGAAGTCCGTTTTTTGGCTGCCGCCGGCGTGGGCACCGCGACCCGGCCAGGCCTGCGTGTGGCGGTCGGCGAACCGGCCATCAATCCAGTGCCGCGCGCCATGATGCGTCAGGCGGTGGCCGAGATGAAAACGGAATGCGGCGTCGCGCCGGAGCAGGGTTTCGATCTGGCGATAGGATGCGAGAACGGCGAGACGATCGCGCGCAAGACCTTCAATCCGCGGCTGGGGATAGTCGGCGGCATTTCGATACTGGGGACGTCCGGCATCGTCGAGCCGATGTCGATGGCGTCGTGGGTAGCGTCGATCGAAGTGTATGTGCGGGTCGCGCTGGCGGACGCGGCGCCGGCGGTGGCGTATCTACCGGGCAAGATCGGCCGCGATTTCGCCCGCGATACCTTGGGCCTGGAAGAAGCGCAAACGGTGCAGATCGCCAACTTCCTGGGCGACGCGCTGGATTTCACCCAGGCCGCGCTGCTGGAGCAGGGACGGGAATTGCCGGCGCTGTGGCTGGCCGGACACCCGGGCAAGCTGGCTAAAGTATTGGCCGGCGCGTGGGATACGCATTCGAGTAAAAGCAATATGGCGATGGACAGCGTCGCGCAGGTGGCGGCTGAGCGCGGTTACGGCGCGTTGACGGTAGAGAAAATACGGCAGGCAAATACAGTGGAAGCGGCAATGGAAATACTGAAACCCGAAGCCGGCGCGCAAGCGCTGTGGATCGATATGGAGCAACGCATCGCGCGGCTGGCGCATGCGCGCGTGCCGGCGGTGCAGCGGATCGAGGTGCGCCTGTTCGATCTGGCCGGCAATCCGCTGGGAGCGGCGGCATGAGCGGCGTCGGCCGTTTCTGGGGCATAGGCGTCGGCCCCGGCCCGGCCGGTTACCTGCCGTTGGCGGCGCTGGAAGCCTTGCAAAGCGCCGATCTGATTTTCGCGCCGCGCGCACGCACCGCCGAGACTTCGGTGGCGCTGCAATGTCTGGCGGGGATCGCCCTGCGCCCGGAGCGCCTGCGCGAGATCGAATTCAATATGGATCCCGACCGCAGCGTATTGCGCACGCATTACGGCGAACTGGCCGACAGCATCGCGGCCGAATTGCGCGCCGGACGCAACGTGGCGTATCTGACCATCGGCGATACGCTGACCTATTCGACCTATGCTTATGTGCTGGCGGCCCTGCGCGAACGGCTGCCGGATTTCCCGCATCGGACCTTTCCCGGCATCACCAGCTATGCGGCGGCGGCGGCGGCGCTGGACTGGCCGCTGGGCGAAGGCAAGGAGCGCATGCTGATCCTGCCGTGTCCGGACGACGCGGCGGCGCTGCGCGCGGACATCGCCTCGCATGACGTGGTGGTGCTGATGAAAATCGGCCAACGCCTGGAATGGGTGCTGGCCTTGCTGCGCGAGATGGGGATTGCGCGGCATTGCGCCTTCGCGCGGCGGATCGGGCTGCCGGGAGAGATGTTGGCGGCCGGCCTGGAGCAATTGGATGCGAATGAAGCTAGCGGGTACCTGGCGACTTTGCTGATTCGGAAGAAGGCTGTGGAGCGGCGGGCGCAATGATTTCAGGTCAGCGATAGCCCTTCGATACGGCTTTCAGCCTACTCAGGACGAACGGGGGATTTAGTAAATTTTCAAAAAGCCCGTTCGTCCTGAGTAGTCGCAAAGCGGCGTATCGAAGGAAGCGCACAGAATCTTGCATCAAAAAATGTTTTAACCACGGAAAAACACATGAAAGTCTATTTTGTAGGCGCCGGCCCCGGCGCCCCCGATCTGATCACGCTGCGCGGCGCCAAACTGCTGGGCCAGGTCAGAATGGTGATGTACGCCGGCTCGCTGGTGCCGACCGACATGCTGCAGCACTGCGACCCCGCCGCCGAACTGATCGACACCGCCGGACTGAATCTGGAACAGCAGCAGGCCTGCTATCTGCGCGCCCATGAAGCCGGTATGGACGTGGTGCGTCTGCATTCCGGCGATCCCGCGATCTACGGCGCGACCGCCGAACAGATGCGCCGCCTCGATGCGCTCGGCATCGCGTATGAAGTGGTGCCGGGCGTGTCGTCGTTTACCGCCGCCGCCGCCGCCGTGCAGGCCGAACTGACCAAGCCGGAAGTCTCGCAAACGGTGATCCTGACCCGCGTTTCCGGCCGTGCCTCGGCCGTGCCGGAAACCGAGGCCATCGCCCTGCTGGCCGAACACCGCGCCACCATGTGCATTTTCCTGTCCGGCCCGCATTTGAAGAAAATCGTCGGCGATCTGCGGCTGCACTATCCGGACGATACCCCGGTGACGCTGGTTTACCGCGCCAGCTGGCCGGAACAAAGGACGTATACCGGCACGCTGGCGACCGTCCTGGCGGAAACCAAGCGCGGCGCGTGGAATCTGACCACGATGATGCTGGTCGGCGCCGCCCTGGACCGGGGACAGCAGGCCGAATCCAGCCTGTATTCCAAGGATTTCACCCATTTGTTCCGCGTCGTCAAGAAAAAGCGCGCGACAAGGACCCAGACTTCCCGCGCGGCAAAACCGGAAGCGGCGGACAATGACGCTGTTCCGGCAGGCAAGACAAGCCGGGTAAGCAACAAGGAGACCGTCTCATGAACGAAGAGCTATCGATAGGCATCTGGCCGGTGCGCGTGGAAGGGGAAGCGTTGGCGCAGCGTTTGCAGGAGCAGCTGGGCGGCACCATATACCGGCCCTGGCTGCAGGCGGGACTGCCGCAAAAAAGCCAGTTCGCCGCCGCATATGCCGCCAGCCGCCACCGTCAGTGGATCGTGCTGGCCGCCACCGGCATCGCATTGCGTTTCCTCAACGGCATGATCCGGGACAAGCACAGCGATCCGGCCGTGGTGCTGCTGGACGAGGGCGGGCGCTTCGCCGTCTCGCTGCTGGGCGGTCACGAAGGCGGCGCCAACCGGCTGACCTATCGCGTGGCCAACGCGGTCGGCGCGGTGCCGGTGGTGACCACCGCCACCGAAGCGCTGAAACCGTTCGTCATCGGCATCGGCTGCCGCAAGGGCGTGCCGGTCGAGCGCATCGAAGCGGCAGTGCTGACGGCGCTGCAGGGACGTTCGCTGAATCAGGTCCGCGAAATCGCGACGATAGACCTGAAAGCCGATGAGCCTGGTTTGCTGGCCTTCAGCGCCGCGCACAATATCCCGCTGCGGATCATTGCGCGCGACACCGTGGCCGCGCGCGCCTGGATCGGCAAGCCGTCGGAATGGGTGCAGCAGAACATCGGGCTGGACGGCGTGTGCGAACCGTGCGCGCTGATTGCGTGCGGGCGCGGTAAATTGGTCGTCCCGAAAACCACGCTCGAAGGCGTTGCCGTGGCGATCGTGCAGGACCTGCCCGATGAGCCCGCGGATGACCGTTCCGGCGCCGACGCAGGCGGGACGCAGGCATGAGCGGTGTATTGAATCTGGTGTCGGCCGGTCCCGGTTTCGCCGACATGATCGTGCCGCGCGCCGAAGCCGCGTTGCGCGACAGCGATGTGATCGTCGCCTATGAGCTGTATCTGCGCTGGATCGCGCCCTGGCTGGACGGCAAGGAAATCCACACGCCGCCGCTGACGCAGGAACGCGAACGCGCATTGCTGGCGATCGCCAAGGCGCGCGCGGGCGCCAAAGTGGCGCTGATTTCCAGCGGCGATATCGGTATTTATGCGATGGCGGCGCTGGCCTTCGAGGAAATGCGCGACGACGATACCTACGCCGTCAACGTGATTCCCGGGATTACCTCGGCCAACGCCTGCGCGTCGCTGCTGGGGTCGCCGCTGTCGCACGACTTCGCCACGCTGAGCCTGTCCGACCTGCTGTGTCCGTGGGAGTGGATAGAACATCGCGCGCGCCATATCGCGCAAGCCGATCTGGCCTGTGTTTTGTACAACGTGCAGAGCGCCGGCCGCCGCGAGGGCGTGTACCGCATTCTCAAGCTGATGCTGGAATCGAAAGCGCCGCATACGTTGTGCGGCGTGGTCAGAAACGCCTATCGCCCGGAGCAGCAGGTCGCGATACATCGGCTCGACGAACTGCCGTCGCTGCAATTCGACATGCTGACCACCATCGTCATCGGCAATCGCTTCACGCAACGCAAGCGCGACTGGATTTTCACGCCGCGCGGATATAACGACTGGGCGGCGGATGCGGCGCCGGCGGCAACGGCCGGGACGACGGATGGCGATGCGCTGCCGGACGCCGCGGTCTGGGTGTTTTCCGGCACCGGCGACGGCAATGCGCTGGCCGCGGCTGCGGCGGCGCAGGGTCATCCGGTGGTGGTGTCGACCGCGACCGAATACGGCGGCGGCATTGCGCAGCGCGACTGTCCGGGCGCGACGGTGTGGGCCGGACGCCACGGCGTCGAAGCGCGGCGGCAGGCGTTGCAGCGCAGCCGGGCGCGCGTGCTGCTGGACGCGACGCATCCGTATGCGACGGTGATTTCCGCGCAATTGATGGCCTTGTCGCGGGAACTCGGGATTCCGTATCTGCGCTATGAACGCCCGAGCGCGCTGACGCCGTCCGCCGCCGGTCCCGGCATCTCGCTCTGCGTTTCGATCGCCCAGGCCGCCGAAGCGGCGATCGCGCACGGGAAACGTATTTTCCTGGCGACCGGCTCCAAGGACCTGGCGGGATTTTTGCAAGCACCGGGCGCGGCGCGGCGCGACTGGTTTGCGCGGGTCACCGCCGAGCCGGAATTCGTGCAGCGCGCGCTCGACCTGGGCATCCCGCGGCAACAGTTATGCGCGATGCAGGGGCCGTTTTCACAGGGATTCAACGAAGCCTTGTGGCGCGACTGGCGGATCGATTGCGTGGTGACCAAGGATTCCGGCGACGCCGGCGGCTACGGCGCCAAGGCCGCAGCGGCGCGGGCGCTGGGCATTCCGTTGATCGTGGTCCAACGTCCGGCGCTGGCGTATCCGCTGGCGGTCGACAATATCGACGCCGCGTTGCGGCAGCTGGCTGCCTGGAACGCGCAGGAACCGGCCGCAGCGGCGGCGGAGCGCAAGGCATGAGCGGTCCGATTCCGGTCACCATCGTCACCGGTTTTCTGGGTGCGGGCAAAACCACGCTGCTGGCCGGCCTGATCCGGCGCCGGCAGACGCGACGGCTGGCGCTGCTGATCAACGAATTCGGCGAAGTCGCGGTGGATGGCGCGCTGATCCGCGAAGCCGTCTCCGGCATCGGCGGCGCCGCGCAGGTCCGCATCGCCGAATTGCCGCATGGCCTGATCGCCTATGGCGACGACGAACAGTTCCTGCCAGCGATGCAGGCGATCGCCGCGCGCCGCGCCAATATCGATCATGTGCTGATCGAAACCTCCGGGCTGGCGTTGCCCAGCGCGGTCATGGAATGGCTGCAGACGCCGGCGCTGGCGGCCGATTTCGTGCTGGATGCGACGCTGGCGGTGGTCGATACGCCGTTGTTGCTGGAAGCATCGAAGGCCGGGGCGCACGCCGACGCCGACGCCTCGGCTGCCTGGCTGTTCGAACAGCAATTGGCGCTGGCCGACGTGGTCGTGCTGAATAAAATCGATGCGCTGGACGAGACCGCGTTGCTACGCGCGGAAACCTTGATCCGCGCCCGCGCCCCGAACGTGCGTTTTCTGGAACTGGCGTATCACGCGCAACTCGACATCCGCCTGGCCCTGGGACTGCGCCTGCATCAGTCCACGCGCGGCGCGGAGCATGCGCACAATCGCGTCTACACGCCGGTGGCGCGCATGCCGGGCGCCGACGCGCAGCCATTGCCGGATCAGGGTTTTCTGAATGGCCACGCGCATTCGGGCATGGGCGCGCACAGTCACGGCCTGACCACGCATAAACATTTCCACGAACAGGACCCTGGCTGGCTGTCGTTTACGCTGCGCAGCGATGCCGCGCAAGCGCTGCCGCAATTGACCCAAGCGCTGGCTGAAGCGGCGCGGCAGGAACCGATTCTGCGCAGCAAGGGCTTCGTACGCGCGGGCGGCGCACGCTCGCCGGTGCTGGTGCAGGGCGTGCGCGCGCGGATCACCCTGGCCGAGAGCGCCGCCGCTGATGCCGATCCTGCCGATCGTGCCGCGCAGACGCCGTCGTCCCAGCGCTCCGAACTGGTTTTCATCGGCTATCACGCCAACCGCAAGCGCGTCGCCGATCTGTTGTCCGCCATCACCGCCACCCATTGGAGTTAAGCATGAAAACCGATCCCGATTCGCACAAGCGGATGACGCAGCGCCACAAGGAAGGATTCGAAAAAAAGAAAGCCGCCGCGCAAAAGGAAAAAGGTCTGCTGATCGTCTACACCGGCACCGGCAAGGGAAAATCCACCGCCGCTTTCGGCATGGGCCTGCGCATCCTCGGGCACGACATGAGGCTGGGCGTGGTGCAATTCATCAAGGGCGCGCTGCATAGCGCCGAGCGGCAGGTATTGAGCCGCGATCCGAACTGCGATTTCCATGTGGTCGGCGCCGGCTACACCTGGGACACGCAGGACCGCGACGCGGACATGCGCACCGCCGCCGCCGGGTGGGCCGAAGCACGCCGCATGATCGAAGATCCGGCCTACGACATGGTGATCCTCGACGAAATGAATATCGTGCTGAAGTATCAGTATCTGGACATCGCCGAAGTGCTGGACGTCTTCGCCAAACGGCGCGAGATGCTGCACATTGTCGTCACCGGACGCCATGCGCCGGAAGCCTTGGTCGAACTGGCCGATCTGGTCAGCGAGATCCGGCCGCTCAAGCATCCGTATCAAACGCAAGGCATCAAGGCGCAAAAAGGCGTCGAGTTCTAAATGCCGCGACATTGCCCGGCGCTGTTCGTCAGCGCGCCCGCTTCCAATCACGGCAAGACCACGGTCACCGCCGCGCTGGCGCGTTTCCACGCGCGCGCCGGGCGGCGGGTGCGGGTGTTCAAGTGCGGGCCGGATTTTCTGGATGCCACGATCCTGCAGCGGGCAGCGCCGGCGGGCGCTCCGGCGTATCAGCTCGATCTGTGGATGGCCGGCGCCGACGCTTGCCGCGCGCGGGTGTACGAAGCGGCGGTCGACGCCGATCTGATTTTGATCGAAGGCGTGATGGGCTTGTTCGACGGTCAGCCATGCAGCGCCGATCTGGCGCAGTTGCTGGACGTCCCGGTGCTGGCCGTGATCGACGCCAGCGGCGCGGCGCAAACGGTCGGCGCGCTTGCCTATGGGCTGGCGCATTATCGGGAAGGGCTGAAATTCGGCGGCGTCTTCGCCAATGCGCTCGCCAGCCCGCGCCACGCGGAAATGATTGAGCAAGGAATGCCGGCCGGTATCGCGTATCTGGGCGGCATGCCGCGCGATGCGCAATTCGGGCTGCCCGGCCGGCATCTGGGATTGGTGCCCGCTGCCGAAGTGACGGATCTGGACACCAGATTATCCGCCGCCGCCGACGCCATCGCGGAGACCGGATTGGCGCGGTTGCCGCCATCCGTCGTTTTTCATCCCGTGGAAATAAAGCCGCCGCCGCCGTTGTTACGGGGCCAGCGCATCGGCATCGCCTCAGACGCAGCTTTTTCGTTCATCTACCAGGCCAATCTGGATCTGTTGCGAGCGATGGGCGCGCAATTGCATTTCTTCTCGCCATTGCAGGATGCCGCGCCGCCGGATGTCGACAGTATTTATTTGCCGGGCGGCTATCCGGAGCTGCATTTGCAGGCGCTGCAAGACAACCGCGCGATGAAAGCAGCGCTTCGAGATCATCACCTGCAACGCAAACCGATCTACGCCGAATGCGGCGGCATGCTGTATTTGCTCGATACGCTGACCGACAAAAACGGACACCGTGCCGACATGGCCGGCCTGCTGCGCGGCGACGCCGTAATGCAAACGCGCCTGCAGGGCCTGGGTTATCAGTCGGCGGCATTTCCGGGCGGCGTGTTGCGCGCGCACACTTTTCATCATTCGCTGATCGCGACCGATCTGGTCCCGATCGCGCATGGCGAACGCCTGCACAATACCTCCGCCGGTGAAGCCGTATTCCGGGACGGCGCGTTGATCGCCGGCTATCTGCACGCCTATTTCCCATCCAATCTGGCGGCCGCCGCGGCGCTGTTCACCGGAGCGCAGCCATGACGGATTATCCGCACGCCTTCGCCGGCGAAGAGATCGCAGCGGTCTATCGCGCCATCGCGGAGCGCCGCGACATGCGGCATTTCCTGCCCGATCCGGTCGATCCGGCATTGCTGCAACGGCTGCTGGCCGCCGCGCATTGCGCGCCCAGCGTCGGTTATATGCAGCCGTGGCGCTTCATCCGCATCGGCGCCCCGGCGCTGCGCGACAGCATTCATGCGCTGGTCGAGCAGGAGCGCATCAACACCGCCCACGCCCTCGGGCAGCGCGAAAGCGAATTCATGCGATTGAAAGTCGAGGGCGTGCGCGAGTGCGGCGAGCTGCTGGTGGCGGCGCTGATGAGCGGCCGCGACGCGCACATCTTCGGCCGCCGCACGCTGCCGCAAATGGACCTGGCGTCGGTCGCCTGCGCGATCCAGAACATCTGGCTGGCCGCACGCGCCGAAGGGCTGGGCATGGGCTGGGTATCGCTGTTCGATCCGCAACGGCTGGGCGCGCTGCTGAACATGCCCGACGACGCGACGCCGGTGGCGATCCTTTGCCTCGGCCACGTCGCGGCGTTTTACGACAAGCCCATGCTGGCGCAGGAAGGCTGGGCCGCCAAGCAGCCACTGGATACGCTGGTTTTTCAGGACCGATGGCCGGCTGCCGCGGCGCTTATTCCAGCGACGGCGAAGGACGGCGATGCATAAGTCATTGTTATCGGCCGCTCCGGCAATGCGATTGCAACAACGCAGCCGCACCGTGATCGGAGGACTATTGCTGGCGGCGCTGCTGGGATTGCTGATCGCCGGCGCCACGGGGTCGGTGATCTTGTCGACCGGCGACCTATGGAGCGGCGCATTGCAATTGCTGCATGGCCAGCGGGACATGGCCGGCACGCTGCTGCAATTGCGGCTGGAACGGGCCTGTTCCGCATTCGTCACCGGCGCCACGCTGGCGCTGGCCGGCGTGCTGATGCAGGCGCTGTTGCGCAACCCGCTGGCCGATCCGTATGTGCTGGGCGTTTCCGGCGGGGCGGCGGTCGGTGCGCTGCTGGCGATGCTGCTGTCGGCCGCGGCCTGGATCGTCGATGCGGCCGCATTCGGCGGCGCACTGCTGGTGGCGCTGCTGCTGTTGGCGTTGGCGCATCGCGATTTGCGCGGGATACAGGACGGGCGCGCCGATTCGGCGCTGTTGCTGCTGACCGGCGTCATCGTCGGTTCCGGCTGCGGCGCGTTGGTTACGCTGATGTTGTCGCTGGCACCTGACGGACGCCTGCGCGGTATGGTGTTCTGGCTGATCGGCGATCTGTCGGCGACCTCGTGGCGCTGGCTGCCGTGGCTGGCGTTGATCGTCGCGCTGGCGCTGGTGCTGCGGATGGCGCGCGCGATCAATCTGCTGGCGATGCATGGCGCCAACGCAGCCACGCTGGGCGTGCGCGTGGGCGCATTGCGGCGCGGCCTGTTCGCGCTGGCCGCGCTGCTGACCGCCAGCGCCGTCGCCGCCGCCGGCAGCATCGGTTTCGTCGGCCTGATCGTGCCGCACGCCTGCCGCTTCGCATGGGGGCCGGACCATCGCTTGCTGTTGCCAGCGGCGACCTTGAGCGGCGGCATTTTCCTGATGCTGGCCGATACCGTCGCGCGCAGCCTTATCGCACCGCAGCAGTTGCCGGTCGGCGTCATCACCGCCTTGATAGGCGCACCGCTGTTCCTGCTGCAACTGCACTATTTACGGAAACGCTGACATGATGCACACCACAGGGCTGGATTTGAACATCGGCGCCAAAAAACTGGTCGCCGCACTCGACTGGCGCATTGCGCCGGGCCAATGCTGGTGCGTGATCGGCGCCAACGGCGTCGGCAAAACCACTTTGCTGCGCGCGCTGGCGGGATTGCAGCCGCCGTCGGCCGGCAGCGTGCAGCTGGACGGGCGCCCGGTCAAGGACTGGTCGCCCGCGGAACAGGCGCTGCGCCGCGCGTATTTGCCGCCTGGGCGCGACGACGCCTTTGCTTATCCGGTGCTGGCTGCGGTGTTGGCCGCGCGTCATCCGCATCGAAGCGGAAGCGGCTGGGAATCGGATCAGGACCGGGACATCGCGCTGGCCGCGCTGGAACGGCTAGGCGTCACGCATTTGGCGCAGCGCGACGTTCGCACTTTGTCCGGCGGCCAACGCCAGCGGGTGGCGTTGGCGGCATTGCTGGCGCAGCAGGCGCCGCTGCTGATCATGGACGAGCCGACCAGCGCAATGGATCTGGCGGGCCGCGTCGGCGCGATGAAACTACTGGCCGAGCTGTGCCGCGACGAAAGTAAAAGCGTCATTCTGGTCAGCCATGATCTGAACCTGGCGCACGGCGCGGCCTCGCACGCGTTGTTGCTGATGGGCGACGGCGCATGGCAGGCGGGAACGGTGGCGGACATGATGACCATTCCGTTGTTGAGCCGTTGCCTCGGCCATCCGATTGAAATCGTGCAGCACCAGGGGCGGCCGGTATATGTCGCGCAGGAGGATCTGGCATGAGCGGATCGCGGCGGACGCTGATTCTGGGCGGCGCGCGCTCCGGCAAGAGCGCGCATGCCGAAGCGCTGGCGCTGGCGTCCGGCAAGGAGCTGGTGTATATCGCCACCGCGCAGGCGCACGATGCCGAAATGGCGGCCCGCATCGCATTGCATCGAGAGCGGCGGACTGAAAAGGAAGCGCGCTGGATCACCGTCGAACAGCCTTTGGCGCTGGGCGACGCGTTGGCGCAATGGTGCGCGCCGCAGCGGCTGGTGCTGGTCGATTGTTTGACGGTGTGGCTGTCGAATCTTCTGTTTTCCGAGGCGCGCGACTATCCGGATGTCGGGCGCATCGATCCGCCGGCCTGTTTCGCCGAGCAACGCGCGGCATTTTTGCGGGCGCTGGCGCAGGCTCGGGGTGATGTGATTCTGGTGTCGAACGAGGTCGGCATGGGCATCGTGCCGCAGGGTGCGGTGTCGCGCTGGTTCGTCGATGAGGCGGGGCGTCTGAATCAGGCGGTGGCGGCGGTGTGCGAACGGGCGGTGTTCGTGGCGGCCGGTTTGCCTATGGTATTGAAAGGCTGACGTGATCGCCGGACTGTCATTGACGATGGTTGCCGTGTTGGCGGCGTGCGGCGTGATGCTGGATCTATTGCTGGGCGAGCCGAAACGCTGGCATCCGCTGGTCGGCTTCGGACGCCTGGCCGATGGATTGGAGCGGATGTTTAACCGGGGACGCGGCAAGCGTTGGCGCGGGGCGCTGGCCTGGGGGCTGGCCGTGTTGCCGGCGACGGTATTTGTTTACTGGATGCTGGCTGAACTGATGCAGCGTCGGCCGGTACTGGCATTTTCCCTGCATGCGCTGTTGTTGTATTTCGCGATCGGCTTGCGGAGTTTGCGCGATCATACCGCGCCGATCGCGGACGCCTTGGCGGCGGGAGATCTGGCGGCGGCCCGCATGTTGACGGCGCGCATTGTCAGCCGCGACACGGCGCAGGCCGAGGCATCGGATTTAGCCAAGGCCGGGGTGGAGTCCTTGCTGGAGAACGGTAACGATGCGGTGTTCGGCGCGCTGTTCTGGTTTGTCGTCGGCGGCGGGCCGGGGGCCTTGATGTTTCGCTTGGCGAATACTTTGGATGCCATGTGGGGATATCGAACCGAGCGCTTCAATGCATTCGGCTGCGTGGCGGCGCGGATCGATGACGGCTTGAATCTGATTCCTGCGCGCTTGACGGCGATTTCTTATGCCCTGTTTGGCAAGACGCGCACGGCATTGCGATGCTGGCGTACGCAGGCGCGCTTGTGGAGCAGTCCGAACGCAGGGCCTGTGATGGCTTCCGGGGCGGGAGCGCTCGGCCTGATTCTGGGCGGGGCGGCGGTATATCACGGCGCCGTCGAAATGCGGCCGATGCTGGGCGAAGGCCGTTATGCCGAGGGCGCCGATATCGGCCGCGCCTGGAAACTGGTGGCGTTGACGGCGGTTTTCTGGTTGTCGATGTTGGCGCTGCTTGTTGTCGTTTTTCGATTGGCTCCGATGCTTTGACGGGACTTGCGACAGCTAAATGCCCTGCCAATACGTTCTTTAGGCATAAGCTTGCCGGAACGGAGGAAAATAGCCCTCACTGAATCTGAGCTATATTAAAACGCCGCTTACCCATCGCTTTCGCCCTATACATCGACTTGTCGGCTTGTTTCAATAGCGTATCGATTTCGGTGGCTGAAGCGGGATAGCCGGAAATGCCGATGCTGGCCGATATCTTCGCTTCCACTTCGCCGAAATGATATGGCTCGGAGAGAACGTCAATGAGCTTGCCGGCGAAGCTCTTGGCGTCTTCCAGGTTGGAACGAATCAAGGCGATCCCGAATTCGTCGCCGCCAAGCCGCGCCGCGATATCCGAATCCCGGATGGCATCCGTGATGCGAACGGAAACCGCACACAATAGCTGATCGCCGATCTCGTGGCCATGCGTATCGTTCACCGCTTTGAAACCGTCCAGGTCTATATAGAGGATCGCAAGATCGGTTCCGTTTCGGCCGCAGAGCGCCAATTGTTGATTGACGACCAGACGGAACAAGGTGCGGTTTTTCAACCCGGTCAGCGCATCATGGTGCGCGTCGTATCGGGATTTTCGTAATGCCGATTCCGCGGTCTGCAATGCGCATGCCATCTCAATGGCTTCCTTGAAGTACAGGCGAGGGATGTCCAGCTGTTGACCGGAATTCAGCGCCAGCGCCGACTTCCCTATGGCGGTGACGGATTTGGCGATGCGTCCGCCTATGAGCCAGGCCAGCGCGAGTCCGATAGCCAAGGCGGTCAACGTACCAATGCATAGGCGCAACAGCGTTTGATGCAGCCCTGCCGTGATTTCGTTCAGGGGCATTCCGATGACCACAGCCCACTTTGTCGTGGGGGAGTGACTGAAGACTGACAGAACCGGGATGCCTTCCTTGGTGCGATTTTTCAGGCTGCCTTCGTCCGACAGGACCAACTGGCGCAATACGGCCGGACTGATTTTGGCGTTGAGAAATTTATCGATGTTGCGGGTTCTGGCCGCGATGTTGCCGCTGCTATCGACGACCGCGGCGATCCAGGTTTCGGGTAATTTCTGGTGCGCCAACATACGTGAAAGGTGGGCGGGCGAGACTGATGCGCCCAATAAAGATACGACAGCTCCGTTGCGACTGATCGGTACGCCAATTGTAAAGAGGAGGTCCTTCGTCACCGAGGCGAAATAGAGATCGGAAACGGCGGGCCGACCGGTTTCCATCACCTGTTTCAACAAACGCGGATTGGCGAAGAGGGGAAGGGGCTTGCCATACGGAGTACGCGTGCTTATCAGTAATTGCCCGCCCAGGTCTACACTCATGATGCTTTCAGCTTGCATCTCATCCAAGACTTCTATCGCCCAGCTGTGGAACCCGGCAAGATCGCCGTTAGTCAGCCGATGAGAGGTGCCCAGTACCTGAAGCGATGCTTGGGTATTGTCGAAGACTTGATCTACGGAAGTCACAATGGCGCGTGCGCGGCTGATGGCGCTGCCGATCAACCGGGTCTGTTCGTGCTCGTAAAAATTGAAGATCAGAAAGGCAGAGATGGTCGCGACGGGCAATATGCATCCGATGACAAGGATGGCGAGGTTCATGCGAATGCCCAGAGCGGGTACGCGATCCGAAAACGAAGGCATTTTCAAGAAAATCATTATTATGATTATGATTATGATTATGGATACGGAACGCAGCGAATAATTAATTATGCGTTTATGCTTCGTTTTGTCTCCTGCTGGATATAGCATACACGTAATTCGAATGATAAATTCCTCATCAAGCTGGCTTGTGTCGCTTGATGGAAGGCGCCGGGCAGACGGCAGGCCAAAATAAACCATGAAATCGCACAGATAACGGCATATGCAAATCAAGCACGGTCCATCGGGAGATTTGGCCCATCCAGCGATAAGCCACGGCGGCAATCTAAGCGATGCCGTCAGCCGTTTCGGCCGCCCCCGCCACGAATGGCTGGACCTGTCCACCGGCATCAACCCTCATCCGTATCCGGCGCCGGCCCCCGGTCCCGACGCCTGGCACCGCTTGCCCGAACATTGCCAGCCGCTGATACAGGCCGCGCAATCCTATTATCACGCCCAGGCCATCCTCCCGATAGCCGGCACCCAGGCCGCCATCCAGACCCTGCCGCAATACCGAATGCATGCCCACGGCGCGGCGCGGGTAACCGTCTCCGCGCCCTCATATGCGGAACACGCCCACCGCTGGACCCAAGCCGGCCATACTGTCATACAGACCGAATTCGAACACCTGAATAAAGCAGCAGGCCAATCCGATGTCATGGTCATCTGCAATCCCAACAATCCGACCGGCGCCAGCATTGCCCCTGAGCAATTGCTGACCTGGCAGCGCCGCCTGGCCCCTCGCAAGGGCTGGCTGATCGTCGACGAAGCCTTCGCCGATACAGCGCCGAACGCCAGCATCGCGTCATTCGCCGATCGCCCGGGCCTGATCGTGCTGCGCTCGATCGGAAAATTCTTCGGTCTCGCCGGGCTGCGTCTGGGGTTCATCGCCGCGGACGAGGCATTTCTGACAGCGCTGGCCGAATACCTCGGCCCCTGGACTGTCAGCGGTCCGGCGCAGCAAATCGGTTGCGCCGCGCTCAACGACAAGGCATGGCAACTGGCGGCCAAAGAAAAACTGGCAACCGCCGGCGCACGTCTGCGCGGGCTGCTGAAACGGCACCATATCGCCAGTACAGGCGTCGACCTGTTTCAATGGTGGCCGCTGCCCGCGCAGCAGGCCGAGGATTTCTGGCTGCATATGGCGCAACGCGGCATCTGGGTACGTCTGTTCGCCGCCGGTGCGACGGGCATCCGCGTCGGTCTGCCGGCCGATGAGAGCGGCTGGCAGCGTCTGATGGTCGCGCTCGGCGAATGGAACGCGCAAACGGAGCCGGCATGACGTTGCCGCGCCTGCTGACGGCAACGGCGGCGCTGCTGCTGACCGTTGCGCAAGCCGCGGCGATCACGGTACACGATGACGCCGGCAATTTCGTCACCTTGGCCGCTCCGGCCCTGCGCATCGTCACTCTGGCGCCGCACGCGACCGAACTGCTGTTCGCGGCAGGCGCGGGCGATCGCATCGTCGGCGCCGTCAGCTATAGCGATTACCCGGCCGCCGCGCGCGCTATCCCGCGTATCGGCAGCAACAGCCAGATCGATTTCGAACGTCTGATCGCATTGAAGCCCGATCTACTGGTGGTCTGGCTGCACGGCAACGCCGTGCGCCAACTGGAAAAGCTGCGCGGCCTCGGCATCCCTTTGTTCTATAGCGATCCGCAAGTTCTGGACGATATTCCCGACGCGATAACGCGCCTCGGCCGACTGGCCGGCAGCGACGCTCAAGCGCGTCAAAGCGCATCGGCGTTGCGCGCACGGCTCACCGCGCTGCGCGCGCAATACGGCGGCCGCCAACCGGTACGCATGTTTTATCAAGTCTGGCAGCGTCCGCTATACACGCTCAACGGCCAACACATCGTCAGCGACGCCATCCGTTTATGCGGCGGCGTCAACATCTTCGCCGCGCTGAAAGCGACCGCGCCGGTGGTCAGCGTCGAAGCGGTGTTGCTGGAAAATCCCGAGGCGGTGATCAGCGGCGATATCAAAAGCGACGACGGGCTGGCACTTTGGCGCGCTTATCCCGCGCTGACAGCGACGCAGCGCGGCAATCTGTTTGCGCTCGACGGCGATTTGCTGAGCCGCCCCGGGCCGCGCATGATAGACGGCGCCGCAGCGCTGTGCCGGATTCTGGAGACGGTGCGCGCCCATCGACCCCAGCCCTTGGCGAACGAAACCACTCCCGCCGGAGCGCATTGATGCCGTTTTTTCCGTACCCGACCCTGATGATTCAGGGCACCACCTCCGACGCCGGCAAAAGCACCGTCGTGGCGGCGCTTTGCCGTCTGCTGCTGCGCGAGGGCGTGCGCGTGGCGCCGTTCAAGCCGCAGAACATGGCGCTCAACAGTGCGGTCACCGCCGACGGCGGTGAAATCGGCCGCGCGCAAGCGCTGCAGGCGCAGGCCGCGGGGCTGGCGCCGCATACCGATATGAACCCCGTGCTGCTGAAGCCATCCAGCGACACCGGCGCGCAGGTGATCGTGCACGGCAAGGTGCGGGCCGATATGCACGCGCGCGATTATCACCGTTATAAGACCGTCGCGATGCAGGCCGTGCTGGAGTCCTATGGCCGCCTGGCCGCGCAATATCAATGCGTGCTGGTCGAGGGCGCGGGAAGTCCGGCTGAAATCAATCTGCGCGACCGCGATATCGCCAACATGGGCTTCGCGGAAGCGGTCGATTGTCCGGTGATCCTGGTGGCCGATATCGACCGCGGCGGGGTGTTCGCGCACATCGTCGGCACACTGGCTTGCCTGTCGGACAGCGAACGCCGCCGCATCGTCGGTTTTGTCATCAACCGGTTTCGCGGCGATATCGGCCTGTTGCAGCCTGGCCTGGACTGGCTGACCGCGCGCACCGGCAAGCCGGTATTGGCGGTGCTGCCTTATTTGCAGGGCTTGCATCTGGATGCGGAAGACGGCATCGATACCGCGCAAAGCGGCAAGGGCGGCTTTCGGGTAGCGGTGCCGGCGCTGCCACGCATCAGCAATCACACCGATTTCGACGCGTTGCGCGCGCATCCGGACGTCGATCTGCGCTTCGTCGGCCCGGGCCGGACTATCCCGCCGTCGGATCTGATCATCCTGCCGGGCAGCAAAAATACCTGCAACGATCTGGACTGGCTGATCGCCAACGGCTGGCGCGAACAGTTGCAGCGCCATCTGCGTTATGGCGGCAAGGTGATCGGTATTTGCGGCGGCTTTCAGATGCTGGGGCGCAGCGTCGCCGATCCACTGGGGATCGAAGGCGCGCCGCGCATGATGCAGGGCCTGGGATTGCTGGACATCGCGACCGAGATGACGGCGTACAAGCAATTGGCGAAAGTCGGCGGCCATTGCGCATTCGAACCCGCGGCGCGCATCGCCGGCTATGAAATTCATATGGGCGTATCGCGCGGCGAGGCCTTGCACAAGCCGGCTTTTGTGATCGACGGCAGAAGCGAGGGCGCGCGTTCGCCGGACGATGGCGTGCTCGGCACTTATTTGCACGGCCTGTTCGATACGCCGCAGGCATTGGCCGCATTGTTGAAATGGGCTGGGCTGGACAGCGACCTGACCCCGGACATCGCGCAACTGCGCGAACAAAGCCTGGATCGCATCGCCGATGCGGCGCAACCGTTGCTGGATGCATTGCGCAGTTCATCCGCGAGTAATTGAGTTGTCAACTGTAAACAATGATTGGTCCGGATAGTAATTCAGATGTGGTGAATAATTTCCCGGTATTTATCTCGATTTTTCTCCTTCCAGGCGCGTGTTCCCGTGCGCCTAAAATTCTCTGCAAGCCAATAAAATCAACGTATCCGCTAGACCGATAACGGCTCTTCCGTCTCGAATCCATTTGTGAAATTTTATAAAAGAATAGATCGATAATTTTAAAATTTAAGACGAGTCTGATTGTCCCGCTAGTGGCCGGGAAATAACATTTGCATCGGTTGGAAAACTTCTTATTCGCAAAAAAGCGAAGTACGAAGCGATCGATGTCGGGACTTGACGCCATCGCATCCGCTTCCTTGGCGCGAACGGAATTTTCAGATTGTTGACGACCCGTATCGCATGCACGGAATGACGTTTCCCCGAACATGCGGCGCCGGGAAAACGGAAAGTGCAATGTCTTATTTTAAATCACCGATGACGGAGCAATGCGCGGCGCGCAACGACGCCGCGGGCGGTTCGCTGCTGCAGCGCATGGCGCGCCGGAAAAAGCATCTGCTGGCGGCGCTGCTGGCCGGCAGCGCCGCCGGCGCGCAGGCCGATTGCTGGGAGGAGGCCGGTCGGCAATTCAATATTTCGCCGATGCTGCTGCAGGCCATCGCATTACAGGAATCGGGCCTGAATCCGAGGGCAATCGGCTACAACCGCAACGGCTCGCGCGATATCGGATTGATGCAGGTCAACAGCATTCATCTGCCGCGTCTGGCGAAGCAGCGCATCACCGAAAAAACCATGCTCAACGACAGCTGCCAATCGGTCAAGGTGGGGGCCGGCATCCTCGCCGAATTCATGCAGCGCTATGGCTATTCGTGGGAAGCGGTCGGCGCATACAACGCGGGCACCGCGACCGGCAACGGCGCGTCGCTGCGGCGCCTGCTGTATGCGCGCAAGGTTGGATGAGTTGACGCGTCCGACGGCGGCGGCAGCCTGACCGAGGTTGCGCTGCGCCAGGGATTCGCCTCTTCCGCGCACTTCTCCAATGCAATGAAAATCCAGTTCGGTATCACGCCGAGCAATTTGATGCGGCTACCGCTAATGGAAAAAAGATGAATCGCTTGATGTTACCGTTACCGCTGCGGGCCTTGCGCCTCACGCGCATCACCCGCGCCGTGGCGTTGTTGGTATTGCTGCTCTCGTCGGCGGCGCCGCTGCGCGCGCAAGAAGAGGCGCCGCGGTCCGAGACGGCCGCCGCGCGCAGCGCTCCCGGGCGCGAGATCGCCGAATGGGCCGCCGGCTACGTCGCCAGAAAAGACGGTTTGCGGACCTTCTTCAACGCGCTGTCGGCGCAATTGAAAAAGCCGGTGATCGTCAGTCAGAAGGCCTCGCGCAAGCAGATCAGCGGCGAATTCGAACTGGACAAGCCGCAGGTCCTGCTGGAACGCATCGCCGCGCAGCTCGGCCTGGTCTGGTATCACGACGGCCAGACGATTTACGTCTACGACGCGAGCGAATTGCAGAATGCGGTGCCGTCGACAACCTGGTCACTGAAATGCTGCAGATGATGATGGCCCTGAATCAATCAAAGAACGCCACGGCGAGCCAGGTGGCTAGCCTGCGCGGCTGATGAAAGGATAGGACATGACGTTTTACGACAATACCGCGCATGCGCGGACGTCTTCCGGCAGGATGGCTTGCTTGGACATGGTCGATCTCGGTCCGATCGACAAAATGATCGCGGATATAGAGGCCTTGAGCGGGACCGGGCCGAATCGGCAATCTGTGTTGAGTTTGAGCACGCCCGCTTTTCAGGCCTGGAAGACGGGTTTCGACGCGCAGGCCGATCTGTTGAAAAACACCGCCAGCGCGATGGCGCAAAAGCTGACCAACGCGCAATCGATCTACGAGAATCTGGTGAAGGTGTTGAGCGGCATGATCGCCTCCATGCTGGAGACGGACAAAGCCTTTTTGCAGCCCTGAGCGAACGATGAAGCTACCTACACAGACGATGCCGGCCGCCATCGATGGCCAGAATGGCGGCAGTTGCGGCAGCGGCGCCGGCCGGCTGCGCGAAATTTGCGAATTGCTGGCATGGCAGTTCGGCGTCGCGCGCGAGACGATCGATGCGCGTACCGTGCTGGTCGATCAGTTGTATGCCGATTCGATGGATTTGCTGGAAACGGCGCATGTCCTCAATCAGCGCTTCGCGATTGAAATCGGCGCGGAACAACTGGCGCAGATGCATACGGTCGGCGATGTCGAGCGGGTGGTGGCGGCGATGACGCGCGTAGCGGCATAGTCTCGCGGCCGGAGCCGGTCGCGCCGGGTATTCGGCAAATGTTTTTTAATGAGGAATAGAGCGATGGGTACAGAAACAACGATAGGCGGCCCGGGGCCATCCCCTGTGGCAGCGGCGCGGAACGAAGCGCGGCGGCAGATGACGAGCGGATATCCCCTGGGTGAGCGATTCACGGGCGCGTCGCCGGAAAGGGCCGCCGACTGGACCGCGACGCTGCCGAACGGCATTAGATCCAAACCGGTAGTCGGCGGCGGCCCGGCCGCAAAGCTGACGCGGGCAGGTACAGATAATGGCCATTCGCCTTCGTGTTCCGCCGAGGCCAAGGCTGGCGGCGGCGCTGCCGGTGGGGCCGCTGCGCCGCTGGACGTAGCGCCAGCGACCTTCGCCAAGGTGTTTTCCGAAGATGCGCTGAAGAAGCTGTTCAGTCTGAAACCGGAGGCCCCGCTGGCGACTCTCTACGAGCAATCCACCAACAACTGCGCCCGCATCGCCGTCGCCGATTTCGCGATGCTGTATGCGATTTCTTATGATCGGGCGCAAGCCGATCATACCCCCGCAAGCAAACAGCGCTGTAAAGATTTAAATACGGTGGCCAACGCCTATCTGTCTTTGATCAAGCGCGAAGGCATGAAAGAGGAATCTGCGCTCGGCGCTTATTACGTCGGCCATGAATCCAACTATGCCCGCGGCTGACGTCCGATCCGGCCGATCGCATGCATCGACGGATATTTTAATCATTTTTGAAAGGACTATTTTATGCCTGGTTCTATTACTTCCCATTCCACGCCGCCGTTGCTCGCCGATTTCCGGGACAATCCCTTGCAAAACACAGGCGGAAATACACCGCGACCAGAGATCATGCCGTTTGCCGTCAAATTCGATCGGGCGGCTGCGGAGGCAGCCAAGATATTCAAGAACGCTGGGAATGCCGCATGGGATGCGCTGAAGATCGATCTGAAAAAAGTGGGAGAGGCTTTTGTCAGCGCATTTAAAGGCGTTTGCCGCTTTGTGCTGGATGCATTCAATTTCCTGACGTGCCGGGGCGGCGCTTGCGGCGGCGACGACGATGTCGCTTATCGCCCTGTTTTCTCCGATATGTACTGGGGCAGGGGTGCGCCGATGGAAAGGGGCGACGTCCAACGTGGTATGCCGGAGGATCTCTTGTTCGAATCCGTCGATGGCGATCTGGGCCGTGCGCCGATTTATGCGACCGGCTATGCGCCGCCCGTGCCGGAACGGCAAGTCGGCGCAGACCGAGATGCATTCAGCACGCCGCCGCACCAGGCATCCGGGCCGGCACCCCGACAGCAAGCGTCTGTCTCCATCCTGGACCAGAGTATTTCGAAGATCGAAGACGATATCGAAACGCTGGAAAATGATGTGAAGAGCGATGAGGACTGGCGTAAGCACTTGGAAGAAAACAAGAAAGGATTTTCCTGCACCATGGAAAAAATTGCCGCGCGGCTGGCGGATGAGAAGCGAACAACGAACCGTCAGAATCTGATTGAAGCACTAAAGAGCCAGCGCGCTGAGCTGTTGCAGAAAAGACAGGTTCAAGAAGCAGTTGTCACTGATGCCGAAACAACCCGGTGATCGGGCTTGTCGCTATCGCCGGCTTCCTGCTGAAGCGGAAACCGGCCGATCTTAAATTTTTTGAAGGAGTTTATTCATGTTGATATCGAAATCAGCATCAGCGCCAGTCATATGCAAATACAGCGATGCGGCCACGGTCCATCCGAACCCGCGCGGAGTCCGATTTTCAGGGAAATTTCAGCGTAGCCGGGAGTATTTCGAGCAGTTGTCGAGCCGCCATGGGCCGGTTGGGCCGAATTCGAACCCTGAGGTGACGGTACGGAAGGGATACGCCGCTGCGCAGATGAAGGCCGAAATGGTGAAGCTTCCGTCGGAGTCGATCGGCGCGCCGGATGTATTGGGCGGCTTGAAAAAGATTGCCGCCACATTTGTCTCCATGTTCAAACGCGCTTGCTCCGCTATTTTCGGCAACAGGGAAACGCATTCGAACCGGATACCACAGGAAAGCTTGAATCCGAACCGGATACAACAGAAACTCTTGACCAAGGCCGTCCAGGATGTGCGGCAGGAAAATGCGGAGCGGGCAAAGTTGCTGTTGCAGAAACTCGATGGCAAGCGAATTGCCGGCAATTCGGCCGTTTCTGATCGGCACCGGCGCCTCGCGAGGTGTCATATTTTGATCGAAAAATATGCGCAGAAAATCGAGGCTGGATCTTTGCCGAAACAGAAACTGGAGTGGGCGTCTTTGGAAATATTGAGACAGTCGCACAAGGCCAACGCGCTGAGCACCGACTTGGAACGCGCTTGATGAAACCGGAGGCAGCGCAGGCGCTACGCTTATAGCAGCGACTGCGCGCTCAGTTTCAGAACCACCCGCTGCAAATGCGCGTCTTCCATGTCGCGCAGGTCGCGCCATTGCAGCGGATGATCGCTTTCGCTCGGCTGCCCGGCATCGGCCGCATCGACGCGCAGCAGATAGCGGAAATCGTAATGCAGATGCGCCGCTTCGTTTCTGGCCGGATTGGCAGGAATCGGATGGATGTCGATGTCGAAAGGCATCGCGTAGCGATGATTGTCGTTGCCGTCCGATGCGTCGGCCGCTTCGGATTTGTCCGGCGCGCTATGCCATTCGTGCAGCGTCGAGCGCATCCCGGTTTCTTCCAGCAGTTCCCGTTGCGCCGCCTGCTGCGGCGTTTCGCCGGCGTCGATATGACCGCCGGGCTGCAGCCATTTGCGCAGGAACGGATGATGGATCAACAGGATTTTTCCGTCCCGCACCGCAATGCCGCTAGCGGTGACGTGGCCCGGCAGCGCGCTGCGGTCGTACATCTCCAGCACCTTGAACATCTGTTCGACCAGCGGCGCCAGTTCGCTGCCTTCGTGCGGATAAAAACAGACGTAGCGATGCAGCATCGGAAACAGTAATGCGTTCGGGTGTGCGACGGCAGACAATTCAATCATGGAAGATCCGTTCGGGCATTTTTAAGGCCGTCATTATGACGGCTGCGCGTCACGATTTCTCCATCGGAATCTTAATAAAACGCCTTATAGTCTGCTCGGTATTTTCCGATTTATATTTCCGATGCGGAAGTGGCCGACGCCGACTTTTTTGCGCCCAGCCATTCTGTCGCGTAATACGGCAGGACCGCGATCGGCAGAAAAAATCCGATCCACGCGCTGAGATTCCAGCCACCGTGTGCATAACTCCAGCCGCCCACCGCGGAGCCTATCGCGCCGCCCATAAAGAACAGCGCCATGAACAGGCCGTTGAGGCGGCTGCGCAGGGACGGGCCGAGGGTGTAAAGGGCGCGCTGTCCCAGCACCACGCTGGCGGTGGCGCCGAAATCGAGCAGCACCGCGCAGCACCCCAGCAGAACCAGCGCCGGTGTCGAGCCGGGCGTGGCCATGCGGGTCAGCAGGAACGCGCCGGCCGCGGCCAGCATCGCCACGCCGGAGGCAGGCCGGGTCCAGCCATGATCGGCCAGCGCGCCGGCGATCGGCGCGGCAATGGCGCCGCCCACGCCGACCAGCGCGAACAGCGCGATCTGGCTTTGCGACAGGCCATAGGTGGGACTGGCCAGCAAGATCGGCACGGTGGTCCAGAACAGGCTGAACGCGGCGAACATGAAGGCCTGATACAGCGCGCGGCGGCGCAGTATCGGGGTATCGGCCAGCAGGCGGCCCATCGACGCCAGCAATTGGCCGTAGCTCAGGTTGTGCACCGGCTGCCGCGGCGGCAGCCGGCGCCGCAGCACCAGCGCCAGCACCAGCATGATGCCGGCCGAGATCAGGAACACCGCGTGCCAGGACAGCAGATGGGT
>JAQGLY010000074.1 GCA_028292625.1 Herbaspirillum sp. | reverse complement strand
GATTTCGGTACATCCAATTCCACGGTAGGCTGGAGCCGCCCGGGCCAGCCGGCCCTGCTGGCGCTGGAAGACGGCAAGCCCACATTGCCGTCGGTGGTGTTTTTCAACGCGGAAGAAAACGATTTCAGCTACGGACGCGCCGCGCTGTCGACGTATCTGGCCGGCTACGAGGGCCGTTTGATGCGTTCCCTGAAAAGTCTGCTGGGATCGGGGCTGATCGACGAGCAGACCGAAATCGGCGGCCATGCGCTGCCGTTCCGCGATCTGCTGTCCAAATTCATCGGCGAACTGAAACAGCGCGGCGAGCGCGCCGCCGGCCGGTCGTTTCATCGGGCCGTGTTCGGCCGCCCGGTATTCTTCGTCGACGACAACGCCGCCGGCGACCGCCTGGCCGAAGACACGCTGGCCGACATCGCGCGCGCCGTCGGCTTCAAAGAGATCGCGTTTCAATACGAACCCATCGCCGCCGCCTTCCACTATGAATCGACGATAGACGCCGAACAACTGGTGCTGGTCGCCGACATCGGCGGCGGCACTTCCGACTTCACGCTGGTGCGCTTGTCGCCGGAACGCGCGCGCAAAGCCGACCGGCGCGACGATATCCTGGCCACCGGCGGCGTACACATCGGCGGCACCGATTTCGACAAATACCTGAGTCTGTCCGCGATCATGCCGCTGCTGGGACTGGGCGGAAAATTGCGCAACGGCGGCGAAGTACCGTCCGGCTACTATTTCAATCTGGCGACCTGGCACACCATCAATCAGCTGTATACGCGCAAGGCCGGTCTGCAATTGCAAGACGTGGCGCGCGAAGTGGTCGAGCGCGACCGGTTCGGTTGTCTGCTGCGGCTGGTCGAGCAGCGCGCCGGGCATTGGCTGGCGCTGCAAGTGGAGGCGGGCAAGATCGCCTTGTCCGATGCCGAGCGCACGGTATTGCAACTGGACCGGCTGACGCCGCCGCAAAGCCTGGAGATCCATCGCGATCAGTTTGACGACAGTATTGCGCATTTGATTGCGTCGATAGACCGCACTGTCGGGAATTTGCTGCGCGACGCGGGGGTTGCCGCCGATGCGGTTGATTCGGTTTTTTTTACTGGCGGGTCCAGCGGCATTCATTTGCTGCGCCGGCGGATCGCTGCGCTGGTGCCGGGGGCGCGGCAGGTGGAAGGGGATTTGTTTGGGAGTATTGGCGCGGGGTTGGCGTTGGATGCGGGGCGGAAATTCGGCTAAAGCAGGAAGGGAATCATGAATGGCAAATGTGATGGCCGCTGGCGGTTCACATGAACGTCAGTCTTTCAGCCGTACAAAAGTGGGAAGCAGATGCAAAGCCGGTAGCGGGCGCAGCAGCTAAATTGCTTAACATTGTGGAACGTAAAGGTAGTAACGATGCAATCGCCTAGACCATAGCAACGACCTGTCCACACCGCCAGGAATGGGTTGCGCAGCCAGCCGTATCGGATAATCCCGCTCAGTTCAAATCCGGACTACGGTGGTTAGATAAATTCGAGGGCAATTGCATTTGCCTCTATAGCTAAAACAAAGCGCAGGTTTTAGCTTGCGACAGAAACATCTTCAATATTTCAATGGCGAACTTCCGTTTCGGCTTCGGCAATTGGCCGATACATTCGACGAGGCGCTGCATCTGCGAAGTCGGGCGGCCTCTGCCAGCGTGTTTGCCATACTGTTTTTGCCGAGGAAACCACACAAATCATGTCAAGATCCGCTTCCCCGAAACTCTTCCCGGTAGGCAGTCGGCGAGACCCGCAACATTTTCCCGAAATACTGACGCATCAACAAGGCTGAGCCAAAGCCGGCCGACGCCGCGACTTGTTCGATCGGCAGATCAGTGGTTTCGAGAAGCCGCTGTGCCGCCGCCACTCGTTGATGGGTTAGCCATTTCACGACCGTGGCGCCAGTCGACTGGCGGAATCGGCGCGTGAATGTGCGCCGGCTCATGAGCGCTTTTTGCGCAAGCAGGTCGACATTCAAGTCATCCTGAAGGTGGGCGGTTGCCCAGATCAATGCGCTGGACAGGCGGTCGGCTCCCGAATCGGTTGCAAGGGGCTGTTCTATGTACTGGGCTTGCCCGCCAGGACGATGCGGGGCAACCACGAGCCTTCGTGCAACCCGATTGGTAATTTCCGCGCCCAAACGTGTTCTCAAGAGATGCAGGCAACAATCGATACCTGCTGCTGTACCGGCCGAGGTCATCACGTCGCCTTCATCGATATATAAAACGTCGGCGTTAAGCGCGACTTGAGGATAGCGTCTGGAAAACAGGCCAGCCCAGTTCCAATGCGTAGTCGCTCGCCGGCCGTCGAGAATGCCGGCTTCCGCAAGTACAAAGGCGCCAAGACATAGGCCGACGATCTTTGCCCCGCCTTCATGGGCCGACCGGATGGCGTCGAGCAGACGCGGAGAAGGCCGCTCCTCCGGATTGCGCCATGAAGGGACGATCACTGTCCCGGCTTCACGAAGGTCGCTGAGAGCGTAAGGCGCTTCGATAACAAATCCCCCCGTGGTCGGGATCTTCTTCTTTCCCTCGGCGCAGACCATCATTTTGTACCGTGGTACGCCAAGGCTGGTGCGGTCCTCGCCAAACACCAAAGACGGCACGGAAAGGTGAAAGGGACTGATTCCATCAAAGGCGATTACGGCGATCGTATCCGGCGACATAAGACAGTTTTCTCTCAAAGAACTGCGTGAAAAGGGCGAAACGCAATATTGGCCCAATATTATCGATAAATGTCATTCAGGACAATTTCCGATATCGGCCGGGTTTGGAATAATGCGACCCATGCATTCATTGAAAAGGAGTTGTTATGTCTCATTCACCTCGCCGCGCTTTGGTCGTCATCGATGTCCAGAACGAATATGTGTCGGGAAATCTGCTGATTGAATATCCGGAGGTCCGGCTGTCGTTGCGCAACATCGGCCGGGCAATGGACTTCGCCAGCGAGTCCGGCATTCCTGTTATCGTCGTGCAGAACACCGCTCCGGACGGCGCACCCATCTTTGCGAAGGATACGCCGGGCTGGCAACTGCATGATGCCGTAGCCGATCGTCCTCGCGATCATTACGTCGAAAAAACGCTGCCTAGCGCGTTTGCAGGCACCGACCTGGCGGACTGGATCGAAAAAAACGGCATCGATACGCTTACTGTCCTCGGCTACATGACGCATAACTGTGTCGATTCGACCATTAAGCAGGCGCTGCATGCCGGTCTCGCGGTCGAATTTCTGCCGGATGCGGCGGGATCGGTTCCCTATGCGAATGGCGCCGGATATGCTAGCGCTGAACAGATACACCACGCGTTTTGCATCGTCCTGCAGTCCAGATTTGCTGCGGTAGTGAAAACGGATGACTGGATCGAATTGGTAAGCAGCGGAAAGCTGCCCGAGCGTGACACGATCTTCCAGTCCAACCGGCGCGCGATGAGCAAAGCGGCATAATCGCTGTCGGGCATGCTACGGCGGGGTTTTGCTTTTGTGGCTGAGAGACGTCCAGCGCTACCGCGCAATATTCAGCCGCCCGATGACTCTCAATTTCTTTTCCCCCTCGGGCACTGTAATGACCATTTCCCCTGATGCCACCGATAAGCCGGTCAGTGCAAGGATGTTTTGGTTATGGGTAACGAAGACGAGATTTGCGGAAGATGGTCGGCGCTTGGCCGCCGCGAACACCTGTCGTATTTTTTCCTCGCCTTTCATCCCGGACTCATTGAACATCGAATCAAGCATCGGCACGGGAGTCACTCTGCCGAATGCCAGGTTTGCGGTTTCCAGGCATCGGCACCATCGGCTGGAAAGCACTTCATTCACAGGTATACCCCGGCGGCGAAAAGCCTCGCCGATATGCTGCGCGTCGATGCGTCCCTGGGCTGACAGATTCCGCTGCGTGCTGCAGTCCTCGAGAGTAAAACCGGGGGGATCGCCGATGCCGGGCTCGGTTATGGCATGCCGCATCAATACTACATACCCGCCCGATTTAAGTGCGGCCCAGATGCCTTCATCACTCGTAAGGGAGCTGGAAAACGCAAGGGGCTGGCCTAAACTGAATGCAATTGCAAAAAAAAGCCCGGATAAAATTTTGCGCCGCATAAGAAGGCTCCCTTGTCGTGATTTACCGTCGCCAACATGCCTTGTTGCCCTGTTAGGTGTAGGCCAACAGTCGGCCGCATAGCACCACGGTAAGCCATAACCCAATCGAAAGCATCGCCTGAATTTTCGCAATTCCAGGCGCCGCGGCGCCCGTGTTCCACCGGGTTACCGAACGGTATACGCCGACGTGGAAAAGGGCCGCGTTGACACCCGCGGTACCGATCAAACAAAGCTTTAAAATAAAAACGCCGTTGCTTGCAAAATCATGCGGGTGTGCCGAAAACATCATCAGCCCAGCGGGTACGATCAATAGCAGGGCCGCTACGGCCCAAGTCAGGAGGTGGCGAGCCAGCGCCGTCACCGGAATATCTCTAGACAGCCCGAGAACCCGTAAATCGAACATGACTACAGAGCCGACAAGCACCGCGAAGCCGATGATGTGAACCACCTCGACCATCGGATAAAGCCACAGCTCGCTTCGCATGGCGAGCCCAAGTTGCGAGTCGCCCACCCAGTCCAGCCAGCGATCCGGGCCTGCTCCACCGCTGATACTCGCCGCCTGCATCAACGCAGCTCTATGGTTTTGTCGCCGACCGTGATGCGCTCTGCCCGCATTTCCTCGGGTTTGTTTCGGTTCTGATAGGCGACCACGCTAACCTGAGTACCGACATTCAGCATTTCCTTCGAAAGACCACGGTTCTCCATGCGCGATGGGGGCGCCAGTACGATGGTCCAAGTCTTATCCGCTGTTTTGAGGCGCAAATGTCCGTGCGGATGGGAGTGGCCGGATTCCTCTATCGTCCCGTTCAGTTGCAAGGGGTTGCTGGCGTCATACTCACTCCAGCCGTGATGAGCGAATGCCGCTGTTGCAAGTAGTAACGATGACAATCCGATGCACCTCAGCATGATTTTCATGGCGTGGTTCTCCTGTTGCAAATCGTTAATGAACGTCAGTCCGATTCTGATAAGTAAATCGCACTTGAAGTTCCAACATGATCGCTGCCGACGGACGGGCGGTTTCCTTCTAACCCGGCATGACCGAAGCGCAGAGAAAACATTGCGAGAAATCCAGGGAATTCTCGGGTGCGGGGAGAGGTGCGACTTGTTGCTGCCGCATCCTATTCTTGCGCCAGTATCTGCAACGCTGCTTTACTTTGTTCATCCGTCGGCACGTACACCAGTAGGCGATCGCCGTTCTTCGGCGCCGACCACCAATTGGTTTGATGTAGCGACATCACGCCGGCGCGGGGATGGCGAAAACGCTTCAGCTGGTTTTCAATACCGCGCACTTCATAGCGCTGCCACACTTCCTTGAATTCATCCGACACCGCAAGCATGCGGTGCAACTGCCGCTCCCAGGCCGCATCATGCATATGATCAGCCATCGCCGCACGAAAGGTTGCGACCATGCGCGGCATGCCCTCATCCCAGTCGGGCAGCGCGGCGCGCCATGCCTTGTTGGTAAAAGCGAGATAGAGGCAGTTGCGATCCTCCGGTGCGATTTGCGCAAGATCAACACATGTCAGACGGCTGTATGCCTGATTGAAACCGATGATGTCGAAGCGCGCATTCTGAATCACGGCCGGTAAAGGATTGAGTTGGTCGAGAATCGCCTGACTGACCTGCGACAGCTTTTCGCACACGGGTTTCATGGCAGATACCTGTTCGCCTTTGCCCGCCAGCAAAAACAGATGCCGCGTTTCCGCCGCCGTGCATTGCAAGGCGGTCGCAATCGCATTTAATACCTTGGTCGAGGTACGTACCGGGCGGCCTTGTTCCAGCCATGTGTACCAGGTAACGCCGATCTCCGCGAGTTGCGCGACTTCTTCTCGGCGCAGGCCGGGCGTGCGGCGGCGGCCGAAGCGCGGCAAGCCCAATCGGCTCGGATCGAGACTTTCACGACGCGTGCGCAGAAAGGTGCCCAGCTCGCGCGCAAGGCTGGTGGCGGCAAGTGACGCAAGCTCCTGATGTTCGTTGATTCCCATCGTATTTCCTCTCTCGCGCGTGGCAGACCGGTAGATTTTATACCAGGATAAGCAAGAACTTGTACCACGTTAAATGATTGCGCATACTAGCGCAACTTTGCACAATTTTGAAGAGCTTCATACCATGACAACGATCGCCGGCAGCGCCGACAAAACCGTATCCACACTCGGCTCCGCCGGCCTGATGGTGCTGCTGGCAGGGCAGTTGCTGCCGCAGATCGATTTCTCCATCGTCAATGTCGCGCTCGACGCGATCGCTCAAACTTTTCATGCCACGGCAACCGAGCTGGAATTGATCGTCGCCGTGTATGGCGTCGCGTTCGCAGTGTGTCTGGCAATGGGGGGACGACTGGGCGACAATTTTGGCCGCAGAAAATTATTTCTATGGGGCGTGCAGGTGTTCGGCATCGCGTCCTTGCTGTGCGGATTGGCCGGCTCGATCTGGATGCTGCTGGCGGCGCGCATTTTGCAAGGTGTCGGCGCTGCGTTGATCGTGCCGCAGATTCTGGCGACGATTCATGTCGGTCTGAGAGGTAACGAACATTCACGCGCGATCGGTTATTACGGCGCGATCGGCGGGTTGGCGTTCATCGTCGGACAGGTGCTGGGCGGTTTTCTGGTGTCGGCAAATATTGCCGGCCTCGGCTGGCGCAGCGTGTTCCTGATCAATTTACCGATCTGCGCCGCATTGTTGATCGCCGCGCCGCGCTGGATTCCGGAAACCAAACGCCCGGTCAAGGTCAATATCGACTGGCCCGGCACGACGTTGCTGGCAATGTTGATCGTCTGTCTGCTATTGCCTCTCGCGCTCGGTCCAGTCAAACATTGGGCGTGGCCTTACGTTGCCTTGCTGATCGCCGTGCTGCCGCTGGTTGCGCTGCTGTGGAAAACCGAATTGCGTCAGGAAAAACGCAATGCGCATCCATTGCTGCCTCCGGCTTTGCTGCGCATTCCGAGCACGCGTTTCGGGCTGGTGATTGCGGTGTTGTTTTTCTCCTGCTGGAGCGGTTACATGTTTGCCATGGCGCTGACATTGCAAAGCGGTGCAGGCCTGTCGCCACTGCAGGCCGGCAATGCATTTATCGCGTTGGGTGCGGCGTATTTTTTGTCGTCGCTGACAAGTGGGCGCGTCGTCAAACGCTTGGGGCTGGCGCCGACATTGATGCTGGGTTGCGCGGTGCAGATGGCAGGATTGCTCGGCGTGATGCTGACGCTGAAACTGGTATGGCCGCATCCGAACCTGGTGAACCTGATCCCGGCAATGGCCTTGGTCGGCTATGGGCAGGCGCTGATCGTTGGCAGCTTCTTTCGCATTGGCCTGTCCGGTGTGCCGACCGATCAGGCGGGCGCCGGCAGCTCGATGTTGTCGACGGTGCAGCAGGCGTCGTTCGGCCTGGGGTCGGCGTTGCTCGGTACCGTGCTGGCGCGGACCTTGGACCTGGGCGGTAGCTACCTGCACGGGATCGTCGCTGCGCTCGGCACCGAATTCGGCATCATGGCGGTGCTGCTGATCAGCACCGCGATCTATCACTTCCGTCACGGTAAAAGAAGCGCGGCCAATCCTTAAGCCGACGATATGTGCCGGCATGCGTCGTTTTTAGGCTTTAGAGCCCAAAATCGATACGTACCTATACGGCCGCGGTAACGGTAAGTTGTTTGTAACAACTGGCGAACATCGCAGGTCGAGGGCGTATGATTAACGCCGCGTCACAACACCCCGCAAGTCAACCGCTACCCTATTGTGTGCCACCCTTGTCTTCGTTTCCGGTTTCATCAGCGCCATTGCGCAAGCTAATTCCTACCTCATCACGACATGTCAAAAAGATCATTTCCGGCTTGATCGTGATTTTCGTGACGATCGGTGCCACAGGTTGCGCTATTGAACCGGTTCCCATGTCGCCTCAAACTGCCGAGCGATTGAAATCTCAAGCGCCGATCCGGTTCTTGCTGACTTTCGACGATGGCCCGGCCAGACCAAGGACTGACAATTCGACACTGTCCATCCTGAACACGCTCGCCCACAATCCGCTGCAGCCCGGCATCAAAGCCCTCTTTTTTGTGCAAACCCGTTCGTCTGGCGCTGGTGAGACGGATTTTGGGCGAAACATATTGCGGCGTGAAGTTGAGGAAGGGCATTTGCTTGGCTTTCATACCGCCACGCCACATCATGCAAACCATCGCTTCCTCAGCCCCGAAGCGTTCGAGCAATCGCTAAACGAGGGCATTGCCGATATTGCTTCCATTCAGGGGAGTGCGCCGAAACTGGTTCGTCCGCCGTTCTGGAACTACGACAAGCGTACTTTTGCCGCTTACCAGCAGCATGGCATGCACCTTTTGCTGACGGATTTGAGCGCGAACGACGGCAAGATATATGGCATCAAGGGCAGCCTGAGAAGACGCTCCAACATGTTGCATATGTTGACCGACGTGCGGGAGCAGATTGCCGCAGGCGAGTTGCCGGCGGTCGATGGAAGTATCCCGGTGGTGGTGGCTTTTCACGATGTAAATGGTTACACCGCCGATCACATGGCGGAATATTTGCAAATACTGATGGATTGCGCGCATGCGGTCCAGCTGCCGACTGCAACCAAGCCGTTTTACGACGACAAGGCCGCGCTGGAGCGCGCGGCCCTGGCGAGAAGCATACGTGACAGTGCACAAGTAGTGCGCCTGCCCGGGTTCTGGAGTTGGCTGTGGGCGTGGATCTAGACGCCCGAATCCCAGCCAAAAGCGGAAGTATGAGTACTCGCCCTACTTAATATTGATTGCATTTGACAGGTCTGAATATCTACCTTTAAGAAATTCAGAAAAAATAAATAATCCCAATAGCGTTATCAGCCAAATGACCCGGCTGCCATACCGGTCATGAACGGCCGATAAGCCGCCGGTCACGAAGGCGTTCAATAATATTCCTATGCAAATGGTTGCGGCCAGCTTGACGACCGCGCTTCTTTTGTTGTTTTTGAAAAATACATATATGACTACGACGAATGCACTGAGCCCCAGGAAAATATTGCTGACCGATTTGAAAAGATTAAGATCTAAAATTTTAAGGTATTGCCTTGACATTAAATAGTCATGGAAAATATTTTCCTTAAAAATTTGTTTTATGACTGAATATACAAACGATGTTTCATCGTATTTTATTAAATAGTCGCCCAGTTCAAAATGCATGAGTTGCGAAAAAAATCCTGAAAAGCACTTTTTAATGAATTGAAAAGGATACATCTTAATGGTGCCGCGATTTATTTCAGATGCATACGTTGTCACCGCCGACATGCCGCCTAAGGATTCCAGCGGCCCCTCCCACAGAAATTTGTCGGAAACGGTTCCTATCGGAAGGTGGTTTAATTTGGCGTCGCTTGCTATCAACTCCAAATCTCGCAAACTGCCGCATATCGGCAATGGTCTGTCTGGACAAGTCTCTTCCAGATAGTCGATACCGATCTGCTGGTCCAACAGCTTCGCCATCAACATCACATTTCCCGTGCGGGCGAAAGTGACGCCGTTTTTCTTAATGATATTTACTCCCAGCATCATTGCCACGGCAAGCATAATTGCTCCGAGAATGGAAAAATTAAACTTGGAAAATAACGGCCTGGACTTGGACTCAGCAGGTTCACCATAGGCGCGTATCAGCACGGCGCATACAAAAGTGCCGGCGGCAATGGGTAAATTGGACAGATGGGTCGTGATAAAAAATGCCACCAATACCGGAACAAGGAAGCGGTCGCGTTCCTGCAACCTTTCTTGCCCAATGACTCCAGTCGCAATGGAAAGAATAAGTAAGCCGCTGAAAATATCGGGCATTATTTGTCCAACAAACCAGGGCAGACTGGAAAAAAAAGTTAGAGCCAGTGTTGAGAAGGCGACATCCTGCTCCTCAAATTTATTTGAAAATGTTTTGAAAAGGAGCCTGATCAGATAAACGCTTATCAAAGACTGGGCCAGCAACGGCGGCCATAAGTTGATTTTCCAATGTAACGCATATAAAAATAGAGAATAAAAAACCGTCCGATCACCCGGTATATTATGTCGAACAGCCGCCTCGATATAAGTTCCGGTATCGGAAAAGATCAATGGGAACCCATTCAAAATCGCCGGGATCAAAAGCAAAAACGTGCTAAAAATCAAGATGCCAAAAAAAACGATGTGCGCTCTGTTTGCATGGAAAATTTGAAATTTATCATTCGCAAGTGCTTTATTCATCTTTATCAATCTATATTTAATTAACCTCGATTTGCCTGTTTCAAAAAAATCTTTCATTAGAACAGTTCATGAGAAGTATGGTTCCGAGGCGCGTGCTCCCACCAAATGAGTATTCGTATCAGTACGAGAATGCGGAACGCCAAGTTGCCGGGAGAAATTTGCCATAGTGAAATTAGCCAACTGCCCTGCGCAGCTCCAGAGGACAAACAGGTAGGCGGCGCGAAGTTCACCCCATCGATCGGCGTGATTGCCTGACGCCGTCCGGGCGCCATCCCCCCGAACGGGGCGCCGTCAATGCATTTAATGCTTCGTCGGCTGATTCAAACGACATACGGCACGCCAAAATGTCGATACCGAAGAAGCGCGGGGGGGACACGGCCTGAGGGGGATTTGTGACAGCCGTATGACAAGAAAGAAGAAAAACGCTCTCCATTTTTGACCATCGCTCTCATTCGTACACCTGAATTGAATTTCAGGATTGAACAGACGTTTCGCGCTATATTTAATTTTCCAAAGGTAGTATATTCGCTGCGACTGAAAATTAAATGACGACGGAGTTCTGCGGGTGAAGTTCCCGTCATTTACCGACCGATGAGACTCCACTTTGATGGCCGATATGTTGCCCCACCTGCAGTCAAAAAACACACCGATAGAAACCCGGCCTGCCGGCCTGGATAAAGCATGAGATCGAAGAAGTCGACGTGGCTGACGATCGGACTGGCGATCGTGATTGTCGCGGTGGTTGTTGTGACGAAAATGGGCGCAACCGGAAATGCCGCGGATAAGAAAGAAACGAGCGGCAAAGGGATTCCGGTCAAGCTGGCGCTGGCGGAACGCCGGAATGCGCCAAGTTACATCAACAGCATTGCGACGGTACAGGCGCTCAATACCGTATTGGTGCGCGCCCGCGTCGATGGCGAAATCAGCCGGGTTCCTTTCGACGAGGGAAAGAACGTCAAGCGCGGCGACATTCTGGTCGAACTCGACCGCCGCCCATTCGAAGTCCAGTTGCGCGCGGCTGTGGCCCAAAAAGAGAAGGACCAGGCGCAGCTCACCAACGCCAGGCACGATCTCGACCGCTACGAATTCCTGGTAAAAAATAACTCCGTCGCTACGCAGACCCTCGACGCGGCGCGGGCGGTCCATGATCAAATGCAAGCGACGCTGGCCGCCGACCAGGCGCAGATCGATTCGGCCCAGTTGCAACTGAATTACGCGACGATTCGTTCCCCTATCGATGGACGGCTGGGGGCCAGGCTGGTCGACGCCGGCAATCTGGTGCATGCGACCGATACTACCGGGCTGGTGGTCGTGACGCAGATTGAACCCGTGTTCGTGAGCTTTGCCTTGCCGCAGAGTATCTTGCCTGTGTTGCGTCAGCAGCAGGGGCGTCATGCCTTGCGGGTGCTGGCGTTGGGCCAGGATGGGAGCGAGGTGCTGGACGACGGCGAGCTGACCTTGATCGATAGCCAGGTCGATGCGGTCACCGGCACTATCCATTGCAAGGCGAAGTTTAAAAATACACAGGAAAAGCTCTGGCCCGGCGCCTTCGTCGCGGTGCGGGTCATGTTGAGCGATTTGCCGAACGTGGTCGTCGTTCCGACCACGGCGATTCAGGCCGCGACGCAACATTCCTTTGTGTATGTGGTTGCGAAGGACAATACAGTCAAGTCCGTGCCGGTCGACATCGGGGCGGTGTCCGGCGATGATACGGTCATCCTGACCGGTCTGTCTGGCGGCGAACGTGTCGTGGTGGAAGGTCAGTTTCAGCTTGAGGACGGCACCAAGATCGAGGAAAAAGACGCAAAGCCGGACGCCCCGCCGGCCGAACCGGGCGCTCCGCGCTCTTGATGAATCCTGCTATCCGATCGGGCTGACGCTTTGAACATTTCCCACTGGTTCATCAGGCGACCCGTTGCCACCTTTTTGCTGATGCTCGGGCTGCTTTTTATCGGCGGCGCCAGTTACTTCCAATTGCCGATCGCCGGCGTCCCGCAGGTCGATATCCCCACCATTTCCGTGTCTACCGATCTGCCCGGCGCGAGCGCGGAAACCATCGCCTCTTCGGTCACTTCGCCGCTCGAACGCGCGCTGGCGATCCTGCCGGGCGTGACGGCGATTACCTCGGCCAGTTCGCTGGGACTCAGTTCGATAGACGTGCAATTCGATCTGTCCCGGAGCGTGGACGCCGCTGCGCTGGACGTACAGACGGCCATCAATTCCGCATTGGGATTGCTGCCCAAAGACCTGCCGCACCCGCCGACATTCGAGAAAAAGAATCCATCCGATGCGTTGCTGATGACGATCGCCGTCTATTCCGACAGCATGCCGATCGGAAAAGTCGACGATTATGTCGAGAATTACCTGACACCGGAAATCTCACGGGTCGCCGGTGTCGGCGCGATCGATTATCACGGACAGCAAAAACCGGCAGTCCGTATTCAAATCGATCCCGGCCGCATCGCCGCGATGGGACTGACGCTGGAAGATGTGCGCGCGCGCATCACCGAAGCGACCGCGAACGGCCCCAAGGGGACATTGAACGGGCCGCGGCGCTCGATGACGCTGGATACCAACGATCAGCTTGCCGACGCGCGCGAGTACAGCGCGATCGCGCTGGCCTCGGTCAATGGCGCGACCACCAAATTGAGCGATGTCGGCGAAATTCTGTCCAGCGTCGAGAACGTCAAGCAGAGCGCCTGGGTCGCGGGTCATCAGGCGGTGATGATCGATGTGCACAAGCAGGTCGGTTTCAATATCAATTCGACCGTCGCGAAAGTGAAGGAAGTTTTACCGTCGCTGGAGCGCAATCTGCCGCCTTCGGTGCACCTGGTGCTGCTCGGCGACCGCACGCAGACCATACGCTCCTCCGTCAAGGATGTGCAGTTCACCCTGATATTGACCTGTCTGCTGGTGGTCTTCGTCGTCTACATGTTTTTGGGCAGTCTGCGCGCCACGCTGATTCCGGCCATCGTCATTCCGCTTTCGCTGTTCGGCACCATGGCCGCCATGTACGTATTGGGCTATACGCTGGATAACGTTTCCTTGATGGCGCTGACCATTTCCATCGGGTTTGTCGTCGATGACGCCATCGTCATGCTGGAAAATATTTTGCGGCATGTGGAAGAGGGCATGGACCCGCAAGAGGCCGCGGTCAAGGGCTCGGCCGAGATCGGCTTCACCATTTTTTCGATGACGATATCGCTGGTGGCGGTTTTCATCCCGCTGCTGTTCATGGGCGGCATCGTCGGCCGGCTGTTTCGCGAATTCGCCGATACGGCGGCGATCGCCATTCTGATTTCTGGCGCGCTGTCGTTGACGCTGACGCCGGTGCTGTGCGCGCGTTTTTTGACGCCGCATGCGCCTCACGGCAAAGGATGGTTCAATCGGCAATGCGATAGGTGGATCGAGCGCGGGCGCGAGGCCTATGCCAGGTCGTTGCGCAAGGTGCTCAGGCATCAGCCGCTCACGCTGGCGGTCATGCTCGGGACGCTGGCGGTCACGGCCGGCATGTACATCTACATTCCAAAAGGCTTCTTTCCGCAGCAGGACAACGGCCTGATCGCGGGCGTGACGGAGGCCTCGTCGGATATCTCATATCCGGCGATGGTGCGCCAAATGCAAATGCTCGCCGATCGGGTAAAACAGGACGAGGAGATTCAAAACGTCTATTTCTGGGTGGACGGCGATCCGTCGACCAATATCGGCCACATTCTGATCGATCTGAAACCGTTTGAAAGCCGTAAGTCGTCTGTCTACCAGGTCATGGACCGCATCTCGGGCCGCGCCAAGGGCATCCCGGAGATTACCCTGCATCTGCAGGCGCGCCAGGATTTGCAGGTCGGCGCCCGCACCAGCAAGACGCAATTTCAGTACACCCTGCGCGACTCGAATCTGGTCGAATTGCAGCAATGGACGCCGCGCATGCTGGAAGCCTTGAAATCGGTGCCGGAGATCCGGGATGTCGCCGGAGATGTCGAACCGACGGCGCCCCGCGTGCAAATCATCCTGGATAGAGCCGCGATGGCGCGCCTGGGCGTAACGATACAGAGCGTCGACGATACGCTGTACGACGCCTTCGGCCAGCGCCAGGTCGCCAGTTTTTACACCCAGGTCAGCGTGTACCGCGTGATTTTGGAAGTCGACCCGAAATTTCAGCTGGACGAAAGCGCGCTTGCCCGGATTTATGTCCCTTCCAAAGGCGGTGCGGCGGTGCCGCTCGGATCGATCAGCAAACTGGAACGCTCGTCGGCGCCGCTGACCGTCAATCATGACGGCCAATTCCCGGCGGTGACCTTGTCGTTCAATCTGGCGCCCGGGCAATCGCTGGGCAACGCGATCGATGCGATCAACGCGAAAGAGCGTTCGCTCGGAAAGCCGATCGGCCTGAGCTCCATTTTCGCCGGCAGCGCGCAGGCGTTTCAGGCCTCGCTGGCGAATCAGCCCTTTCTGATTTTGACGGCGTTGCTGACCATTTTCATCGTGCTGGGGGTGTTGTACGAAAGTTACATCCATCCGATCACCATCATGTCCACGCTGCCTTCCGCGGGCATCGGCGGGCTGCTGGCCTTGATTCTTTTCCGCTACGACTTCTCGCTGATCGCTTTGATCGGCATCATCCTGTTGATCGGCATCGTCAAGAAGAACGGCATCATGATGGTCGACGTGGCCATTACCGAGGAGGAGAACGGCCTGTCGCCGGAGGAGGCGATTTACCGGGCCTGCACCTTGCGGTTCCGGCCGATCATGATGACCACCATGGCCGCGTTGCTGGGCGCATTGCCGCTTGCGCTGGGCAGCGGCGCCGGCTCCGAGCTGCGCCGTCCGCTCGGCGTCGCGATGGTCGGCGGATTGCTGTTGTCGCAAGTCCTTACCCTGTACACAACGCCAGTCGTCTACTTGTATATGGATAGGCTGGTGCTGTGGTTCCGTCGCCGTCGTCCGCAGACAAAAGGGATCGTCCCCGACCGCATGTAACGGCCGGCTCCGGTCCGGCTTGCTCTCCTCTATTTGTTCGGTTCGCGAACAAAATGGTCGAATTTATTGACCGGCTTTGGCGTCGGCCTCTACACTTTGCTTCGAGATTTCCGAGGGCGGTGAAAAATTCCGCCGGCGCGGAATAACGGCGAATACAAAGTGAGATCGATATGAATACACACACATTGCACGACATGCGCGGGGAGCCCGTCCCCGTTTGGTCGGAGGATGTCACGCGCATTCCGTACTGGGTATATAAAAACCAGACCGTCCATCAACATGAGCAAGAGAAGATTTTCGCGGGGCCGACCTGGAATTATTTATGCCTGGATGCGGAAATCCCGAACAGAGGCGATTTCCGGACCACGCTGGTCGGCGAAATGCCCGCCATCGTGGTGCGCGGCGCGGACGATGAGATCTATGCGTTTGAAAACCGCTGCGCCCACCGCGGCGCGCTAATCGCGCTGGAAGACGGCGGCAATGCCGAGGATTTCACCTGCGTGTATCACGCCTGGCGCTATGACCTGGAAGGCAATTTGAAAGGCGTGGCGTTCCAGAACGGCGTCAATGGCCAGGGCGGCATGGCGGACTCTTTCTGCATGGAAGCGCACGGACCGAGGAAGCTGCGCACCGCGGTCGTGTGCGGCTTGATCTTCGGCAGCCTGGATGAGGATGTGCCGCCGATCGAGGAGTATCTGGGCGATGAAATCCTGAGCCGGATCGAACGGGTATTGTGCAAGCCGGTGCAGGTGATCGGGCGCTTCAAGCAGATGCTGCCCAACAACTGGAAATTGTATTTCGAAAACGTCAAGGATTCGTATCACGCGAGTTTGCTGCATGTGTTCTTTACGACGTTCCGTATCAACCGACTGTCGCAACGCGGCGGCGTGATCGTCAGTGAAACCGGCGCGCACCATGTCAGCTATTCGATCATCGATCAGGCCGAAAAGGCCAGCGCGGAATACGACACAGAAAAACTGCGCTCCGACAAGGACGGCTATGTGCTCGCCGATCCCAGCATGCTGGATGGCAAGGACGAATTCAACGACGGCGTGACGCTGCAGATTCTGTCGGTATTTCCCGGCTTCGTATTGCAGCAGATTCAGAACAGCCTCGCGATACGGCAGGTGTTGCCGAAAGGGATGGAAAGCACCGAGCTGAACTGGACTTACATAGGCTTTGCTGATGATACCCCCGAACTGCGGAAGATGCGGCTCAAGCAGTCGAACCTGATCGGCGCGGCCGGATTCGTGTCGATGGAAGACGGCGCGGTGGGCGGCTTCGTGCAGCGCGGCGTGGCGTGCGCATCCGATGAAAAGGCCATTGTGGAAATGGGTGGGGCCGGTACCGAAAGCGTGAATTACAGGGCCACCGAAACGTCGGTCCGGGGCTTTTGGAAAGCCTACCGCACTTATATGGGGTTTTAATGAGTACGGAAATTACTTACGAACAATTGAACGTGTTGAACGCCTCCTATGCGAAGTGCATCGACGAGGACCGGCTGGAATCCTGGCCGGAATTCTTCCTCGACGATTGCCTGTATAAGATCACGACCGCGGAAAACGTTCAGCAAGGCATGGCGGCCGGCCTGGTCTACGCCGACAGCAAACGCATGCTGCAGGATCGGGTGACGGCATTGCGCGAAGCGAATATTTATGAGCGGCATTGGTATCGCCACATTGTCAGCATGCCGACGATCATTGGACGCGCGCCGGGCGGCCTGTGGGTGGAAAGCCCTTTTCTGCTGGCCCGGATTACGCGCGGCGGCAAAACGGATCTGTTCGCCACCGGCAAATACGTGGACCGGATCGCAACCGATGCCGGCGGGAATCTGAAGTTCGCCGAACGTATCGTCGTGTGCGACAGCGGCAGCATCGATACGCTGCTCGCGATTCCAATCTAAGGCCGGTATCCATGAAAAAGCGCGACAGAATTGCCATCGCCATCGGCGATCCAAACGGCATCGGGCCAGAATTGGCGGTCAAGGCGGCGCTCAGCTTTATCGGCGGCGACTTGCAACCGGTCATCGTCGGCGACGCATTCGTGATTCAGGAGTATGCGCGGCGTCATGCGGCGGGGATTGCGCTGCGCTTATTGGCGGAGACCGACGGCGGCGCGGAGGATGCGATCGCCTATTTCCCGGTTGATGCGCTGGCTCCCGGCGCCTTCAACCCGGGGCGGATCGACCCGGCCGCCGGCCGCGCCACCGTGGCGTATGTGCGCGAAGCGGTGCGACTGGCGCAAGCGGGCGTGGTCAAGGCGATTGTCGGCTGTCCGCATTCGGAAACCGCGATCAATAGCGCCGGCATCGCGTTTTCCGGCTATCCGCAATTGATCGCGCAACTGACCGGCACGCCGGACAATAAAGTCTTTTTGATGCTGGCGGCCGCGGGTCTTCGCATCGCGCATGTCACGCTGCATGAAAGCGTGCAGCACGCGCTAGGCCGCATGACCACCGATCTGGTGGTGGAGGCCGGCGTCGCGGCCGTCGAGGCGTGCAGGCGGCTGGGATTGGACAACCCGACGCTGGGCGTTTTCGGCATCAATCCGCATGCGGGCGAAAACGGGTTGTTCGGCGATGAAGACGAGCGCATCACCAGACCTGCGGTGCAGCGCCTGCGCGCTTTCGGTATCGCGGCCGACGGGCCGGTCGGCGCGGACCTGTTTCTTGGGCAACGGCGGCATGACGTCTATCTCGCCATGTTTCACGATCAGGGCCACATTCCAATCAAATTGCTGAGTCCCTTGCGCGCCAGCGCGTTGACGATCGGCGCCGGAATATTGTTCAGCAGCGTCGGACACGGCAGCGCGTTCGATATCGCTGGGCGCGGCATCGCGGATCCGGTTGCGGTGATCGAAACCCTGGCCTTGCTGCACGCCGTCAGAAATTAAGAGACAAAAATGACTTACACCGTACATGTGCCGCAGTCGGACATCAGCTTCGACTGTCCGCCGGGAACGACGATACTCGACGCGGCCAAAGCCGCGGGATACGAACTGCCGTACTCTTGCCGCACCGGCGCCTGCGGCAGCTGCAAGGGGAAAATACTCAGCGGCGACGTGGAGACGCCGGAGGGGGCGGAAGGGCTGAGCAAGGAGGAACGCGCAGCCGGCATGGCGCTTTTTTGCCAGGCCAAGCCTTGTTCCGACGTTGACATCGGGACGCGCTCGATTACGCGGTTCGATCCGAATGCGCAGAAGATAGTCGACGCGAAAATATACCGCGTGACGCGCGTGACGGATGACATCTCGCTGTTGCAACTGCGTTTTCCGGCGGGAACGCGGGTCAAATTCAAGGCTGGGCAATATCTGCAGGTGTTGCTGGAAGACGGGGAGCGGCGCAGCTTTTCGATGGCCAATCCGCCGCATCAAAACGACGGCGTGCAGTTGCACGTCCGCCATCTGGCCGGCGGCAAATTTTCCGGCTATCTGGAGGCGGGCCCTGCAAGCGGCGACATCGTCAAACTGGAATTGGCATTCGGCGATTTTTATCTGCGCGAGGATACCGAAAAACCGATTATCTTTGTCGCCAGCGGTACCGGATTCGCACCGATCAAGGCGATGCTGGAGGATGCTTTCAAACGGAAGCTGACTTCCAGGCCGATGACGCTGTATTGGGGAGGCAGGCGCAGCAAGGATCTGTATTTCGTCGATCAGGCACTGAAATGGGCGCAGCAATATCCGCATTTCACCTTCGTTCCGGTCCTGTCGGAGCCGGAAGAAGGTTGGCAGGGACGAACCGGATTCGTGCATCGCGCGGTCATGGACGATTTTTCTTCGCTGGCCGAATATGAGGTCTACGCCTGCGGCGTGCCGGCGATGATTAATGCCGCGCGCGAGGATTTTGTCAGCCAGCGCGGCTTGCCGTCCGACGCGTTCTTCTGTGACGTGTTCGTTCCGGAGGGCGGCGGGAAGTAATGTGGCGCAGCGCGCTCACAGCATCATGCTGAGCGTGCGGCGCGCGCGTTCGAGCTGCGGCAGGAAGGTATCGATCATGTTCTCGAGAGAGTGCCGCGACGCCGATCCGACCAGGCTCATCGATGCAATGACCCGGCCTGCGGCGTCGCGCACCGGCACGGCTATCGAGCGTATGCCCAGTTCCAATTCTTCGTTGCACATAGCATAACCCTGGCGCCGCACCTCATCCAGTATCTGCAGCAGATCCGGCATCTGGGTACGGGTATGCGGCGTCAACGGATGGCGTTTCATGCGTTTGAGCAGCAGCTCGGCCTCGTCTTCCGGCAGGGCCGCCAACAGCACGCGGCCGGTGGCGGCGCAGTAGGCCGGCAGGCGCGAGCCCAGGCCGAGGGCGTTCGACAGGCTGCGACGGGTGGATATGCGCGCCACGAAGACCGCATCGGAGCCGTCCAATACCGCCAGCGAACTGGACTCGCGGGTCTGCTCGCTGAGCCCCTCGAGAACCGGCTGAACGACCTTGGACAGGGAGGTGGAGGTCACATAGGCATGCCCCAGACGCAGTACTCGCGGCGCCAGATGGAAATACTTGCCGTCCCATTCCACGTAGCCCAGCCGTTGCAGCGTCAACAGCGACCGCCGCGCCGACGCGCGCGAGTGCCCGGTGATCGCGGCTGCCTCGCTCAGCGTCAGCGCCTTATTCTGGATGCCGAATGCTTCGATGATGGCGAGGCCCTTTTCCAGGCCGGCAACATACTCTTTCTCTTCACTGGTACGCGGCACTGCGGCAACTTCCATGACAATCCCTACGATGTTCGATTTGCGAACATTGTAGTCGATTTTCTTGACGCGCATGGTCGCTGGAACTAACGTTCCGGGGGGCCATCGATGTCGCTGTTTATTCCGTAACGCGCAGGCACGGCGAACTCGCCCAACAGAGTCGGCCCCCAACAACTATAAGGAGACAGCATAGTGAACAACGACTCAATAAGAGTCTCGGATCTTATTGAAAAGCGCAAAGTCGGCGCTTTTCAATACCAGACCGTGATTTTGTGCGGGCTGGTCCTGTTCATCGACGGCTTCGACACGCAAGCGCTCAGTTACATCATGCCTTTGCTGGCAAAAGAATGGCATCTGCCACCCAGCGTACTGGGTTCGGTCTTCTCATCGACCCTGATCGGCCTGATGGTGGGCTACCTGTTTCTTTCTTCCTCGTCCGACAAGTTCGGTCATAAGCGGATGATTGTGCTGTTCACCTTCCTGTTCGGCCTGTTCACGGTGGCGACCGTGCTGGTCACCAATGTGCAGGAGCTGATCGTCTTGCGCTTTCTGACGGGAATGGGGCTGGGGGCCGTCACGCCGAGCGCGGTGGCTCTGACAGGCGAGTACAGTCCGCAACGTCTGCGCGCCAGCTTCGTCTTGGCGATCTACTGCGGATTCTCGCTCGGTTTCGTCGCCGCCAGCTTCGCGGCCGGAGAGCTGCTGCCGCGCTTCGGCTGGACTTCGCTGCTGTGGGTCGGCGGTCTAGTGCCGATCGCGTTGTCGGTGCTGCTCTGGTTCACGCTGCCGGAGTCGCTCGCCTTTCTGGTGCGCAGCAAGACGCGCTTCAAGCCATTGGCGGCGGTGTTGCGCCACATCGCTCCCGACTTGAAGGTGGATAGCACTACCGTATTCGCCGCGCAAGGCGATGCAAAACGCGGCGCAATTTCCAGTCTGTTCAAAGAGGGCAGGACCAGCGGCACCTTGCTTTTATGGCTGGTGTTCTTCATCAATCTGGCGGTGTTTTATTTTATGCAAAGCTGGTTGCCGGCGATGCTGACCGCGCTGAAGTATCCGATGCATACCATCGTCTGGCTGACGGCTTTGCCGACGATAGGCGGCATTCTCGCCGCGTTTGTGGTCGGCCCGGCCATGGATCGCATCGGGCCTTACATCGCGGTCGGCGTGCTTTACCTGTGCGGCGGCGTATTCGTCTCGTTTGCCGGTATCGCGTTTTCATCCACGCTGTGGGTATTGATGACGGCCATCTTCCTGGCAGGATTTTGCGTGAGCGGCGGGCAAAAAAGTGCGATTGCGTTGGCTGCGGTTTTTTATCCCGCCGAAATCCGTTCGACAGGGGTAGGCTGGGCGCTCGGTATCGGACGCCTGGGCGGCATCGCCGGTCCGTCGGTGGTCGGGCTCTTACTCAATGCGCATTGGCTGCCGGAACAGATTTTTTACGGTTCCGCGGTGATGATATTGTGCGCGGCTGTCGGCGTCTTGATGATGGGCCGCTTATACGGAGTCCGGAAACAGCCCAAATCGCTGGCCGGGCGTGAAGGCATCATGACGACCCGGTGAAAGCGGGCCGTTCGGCGTTGACACCCCAACATGTAAAATTAAAGAATCTTAAGAATTACGCGCTAATAAGCAATCCCCAGACGCCGATACAAAAAACCAAGCACAAACAAAGGCCCAACCAGCAAAAAGCGCACATCCTCGAAAAAAGACGGTTTTTTGCCTTCGATGTTATGTCCGACAAATTGCCCTATCCACGCGACCACAAACATCGCTATCGACAGCGGCAGCACCAGCCCGGGCGGCAATGCATGCAGCACCGCCAGCATGGTGCCGGACATCAGCAGCATGCCGATGGCGAACGGCGGCGACAAACTGAAGTAATACAGCAACGCCGCCAGCACGACTGCCGCCGCGAGCAGCGGATGGATGGCCCAGATCAGACCCAGCAGGGCGAACACGATCGCCGGCACGCAAATGAAATGGATGCGCTCATTCGCGGGATTGAGATGGCTTTCGGCATATTTCGCCAGCAGCGCGTCTATGGATCTGCCGGAAATAGGACTCGAATCAAGGGTCATGACGGTCTCCGTTTTTTTTAGCAACGAAGCCATCATAGTCCTTTATCCGCCTGGCGGCCGATAAGCGATGATCGGCGCAAGGGCGCGCTTTCAGCGTATTTTCGGCCGCGCCGGATCGGGCAGGCCGCAGGCCAGGAATTGACCGCGGCCCGGCGTTGCGGTCATTTCTTGCGCATCCCAGACGATTTCGCCGCGCGACAAGGTCGTCACCGGCCAGCCGATCACGCGCATCCCTTCGTACGGCGTGTAATCGACGTTGTGATGCAGCATGCGATTTTCGATCACCACTTCCTTGTGCTGGTCCCAGATCGCGATATCGGCATCGGCGCCGATCGCAATGGTGCCCTTGCGCGGATACAGGCCGTACATCTTGGCCGGATCGGTGGCGGTCAGCGCGACGAAACGGTTGAGGTCGATGCGGCCGCGGCCCACGCCTTCCGAAAACAGCAAGGGCAAACGCGTTTCCAGTCCGGGCGTGCCGTTCGGAATGTAGCGGAACGCCACTTCCTTCCCGCCCGGCATTTTGCCTTTCGGATCGGCATAACGGAACGGCGCGTGATCCGACGAGAAGACGGCAAACAGCCCATCGCTCAGACCGTCCCACACGTATTGCTGGTTTTCCTTGTCGCGCGGCGGCGGGCTGCAGACGCATTTGGCGCCGTGATAGCCTTCCGCGTCCATATCCTGTTCGGTCAGCACCAGGTACTGCGGACAGGTTTCCGCATAAATGCGCAGACCGTGTCCGTGCGCCCAGCGGATTTGTTCGATCGCTTCCTTGCCCGACACGTGCACGATCAGGATAGGCACGTCGACCAGTTCCGACAGCGCGATGGCGCGATGCGTGGCTTCCCGCTCGACCAGCATGGGACGCGATGCGGCATGGTATTTGGGCGCGGTCAGGCCGGCCGCTTCCAGCTGTTCGGTCAGCCAGGCGATGCAGTCGGCGTTTTCGGCGTGCACCATCACCATCGCGCCTTCGCGCCGCGCGACCGCCAGCACGTCCAGTATCTGGCGGTCGTTGAGTTTCAGGTCGTCATACGTCATGTAAATCTTGAACGACGTATAGCCTTCGCGGATCAGTTGCGGCAGTTCTTCGGTCAGCACCTTTTCGGTGGGATCGCTGACGATCATGTGGAAGGCATAATCGATCACGGCCTTGCCATCGGCGCGCCGGCGGTAGTCCTCGACCGCCGCGCGCAGGGATTGCCCCTTGGCCTGGGCGGCGAAAGGGATCACCGTGGTGGTGCCGCCGCAGGCCGCGGAAATCGTGCCGCTGCGGAAATCGTCGGCCATTTCCAGGCCGTCCGGCATCGGCTGATCCAGATGGCAGTGACTGTCGATGCCGCCGGGCAATACCAGTTTGCCGCTGGCGTCGATATCGGTTTTGCCGCGCGCCAGATTGCGCCCCAGCGCCACGATCTTGCCGCCGGTGATGCCCACATCGCATTGCATGGTGTCGGAGGCCGTGGCGACCGTGCCGTTGCGGATGACTACGTCGAAATCTTGCATGCCATCCTCTTATGCGACGTCGCGGAACAGACTGCCCCAGCCCTTGATGCGGCGGGGATCGGCGCCGGCCTGCCGGAGCGACTTCCAGACCACCGTGGAAATGGTGTCGTAGATCGGAATGCCGACTTCGCGTTCGAGTTCTTCGACCAGCGGCGCGCCGCGCAGATTGGTGCAGAAAATCGTGATCGCCTGCGGCTTGTCCTTGGCGACTTCGCGCACCATGCGCCGGATTTCATCGGCGCCGACTTCGGAGAATGAAAAATTATCCTGCTTGCGCAAATGGCGTTCGGAGACGCATTCGAAGCCGGAGGCGGCGTAATTCTTGATCACCGCCGCCTGCACATCGTCCAGATAGGGCGTCACCAGCCCGAAGCGCTTGACCTTGGTGAGTTCGAAGATTTCATTCAGCGCGAGCACCGAGGTGCAGGCCGGGATGCCGGTGGCTTCCGTGATGCGCGCGCACAGGCGTTCATCGGCGTCGAATCCCAGCCAGCCCGACGAGGTGCCGTTCCAGCCTATCGATTGCACTTTCGCATGCGACAGCAGTTCGGCCGCGCGCAGGATTTCGCTGTCGTCGAATTGCGCCAGCGCGGTGCCGGACAAGGCAATTTCGGTGACGCGGAAACGGCCGAAATGCGCGCTGGCTTCACCGATGTCGGCGAGCAGGGCGGTGGTCACCGGTTCCAGCACGGTATTGGAGGAGGGCGTCAGCATGCCGAGCAAAGTACGTGATGTCATTAATGTTCCTTCAAAAAAATCGGGTAAATCAAGCCAGCGCCAATGCGTCGGCATGCGCCAGTGCCGATTCTTCCCGAATCAGGCTCAGCACATGGCGCTTGCAGTCGTTGAATGCTTGCGAGGTGACGTCGCGCGGGCGCGGCAAATCGATGTCGATCAGATCGCGGATGCGGCCGGGGCGGTGCGTCATCACCGCCACCTTGGTGCCCAGGATCAGCGCTTCGTCGACGCTGTGCGTGACGAAGACGATGGTGCCTTCATAGCGCTGCCACAGCGTCACCAGTTCTTCTTGCATTTCCAGCTTGGTTTGCGCGTCGAGTGCGGCAAACGGCTCGTCCATCAGGATCACCGCGGGATTGAGCAGCAAGGCGCGGGCAATGCCGACCCGCTGCGCCATGCCGCCGGACAGTTCCGCCGGATAATGGTTTTCAAAGCCGGTCAGCTTGACGGTATCGATAAACGGCTGCGCCGCGGCGCGCCGTTCGTCGCCGCTTTTGCCCTGCAGCTTGAGCGAAAAGGCGACGTTGTCCCATACCGGCAGCCACGGCATCAGATTGGCCTGCTGGAACACCATGCCGCGCTCGGCGCCGGGGCCGGCGATGGATTGGCCGGCCACGGTGACCTTGCCCTGCGTCGGGAATTCAAATCCGGCGATCATGTTGAGCAGCGTTGATTTGCCGCAGCCGCTGGGACCCAGCAGGCAAAGGAATTCCTTCTTCTCCACGTTCAGCGTGACGTCGTCGATGGCCAGCATGTCGGTGCCGCGCTTGCGGTCCTTGAAGACCTTGACGATATTGTTCAATTCTATAAATGCCATGGCGATTCCTTAAGCTTTGGTACCTTGTACCGTCGCCGCATGCTGCCAGCGCAATACCGAGTTCATCAACAGTTTGAGACCCAGATCGGCCAGATAACCGAGCAGGCCGATGCTGATCATCGCGGCGATCACCATGTCGTAGCGCAGGAAATAATACGAATCCCACAGGGTATAACCGAGCCCGCTCTTGACCGCAACCATTTCCGCGGTCACGGTCAGCATCCAGGCGCTGCCGACGGCGATGCGCAGACCGGAGAAAATGCTGGGCATGGCCGCCGGCAAAATCACGAAACGCAGCAACTGGGCCTGATTGGCGCCGGCCATGGCCGCGGCGCGCAGCAGATTGCGGTCCACCGTTTTGACGCCATGCACGGTGTTCATCAGGATCGGGAAGAAGGCGCCCAGGAACACCAGAAAAATCGCCGGCTTGTTGGCAATGCCGAACCATATGATGGCCAGCGGAATCCACGATACCGGCGGAATCGGACGCAGCATCTGTATCGTCGGCTCGATGGTTTTTTCGACCCAGCGCCACCAGCCGATCGCCACGCCCAGGGCGATGCCGCTCAGCGCCGCGATGGAGTAGCCGGCAAACACGCGCGCGCAACTGGCCATGGCGTCGAAAATCCAGCGGCCGCTGTTGTCTTGCGCGGCCTCATCGAGACCGAAGATCCAGTCCATCCAGGTGGAGAACACCCGCGACGGCGCCGGCAGCAGCGACGCCGGGATCAATCCTGAACGGGAAAATGCTTCCCAGCACAGCACCAGAACGATAGGCACCGCAAAGCGCCATTTCGCTTCCCACAGGGAACGCATCCATCCATTCATCGAGAGCCTCCTCAATTCGATATCAATAGCCGAGTTCGACTTTGGATTTTCCGGTGGCCGCCATCAGGAAGCTGTAATCCATGTTCTTGTCGACCTGCGCCGACACATCCGTCGAGATGTATTTCAGGTCCTTCATCATCGATGCAATCGCCAGCGTCGGCTTGCGGTACATCTTGTAGTCGGGCCAGGCGTTCTTGATCGCTTCGGCGGCCACTGCCTTGTCCAGACCGGTGCCCTTGACGATGCTGGCGACCCAGGCCTGCTTGTCGTTGTCCAGCGTGGCGACCAGACGCACTACGGCGGCCACGGTTTCGCGTACTTCCGCCGGATGCTCCTTGATCACGTCCGAGCGTGTCACGATCAGATTGGTCAGGCGTCCCGCGGCCTGCTTGTATGGAAAGGAAAAGTGCTTGCCGACGCCGCTCATGCGGATTTGCGACGCGAACGGTTCGACCGAGCAAATCAGCTCCACTTCGCCGCGCTGCAAGGCGGCGGCGTGGTCGGCAGGATTGGGGATATTGATGAATTGCACATCCTTGTTCGGATTAATGCCGTTCAGGGCCATCTCGCCGCGCATATGCAGATCCTGCGCATTGCCGCGCGAGGCCGCCACGCGGAAGGGTTTGCCTTGCGCCTTGTATTGGGCGATCAGTTTTTTCAGGCCGGCCCAGTCGTCCGGCGCCAGCGCCGTATCCTTGCCGACCAGGATTTCGGAGCCGCCGTTGACCTGTCCGGACACCGCCACCAGATCGAAGCCTTTATCCAGGCCGCTGACAAAACTCAGATAGGTGACCTGGGCGATATCGACGCCCTTGGACACCAGCGCGGTCAGCGCATCGCTGCCGGCGGTGAAATTGATGGCTTCGATATCGACGTTTTTCGCCAGGCCCGGCACCAAGGCCATCGACAGGCAATGCGCGCATTTCGCATACGCCATTTTGAATTTCGGTTTGTCCTGCGCATTGGCCGACCCGGCCGCCGCGAGGGTGGCGGCAAACGCCAGCAAGAGTGTGAGCCCGCGCAGGCCGGAAGAGCGCGGCGACCGGTGTGAATTTTGGCTTTGCATGATGGTTCTTCTCCCTGGAGGTAAAACGGCAACAAACATTGTGACAATCTAATTTCTATATTGCGACAATCAATGCAATTGTTGTGCCAGGGCTGAATCGGCCGGATCGATATGCGAATGCCGGGAAGCGAGCGCAACGGTGCTGCGAAGCGGCCGTCCAGATTGGTGCGAGAGAAGAAATTGTTCCAAAAAAGTGCGACAAATTATTTTGAAAATGGCGGGAAGATTTGGCTGAATTGTGACAATATACCCGAACAAAATAGTATTCAGGACCGCCATGATCAGTGCAAACAAAAAAGCCGCCGACAAATCGGACGACAGCCCGTTGCCGGGGCAGGCGATCAGCGCCCGCCCGATGGCCGGCGACGCCATCTACGAACGCATACTCACTTCCATCATGGAACACCGGCTCACGCCCGGCACCAAGCTGGTGGAAGAAAAACTGGCCGGCATCTTCGGCGTCAGCCGCACCCGCGTGCGTGAAGTATTGGCGCGGCTGAGTCACGAGGGCCTGATCATGACGGTGCCGAATCGCGGCGCGTTCATCGCCAGCCCGACGCCGGATGAAGCGCGCGCCATTTTCGAGGCGCGCCGCCTGATCGAACCGGCGCTGCTGCGCCATCTGTGCCGGCATGCGAAGCCGGAAAACATCGCGCAATTGCGCGCGCATGTGGAGCAGGAAGCCGCGGCCAGACTGGCCAATAACCGGCGCGCGATCATCCGTCTGTCCGGCGAATTTCATATACGCGTGGCCGATATGGTGGGTAATCCGGTGATGAGCAAAATGATGCGCGAACTGGCCTCGCTGACCTGTCTGATTATCGTGTTGTACGATTCGCCGACCGTGCCGGCCTGCACGCATGACGACCACGGCGAGATCATCGACGCCATTGCCGCCGCCGATGCGGACCGGGCCGTTGCGGCGATGGATGCGCATCTGCACCACATCGAGCATGTGCTCGACATGTCCGCCGCTCCCGGCGACGAGGTGGATCTGGAAGCGCTGTTGAGCGCATGAACCGGCGTGAAGGCGAAGTCATATTCGCCGGAAGCCGCTCAGCTCACCGGCGGCGCCACCGCCATCGCACGCGCCGGGAGGTGATTCGGCGCATTTTTCTGCTTTTGATCCAGCTTGAATGCGCTGACAGCCTGCATCAGGCCGTGAGCCTGATCCTGTAACAGCTCGGCGGAGGCGGCGGCCTCTTCCACCAGGGCCGCATTTTGTTGCGTGACCTGATCCATTTGCATGATTGCCGAGTTGACCTGTTCGATACCGACGCTTTGTTGCGAGCTGGCGGCACTGATCTCGCCGATGAGATCGGCGACGCGTTTGACGCTGGCCAGCAACTCATCCATGGTCGAACCGGCGTCGCCGACCAGCCTGGTGCCGGCATCCACCTTTTCCACCGAAGTGCCGATCAGCGATTTGATTTCCTTGGCCGCCGCGGCGCTGCGTTGCGCCAGACCACGTACCTCCGTGGCGACAACGGCAAAGCCTCTTCCCTGTTCGCCGGCGCGGGCTGCTTCCACCGCGGCGTTGAGCGCGAGAATATTGGTCTGAAAAGCGATGCCGTCGATGACGCCGATGATATCGACGATTTTCATGGCCGATACATTGATTGAATTCATGGTTTTAACGACCTCGGACACCACCGAACCGCCCTTGACCGCGATGCCCGATGCGGCGATGGCCAACTGATTGGCCAGTTGGGCATTATCGGCATTCTGTTTGACTGTCGAATTCAATTCATTGATGGAGGCGGCTATCTCTTCCAATGAGGCGGCCTGCTCTTCGGTGCGCGAAGAAAGGTCGAGATTGCCGGTCGCGATCTCGCTGGTGGCTGTGGCGATATTGCTCACTCTGGAGCGGACCTGAGAAACCGTATTGTGCAAATTTTCATTCATCGCTTTTAATTCGCCGATCAGGCGGCCGGTTTCATCCTTGGATTTAACTTCGATATGGCTGGTCAGATCGCCGGTGGCGACCGTGAGCGCCACGCCAAGCGCCTCGCCTAAGGGGATGGTGATGGAACGGGAAATGAAAATCGCGAAAACGAAACCCAATGCCGCAATCAGTACGCCCAGCAGGATCATCAGTTTGGCGCTGGCGCTTTCCAATTCCGTGATCTGAAGGCCGATTTGGTTAATGTTACTTCGCTGGAATTCCAAAAACTTTGAAACTTCCTCGGTGTAAAGTTTTGCGCTCGGCACAAATTCTTCGGTATAGATTTTGGCGGCTTCCTCCGCCTTGCCTTCCGACTTTGCCTTGACCGCCGCAGCCTTCGCTTTCTGATAACGTTCCATCACCGTCTTGATTTGCACATTGAACATCTGTTTTTCGAGGTCGGAACTCAGTAATGGCGGCAATGCGCTTCTGATCGCCACCGCTTGCTTCACGCCGGCGGCGATATGATCGGCGAACGTGGCGGCCAGGGTGGTGTCCGTACTCTTCACGATAAAGGATGTCATGGTCACCGCTTCGCTGGTCAAGCCATACCAGTCGGAGACCATGCGTTCCTTGGCTAAAGGCTTTTCCATCATCTGCCGCGTGGCATCGGCGATGCGATGCATATTCCATATGCCGGCAGCGATCGAAACGGCGGACAGGGAAAGAACAATCGCAAAGCCCAACAATAGCCGTGTACCGATTTTCAGATTAATGATTTTCATTTTTTTCTGCCAAGTCGTTCATTGTTGACAGGATTCCCTGTCAGGTAAAAAGGCCGGCGCGGCCCCCGATGCCGCGCCAAGCTTGCTAGCGCGATACGTCTTCCAGCGCCAGCCCCTTGGTCTCCACGCCGAGCGTCAGCACCACCGCGGCGGCCAGGCAAAAAGAGATGGTGCCCAGTGTAAACACGCCGCCCTGACCGGTGATCGGCAGAACCACGCCGACGGCCAGCGGACCGAGCAGCGAGCCAAGACGCCCGATCGACGAAGCAAAGCCGGAGCCGGTGGCGCGCGATCGCGTCGGGTACAGTTCCGGCGTATAGGCATACAACACCGACCACATGCCGAACATGAAGAACTGCATGCACAGGCCGGCGCCGATCAGGCCGGCCACGGGCGCATGCGCCGCGGCTGCCTGTCCGTAAAAATAAGCCGACGCGGCGCTGCCCAACAGCATCAATACGCAAGTCGGTTTTCTGCCCCAGGCTTCCAGCAGCCATGCGGAAAACAGAAAGCCGGGAATCCCCGCCAGCGAAATGAAGATCGTGTATTGCACCGACTTGGTCACGGCATAACCGGCATCCTGCAGCAGCGCGCCCAGCCAGGTCGTCAGGCCGTAGTAACCGAGCAGCGCAAAAAACCATAGCGCCCAAAGCATGACGGTGCGTTTGGCATAGCCCTGTTTCCAGAGTTCGGCAAACTGGGCGCGGCGGCCGGAGTCGGCAACGGTTGCGCTGTCTTCAAGATGTTCGACCGGCGGCGGCAGCATTTTCCCGCCGGATGCCATCACCACTTTTCTTTCGATCTCGCCGATCACTTGCTCGGCTTCGACCACGCGTCCCGCATCTTCCAGCCAGCGCGGCGATTCGGGCACCCTGCGGCGCACCACGAACACGAACGCGGCAGGGATAGCGAGGCCGATGAAAATGCCGCGCCAGCCGATCAGCGGCAGGAAAAAGTAAGCGGCGATCCCGGCCGCGATGAAGCCGATCGGCCAAAAGCCTTCCAGCAACGCGACGTATTTTCCACGGCTTTTGGCCGGCACGATTTCGGACACCATCGACAGACCGATCGGGAATTCCATGCCCATGCCGAACCCCAGCAGAACGCGAAACGCCATCAGCCAGGTGACGTCCGGCGCAAACGCGCATAGCAGGCTGCCGACACCCCAGAAGATCATGCTGATCTGAAAAATGGGTTTGCGTCCGAACTTGTCCGCGAGCAGCCCCGCGACGGCGGCGCCCAGCAGCATCCCCAGAAAACTGGCGCTCGCCAGCAAACCGGTTTGCGCGGTGCTCAGCGCGAACTCCGCTTTGATGGAGCCGAGGACGAAGGTCATGATGCCCAGATCCATGGAATCGAAAAACCAGGCCGTGGCGATGATGGCAAATAGCGAACGCTGATAGTGCGTCATCGGAAGGCGCTCCAAGCGGGCAGCGACGTTCGGACGAATGGTGTTGATACTCCTGAAGGCTTCCATTTTTGTCTCCTGTTGTAATCGGCAATCTTCGTTGACCTAATACTTTTCTAATACTTTTCGCGGGGAAATCCGAAGCCGCGCCTTCTTTGAAAATGTTTAATCGATAAAGAGACCCTCCCAGGCGTTTCGGATAATCCGGGAATAGACGTCTTCGACGGCGTCGACCGGAAACGCCTTGGTCAGACGGGTCACGGCCAGCGCGGCGGCGGTCAATGCCGCGAGATCATGTTCGGCGACGCCGAAATCCTTCAGCGTGGTGGGGATCCCGAGTTGCCCGACCAGAGCGCGGACGGTCATCGGCAGTTGCCGCACAGCGCGCCCGGCTTGCGGATCGTCGATGCCGAACAGACGCGCCACTTCCAGCAGCTCGTTGTGGCGCACGGAGCGCAGCGCGTCCAGCACATACGGCAGCATGACCGCATTGGTGCTGCCATGCGATTTATGGGTCAGGCCGGCGACCGCATACGCAATGCCGTGAACGGCGTTCAGTCCGGCGCTGCCGTACGACAGCGCCGCATAGTGACTGGCGTACGCCATGCCGATGCGGGCTTCGGTATCGTCGCCGTGGGTATAGCTGCGCTGCAAATGGCGCGCGCACAAGGCGATGGCTTCTTTGGCGAACAGCATGGTCAGGGAAGAGCGCCCGCTATAGCCGGGGTCCGGATGCCCGGCGCGGTCGAATTCGAAGGAATCCTGAGTCAGATAGGATTCGACCGCGTGAGTCAACGCGTCGAGGCCGGCGTCGGCGGTGACGCGCGGCGGACAGGTGTAGGTGAATTCGGGATCGATCAACGCAATCTGCGGCCGCAAAGCGTTGTCCATCACCGCGACTTTGGTGGCGTTGGACGGGTCGATCAGAATCGCGCCGGGCGTCGCTTCCGAACCGGTGCCGGCGGTGGTCGGCATGGCGATCAGCGGCAGCGGCCGCGCCGCCGGCGCGATGGGCGCGCCGACGAAGTCCTTGATCGGACGCCCCTCGCGCAGCGTCAGGCATAGCGCCTTGGCCAGATCGATATTGCTGCCGCCGCCCAGCGCAATCACATGGTCCGGCAGCGCGCCGGCCAGCGCTGCCCGCACGCTGACGGTCGCGGCGTCGCATAGCGTGGTGGTCGGGTCGGGCAGGCCGCCGTCGAAAATCACGGTATGGATGCCCAGCGCCGCGGCGGCATCGACATATTCCTTGACCCAAGGCGTGCTGCGGACGAAAAACAGGTCAGTGACCAGCACGCCGCGCCGATAGCCGAGGTGCGCCAGCAGGGCGGGAAGTTGCAGGCGGCTCCCGCAGCCGAGGATCAGGCGCGCGGGCGGACAGAAATGAATGGTGTCGTTGGTTCTCATGGCGCTTCCTGGATCGCGGTAGTGCGGGCAATGGATGGTCGGTGGATGAATTGCTGTATTTCGGCGGCGACCCGGCTGCTGCTGGGCGCCATCAGAATGCCGTGGCCGGCGCCTTCGAACATGCACAGGCTGGCGTTGGGCAAGCCCTGTCGCAGCCATTCGGCGTGTTGCGGCGGCGAATCGTCGTCGGCGCTGCCGTGCAGAATGCGGGTGGGTATCGCGATGGAAGGCAGCAGCGCGCGCTGCGAAGTCGGCGAGATCGCTTGCCAGGTCCACGCCACGGCGTCGTGATCGGCCGCTTCGCGCAAGCCCAGGCGCCGTTCGCGTTCCGCGATCTCCTTGCGTAGTGCTTGCGGCTCTGTCGTGGTGAACCAATGGGTTTGATTGAGCGCCGGGCTGCCCGATAGAAGGAAGAGTCCGTCCGGCACGCGGGCATCCGGGCGCGACAAATAGGCCAGCGCCACCGACACGCCCATGCTCCAGCCGGCCAGATAAAGTGGGCCTGTGGCGGCGCGCTCGGCAATCACGGCGGCGAGCTCGGCGGCATAGCTGTCCAGCGTGTAGTCCGCGGGGCCGAAGCCGCGTTCGGCGCGTCCGCGCCCGCGCAGATTCGGCAGGATCCAGCGCGCCTGTTCCGATAGCTGCTCGGCGATCGGCAGCCAACTGGCGCGGGTGCCTTGGATGCCGTGCACCGCGACGATGGTGGCGGATCCCTGGCCGATTTCCAAAATATCCAATGCCGTCTCCTCGTTATGCAGCTAATATATTAAATGAATATTAGCACGCAAAATGACTGAATATGTCAATACACTAGTCATATACAATGTGTATTCTTCGAACTTTTGTTAACAGGCCCTAACGGAAATATGAAAACCAAGCAGCAACGGCCCGCATTGAAAAAAGTAGCCGATCAATCCACCCGCATGCAGGAAATGGCGGTACCCAGGGTCAAACTGACTGAACTTGCGTACGAGCAAATCGAAGAGGCCATCATCACGCTGCGCATTCCGCCGGGATCGGTGTTATCGGAATTGACCTTGAGTGAAATGATCAATATCGGCCGCACGCCGATACGCGAGGCGATTCAGCGTCTGGCGCGCGAACATTTACTGCAGGTCCTGCCGCAGCGCGGCTTGCTGGTGCCGGAAATCGATCTGAGAAAGCAACTCAAATTATTGGAAACCAGGCGCGAAGTCGAACGCCTGATCTGCAAGAGCGCCGCTAAACGCGCCACGCCCGAGGAGCGGGAACATTTCGCCCGTTTGAGCCAGGAATTCTCCACAGCCTCAAAAACCAATGACGACGTCAGCTTCATGCGTTCCGATCGCGAGTTCAACGAGCTTTGCCTGGTGGCGGCGCGTAATGAATTCGCGGAAGGGGCAATGCGCCTGATGCATGGACTGTCGCGCCGATTCTGGTATTTTCATTACAAGCAGGCTGCCGATCTGCCGGAAATGGCCCGTCTGCACGCCGCCGTCGCATTGGCGATCGCCGAAGGCAAGGCCACCGAAGCCGGGCAGGCGCTGGACCTTTTGCTGGATAACATCGAAGCCTTCACCAAATCCACCTTGCTGTCCGATATGTAAAACCGGCGGCTTGCCGCAAATGCAGCAAGCCGCTGTCGTTTCGGATCATCGCATCCGCATCAGGCAGCCAGCCCGCGGTCGATGGTCTGTTCTTCTTCCGCCGACAGTTGCGGACCGTCCAGCGTGACCCGGGTATCGTCCATGCGGAAGCGGGCGATGATCGGCTTCAATTCTTCCTTCACATGCTTTTCGCTGTAGCCGTTGAACAAATGGCCCAGCAAGCCGCGCCGCAAATCGGTCGTGCCCAAAAACCAGTCGGCGATCGGGAAGGTCAGGTTCATGTTGTATTTCATCATGATGCCCTGATTGTGATGCGCGGTATGGTGGCGGCGAATGGTATTGATGAACGGCATGTTGCGGACAAACCAGTTGTCGTGCACGTGGCAGCAATAGTGGAAGGTTTCGTAAATCAGGTATTGGCCCACCATCGTCATGAACACGATGTACCCGGCGTTGGCATTGAAGACCAGCGTCGCCAGATAACCCAGCGTCAGACCGCCGACGCCGAGCGTCACCAGAACCCGCCACGGAAAGAAGACGATCCGGAATTCACGGGTCGAATCGATGGTGGCATCGTTGTCGGTGAAGTATTGGTGATGCTGGCGGGTGTGGCGTTCGTAAATGGCCCGCAGCGCATAGACGTTGATGCGGCGATGCATGACGAAGCGATGCATGCCCCATTCCACAAAGTTGCCGGCCAGAAAAACGGGCAGCATCAGCGCCCATTCCCAGCGCGCCGTCTGCAGATGTTGCAGACAGTAAACCACGGCGCCGATGCCGACCAGATACATCACGCCGACGTGCAGCAGTCCGCTATACAAGGGGCTGATGTCCGCTTTGTACTCGGCGCGAAATTTTCGTTGACGTTCGCTCATCATGATTGATCTCCTGTAAGTCTCATTCTATGTTGTGTACGACTGATATATTAGTAGTACACAATGATATTGTCAACCTGGTATATTCGTGATTTGAAGAACCGGCAATGGAGGCCGAGCGTAGTCAGGCAGCCGCGTCACACCTTCGACGCCACCCATTTCACGATGCCGTCCAGAGTGCGAAAGTCTTCCGCCGAGCGGGCCTGCAACGCGGGATCGAGTTCGGTGAACATGCGGCTCAGGCTTTTGCCGGGGCCGATTTCCAGCACCACGGCGACGCCCATTTCCAGCGCTGTTTTCATGCAGTCGCTCCAGCGCACCGTCTGCGCGATCTGCTGCGACAGCGAAGCGGCCAGCGTCGCGGAGGAGGCCGGCGTACCGCTGATTCCCATCAGAACCGGCGCCGACATGGCGTGCATCGACTTGTCGGCAAGCGCCAGCGCAAATGCTTCCGCCGCGAGGCGCATCGGCGGCGTGTGCGAAGGCACCGCGACATCCAGTATCTTCGACCAGTAACCGCGCGCATCCATGTCGGGGAGGGCCGCCGCAAAGTCGCTGCGAGTGCCGCCCAGCACCACGTGGTCATCGCCGTTGACGATGGCCAGCGACAGCCGGTGCGCGTCGCAGAGCGCGACGACAGCATGGCTATCGGCGCCCTTGAGCGCCATCAAGCCGGCGCCTTCGGGGGCAAACCTGTCCATCAGCTCGGCCCGTTTGCGGGTCAATGCGGCCAGCGTGGGTGCGTCCCACACATCGGCGCATCCGTAAGCGGACATTTCCCCGACGCTGTAGCCGAGTATGGCCTCCGGCGCCGGCAGCCGTTCCCGCAAGGCGACCCAGGTGGCGACGGTCGCGCCGCACACCAGCGCCTGCGCGTGAAAATTGTCGAACAGACCGATTCCACCGCGCGCGACCTCGACGATGTCGTAACCCAGGCCATCCGAAAAATCGGCCAGCCAGGTCCGCGCATGCTCGCTTTGCAGCGCCAGATCGAACATCTGCGCGTGCTGCGCGCCTTGGCCGGGGCAGACGATGGCCAGTTTGCTCATGCTTTGCCGCCGCACGCGCGATCGATGAATAAGGTGGCGGCGAGCAGATCCGCGCTGCCGCCCGGGCTCAGGCGCCGTGTCACGAATTGACGATGGATGACTCTCGCCTGCCGCCGCCATGCCGGTGAAAAAACGCCGCCGGCGTCCAGAAACGCAGACGCGGCGTCGCGGGCATAGGCCAGCCCCGCGGCGCCCCCGCGATGCAGCAGATTGGTATCGTCCAGCGATTGCATGATAGCGAAAAACGCCTGGCATCCCGCCATCTCGCGGGTGCCGCCGGCGCGCAGCACGGCGCGCCAGGCCGGCAGACCGATGCGAAACACGTGCGGAAAACCGGCCACCGCTTCGCCGCGTGCGCCGCCGACCGCGTACGTACGGCATGCGCGGGCGCCATGACTGTTCGAGCGGGAAGTGGCGTCGGCCATGCGGATCGCCGCGCCCCAGTGCTCCATCACCAGCGCCGGCAACGGTCTACAGCCCGCATCGGCGCCGGCATCGCGGCGCGCAATCGCCGCACTTAAAATCCCCAGATTGAATATCGCGCCGCGATGGGTATTGACGCCGCCGGTGGCCCGCATCATGCGCGCTTCGGCTTGCATTCCCAGGGTTTGCAGCACATCGAAGGCCGCGCCGTCGAACCCGGCCGCATAGCATTGCGCAAAGTAATGCCGCAATGAAAAAAGGCTTTTGACGAACAGGGCAGGGTACATGTCCAGATGGCTGCCGTTGTCGATCTTGCTGACCAGTCCAGGCTTCGGAAACAGGCAGAGCTCGGCATGCAGCGCCTGCACCGCGGCTTGCGCAACGCGGGATGCGGAAGCCTTGGCGGCCGCCGCGGAAACCGCCGGCTTCGCAGGCCGCGCCAGCTGCGGCGTACCGATCAAACCTTCGCTTGCCACGTGAGATCGCTCCATATGGAAGTCCGGTCCGCCAACGCAACGCCGTCCTCTGTCTTCACCAGGATCTGCCGCGAGCCGCCCATCAACTCGCGCCAACTGACCGCGCGCCCGTCCGGCAGGCATAACTCGCCGTCGAAACGCGGAGCGACGGATACGGCAACCGCCGCCAATTCCGTCAGACAGGCGTCGGCCTCGTCCGGGCTGAGCGGGTACAGCAGCAGGTCGATATCGGAGGTGTCGGTGAGATAACGATTGCCGCTTGAAAATTGCCACGCCAGCGAGCCGTACAGCCTGGCTTGCAGCCCGCGGGCAGCCAACGCATGATCCAGATCCTGCAGGGCGGTGCGCCATGACGGCGATAAAAAATTCTGCGTCGCCAGCAACTCGTGCGCGCTCAAGGCGGACGCGCTTGTGCGGATGGCGTGCGCCGGCACGGAGAAGCCGATCGAACGTGGCATGGCCTCCGGCGGCAGGCGCAGTCCCAGATGCACCAGGCCGGCCGGATCGCAAGGCTGGCGGCGGCGCGCCACGAACGGACACCCATGCGCCGCATGCGCGACGATGCATTCGGCTTGCTGCGGATTGGCCGCGCGCACCAGGCCGGTTGCGGCAACGTCCGTGTTGAGCCAGACACGTTCATGCCGCGCCGGCCGCAACATCGGAGTGCCTGCATTCATGCGCTGAATTCGCGCACTAGCCGCGCGATTTTTTCCGCGCCGGTGCGGCCGCCGCGGCTGCGGCCCAGATCGCGCCGGGTATCGTCGCGGTTGGTGTCTGCCAGCGCGGTCTGCAAACATGCGGCCAGCGGGCGGTTCCAGATGCTCTGCACCGCGCCCAGCGCGACGTAATTGTCGACGCCGGGTCCCATGATGGCGGTATCGCGGCACAAGGCTTCCAGTTCTTCCAGCGGCAACTTGGTGATGCGCGACATCGCGGGCAGCGCCATCACCCGGATCTGCGCGCCGGGAACGGCATAGGTCGCGTCGGCCATCATTCCCAGCGACAGGAAGCCGCCGCTGACGGCTTCGCTGTAGACCACGCTGATGAGCTGATGGCCGTTCTGCCGCGCCAGCGCAAAGCATTCGGCCAGATGCGCGAGACAGGCGTTATTGCCGAGCAGTTCGTCGTTGCGCGACAGCTTTTGACCCTGGGTATCGACCAGCATCAGAATCGGACGCCGCGGGTGTTCGCGCACCACATCCAGCACCGCCGCCGCCAGTTGCAGCGCAACCTGCATGCCGATCCCGGCATGATCGACGGTGCCGACCACCGCGACCTGCCGTCCATCCGTATTGCCGGTCCCGATCAACACCTCGCCGCCCAGCGCTACGTCGTGGCCGCCGGGGAATATTTCGTTGCACAGCTGTCGCCACTCAAGCATGATCGCGTCTCGCTTTCTCCGCCATTTGAATGAATTCCGGAATTTCCGCCAGCGGTATCGCGGCGGTGTCCTCGATACCCAGTGCGCGCCAGACGTCGGCTGCGTCCGCGCTCTGGTAATACGCGTCGAAGCGCTGTTGCAAGCGCTGGTTCTGCTGCGTCAACGCAGCCAGAGACAGGGGCCGCGCCTGGCCGATCAGCGCGATCGCCGCGCTCCTGAAGGCGCCGATTTCGTCGCTGACGATGGTATCCACGTCGCCCATCAGATAACGATGCTTGCCGCCCATGGTGCGCCAGACCAGCGCCCGGTCGCGCGCATCGAACTCTTCGACCCCTTTCGCCGCCTCGATCACTTCAGGACCGGACACCGACAATCTAGCTTCCTCCGAGATGACGATGCGGTCGCAGCATTTGGCGACGATGCCCATGCCGCCATAGCAGCCGTTGGAGCCGCCCACCAACACGATCACGGTGACGCCGGCGGCGCGGGCGTCGAATACCGCGCGCTGGATTTCCGAAATGGCGATCAGGCCGGCGTTCGCCTCATGCAGCCGCACGCCGCCGGTGTCGAGCAGCAACAGCACCGCCGCCGGTCTGGTGCGGACCGCCAGCTCCAAAAGGCCGGTCAATTTGGCGCCGTGGATTTCGCCGACCGATCCGCCCATGAAAGCCGCTTCCTGGGCCGCGATCAATACCTTGTCGCCATTGAGCAGGCCGGAGCCGATGACGACGCCGTCATCCAGCGCCACCGGCTGGCCGAGCGCGGCCAGATGCGGGCTGGTGTGGCGCGCTTGCGGCGGCAGAATTTCAGTGAAGGTGCCGGCATCGAGCACGCCGTCGATGCGGTGGCGCGCAGTGCATTCCAGAAAACTCCGGCGCAGCTTCTGCTGGTCGTTACCCGTTGTGCCGATGCTCATGCGCGGCCTCCGAATTCTTCCACTGCCTGCATCAGGCGCAGGCTGACCACCGCCGGCGTCGCACCGGCATCGTTGACGGTAATCACCAGATTGGCCAAGCGGAAACGGCTGGCCAGATTGGCCGTGACCGCTTCCCAGGTGTCGTCGAAGCCGTGCACCGACGTCGAAATATGAAACCGGACCTTGTCGTCCAGCGGCGCCGCTTCGATCAGAATTTCCAGATCGCCGGAACCGACCACGCCCACCAGTCCGGGGCGGATGCCGCGGTTGGGGTTGTCGAACGGGCCCAACTCGTAAGTAAGTGTTTGCATGGTCTTTACCAGGTCCTGAAACGATTGGGAGGTTGATACAGATGGTCCGACCACCGCACCAGGTCTTTCATCGAACGCGCCGCCAGCAGATCGCGCGTGGCCAGCGACGCGTCGACGCCGATGTCTTCCGGCCGTTGAATGATGCCGCGATCGCGCAGATTGTCGACCGCGCGTCGATCGCGCGCCAGGCCTACCGGCGTGAATCCGGCCACGCCGCGCACCGCCTGTTGCCGTTCCTGCACATTGCCGCAGCGGTGCAGATGGGCGATCCCTTCTTCGGTGACGATATGGGTGACGTCGTCGCCGTAAATCATCACGGGCGGCAGATCCAGTTCGAAATCGTCTTTCAATTGCCACGCGTCGAGCCGTTCGGTGAATGCCGGCTGCATTTTTTCGCGGAACGATTCGACCATCTGCACCACCAGCTTGCGTCCGCGCGGCATGCTGCTGCCGCTGGCTTGCGCCGCTTCCCGGCCGGCCTTCAGCCAGCCGTAGCTGGCGTGCCGCCTGCCGCGCGATTCGGAACCGAAATTGGGAGCGCCGCCAAAGCCGGCGATGCGGTTGAGTGTCGCGGTCGAACTGTTGCCTTCGGGATCGATCTGCAAGGTGGAGCCGATGAACAAATCCGCGTAGTGGCCGGCGATCTGGCAGAACGCGCGATTGGACCGCATGCTGCCGTCCGGACCGTCGAAGAAAATGTCGGAGCGGGATCGTACATAGTCTTCCATGCCCAGCTCCGAGCCGGCGCAATGGATCGCTTTCAGAAATCCGGATTCGATGGCTGGAATCAGCGTAGGGCAAGGGTTGACCGTCATGTAGCTGCAGATCTTGCCTTTTAATCCCAGCGATTCCGCATACGTCGGCAGAATCAGCTCGATGGCGGCGGTATCGAAACCGATGCCGTGATTGAGCCGGTTCACCTGATACGGTTCATACAAGCCCTTGATCACCATCATCGCCATCAGTATCTGGGTCTCGGTGATCAGCGCCGGGTCGCGCGTGAAGATCGGCTCGATGTAATGCGGCTTCGGCGACTGCACGACGAAGGAAATCCAATCGCCGGGAATGTCCACGCGGGGCACCGTGTCGACGATTTCATTGACCTGGGCGATCACGATGCCGTTTCTGAACGCAGTCGCTTCCACCACCGCCGGCGTATCTTCGGTATTCGGTCCGGTATAAAGATTGCCTTGCGCATCGGCGCTTTGGGCCACCACCAGCGACACCCGCGGCGACAAATCCATGAAGTAGCGTCCGTACAATTCCAGATAAGTATGGATCGCGCCCACCTTGATCTTGCCGGCCTTGATCAGACGCGCCATGCGCACGCCTTGCTCGCCCGAATAGCAGAAATCCAGACGCGAGGCGATCCCCCGTTCAAATAGATCCAGATGGGCGGGCAGGGCGATATTGGATTGGATAATGTGAAGGTCGTGCACGATCTGCGGATCGAGCTTGGCCATTTCGACGGCCAGAAAATCCGCATGTTTCTGGTTGTTGCCTTCCACGCAGACGCGGTCGCCCGGTTCCAGCACGGCATTCAACAGCGCGCCGATGCGCGCGGCGGCGACCACTTTGCCATCCGCATGTTCGCTGGCGCGCGACAGGCGCGCCGCCTTGTTCTGAGCCAAGGTATCCCATTTGCGGGTTTTATCCGGTGTCAAAATGTCTCCATTCGAGGTAAGTGCGGTTTGGCGCGCGGCGGTCGGCCGCCGCGCCATTCCTTATGCGGCGGCGAGTTTCCTGCGTAAGGGCTTGAGCAGAAAGATGGCAATCAACGCCGCGGCGATATTGAGTACGGCGGCGATGATGAACACCAGTTCCCAGTTGCCGGTGCGCTGCACCAGCAGGCTGGCCAGCGGCACCAGCAACACGGCGACGCCTTTGCTGGTATAGATGGCGCCGGCGATGGCCGTGGCGTTCTTGGTGCCGAACGCATCGGTGGCGGTGGCCGGGACCAGCGTGGTGATTTCACCCCAGGCAAAAAATACCAGGCCGGTCAGAATGACGAACAGCAGCGGATGGGCGCCGAATTTGAGTAGCCCCAGAATGCCGAAGCCTTCCAGCATGAATGCGATGAACATGGTTTGTTCGCGTCCGATCTTGTCCGAGACCCAACCGAAGAAAGGGCGGCAGATGCCGTTCATCACACGATCCAGCGTCAATGCGAAAAGCAGCGCCGGCATGGTGAGTCCGAACAGCGATACCGGTATCTTGTCGACCTGGTAGTCGCGGGCGATCGGCGCCAATTGCGCCACCGCCATCAAGCCGCCCGCCAGCACCATGGTGGAAATGGCGTACAGCAGCCAGAACACCGGCTGGCGCAAGGCTTCGCTGAGCAAAAACTGACGTTGAACGCGGGTCGGTTCCAGGCTGCTCTTGGCGCCGGATTCATATTTCGGCGGCTTGGCCAGGAACATCGAAGCGACGATGATGACGCCGCCTTGCAGCAGGCCGAAATACAGAAACGCCGATTGATAGCCGCTGTTCTGGATGGTTGAAGCAATCGGCGCCACCGTCAATGCGGCGCCGGCGCCGAAGCCGGCGGAGATCAGACCCAGCGCCAGACCGCGATGGTCCGGAAACCATTTGAGCGTATTGCCGATGCAGGTGGCGTACACCATGCCGCCGCCGGCGCCGGCAATGATGGCGCCCAGGTACAGAGCCGGCAGTGTATCGGCGAAGGAGTTGACGACCCATGCCAATCCGACCAGAAAGCCGCCGAGAAGACAGATCTTTTTGGCGCCGACCTTATCGATGATCCAGCCCTCGACCGGCAGCAGCCAGGTTTCCATCAGCACGAAAATGGTAAACGCCACCTGGATTTCGGCCCGGGACCAGCCGAATTTTTCATGGATGGGCAGGACGAAAAGCGTCCACCCGTATTGCAGATTGGCGATCATCGACATGCAGACGATGCCGATCACGACTTGCCACCAACGGCTGGCGCCCTTGGCGCGTGGCGCCGCAATCGCCGGCGCCGCAGGCGCGGCTGTAGAGCTTAGCTCCATGTTTGTCTCCTCAATTTGCCTCGAGTATATTTTTTTGATAGTAACGATGCGTAGCCGGATAAATCGGTCTTTTCGCTCGTTCTAACTAATATACTACATGTATCTTAGAGGGATATGGGTTTTTTGAAGGCTGTTCATGAATTCCGGGCGGGCGCGAGCATCCATCGTGAATGGCCTGTAAAATCATCTTATATTTATAAGGAGACATCCATCATGCGGATAGCCAATGAAACTGCGGCCTTTTCGACCCATCCGTTGCGCGAGTTCATCATTGCCTTTTCCGCATTGCTGGACCGGAAGCCGCACGAAGCGGCCATTTTCGAGCATGGCGGGGCGCTGTTGAGGACCTTGATCGCAAGCGACCATTGGTTGCCGCAGGAATATGCCGAGCCCGACCCGGCCTATTATCGGCAGTTTCTATTGCACGCTGATTCGGGCGAACGGTTTTCGGTAGTCAGCTTCGTCTGGGGCCCGGGCCAGCGCACGCCTGTCCACGACCATACGGTGTGGGGCATGATCGGCATGCTGCGCGGCGCCGAATATACTCAGCCGTACAAACTGGACGAGGCGGGCCGCGCCGTGCCGAACGGCGCCGCGATCCGCCTGGAGGCAGGGCAGGTCGAGTTGCTGTCGCCGGGCGTCGGCGACATTCATCGGGTCAACAACGCCTATGACGACCGGGTGTCGATCAGTATCCACGTGTATGGCGCCAATATCGGCGCGGTGACCCGTTCGGTATTTACCGGCGAAGGCGAGCGCAAACCGTTTATTTCGGGCTATAACAATAAGCACTTGCCGAACATTTGGGATATGTCCGGTCGCTCGCGCTGAGCGGGAGGGCATGCCGCCACAACTTCGGCAAGGCGTTCAACTGGTTTTCGTCACCTTCCGCAAATGGCGCGGCCGGTCCGGATCCATGCCGCGCGCCACCGACAATTGCGCCGCCATGGTGTAAAACGTCTGGATCGCGACGATGGGATCGAGATCGGGGGTGGCGGCGACGGGCAAGGTCAGATCGCGCGCCGCCACGTCCTCAGGCGCCGCCAGCAATACCCTGGCGCCACGGCTGCGCATTTCGCTTGCCAGTTGCAACAGTCCGGCCTGGGTCGGTCCGCGCGTGGCAAAGATCAGCAGCGGATAGCCACCGCCGATCAGCGCCATCGGGCCGTGTTGGATTTCGGCGCCGCTGAACGCCTCGGCCTGAATCGCCGAGGTCTCCTTGAATTTCAGCGCGGCTTCCAGCGCCAGCGGCAAGCCGATGCCGCGCCCGACCACCATGATGTTGTGGGCCGGAACCAGCACTTCCAGCGCCGCCGACCAGTCGCACCGGGCGGCGCTTTCGAGGGCGTCCGGCAGTGTGTCGACCGCGGCAAGAAAATCGGCATCGCCCTGCCAGTGGCCCGTCAACAGCGCTCCGGCCACAAGACTGGCGATAAAGCTTTTGGTGGCCGCGATGCTGAGCTCGCTGCCTGCATGCAGCGGCATGCTCCATTCGGCCGCCGCGGCCAGCGGCGAGGCGGCGTCGTTGACCAGGGCGACGGTGGTGGCGCCGCCATCGCGGAAATAGCGGATGGGTTCGATCACGTCCGGGCTCTGGCCCGATTGGGAAATGGCGATCGCCAGCGCATCGCGCGCCAGCAGCGGGGCGCGGTTGAGGGTGATCAGCGACATCGGCAGCGAAGCGACAATGCGGCCTATCCGGGCCATGATCAGATAGGCGCAATAGGCGGCGGCATGGTCCGAGCTGCCGCGCGCCAGCGTCAGTATGGCGGCCGGCGGAGCGGATCGCAGGCGCTGACCCAGCTCGGCGTAGCGCGCGCGGTCCTGCGACAGTTGCGAAGCGACATGGGCGCCGGCGGAGCGTGCTTCCTTAAGCATCAGCGAGGTCAATCTTTTCTCCTTCCACATAGACGGCCTTGAGCTGCAGTTCGCGATCGAACACCAGGATGTCGGCATAGCAGCCGGTTTTGAGGCGGCCGCGTTCCTTGATGCCGAGATAATCGGCCGGGTATGTGGAGGTACGCAACGAAGCGTCGGCCAGATCCAGTCCCAGCGAGACCAGATTGCGCAGCGCCTGATCCATGGTCAGGGTGCTTCCGGCGAGCCGGCCGTCGGCCAGTCGCACGCCGCCCATGCATTTGTGCACGGTCTGGCGTCCCAATGTGTACTCGCCGTCGGGCATGCCGGATGCGCCGGTCGAATCGGTAACGCAGTACAGGCGCGGAATGGCGCGCAGCGCCGCCCTGATGGCGCCGGGATGCACGTGCAGCAGGTCTGGGATGATCTCGGCGTATTCGGCATGCGCCAGCGCCGCGCCGGCCATGCCCGGTTCGCGGTGGTGAAATCCGGACATCGCATTGAACAAATGGGTGAAACCGACTGCGCCGTTTTTCAGGGCGGCCACGCCTTCTTCGTAGGTGCCCAGCGTGTGGCCGATCTGGACCAGCATGCCGTTATTGCTCAGGACGCGCACCAGTTCCATATGTCCTTCGACCTCGGGCGCCACGGTGATCAATTCGATGGGCGCGAAGCTGCGCAGCCAGTCGATCTGGTCCAGCGTGGCGGGAACGGCGAAGTCGGGCTGCGCGCCGAGTTTGCCGGGATTGATGTACGGCCCCTCCAAGTGGACGCCCAGCACGCGCGAGCCGCCTGCGCAGCGTTTCCTGCGCGCCTGGCCGATGGGCGTCAGCGCGCGTTCCAGGTCTTCCATCGGCGCCGTCATGGTGGTGGCCAGCATGCTGGTGGTGCCGTGCCTGGCGTGCAGGCGGGCGATGGTCTCAAGCGCATTGCCGCCGTCCATCACGTCCTTGCCGCCGCCGCCGTGCACATGCAAATCGATAAAGCCGGGGAGAATGTAATCGCCTGCCTCCGCCATCGGGATCGGTTCGGCCACCAGCGGTTGTCCGTGGATGCCGGTGATCAGATCGTCGAAGCGAATGCTGCCTTCCAGCCATCCCGCCGGGGTCAGCACATTGCCGCGCAGTTGCGTCACGTCGCTCATGAGGATTACTCCGTTATAGAAATGAAAGGTCGATCAAGGGGCGCTTCATGCCGGTTGCTCCTCCAGATATTGCCGGATCATCAGCAGTGCGCCGCTGGCGGAGTCGCCCAGCGGCGGCACCGTGCGTTGTTGCAGGGCTGCGGGAAGATAGGGCAGCAGGGACGCCGCCAAGCCGCCGCACAGCGCCAGCGGCAATTTTTCCGACGGGTCCAGCGCCTGCGCCATCAGGCCGATCTCGGCCCCGGCGGCAGTCATGATTTCCTGCGCGGCGGGGTCGTCGGCGCCATGCTTGACCACCAGTCTGGCCAGTTGCGCGAACAAACTCTGATTGGCTTGCGTGAGCCAGTTCAGCACGGCCTCGCGCGTGGCCTGGTCGTCATCGTCAGCCACGTCTGCACCGCTGCTGCTCCCAACGCAAAATGCAATGACGTCCAGGGCCAGCGCTCCGGCAGCGGCGCGGCCGTCCAGCACGCGCTGTACGTGGTTGATGGCGCGCAAACCCATCCAGGCGCCGCTGGCGTCGTCGCCCGACGGGAAGCCCCAGCCGTCGACGATATGCCGCGTGCCGTCCGGATAGTTGGCCGCGCCGATGGTCCCGGTGCCGATGGCGATGATCGCGCCCGCTCGTCCCCGATGCGCGCCGAGCAGGGTGGTGGTGGCGTCGGTTTCTATTCTGATGGCGCCGAAGCCGGGGTCGCCTGCCCGGAACTGCTCGGCCCAGTGGGCGACGTTCATGCCTGCCAAACCGATGCCGACCGCCAATCTGGCGTAATCGGGCAGCGCCAGATCGGCGCCGTCGAAGGCGAGGCGAATGGCGTCGAGGATCGCGGTCCAGGCTTTTCCGGCGCCGTGCGCCAGCGCGGACGGGCCGGCGCTGGCTTCGGCCAGCACCGTGCCGTCGGGGCGGGCGAGGCGGGCGATGGTCTTGCTGCCGCCGCCGTCGACGCCGATCAGATAATCGAATGCTGTCATGGCTTATGCCTTATGCCGCTTGCCGCGACGACACCAGATTGCCCGGCCTGAGCCGTTGCAAGGCGTGTCCGCCGGCGTCGAACACATGGAACGCGCTGCTGGAGGCCGACAGGCCGACGTGATCGCCGACATGCACCGTATTGTTGCCGTCGCCGCGCACCACCAGCTCCTGGCCGCTGTCCAGCGTCACATAAATATAATTGGCCTCGCCAAGATGTTCGACCACGTTGACCATGCCGTTGAAGGTCTCCGAGGCCAGTCCGTTTTCCTGTATGTGTTCGGCGCGCAGGCCCACCGTGACCGTATCGCCCGCATGGACGCCGCCGGCGGCGACATTGGCCTGTACCGACCAGCCGCCGTCGAGCTCCACCGACATCGCCTGCGCGCCGATGGCCGTCACCTTGCCCGGCATGAGGTTCATTTTCGGCGAACCGATGAAGCCGGCGACAAACAGGTTTTGCGGGTGTTGATACAAGGCCAGCGGGGTGCCGGTCTGCTGGATGCGGCCGTCGTGCATGACAACGATCTTGTCGCCCAGTGTCATGGCTTCCACCTGGTCGTGCGTCACATAAACGATGGTGGCCGCCAGCTGGCGGTGCAGCTTGGCGATTTCCAGACGGGTCTGCACCCGCAGCGCCGCGTCGAGGTTCGACAGCGGTTCGTCGAACAGGAACAATTTCGGTTTGCGGACGATGGCGCGTCCGATGGCGACGCGCTGGCGCTGGCCGCCGGACAATTCGCGCGGCAGCCGGTCGAGCAGGTGATCGATCTTCAGGATGCCGGCGGCGTGCCGGATCCGGGCATCGATGGACGCCTTGTCGGCGCCCGCGATCTTGAGCCCGAACGCCATGTTTTTATAGACGTTCATATGCGGATACAAGGCATAGCTCTGGAACACCATGGCGATGCCGCGTTGCGCCGGCGGCAGGTGGTTGACGACCCGGTCGCCGATGATCAGATCGCCGCCGGTGATCGATTCCAGGCCGCACAGCATGCGCAACAAGGTCGATTTACCGCAGCCGGAAGGGCCGACCAGCACGCAGAACTCGCCGTCCTCGATGTCCAGATTCAATCCCGCCAGCACGTCCTGCTTGCCGTCATACGATTTTCTGAGGTCTTTGATGCTTACGCTTGCCATATCGAATGTCCGTTATGCATGAATGAGGCGACTACTTGACCGCGCCGGAGGTCAGCCCGCGAATCAGTTGGCGTGAAAACAGCATGTACAGCAGCAGGATCGGTATCACCGCCAGCGACAGCGCCGCCAGCACCGAATTCCAGTCGGTGGCGTACTGCCCGATAAACTGCTGGACGCCGAGGGTGACCGTTTTGGTGGTGTCGCCAGGGGCCAGGATCAATGGGAACCAGAGATCGTTCCACGCGGGAATCATCGTAAACACCGCCACCGTGGCAATGGCGGGGCGGATCAGCGGCAGGATGATCTGAAAGAAGATCTTGAATTCGCCGACGCCGTCGCAACGCGCGGCATCTTTCAGCTCCGACGGGATCTGGCGGATGAATTCGGACAGGATCATGATCGCCAGCGGCAGGCCCTGAGCGGTATACACCAGGATCAGCGCGGTACGGGTATTGATCAGGTCGAGCGCCACCACCAGTTGCAAAATGGAGACGGTGCCCAGGCGGATCGGAATCATGATACCGATCGCAAGAAACAAGGTCATCAGCCGGTTGCCGCGAAATTTGTATTCCGACAGCGCCCAGCCCGCCATGGCGCCGAACAGCACAATGAGGATCAGCGAACCGATCGTGACCACCAGGCTGTTGCCGAAGAACAGCGCAAAATTGGTGTTGGTCAGCACCTTGCGAAAGCCGATCAGCGAAAAGGTCTCCACGCTGGGGAACGCAAGCGGGTTGTCGAAAATCGCATCGCGCGACTTGAGCGAATTGATCAGGATCAGGACGATCGGAAACAAGGCGATGACCGCATACAGGCAGAGCACGATGTGCACCCACAGATGTCCGATGCGGTGCATCCGGCTGGCGCGATGGAGACTGCCGGCGCGGCGCGGCGGCGATGACGCGATATCGGAGGAGGAAGTCGTCATGATCTACAGTTCATAACGGATCAGCTTGCGCTGCACCAGATAAAAATATACGCCGATGCCGCACAGAATGACCAGGAACATCAGCGTGGCGACGGCGGCGCCCATATTGGCGTCGCCGATCTGCGCCTGGTAGCCGAAAAAGGTGCGGTAGAAAAACGTGCCCAGCAGATCGGTCGCATAGTTCGGTCCGGCCAGGGCGCCCTTGACCGAATAGATCAAATCGAAGGCGTTGAAGTTCGCGACGAACGTCAGGATCACCACCAGGCCCAGCGTGGGCAGAATCAGCGGCAGCTTGATCTGCCAGAAAATACGCATCGCGCCGGCGCCTTCGGCGTGCGCCGCTTCCAGTATCTCTTCCGGCACCGCCAGCAGGGCGGCGTAGATCAACATCATCGGAATGCCGATGTATTGCCAGACCGAAATCAACGCAATCGTCAGCAGCGCGGTGGACGGCTGGCCCAGCCAGGGCCCGAAGAATTGCTGCAGGCCAACCAGGCCCATCAATTTTTCGCCGACGCCCCACAGCGGCGACAGAATCAACTGCCAGATAAAGCCGATGATGACCACCGACAGCAGGGTCGGCAGGAAAATCAGGGTGCGATAGGTGCGCGCTCCGCGCAGGCCTTTGAGGCTGAACAGCGTGGCCAGCAGCAGACCGATCGGGTTTTGCAGCAACATGTGAATCATGAAAAATTTCAGGTTGTTCCACATCGCATTCCAGAATGCGGCCGACCAGCTGGAGTCGAACAGGATGGTGTGATAGTTGCCCAGGCCGATAAAACGGTGCGCGCCGGCGTCATCGGTGGCGTACAGGCTCAGCCGCAGGGTGTCGATCAAAGGCAGTGCGCTGAACAGGGAATACACAAGAACCGCCGGCGCCAGGAAGGCGGCGATATACCAGAGACGAGTTGTTTTCACGGTCACTCCTCAATGAATCCGTCGATACCGCCCGTGCATGCAAAGGCACGGGCGGCGCCGCCAATGGTTCGATTGACGATTTATTGTTGCGGCTTGTACCACTTGGCAAGACCGGCCTGGATCTTTTCGGCAGCCTCCTTCGGCGTCATTTTTTGATTCAACACCTGCGCATTGACGTTCCACATTTCGTTTTCCATGCTCGGCGTGCCGCGGTTAAGGATTTGCGAATTGACGCGGATCGTCGATTTGCAAGACTTGCGCCAGTCGATCATTTGCTTGGCGACCGGGTCCTTGACCGTGATCAGATGGTTCGACAGCGAGAAAAAGCCGGTCACCTTGTTGGTGTAGATGTCGGCGAACTCCTGGGAACCGATCCATGCCAGGAATTTATAGGCGTCTTCCTTGTTCTTGGATTTCTTGTTCACGCCCAGTCCGATGTCGTTGTGGTCGGAGATGTAGCAGCTATCGCCTTCTTTCGGCACCGGCGGCGGAAAGGCGCCCATTTCGAATTTGGCGTTGGCGTTGAAGTAGGCGATGTCCCAGGAGCCGCCCGGATAGACGGCGGCTTTGCCCAGCGCAAACAGGTTCTGGCTGTCGCTATAGGACTGCGAACTGGCGCCCGGCGACATGTACTTGCCGAGCTTGGCTTCGTATTCCCAGGTCTTGACGAATGGCGGGTCGGTGAATTTGGCCTTGCCCGAGATCAGCGCATGGCGGCCTTCTTCACCCTTCCAGTAATTCGGCCCTATGCCGGTAAAGACCACCTGGTGCGCTTCCCACTGCTCGGCGGTGCCCAGATCCAGCGGCGTGTATTTGCCGTTGCTTTTGACGGTATCGAGCAGCTTGAAGAATTCGGCTTCCGTCTTCGGCGGTTGCAGATTGAGTTCCTTGAAAATCTTCTTGTTGTACATGAAGCCGTGCATCACCGAGGCGACAGGCATGCAGAACGTATCCTTGCCGTCGTCGGTCTGCCACGCGGTCTTGGACGCCGCTGGGAAGTTTTCCATGCCCGGTTTGCCGTCGAGTTTTTCCAGGTTGCCTTTGTTGTACAGGGACAGGGAGACATCGAACGGACGGCAGGCGACGATATCGCCGGCGGTGCCGCCGGCCATGCGCGCCGCCAGGCTGGAGTCGTATTCGGTCGGTGCGGTCGGCGAGAACTTGACGGTAATACCGGGATTCTTGGCGTGGAAGGCTGGAATCAATACCTGCTGCCACAATGCCAGATCGTCGACCCGCCAGCTTTCAATGGTGAGCGTGCCTGCTTGCGCGGCGCTGCCGGTGGCTAAAGCCAGGACGGCGGCGCTGGCGGCCAATGCGATGCCGCGCAGCGCAAACTTGCGGGCGGACGGGCGGACTTGGCGAACGGTTTGCATCGAATGATCTCCTCTGATTTTTGGAAATGGAGCGCGGCTCGCTAAGGCAATCCAGCCTCTTTACGGCAGCGAAGCGACAGTAGCACTGCCGTCCGTGTGACGCCAATTTATCGAATGAGCGGTCTAATTTGTTATCAAGTTATTGATTTATAAAGGGAAAAAATATTAAGGCGCGGGCGGTCCTTACCGTTTTTTACAAAGACGGGCCCGCTATCCCGGGTTTCAGCGGGCATCGGGCGGCATTGGGCGGGAAAGGATTTTTCGTGGCGGCTCATATAACGCAATGAAAGATTACGTTTCTTAACAAAAATGCGTGCATCCCTTGCATTTTTAGCGGGTTCGCTCCGGAAATTACGCTATAGTCATTTGCGAATTCGGAGATAAGCGGGGATGTTCAAAACGATAAAAATAGGTTCATTTGCCGCGTGGAAAGGCGCGCCGCAGGCGCTGGGCGCGTCCGGCGGGAATGGCAGGAGGAAAACACGGCTGACCCTCTCGCCGGCGTTGCTGGCCGCCGCCTGCCTGGTGGCGTTTTCACCGTCCGTGTTGGCGGCGCCGCCCGCGCCGTTGCCCGATTCGCTGCAGGTCCTGCACTGGTGGACCTCGGCCGGGGAACGCAAGGCCGTCGACGTGCTGATCAACAAACTGGCCGAGCAAAATATCCAATGGAGCGACATCGCCATCCCGGGCGGCGCCGGCACCGGAGCCAGCAAAGTGTTGAAGAGCATGGTGCTGGCCGGCCATGCGCCGGAAGTCACGCAACTCAATGGCGTCGTTTTCGGAGAATGGGCCAATCTGGGGCTGTTGCTGGAACTCGATAATGTCGCCGGCGGATGGAAGAAATTACTGTTTCCCACCGTCTGGTCGCTGATTAACAATAGCGGCCATTTCGTGGCCGCGCCGTTAGGCATTCACCGCATCAACAATCTGTATTACAACCAGGCCATTTTTACCCGCCTGGGATTGACCGCGCCGACCACGTGGGCCGAGTTCGAGAAGGTGGCCGAGCGCATCCGGCAAGCGGGCATCACGCCGCTGGCGCAAAGCGCGCAAGCGTGGCAATTGGCGACGCTGTTCGAAACCATGGTGCTGGCCGATACCGGCCCTGCGTTTTACCGCCAGTTGTTTGTCGATGTCGATCCGCAGGCCTTTGCCGATCCGCGCCTGATGCAGGTGCTGGTCCATTTTCGCGGCATGCGCCAATGGATGGCCGCGCCGGTACGCGAACGCGAATGGACGCAGGTCACGCACGATCTGGCAGACGGCGATGCGGCCATGCTGATCATGGGCGACTGGGTCAAGGGCGAACTCAACGCCTGGGGTCTCGCGGCCGATCAGCAGTTCGGCTGTACCGCGGTGCCGGGCAGCGCCGAATACCATTTGTACAGCGTCGATACGCTCGCCATGTTCGCCGGCGATTATTCGCATCAGGCAGCCCAGGAGGCATTGGCGCAAATCGCCATGTCGCCCGGCGCTCAGAGCGATTTCAACCGTTTCAAGGGCTCGATCCCGGTCTGGCGTACGCCGGATACGAGCAAAATGGATAGTTGTTCCCTCAATTCGTTTCGGACGTTCAGCAAAGGCGCTGCGTACCAGGTTCCCAGCCTGGTGCATCGCATGGCGGCCGACGAAACCATCAAGGATGCGATCGAGGCCGAAGTCCGCCGCTTTTTTGTCGACGACCGGATCTCCGCCGCCGACGCCCAGCGGCGTCTGGTGGCGATGGCCCGCGCTTTGTCCAAACCCGTCAGGTAGGCAATGCCATGCGTAAAATTTTAATCGTCGACGATGACCAGAAGACCCGGACGCTGCTCAAGGCTTATCTGGAAAAGAATCAATATGAGGTGCGCCTGGCGCACGACGGCGCGGCCTTCCTGGCCGAATTTCAGCGCTATGCGCTTGAGTTGTCGCTGGTGATCCTGGATGTGATGTTGCCGGATACGGACGGCTTTGCGCTTTGCAAGATCGTGCGGCGCAAGTCGAATGTGCCGATCATCATGCTTACCGCCAGTTCCGATGAAACCGACAGGGTGGTGGGACTCGAACTGGGCGCGGACGACTATATCGCCAAACCCTACAGCCCGCGCGAGCTGCTGGCGCGGATCAAGGCGATCCATCGGCGTACCGGCATCGACCATGCCGCACCCCGGTTTTACCGCTTTGTCGGATTTACGCTCGATGCGGTGGAGCGCACCTTGCACGACGGTGCAGGGCAACTGGTGCCGCTGACCGGCCTGGATTACCAATTGCTGAAATATTTTGTCGAACACGCCGGCGATATACTCGACCGCAATGTCCTTGCCGAGGAAACCCGCGGCCGCGATGTCGGGCCGATGGACCGTTCGCTGGACGTGCAGATCAGCAAATTGCGTTTGCGTCTCAACGACGACGGCAAGCAACCGCATCTGATCAAGACGGTGCGCGGGGCCGGCTACGTGTTCTCCGCCGATGTGACCACAGGGCAGGGGTGAGCCGGCCATGCCCATCGTTGCCGACGCCGCCGCCGATGTCCATCGACTGAAACGGATTACGGCCCGTTTTCTGGCATGGGTATTGCCCAATACCTTGCTCGGCCGGCTGTCGGTCGTGATGGTGCTGGGCGTGATCGTGACACAGCTGGCGGGCGGTCTGATCTGGGCCGCGCAGTTGCGCACCAAATCCGAGGGGGAAACGCGCATCGCCGCGCAGCATCTGGCGCATAGCGCATCGGGCGCCATCCGTTACTTCATGAGCCTGCCGGCCAATTACCGGCCGATCATGATCCAGCAATTGCGCGAAATGGGCGGCACGCGGTTTTTTGTCAACGCCAATTCGCGGGCGATACCGGTGCAGCCTATCGCCGCCAACTCGCTGGCCGATATCGCGACCGCGACGACGGCGCAAACCTTGAAGGACGATCTGCCGTTCCTGCCCGAATTCCGTCTTGCGTTTGTATGGCCCGATGAACTGGTGGTGTCGGGCGACGGTTCGAAAATCGCGGATCTGCCCGACAGGTGGGTGCAGCATATCCTGCTGTCGCAACCCAATCCGGCGCCGGTGCTGGTGATCCAGGCGCAGATCGAACCGGATCAATGGCTGTATCTGGCCGCGCTGATGCCGAATCCCTATTTTCTCGACAGCAGCAATCCCTTGTCGGTCGATCGTCTGGTATTGCAGGGCTTGTCGCTGGCGGTCATTCTGTTGCTGTCGATTCTGGTGGTGCGCTGGACCACCCGGCCGCTGGCTGCCCTATCGGATGCGGCGGAAGCTTTCGGCAAAGGCGAGACGGTGCCCGCGTTGCCGGAAACCGGCAGCCGGGAATTCGTCAAGACCGCGCGCGCCTTCACCGCCATGCGCGAGCGGATAAAGCGCTATCTGGAAGACCGCGAGCGCCTGTTCGTCTCCATTTCGCACGATCTGCGCACGCCGATCACGCGCCTGAAATTGCGCAGCGAGTTGCTCGACGACGAAACCTTGAGAAACGGTTTCCATGACGACCTGGACGAACTCGACATGATGGTCAAAGGCGCCTTGCAATCGGTCAAGGACAGCGACATTCACGAAAATCGCACCGAGGTCAAACTGGATGCCTTGATCGGACGGATGATACGCGACGCGCGCATGGCCGGGCAGATCGTCGCATTCGAGCCATCGGATGTGACCGTGATGGCCAAGCCGTTCGCGCTCAAGCGGGCGATCGGAAATCTGTTCGACAATGCCATGCACTACGGCGAAAAGGTCGAAATCAGCACGCGGCGCCATACGATGGTCGATAACGACACGGTGGAAATCTGTATCCGCGATCACGGCCCGGGGGTGCCGGAAGACGCGCTGGGCGGTTTGTACCAACCGTATTTGCGCCTGCCGCACGGCCGCGAGAAAAACGCCGGCGGCATGGGCCTGGGGCTGGGTATCGCGCGCAACATCATACAGGCGCATGGCGGCGAACTGGTGCTCGCGAATCATCCTGAAGGCGGTTTGCAGGCGACAATTTTGTTGCCTGCGCGTTAGTTTGCTGCGTCACTAGACAGTTAATTTCGGCGCGGCGTCAAGAGTTTAACGCTCAGGAAATTCCGCGCGTGTCAGGCGATCGATCATCAGGCGCGCGGGCATGGCCATTCCTTCCAGGTCCCGGCAGACGATGTGCAAGGGGCGCTCGGCCCAGGATTCATCGAGATACACTTTCGCCAGGCGTCCGCTTTCATGCGGCGGAATGCCGACTTCGGGGAGGATGCCGATACCTAGCCCTGCGGCGACCATGTTGCGGACGGCTTCGAAATTGGTGACCTGGATTCTGAGTTTCATGCGCCTTCCGACCGCTTCGGCCGCGCGCGTGCAAAGCGTATGAATCGACGCGCCCTCCTGCATGCCCACATAATCGAGATCCAGGGTTTCTTCGAAGCGGATGCGGTCGCGGCCGGCATAGGGATGGTCCACCGGCACCACCAGGAACAGCCGGTCCACGCGATACGGCAGCAGCGTCAGGCGCAAGGATGAGTCCGTGGTGGCGCAGATACCGAAGTCGACCACGCCGTTTTCCACCATCCTGACGACGGCATCGCTGGTTTTTTCGACCATCTCGATCTTGATCTCGGGATTGGCGGCCGTGAAATCGCGCAGGTCTGCGGGGAGGTAATGGACCATTGCGGTAAACGTCACCGACAGGCGGACGTGCCCGCGCATGCCGCCGGTATATTCGCTGAGCTCGGTCTCGATTTGTCTCAATTGCTCGAAGATATGCCTGGCATGGCGATAGAGGGCATGCGCTGCCGGCGTCGGCCGTACGCCACGGCTGTGGCGATAAAAAAGCGGGGTGCCGGCGTCGCGCTCAAGGTCGGAAATTCGCTTGCTGGCCGCGGAGGGCGCCAGATGCAGCACCTGCGAAGCGGCGGCGAAGCTGCCTTTCTCGACGACGGCCGTGAAAACCCGAAGCGATTCGATATCGATGTGCATGTCCGGTGGTCTTGCTATCGGCGCCATCGTCAACCACGACGGCTGTGTTCGTGAGAGAGCGATTGTACTGTGTACGTCCCGATATTACTATTTCCAAGCTTGGAAGGCAGGGATCGGGCTGTCGTCGCGTAGCCTTGAATCGGCTGGCCCCGGAGCTGCTTCCAACGATAAAACAGGAGACTCACCCATGAATGTAGCGGATCAATCCATCCCGCAGTCGGCCTTGCAGGCCGCGCGGCCCCAGCCATGGTACGCCAACCTGACCGCAAAACACTGGCGCACCCTCAACGGCGCCTTTCTCGGATGGATCTTCGACGGCTACGAGGCGCTGGCCTTGATCATGGTCTTGCCGGCGCTGATGCATTCGGTCTTGACGCCGGCCCAGGCGGGTTCGCTGCCGCTGTACGCCGGCATGGTGATCGGCATCACCTTGCTCGGCTGGGGCATCGGCGGCCTGATCGGCGGCGTGCTGGCGGACTATGTGGGGCGCAAGCCGATGATGATGTGGTCGGTCCTGTTGTATGCCGTGTTGACGGGATGCACCGCTTTTTCCCATAGCCTGGTTTATTTGTGCGTGCTGCGTTTCCTGACGGGCCTGGCGATGGGCAGCGAATGGAGCACCGGCATTTCGCTGGTGGCGGAGACCTGGCCCCGGGAAGCACGCGCCAAGGGGGCGGGATTCCTGCAATCGGGATTCGGCTGGGGCACGCTGATTGCGGCCCTGGTCTGGTATGCCTTGACCACATTCGATCCGTTCGGCGCCGACAACTGGCGCGTGATGTTCGTGGTTGGCGCGCTCCCGGCGCTTTTCGTTCTGTATATCCGCCGCGGAGTGGACGAATCCGAGCAATGGCAGGAAGCCGTGGCCAACAAGCAATGGAGCGCCACCGGCGCCAGCGATGCGTCGGCATCGGACAAGCGTCCTTTCACTTTGAAGCAGGTTTTCAGTCAGCGCGAAGCGGTGCGCCGCATCGTCCTGGCCACGGCGCTGTCGATCGTGACCATCGTCGGCTGGTGGGCGGTGTCGAGCTGGCTGCCGGCGCGTACCGCGGAACTGGCGGCGGCGCAGCATATCGCCGATCCCGGCCACTGGATTTCCCTGGTGTCGATTGTCTACACCGTCGGCGCGATTGTCGCCTACATGGCGTCCGGTTTCCTGATCGACGGCATGGGCCGGCGCTGGTTCCTGTTTCTGAGCTTTGCCGGCTCGCTGGCTACGACCGTGTTGACTTACGGATGGGTGAGTTCGGTCGAGGGCATGCTGACGATTTCGGCCATCAACGGCTTTTTCACGCTGGGTTGCACCTTTGCGTGGCTGGCGATCTATCCGGCCGAACTGTTCAATGCATCGGTCCGTTCCACCGCCATCAGTTTCGTATTCAATTCGGCGCGCCTGGTGGCCTGGATTTTCCCCATTCTTTCGGGTTCGATGATCAAATCGTTCGGCGGCGTGTCGCACGCGGCGCTGGTGTTCGGATCGGTCTACCTGTTGGGCATGGTGCTGCCATGGTTCCTGCCGGAAACCAAGGGAATCGGCCTGCCCGAGGATAACCCGATGGCGGGTTGATCCGGCTAACTATCAGGAGAACGCCTTGGGTTTTACACTGTACGACAAGATTTTCGATGCGCACGTGGTGCGCACCGAAGCGGACGGCGCCGCGCTGCTCTACATCGACCGCCACCTGGTCAATGAAGTGACCAGCCCGCAGGCTTTCGAATCGATGCGCCTCGAGCACCGCGCAGTATGGCGCGCGCAGGCCAACCTGGCCGTGGCGGACCACAACGTACCCACCACCGACCGCTCCGCCGGCATTTCCGACGCAACCTCCCGCATCCAGGTGGAAGCGCTGCGCAGCAATACCGCGGCCACCGGTATCCGGCACTTCGGCATGGACGACCCGCAGCAGGGCATCGTCCATGTGGTCGCGCCGGAGATCGGCATGACCCTGCCCGGGATGACCATTGTCTGCGGCGATTCCCATACCAGCACCCACGGCGCGCTGAGTACGCTGGCGTTCGGGATCGGCACTTCGGAGATCGAGCATGTCCTGAGCACGCAGACCATCCTGACACGTCGCAGCAAGAGCATGCGCATCACGGTCGAAGGGGTGTTGCCGTGCGGCTGCACCGCCAAGGATGTGGCGCTGGCGATCATCGGACGCATCGGCTCCGGCGGCGCGACCGGTCATGCAATCGAATTCGCCGGTCCGGTAGTCGAAGCGCTGTCGATGGAGGGGCGCATGACATTGTGCAACATGTCGATCGAGGCGGGAGCGCGCGCCGGGCTGATTGCGGTGGACAAGACCACGCTGGAATATTGCCGGCATCGCAAGCATGCGCCCAAAGGGGACGACTGGGCGCGCGCCAGCGCCGAATGGGCCGGTTTGCGCTCCGATAGCGATGCCGTGTTCGATGCCGAAATCCGCATCGACGTGAGCGACCTTGCTCCGCAGGTCACATGGGGCACATCGCCCGAGATGGTGACGGACATCGCCGGACGCGTTCCGGACCCGCAGCTCATCGAAGATCGCAGACAGCGTGCGTCCTATGCCGGTGCGCTGGCCTATATGGACCTGGCGCCGGGGACTCCGATGCAATCGATCAAGCTGGACAAGGTGTTCATCGGTTCCTGCACCAACGGCCGCATCGAAGACCTGCGACTTGCCGCTGAAGTCCTGGCTGCCACGGGCGGACGTATTGCGCCGAACATCAAGCTGGCGCTCGCGGTGCCCGGCTCGGGGGCTGTCAAGCGGCAGGCCGAACAGGAAGGTCTGCACGAAATCTTTCTGGCCGCCGGATTCGAGTGGCGCGAAGCAGGGTGTTCGATGTGCCTGGCGATGAATGCGGACCGGCTGGAACCTGGTGAGCGCGGGGCTTCTACATCCAACCGCAATTTCGAAGGCCGGCAAGGCGCCGGCGGCAGGTCGCATCTGGTGAGTCCGGCGATGGCGGCGGCAGCGGCCCTTGCCGGGCATTTCACCGATGTCAGGACCATGATGCAAGGTAAGAAAGGAATCCGATGAATCCGTTTGTGCGACATGCCGGCCTCGTTGTTCCGCTTGAACGGGACAATATCGATACCGATGCGATCATCCCGAAGCAGTTCATGAAATCGATTGCGCGTACAGGTTTTGGACCTTATGTTTTCGATGAATGGCGCTATCTGGACGAAGGGTATTACGGCAAGCCGCCGGAACAGCGCACGCCCAATCCCGAGTTCGTCTTCAACCAGCCGCGGTACGCCGATGCAACGATCCTGTTGAGCGGGAAAAATTTCGGTTGCGGCAGTTCTCGGGAACATGCGCCCTGGGCTCTGTATCAGTACGGTTTCCGGGTATTGATTGCCGTGGGTTTTGCCGACATATTTTTCAATAACTGCTGCAAGAACGGCTTGCTTCCTGTGGTGCTGGAAGAGGAACAGGTCCAGAAACTGCAGCGTCAGGTTGCTGCCGCACCCGGCTACAGGCTTACGGTCGACCTGGAGACATGTACTGTTACGACCCCTGAGGGAGAGCACTTGCCATTCGGGATATCGTCGACGTTACGCAAGAATCTGCTGGAAGGCATCGACGAAGTGGGCACCACCTTGTTGCATTCAAGTGAAATCAGGGCGTTCGAACAGGCCAGGATCAAGGACCGTCCCTGGTTGTGAAGCAGCTTGAAAACAGACCTGTCCGGAGCACCAGGCGCTTCTCTCTAATCCTCACTTTCGTCATCGCCCACGATCTCTTGCACTTTACGGCTGGCGATCCAATCGGCGATGGCGAGCATGGTGATCCGCTCTCGTCCGACGAAGCCATGGGCGCTAAAGGCCTCACAGACATTCCCATGAGCGTTCTTGCTCCCTTGAACGGTAATTAACGGAGCGATTCCCTTACGCGAAACGACGCTGCGGTAACGGGTAACACTACAAGGATCATCTTTATGATGGACGAATAGCTGGTCAACCTTGATGGCAGTCCAATCGAAATTCCCCATCGGCAGCCCATGGGATCGCCCCCGGTGGGCCGTGTCGGGATCGGTAAAGGTCGCCGTGTGAATGGCGCCATCCATTTTATCGGTCAGCTTCAAAGCCAAGAACGCGCTTGATACGGTGCCGTAGCTCGTGCCCATCACGTACACTTTAGTCGCCCCAAAGTCGCTTTTGACCTTGTCAATCACGGCGGCGATATCTTGCGCATGCTGATCCGATGTCCGATAGCGATCGTCGCACAGGACCCATTGGTCTTTTGGGCAATCGACCATCACGGTAAAAATCTGATCATTTAACAGATGGCGCCGTGCGCGAATCAGAAAATTTCCATGCAAGTCATAGGTCACAGAACCGTCGTCGCTGCGGATATGCAGAATTCCCGGATAACCGGCAAAGAGCAGAACGGCGATATTCGGGCGCGATCCAGCCTGCTTGCTGACCAGGATAGGCAACTCGGTGCCGCGAGGCAAAGCGATGGATGCGAAGTGTTCTTCCGGCCCGGATGGCTCTTGTGCATGCGTATGAGGAGCAAATACAAACGAGCATAAGAATATGCATGCGATGGCGGCAAGCGTCGGCAGCCGTGCTGCGCCGGCTATGTGATAAGTGGCTTTCATGAAATCAAATTCCCTTCCCAAGGCGCGATCTATTAATTTTTATGATTCATCCGGTTTTCTGTGGGTGATGATATTGGAAAAACAGCGGAAAAGCGTTTACCCGTACAGTCCCCGCACGACCCCTTGGTTTGCAGCTATCCAGTTCGCCACATAAGAGAACAGTGTGCACCCTAACGAAGCTTGGGGAGGCGCTCTGTATTCCCTCATATGGTGCGAACGCATCGAGTGCACGTGCATGACTCATCGACGGCTCCCTCACTGGCATGTCAATTGCTTATCTTCACTGGCAGTCTGTCCGTGACCGCGTAAACCAACATTGGGGAGTTCGACATGCGTTTTGTGCAAAAAGTGGTGGATCAGGAAGATGTTCGCAAAGGGGACACTCGACCCACATTGGTCAAGTACTTATCGCAGGCTTTTGTTTTCGCGGTGTGCGCAGCGGGCTTTGCAGCGTCGTCGTATGCCGCAAGCACCGACATCGCCATCCCGGCCGCATGCCAAGCTTTGCAAAGCAAGTATCCTCAGTTCAAGGGTAAGACGCTGACCAACGCGATCAATCCGCATACGCCAGGCTACGAAGCGCTCGATCCCAAGGATCCCGAGAAGTACATCGGTTTCGACATTGACATGGGCGAAGCGCTCGGAAAATGCCTCGGCTTTGAAGTAGCGTACAAGCCGGTCGGGTTTGCCGCTCTGATTCCTACAGTAGCAAGCGGGCAAGCGGACTTCGTGATGTCCGATATCTATGCCACCGAAGAGCGCGCCAAGGCGGCCGACTTCATCACCTATTCGAAGGTGTCGGACGGCGTACTGGTTGCGAAGGGCAATCCGAAGAAGATCACGGGGATCGACCTGTCCCTGTGCGGCTTGACGGCTGCGGAAAACACGGGCTTCGTCGAAGTTCCGCTGATCGAAAACCTGGCTGCGGCCTGCAAGGCGGCCGGCAAGCCGGCCCCTACTGTGCAACTCTACGATAACAATGCGAGCTGCATTCAAGCGATCCTCGCCGGGCGCGCCGATACCTATATTAACGACGTCAATACCGTCGATCAGGCGGTCAAAGCCTATCCCGAGAAGCTGAGCAAGGCGCTCGCGGTGACACTGCCGTACTACATCGGAATCGGCGTCGCACAGAAAAATCCGCAGTTGCGCGATGCGATGGTCGCCGCTTTGAAAGAGCTCCAGAAGAACGGAACCGAAACGGCATTGCTGAAAAAATGGACGCTTGACGTGAGCGCGCTCGAAGCTCCGCGGATTATCAGCACCACCAAGTAAGTGAAGACGGGCGATCTCTGATGGAATTATTTTTTCACTACCTGACCCTGGATTATCTTCAAAAAGGGGTCGCCCTTTCGGTAGGCGTTACCAGCATCGGGCTGCTAGGCGGCCTGGTGTTGGGCCTCATCCTGGCCAGCATGCAGATGGCGCGCTACCGCCTGCTGTCGGGCTGCGCGCGGCTGTACGCCGTCATCTTTCGCGGAACTCCGTTGATTCTGCAGATGGTGTTCTTTTACGATGCACTACCGCTCATCGGCATCAAGATGTCGGCGCTGGTCTCGGCCGGCATCGCGCTGGCGTGCAATGAAGCACCGTTCATCGCTGAGATGCTGCGCTCCGGCGTGCGCGGCGTCGACCGTGGCCAGGTCCTGGCCGGCGAGGCGCTCGGCATGTCGCCATTCACATTGATGCGGCATATCGTGGCGCCGCAGGCGCTGCGCAATATGATCCCCGGATTCGGCAACGAGGCCGTCAGCGCGCTGAAAAACTCTTCGCTGGCCTCGTTCATCTCGGTCCAGGAACTCACGCTGCGCAGCACCCAGCTTGCCTCGTCGACGTTCGACTTCTTCTCTGTCTTCTTTGCCTCCGGCCTGCTATATCTGTTTCTGGCGGGCGTGGTCACCGCGCTGCAGTTGTTGGCCGAATATGTGTTCGATCTCGACCGCACCGCGTCCCGCCACCCGCTCCTGCGCCGCCTTGCAGCGATGCGCAAAGGCGCGGCTGGACCAGGCACTGACGATGCCATCCCCGTGGCGAAGGCGGTCTCATCGATCCCGATCACTGCGCCGCGTGCAAGCGTCGCACCCGGCGAGATGATGGTGGAGGTAAAGAATCTGACCAAGCGATTCGGCGACCAAACCATTTTTTCCGGCTTGAACCTGAAGGTGCAGCCGGGCGAAGTGGTTGCGCTGCTCGGCCCAAGCGGTTCGGGAAAGAGCACCTTGCTTCGCTGCATCAATCGCCTCGAGGCATGGAATGCCGGCGACGTTCACATCCATGGGCAGCGAGTCGGGTTCGCCGATGACGGCAGGCCGCTGACGCCGCGCGAGGTGGCCCGCCAGCGCGCGCACTATGGCGTTGGCATGGTGTTCCAGCACTTCAATCTGTTCGCCCACCTCACGGCGCTGGACAACATTGCCGGCCCGCTGCGGTGGGTGCACGGCGTGCCGGAAGACGAGGCCAAGCAGCGCGCTCTGGAACTGCTCGAGCGCGTCGGACTGCTGCATCGCGCCCATGCGCTGCCACGACATCTGTCAGGCGGCCAGCAACAGCGCATCGCGATCGCCCGCGCGCTGGCGCCGCAGCCAAGCGTGCTGCTGCTCGACGAACCCACCTCTGCGCTCGACCCGGAACTGGTGAATGAAGTGCTGGAGGTTATCCAAAAACTGGCGGTCGAGGATGGCCTGACCATGATCATCTCCACGCACCAGCTTCGCTTCGCCAAGGAAGTGGCGAACCGCGTCATCTTCCTGAGCGGTGGAGTGGTGGCGGAGGACGGTCCCACCGCCGATGTGCTGAGCCGACCGAAAAACCCGCTTACTGCCCGTTTCCTGAGTGTCATGGGAAATGACGCCAACCCAGTCTTTGCGCTATGACGATCAAAAAACAATCATTTTCTTTCAGCCCGGCCGACGACGTCCCGCAGCAGGTCGGACCGTTTTCCCACGCGACGCAGTGGGGCAACCTCCTCTTCGTCACCGGGCAGATGCCTACAGATCCCGCAACAGGGGAGTTGGTGGAGGGCGATGTGGTGGTCCAGAGCAACCAGGTGCGCCGCAATCTCGAAGCAGTGCTGAAGCAATTCGGCCTGACGCTCGACGACTGCCTGATGACGCGGGTCTATCTCACCTCGTTCGAGGACTACGAAGCGTTCAACGCTGATTACAAAACATGGTTCTGCGGGCCGCTGCCGAGTCGGACTTGCGTCGGCGTGACCGGCTTGGCGGTCGGTGCACTGGTTGAGATTGACTTGATTGCCGGTATTCCGGAGCAACGCTGAGCTCCGCGCGCAAGCCGATTATAAGAAAAGGGCCGGATCTGGGGGGAGAAATGGGTAGAATAAACGCTGCATATCGGATTAGTCGCAACTCATTGTTGCAACGCGCGGGGGCAACGCTTTCCCCATCCACCCCTGAGAGGAGACCAGCATGTTTTCATTCCAAGACCAATTTTTTTTCGCCACCAGCAAAGCGCATTTCGACGCTCAGGTCGAATTGATCACCACACTCGCCATCAAAGCCGTCGAAGGGATGGAAAAGGTGGTTGAGCTGAACATGAGCGCCACCAAGGCATTGTTAGACGAATATACAGCAAGCAGCAAGCAACTCGCCAGCGCCAAAGATCCGCAAGAACTGCCATCGCTGGCCGCGGCCCAGACCCAGCCGAATGCGGAGAAGGCTGTGGCTTACGGCCGTCAACTGGCCGACATCCTGACCTCAACCCAGTCGGAATTCGCCAAAGCCGCCGAAATGCAAATGGCCGAAACCGGACGCAAGGTATCGACCCTGGTCGACGAGATCAGCAAAAATGCGCCGGCCGGTTCGGAAAACGTGATTGCGCTGATGAAAACGGTCGTCGGCAAAGCCAACGCCGGTTACGAGCAAATGACGAAATCGACCAAGCAAGCGGTGGAAGCGATCGAAAGCAACATGCATACGGCCGCCGCGCAACTCACCCATGCCGCTGAAAAAACGACCCGCAGCGCCAAAAGACAATAGAGTCCGGCAATAGGTTCATGGCCACTCCCAGGCAGATCGCAGCGCTGAAAAACCGACGGGCCGTCATGCGGCCCGTTTTCTTTTGTGAATGAAACTTCCAAGGTTTAGATTGACTGCGTATGTCGTCATGGACTTTACGATAACCATATACCGATCCGTTTTCCAGCCTCGATTGCTTGATGGACGCGGGCGCGCCGCGCTCACGGATACCGCCGCCAAGCGTCACAATCCTCTCAGCCTCGGCCCTTGTTTTTGGGTTAACGGGGCCGCAATTCTTGATTTCATGTTCTCCGACAAAATGTGACCTTTTCGGCGAAGTGGAACCTCTATGAACCGATAGTTCATCTCAGCCAGCACGAGCATTAGTGGAATCGCTACGAGGAAAAAGCGAAGCGTAGTATATACGGGGCTGGATGCCGGGTCGGCACCAGGATCGAGGCGATTCCATAGCTCATGCGTGAAAATTCTTGCAGGCATGTGAATCAAGTAAAGAGCGTATGAGCGGGAGCCGATCCAGACGAATACCTTTCTGATCGAAGCGGATCTAATCAGATAATTGCGGTCGTAGCTTGCGATCAGAACCAATACTGCAGCGATTATTGCGACTATCCCTGTCGAGAAGGGCGCGATCCCTTTGCCCGCAATCGCCGCAACGAGACACCATATCAACAAAGCTATGAAGGGGACGGCAATTTTTCTCCGAGATAAAAATTGCGGGTCAAGGTAACGGTAAAGCGGATGCTGGGTAAAAATTGTTAAGAGGACGCCGAGCATGAGCGCATCCGTTCGCAGATACCACATAAGTTCACCAGGCTGTCGCGGAATGAAGAATTGCGCCAAAACAAACGCTCCGAGGACATATGGCAGTTTTTTACGCGAAAAAATGAAGACTATTGGAAGCGCCCAGTAAAATTGCTCTTCAAGCGACAAACTCCAATAAGGACTATAGACGTTCGAGCAAACAACTTTTTGATTAAAGCATGACCAGGCGTGAATATTTGCCACTGAAAGAATCGCAGATGTCGAGTCAGCAATATTAGTCGACGGTACGCCAAATTCTCCAAGGCGATTGAATGTCACAGAAAGAATTATGGGTATGGCGAGCCATAACAGGGCGGATGGAAAGATTCTAAAAAAGCGGCGAATCCAGAACGCGAATATTACCGCCCAACAACGTTCTGTAGATGGGGCGGAACTCATATTTGCAATAAGGTCTCTGGAAATTATAAATCCAGATATGACCAGAAATAAATCCACTCCGCTCCAGAAGGAGGCATAGTTGCCAACCGCGGCATAGGCGCTATTGTGTCCGGCATGAGAGAACAGTGTAAAAATTATCGCCACCGCACGCAACACCTCGATATCTTCAATTCGCCCGCTTGTCTTATTATTCATTTTGACTAGGTCTTTTTTATTTTGATTAGATTTAGTAGCCGATTGTAGCCACATACGCACTATTTAGCGGACGTATAAACCCTTATAGACATATGGTAAATCCCCCCCAATTTTTAACAAAAGAGCGGTCATTTGCCAGCGCCACGTGCAAGCGCTTCCGGATTCGGTCAGAACCGGACGAAACGTGGGGCTTGGCCGAAGTCAGGAGGTCAGCCGCGCCGAGCCGCTTCGATTGCAGCGATGTCGATCTTTCTCATCTCCATCATGGCCTCGAACGTGCGCTTGGCCGCAGCTCGATCAGGGTCTGCGATGGCGGCCGTCAGGGCGCGTGGCGTGATCTGCCACGACAGTCCCCATTTGTCCTTGCACCAGCCGCATGCGCTTTCCTGGCCGCCGTTTCCGACAATCGCGTTCCACAAGCGGTCCGTTTCGGCTTGGTTATCGGTCGCGACCTGGAACGAGAAAGCCTCGTTGTGTTTGAACGCCGGGCCCCCGTTCAGGCCGAGACAAGGAATGCCCATCACTGTGAACTCGACCGTCAAGACGTCGCCCTCCTTGCCCGCAGGATAGTCGCCAGGCGCGCGATGGACAGCTCCCACTGCGCTGTCCGGGAACGTCTCGGCGTAGAACGTTGCGGCGTCCAACGCGGTACCGTCGTACCAGAGACAAATCGTGTTTTTGCTGACCATTTTGGTTCTCCCAAATTTTACGAAACCACGGCACCTGACTATAACTCTCAACACTGAGAGGCACCAGCAGAGCAGCGGCGGAAAAGCGTTACCCGTAAAGTTACCGCAGCAACACAAAAGGGCTGGCGCTTGTGAACTGCACGCCAAAGGTTGGATTGATGTCCAACTTTTGGCGTGCAGTTCATGATCGGGCCATTTTTATTGCTTGCGCCTCTTTGCTTACCCCTCTTGCTTGTGATGCAGTCGCGTCGCTGCATCCGGCGCAACGGATTTCAGCGTAATATTGCGTTCCTCTTTTGATGCTCAATAAGGAAGATTGATGATGACCCATTCTGCCCTGACTCCCGGCTCCGTCGCTGTCGTCACAGGTGGCGCTGCTGGTATCGGCCTCGCCGCCGCCAGGCGCTTCGCGCAACTCGGCCTGCGCGTTTGCATCGCCGACCTCGGCCAGGATCGACTCGCCCGCGCAGCAACAGAGATCGGCATGCTGGCGGCCAACGGTGCGGATGACGTGATGACCATGGAAACCGACGTCAGCCGCGTCGAAGATCTGCAACGTCTGGAGGCGGCTGTGCGTGAGCGCTTCGGCGGCACCGATGTCCTGATGAATAACGCCGGCATCCAGCCCGGCAGCGGTGTCTTCGGGCCGGCTGGCAACTGGGAAGCGGTGCTCGGCGTGAATCTGTGGGGCGTCATCCACAGCACGCAGATCTTCGTGCCTGCAATGATCGGGCGCGGACGGCCCGGTCTGGTGATCAATACAGGTTCCAAACAAGGAATTACCACGCCGCCCGGCGATCCGGCTTATAACGTCGCCAAGGCCGGCCTGAAAGCGTTCACCGAAGCGCTGCAGCACGAGCTTCGCAATACGCCGGACTGCCGCATCAGCGCGCATTTGCTGATCCCGGGTTTCGTGTTCACGGAACTGACCGCCCGAGGCCGCACGGAAAAACCGGCCGCCGCCTGGACGCCGGAGCAGACCGTCGATTTCATGATGGAAGGGCTGGCGGCCGGCGACTTCTATATTCTTTGTCCCGACAACGACGTGCCGCGTTCGCTCGACGAACGGCGCATCCTGTGGGCCGCCGGCGATATCGTCGAGAACCGGCCGCCGCTTTCGCGCTGGCATCCGGATTATGCAAAGGCGTTCGATGCTTTCAGCCAGCAAAAAAGCTGAGCGTTGCATCGGATGAAGTCCTCGCTAACAGCCCCGAAAGTTTAGAAACCGGCCATTCAAAAAAATAACGCCAAGGCATTTGTCGTTTTAATTCGGCGAGCGGCAGCTATGTAAAGTGAGCCGTCGCTCAGAATTCCATCTGATAAAGGCCAATACAACCTGTCGCCATTTCTCGCTCCTTCCTCTAAAAATCGCTGAGTACTTGACTTCCATCAGACAATCGTCTTTAATTTCTGTAATTACAGAAATTAAAGAAAGGCAGCAATGGAACTTAGTCCAACCATGCAGAAATACGTCCTTCATTGGGGCGAAATGGGTACCCGCTGGGGTGTCAATCGCACAGTGGCGCAGATCCACGCGTTGCTGTTTCTGGCAAACGCGCCGCTGACAGCGGAGGAGATTGCCGGCACGCTGGGCTTGGCGCGCTCCAATGTCAGCAACAGCCTGAAGGAACTGCAAAGCTGGCGGTTGATACGCTCGACGCATCTGGCCGGCGATCGACGTGATCACTTTGTCGCGCAGCAGGATATCTGGGAAATTTTCCGCGTCTTGATTGAAGAGCGTAAGCGGCGCGAGATCGATCCGACGCTGACGGTCCTGCGCGAATGCATGCTGGAAGCAGATGGCGATCCCGCACTCGACCAGGCGGCGCGTATGAAGATGGAGCAGGTGCTCGACTTTGTCGAGATGCTGACATCGACTTACGACGACTATAAGCATTTACCGCCGGCCACGTTGCAGAAGTTTATGAAAATGGGCGGCAAGGTCGCGCGCTTTCTCGGCCCGGATGGCAAGGAGTCGACTGTATGAACACAGCCAACCTGACGCTTTACTTCGATGGGCAATGCCCGTTCTGTCTGGCAGAGATGACACGCTTGCGCAGTTGGAACAAGGTCGGGCGGCTGGCCTTTGTCGACATCGCGGAGCCGGGTTTCGATCCGACTTTTCTAGGTGTCGACATGACGGCACTGAATCGTGAACTGCATAGCAGTACTGCTGTCGGCGAGGTGCTGGTCGGTATCGACAGCATGCTGGCCGCGTACACGCTGGTTGGCAAAGGCTGGTTTGTGCTGCCGTTGCGTGTGTCTTTTCTGCGTCCGCCGCTGGCTTATCTGTATCGGAAGTTTGCGCGTAATCGTTATCGCATTTCTGCACTGTTGGGCTACAAGCCTGTGCCGATCTGCAAGGATGGCGTGTGCAGCACGCGACATCCGTTTTAAACATCTACGTATCAGAGGAAATGTCACGCATCGCTCGATCGCACTTCAACTTAACGAAAGCTGGGCATGAACAACAATAAAAATGATCAGGGCAGGTGCTGGGCAGTGATGTGGATGTATGGGGTGGTGATAGGGCATTTGATTGTCGGGATTCTGCTGCCGTGGATAGGCGCATTGCCTGTGCTGGACGTGTATCACCGGATTGTCGAGGCAGGCTTCTGGCCAGACACGGCACCGTTGGCCGCGCGACAGCAGCAGATCTGGTGGATAAGCCTGTTCGGTCCGACGATTCAATGCATGTCGTTATGGATGGGCGTGCTCGTCTATATCGGCGACCGACAGCGCAGCGCTTTGGTCTGGACGTGGCTGGCGATCGGAGTCGTGGTGTGGGGGCCGCAGGATATGTTGATTTCGTTGCGTGCGGGCGCCTGGATTCATGTCTGGATCGATTGCTTTGCAATGGCGACAATGCTGCCGCCGCTATTTTGGCTGTGGCGGCATGACCGGCGTGCTGTACCTTCTACCGATCAGACTGCGCAGGCGACGGCATGAGCGCAAACTTTGATGTTGATGGCCGCATTTCTGAGATCGAAACGGATGACGTCGTCGCAGAACCGGATTGCGCACAGCCCGGCAGCGCAAAATTGGCCACACTATGAACACCCACGTACTGGCATTGCAGCTAATGGCGGCGCAAGGGCTGCTTGGTGCTTTCGATACTGTCTATCACCATGAGTTGACGGAGGCATTGCCCAACCGGCCGACCGCGCGCGCAGAGTTGGCGATTCACGCGACACGGGCTGTAATCTACAGCGCTTTGTTCATCGGGCTGTCGAACTGGCAGTGGCACGGCATGTGGGCCATCGCGCTGATGGCGATCTTTGCGGTGGAAATTGTTTTAACGTTGTGGGACTTTGTGATTGAAGACCAGACACGTTTGCTGCCGGCGACCGAGCGTGTCACGCACACGGTGCTGGCAATTAACGGCGGCGCTTTCATCGTGCTGTTGGTACTGAACGTGCCGGCATGGCTGGACGAACCGACGACGCTGGTCTGGCAGTCGCAAGGCTGGCTGGGTGCCTTTCTCGTGCTGTGCGGAATCGGCGTCGGACTCTCCGGTATTCGCGATGCGTTCGCGAGCCGGGCCACTGCAATTGACAACATCAGGGAGTATACGATGACAACAATCCATTTTCACGATCAGCCACAGCACGTACTGGTAACCGGTGCGACCGGTTTCATCGGACAGTTGCTGGTGCGTGCGTTGCTCGCAGACGGGCATGCAGTCACGGCACTGACACGTAATCCGAAGAAGGCGGCGTGGACGTTCAACGGTGCGGTGCGGTGTATCGCGCGTCTGGATGAGATCGCGCCGATAGAACAGGTCGACGTGGTCATCAATCTGGCCGGCGCACGCATTCTCGGACCGCGCTGGACCGCTGCGCGTAAGCAGGTGTTGCGCGATAGTCGCGTGGCATTCACGGAAAAGCTGGTCGACTGGATGGGTCGCATGCAGCACAAGCCGCGCTTGATGCTATCGGCCTCGGCGATCGGTTACTACGGCGTGCAGGCGCAGGGTGATTTGACTGCGTTGAATGAGGACGCGCCGCCGCAACCGATGTTCATGTCGCAGTTATGTCAGGACTGGGAGCGGGCAACGCAGAGTGCGCGCCGCTATGGCGTCGAAGCAGTCTGCATGCGTTTCGGGCTGGTGCTTGGCAAGGGCGGCGCGTTCCCGATGATGGCGTTGCCGATCAAGCTTGGACTGGGCGGGCCGCTCGGTGGAGGGCGGCAAACGCTGTCGTGGATTCATGTGCGCGACCTGTTGCGTGGCATTGCCCATCTGATGAATCGCCCAGACGCAGCTAGCCGGCAACCGGCCTACAACTTCACCGCGCCTGAACAGCCGACGCAAGCGCAGTTTTCGCAAGCGGTTGCGCATCGACTGGGCCGGCCATCATTTTTCCCGACGCCTGCTATGCCAGTGCGTTTTCTGCTGGGTGAGCAAGCCGATCTGTTGCTGAAAGGACAGCGCGTGGTGCCGCGCTCCTTGCTCAATGAAGGGTTTGTCTTCGACTATCCGACGGTGGAAACGGCAATGGCGGCCTTGCTGTGAAGATGAGGACATGGCCATTTCTATCACGCAATGCCGTTCCATAAAATGCATCACCCGAACAATCGTTGATAGGTTAGCGTTGTTGCGATTGCGGTGGATTGGCAGCGAGGCGTTTGTTTTTATCGGCGAGCACCTTGATCAGGCCGTCAATGCCTGACTTCTGGATCTCCGCTGCAAAACTTTGCCGGTAGACATCTCCCATCCATGCGCCCATCACGTTGACATCGTAGACTTTCCATCCAGCCGGCGTCTTGGTCAGGCGATAGCCAAAGCGAACCGTTTCGCCGCGCGTGTTCAATACCTTGGCGAAGACTTCGACATCGGTATCGGCCGGATCGGCGCGATATGGTTCGTAGTTGATTTTCTGGTCGTGAATCTGCGACATGGCGCCGGAATAAGTATGCATTAACAGCGCGCGGAATTCGGTTTGCAACTGGGTTTTCTGTTCCTGTGTCGCTTCTCGCCAGTAACGTCCGGTCGCCAACGCCGTGGCGCGATCGAAATCCACATTAGGCACGATCTTTTCTTCAATTACCTGCCGGATTTTGCGCGGATCGCCGCGTTGAACAGCCGGATCGGATCGCACAATCGCCATCACTTCTTCGCTGATACGCTGGACCATTTTGTCGGGGGCTTCTTGGGCATTGGCGAGGTTTGCCGCAGCGATGATAAAGACTGCCAATAGCGCGGACAGGATTTTCTTAAGCATTTTGTGTCCTCCGGTGATGCGATGCGCTGGTCATGCGGCGATGGCTGGGTTAAAACGCGGTGTTGAGAACGGAGTAGAGGGAAAATTAATGACATTAGTTCACACAAGGCCGCAGATGGACCTGTTAGGCTAATGGTCAGCATTGAGGCATACGAGGCGATGAGAAAGGATCCGGCTCATCCGCCGTCGAGGCGGCAGATAAGCGAGTCACCGTAAAGTCACAGAAGCAAAACAAAAAGGGCTAGCGCTTGTGGCGCTAACCCTTTGAATTCACTACTAATGTAATGGTGCGGCTGGCAGGAATCGAACCCACGACCCCTTGGTTCGTAGCCCGCTTAATCGCACCGGCACTCTTATAAATCAATGACTTGCGAACGCCCGTTGCGCTCGTCTTGCATATAAGTGCCTAGAGGAGCAGGGGTGACTTACGCAAAAGTCACGCAAACTGCATCAAGGTTTTCCATTAATCTCCGACGCGCCCGGCGCATTTCTCAGGCGCACCCTCATTGAGTCAATCGCCGCCAGCCGGCCGCCAACTGCTTCCTGCCACTCGCGCCGGATCAGTTCGATATCTCGCTTGTCTTCCCGCAACAAACCGTGCAGCCGCTTAATTTCCCACAGTAGGTCGCTATCTCGGGCGTCGGCGCGGATCGCGGCCTGCGCGCCGTTCGTATCGACTAGGTATTCGTCGATGAAGCGGCGTACTTTTTTGGTGATGATCATAGTGGACTGCAATTCTTAGTTGACGCACCTCGCTGTCGAGACCGGCATTACGCTGAAGGAATTACGCAAGCGCGGCCCTCTGGCCGAAAGCACCAGTTCGCCAACGAGTACTAACGTGTTGATTTGCACTGAAAATCGCCCCATTTTTGGCGGTTTTTTGCATTGAGAATTGATAATCATCTAGCCGTCCTCCCCTCGGCAAGCGCCGAGCGATAAAGTAACGGTGCGAACCCCACTTTATCAAGGAGAACGGTGATGTTATTTTGCGGCATAGACCTTCATTCAGACAA
>JAQGLY010000060.1 GCA_028292625.1 Herbaspirillum sp. | reverse complement strand
TTTGTATTCTGGCGGAGCGGACGGGACTCGAACCCGCGACCCCCGACGTGACAGGCCGGTATTCTAACCAACTGAACTACCACTCCTTGTGTTGCAATGCTAAACAAATATCTAGCGCATTTGACTGATCTGGTGGGTGCTGAGAGGCTCGAACTCCCGACCTACGCCTTGTAAGGGCGCCGCTCTACCAACTGAGCTAAGCACCCGCACAACCTCGCAGTCAACCTAGCAGTCAAATGTCTCGGCGTTTGTCACCACGCCGAAAGACGATTAGTTTACAGCATCTTTCAAACCTTTGCCAGGTTTAAATTTAGGAACCTTCGCTGCCTTGATCTTGATCGCATCGCCGGTACGCGGGTTGCGGCCGGTACGCGCTGCGCGCTTACCGACGGAGAATGTGCCGAAACCAACCAACGTCACAGTACCATTCTTTTTCAATGTCTTTTTTACAGCGCCGATCAGTGCATCCAATGCACGTGCTGAAGCAGCTTTCGAAATTTCGGCTTCAGTCGCGATGTGCTCGATCAATTCGGTCTTATTCACTTACGCCCCTTTAAAAATTGATAGACATGAGTCCGGTCGGCATATGTTGCCTCGCCATTCCGCATCCTCGTTTTACTCCCTGCATTTGCCGGAGAGTAACGCAGAAAAACTGCAAGGTGTATTAAACAAGGGGCAAAGCACGGTGTCAAGCGCTTTACAGCCCGATTCGACCATAAAATTTCATTTACCCGACGATCGACTTGCATCGGCTTGCACAGGTATCGAATGCATAAAAAAAAACGCTCCGAAGAGCGTTTTCTATGTACAAATTCGTATTTGGAATAAAGGCGAATTCCGTTTACGCGGTTTTAGTGCTTCACCATGCTGGGATCGGCAGGCTCTTTCGGCGTTGCAACCGCAGGTCCGATCTCCGCTTCGGCTTCGATCAGTTCGGCCGGCTCCCTTTCCAGCGCCACTTCCAGCGCCTTGTCGATCCAGCGTACCGGAATGATCTCAAGCTTGTTTTTCACGTTGTCCGGAATCTCGGCGAGATCCTTGACGTTTTGCTCGGGAATCAAAACGGTCTTGATGCCGCCGCGATGCGCCGCCAGCAGTTTTTCCTTCAAGCCGCCGATCGGCAATACTTCGCCGCGCAAGGTGATCTCGCCGGTCATCGCCACATCCGCGCGCACCGGGATGCCGGTAAATACAGACACCAGCGCAATCGTCATCGCCACGCCGGCCGATGGACCGTCCTTCGGCGTCGCGCCTTCCGGTACGTGAATGTGAATGTCGCTCTTTTCAAAAACGTCGCGCCGGATACCCAGCTTGTTGGCGCGGCTGCGGACCACCGTGCGCGCGGCTTCGATAGACTCTTTCATCACATCGCCCAACGTGCCGGTGCGGATGATATTGCCCTTTCCGGGCATGGTCACGGCTTCGATCGTCAGCAGATCGCCGCCAACTTCGGTCCACGCCAGTCCGACCACCTGGCCGATCTGGTTTTCCTTTTCCGCGATGCCGAAATCGAAGCGGCGCACACCGAGGAATTTATCGATGTTCTTCGATGAGACGGTGACCTTCTTGTCCTGCTTTTTCAGCAGCAGCATCTTCACTACCTTGCGGCAGATCTTGGAAATTTCGCGCTCGAGCGAGCGCACGCCGGCTTCACGCGTGTAATAACGGATGATGTCGCGGATCGCAGACTCCGCCACGCTGATTTCCTCTGCCTTCAGACCGTTGTTCTTGATCTGCTTGGGCAACAGGTAGCGCTGCGCGATGTTGGTTTTTTCGTCCTCGGTATAGCCGGACAGCCGAATGACTTCCATCCGGTCGAGCAGCGCTGGCGGAATATTGAACGAGTTCGACGTCGCCACGAACATCACGTCGGACAAATCGAAATCGACTTCGATGTAGTGATCCGAGAATGTGTGGTTCTGTTCGGGATCGAGCACTTCCAGCAGCGCCGATGAAGGATCGCCGCGGAAATCCATGCCCAGCTTGTCGATTTCGTCGAGCAGGAACAATGGATTGCGCACGCCCACCTTGGCCAGGCTTTGCAATATCTTGCCCGGCATCGAACCGATGTAGGTACGGCGATGGCCGCGGATCTCCGCTTCGTCGCGCACGCCGCCCAGCGCCATCCGCACGAATTTACGATTGGTCGCGCGCGCGATCGATTGACCCAGCGAGGTCTTGCCGACGCCCGGAGGGCCGACGAAGCACAGGATAGGCGCCTTCAGTTTGTCGACGCGCTGTTGCACGGCGAGGTATTCCAGAATGCGTTCCTTGACCTTGTCCAGACCATAGTGATCGCCTTCCAGCACTTTTTCGGCGTTGCCCAGTTCGTTGTTGACCTTGGATTTCTTTTTCCACGGCAGCCCGATCAAGGTATCGATGTAATTGCGCACGACCGTCGCTTCGGCCGACATCGGCGACATCAGCTTGAGTTTGCGCAACTCGCTCTGCGCCTTTTCGGATGCTTCCTTCGGCATCTTGGCAGCGACGATTTTCTTTTCCAGCTCTTCCAGATCGGCGCCTTCTTCACCTTCGCCCAATTCTTTCTGGATGGCCTTGACCTGTTCGTTCAGGTAATACTCGCGCTGCGATTTTTCCATCTGGCGCTTGACGCGGCCGCGGATGCGCTTCTCGACCTGCAGGATGTCGAGTTCGCCTTCAAGCTGCCCCAGCAAATGTTCGTGCCGCTTGGCGACGTCGAAAATCTCCAGGATGACCTGCTTTTGCTCAAGCTTCAGCGGCAGATGCGCGGCGATGGTGTCGGCCAGGCGGCCGGCGTCGTCGATACCCGCCAACGAGGTCAGGATTTCGGGAGGAATTTTTTTGTTCAGTTTCACGTACTGATCGAATTGCTGAACGATGGTGCGGCGCATCGCTTCAACTTCGGACTCGTCGCCGGCTTCGGAATCCACAGGCGTCAAATCGGCGACGAAATGGGTGTCCAGTTCGCTAATGTGATGTATGCGCGCGCGCTGCACGCCTTCAACCAGCACCTTGACGGTGCCGTCAGGCAGTTTCAGCATCTGCAGGATATTCGCGACGCAGCCTATCTCGTAGATATCGTCGGCCGAAGGTTCGTCCTTGGCGGCGGCTTTCTGCGCGGCCAGCATGATGCTTTTGCCCTGTTCCATCGCGGCTTCCAGCGCTTTGATGGATTTGGGGCGTCCGACAAACAGCGGAATTACCATGTGGGGAAAGACGACAACGTCCCGTAACGGCAATAGCGGCAGTTGCGTAGGGTCAGGTAAAGTGGTGGTCGTCATAGTGAGCCTTATCAAAGAAATCTGTTAATGATGTTGGCGCGGACGGCTGAAACACAAGCCCATGCTGCAAGAAAATTCGGCGTTCCCGCACAACTTTTCAAAACTTTTCGATTAAAGAAAAAAGCCACCCGCGATTTAACTCTGGGGCGGCTTATCGATGCAAGCCAAGTAAGGTAACCATGAATATAAACGGATTGCGCTGGATCATTGTAACGCTTTTATAGAATCCGGCTCGCCACCCGTCTGTTTTTCCCCATTCACATTCCGAATATCAGAAATAGCAGCTATAAAACGGATTTCGCGTCAGCCCCCGGAGACCTTGGGCTGTTCGTGATAAATCAACAACGGTTTGGCGCCGTTTGTGATCGTGCCTTCGTCGACGACCACTTTCGCCACATTTTGCTGGCTTGGCAACTCATACATGACGTCCAGCAACGCCTGTTCCAGAATGGAACGCAAGCCGCGGGCGCCGGTTTTGCGCGCCAGCGCCTTTTTCGCTATCGCATCCAGGCCTGCCGGGCGAATCTCCAGTTCGGCGCCTTCCATTTGCAGCAACTTGGAATACTGCTTGATCAAGGCATTCTTCGGTTCCAGCAAAATCTGGATCAGTGCCGCTTCGTTCAGTTCGTTCAGGGTGGCAACCACCGGCAAACGCCCCACAAGCTCCGGGATCAGGCCGAATTTGATCAGATCCTCTGGTTCCGCGGCCAACAGCACTTCGCCCGCGGTACGCTGCGCCTGGCTCTTCACATTGGCGGAAAAG
>JAQGLY010000057.1 GCA_028292625.1 Herbaspirillum sp. | reverse complement strand
GGACTGTCAATGCGTTCGCTCCGGATTGCTACACCTGGGCGTGCACTGAGCAAAACCTCCATCATTGCGCTGGCTTGGCCCGAGGTCAGTTGCGTGCCATAGACCTTGCCGGCGACGTCGATCACTTTAAAAACTGCGGCTTCCCTCATGACGCTTCCCCTTCAAAGTGAGCCATGGTTATTTGCTTGACGTGGTGCTGCAGGATCGCCAGCATCTCCAGTGCAATCGCATGGGAAACGTGATCGACCAGCACACGGCCGTTGAGGTCTTTGATTTGCCAGCGGTTATTTTTCTGATTCATGTTTTACTCCAGTTAGTTGAGAACAATTACATCTGTGACATTCACATATATTCGAGGGATTTTGTCGCTGCCCTTATGATTTAACGGCACTACCGCGTGACCTCGAACACACGCAGACTGTCCAATTTCTAGGATGCCCAATCCTCCGGCGACCCGGTCGTTTCCGCTTGGACAAACCACATTGACGCGACAGCCATTTGCGTCGCGCGCTTCCAACGTCACTTTCAAGCGCGGCTCTCCGTTCTGCACGGAGCCATCGCACGCGCTCACCACGGTGCCGGTCAACAAAACATCAATAGCCATTACAAACTCCTCATATTTTTGGCGGTCTTTTGGCGGGCTATGTGACCGGATGCAGTCGGAACGACGACAGCACGCGGATATGTGGCGGAGCCTGCCTCCGCCTTGGCCTGGCGGTTAGTCATAACCGACCCTCCGTGAGCTTTTGACCGGTGCCGTACTTGGCAGCGGACCGACCCATTCGGAAAACCGGCACGTGGCGCCATCGAATTGCATAGGGATATCAGCGAGCGGACCGTTTCTCTGTTTCCGTACCAACAGCTCAGCGAAGCCATGAAGCGCGGTATTGGTCACGTCATGCATTTCTGGCCGGTGGATCATCAGAACCACGTCAGCGTCCTGCTCGATCTCTCCGCTATCGCGCAAATCAGATAGAATTGGTTTGCGATCGACCCGTTCTTCCGATTTACGGTTGAGCTGCGCCAAGACGATGACCGCGACGCCCAGTTCTTTGGCCAATGCTTTCAAGCCACGGGAATACGATCCGATCTGCTCGTAACGCTTATCGCCATCGCCGCCGGTCATGAGCCCGATGTAATCGACAATGATCAAATCCAGCCCGTGCCGGCGTTTCCATGCCTTGGCCTTTAGCCGTATGTTTAAAAGGCTTAGCGCCGGAGCCTCGTCGATCGCAAATGACATTGGCTGGAGGCGTGCGCAACCATGGGTAACTTGGCTCCAAGCTTTTGAGTCTGACTCAGGAATTTTCCCAAGTACCTTCGCCAGAGGTATGGCACCGCGATTTGCCAGTGCTCGGCCGGCAATTTCCAAACTGGACATTTCCATCGAAAACATAAGGGCGCTGCGGTTTTCGGCAATGTTTAAGCCAATGTGCGCGGCGGCAGCGGTTTTTCCCATAGAGGGACGGCCGGCGATAATGATCAGTTGCTCCGGCCGCAATCCTCCGTTGAGTACCCGGTCCAGCTCTTCAATGCCCGTTGGCATGGCGCTATCCAATCCCTCAGACCGCTTCGTCGCGCCCTCAACGAAGTCGAGCAGGATGTCGGCAATCATCCGAGGCTCCGACCGGGTCCGGCGTTCTACCAGTCCAGAAACCAAAGATTGCACGGCGTCCAGCACTTCATCGGCCGATTTGCCTTTTGGCTGATGCGCCATCTCGCCGGCGATGCCAGTGACCTGGATCAACCCCCGGAGCAATGCGCGATCTAAAACTATCGCGGCGTAACGTGCAACATTTGCGGCGCTTGGCGTCGTTTGCGCGATTGAGTTGAGGTATGGCAGCAAGCCATCCAAGAACGCGCCGCCACGGGCCTGCAATCCATCCCAAATCGAAACAACGTCGGCGGGCAGCCCTTTGGAAACGCATTGAATGATTTCCGTGAAAATTGCGCGATGGTCTTCACGATAAAAATGCTTAGCCTGCAAAACGCCGATACGGTCCACTGCCTCGTTGTCGATCATCAGGCTGCCAAGTACGGATTGCTCGGCTTCTAGCGAGTAGGGAGGGGTCATGACGTCAGGCTGATTACTCATGCCGCTCCTCCAGCGTTCATCTCACGGTGAGCTTGCTGGCCTGCCGTGGTAAAGCCGCTGGTGCCATCGCTACCGATGAACCACAATTTGAACCAATTGTTTTTGACCGCATTGCGGTAGTGAGCGCGCCAGTCCTTTTGCTTTTTGCTGTCGCTCTGGAACCGGCCTTTGAATACGAACCAGCATACGCTGAGCATGACTTCGCTCAAACCGACAGTATTGGCATATTCAAAGATCGGATCATCAACTGGTATCGCTTTTACGTTTTCGGCTTTGCATCGATCAAAAAATGCTTGTAGCGTTTCTTCGATGCTTTTGGCTCTCGGCTTTTTGAGTTTTGCTTTTGGTGCAGTTTTTACGGGATTGGATATACCTGATGGTTCATTGATGGTTAATGATGGTTTGGCTAGCATGGGTGCTAGGGGTAACGCGCATGGGTGCGAGCCGTCACGCGCATCGGTGCTAGGGGTAGCATCGGCGCTAGGGGTAGCATCCATGCGAGGGGTCGAGGCCAGTTTGGCCAAGTTCATTCGATACCGCCTTGACGAACCTTTGTTGCCGCCGTTGTGGTTGCCGATAACCTCAAGAAGGCCATCGTCAATAAAGCTGTGCATGATTCGGCGGGCCTGGCTTTCTGATACTCGAACTTTCTTTGCGACGGCACCGATGGATGGGTACAAGCTTCCACCATCGTTATCGCACCAATCAGCAAGCGCAAGCGCCACAAGCATCTCAGAACCGCCGCGAGGAAAACATTCCCAGACTCTGGTCATAGCGCTGATCGACATGCGATCGCCTCCAGTCGCTTTTGAATGGCACGGTGGTACCCGATCGCGGTCGCTAGCGAAGCATCCTTATTCTCAGGATCAATAGTCGTGAGGAGATCGCACAAGACGTTCCATAGATCATGCGGATTAGCGATGCCGGCAGAGATTTTTCTCAAAACCGCGTGTGCGGTTTCCTCGGCCTGAATGTAAGCCATGCAATAGTTGACATCCATTATTTCGCCTCCAACTCATAGAGGCCGACGCGATGCCGGAAACCTTGTTCGGTGATGCGGGATATCCAAGAAGTCGTGATGACATAACCCTGGCCGCGCAATTCAAATACCCGGCGGGGAACATGCAAAATATCGAGGATGCGGTAAGCGTGGACGGTATCGATCGGACCGCGTTTTAAAGCGGCCAGCAAGCGTGCGCGTTGCGCTTCGGCGGACGTTCCGTTAGAATCGGGACAGGTGGTTTGGGTCGCAGGCTGGCAGGCATTGCGGCCCTTGTTGTTTGTGGTGGTCATGTTCGGCTCCTTACGCTGCAATGCGTAAATCACCGACGCGCCAGCGGGCAGAGCCGCCGATTTTTTCCGGTTTAGGAAGCAGTCCAGATTTGACGTGACGCCAAACAGTTGGAACAGACTGACCACGCAACCCAGCGACGACGCGCACGCCGACATATGCAGAATCAGGAAGGTCGTCGAAATGCTGCAGGCTCGGATCTAACCCGGCAGTACAGATAGCTTGTTTCATATAAAGTCCTCATCAACGCTGCGCGAATCGTCGCGCTTCGCCTGATTCGCTATTAATTCGAATCATTGATGAGGAATATAAAATCTGAATCTGATCTAGCCGGCTAACTCAGAACGGTTTTCTTTGCTATGTTCCACCATTCATAAATTGTGGACTTTGAAAACTTGGCGTCGCTTTCCAATTCGTCGCAACTAATCTGATATTTCCCGCCGTCTTTGGCGCCAGGTTTTGTAATCTGGATTGATCCGTCTTCTTTTGAGTCCAAGAAATCGTCTAATGTTTGATAATCCTGATGCTCTGTGCGCATAGCCTGTATGACGATCTCTCGATGTCCCTTGGCGCGCTGGCGTTTCATTTTTGCCTTAGCGGACTGATCAATATTCCGCAACGCATCAAGTTCGGCCATTTGAAATTCCAGGCTTTCTACCTTTTTTATGGCGCCGTCTTCGATTCGTTTCGTCGTCTGTTTTACGACATGTGACAAATCATGAGGACGCTTGGTGACTCGTTCTTCGAAAAGGCGAGATTTTTCCTTCCAAAATTCCGCGTTGCGTTTGTTGATATCGACAGGAGTCTTTGAGTTTTTTTTCATCGGTTAAGCCTGCCGCTGCATGGGAATGACAGACCCCTTTGGTAACGGCTTGGAGATAAAATCAGCCCAGTCCGTCATCAGGCGTCGACGCTTTTCCAATGAATCGCCGCGCCAGTACGCCGCCTCCGTCGCATCGCCTTTAACGTGCGCAAGTGACACCTCGGCCAGCTCACGCGGGTAGTTCGTGTATTCGCCGGCCCAGTCGCGGAACGTCGAGCGGAAGCCATGCGGAACTGCATTGATCCCTTGGCGCCGCACCAGCATAAGCAGCGTCATATCCGAAAGCACCTTGCCACGTGGGCTCGCAAATATGATGTCCACGCCGTCGATATGAGGCATGGCCTTCAAAAGCTTGACCGCTGCGTCTGATAGCGGCACCCGATGTTCTTTTCCAGCTTTCATGCGTTCTCCAGGTATTTTCCAGACTTTTTCATGAAAGTCGATCTCACTCCAGCAGGCGCCACGAGCCTCGCCGGATCGTGCGGCTGTCAGAATAGCGAACTCAAGGCAGCGCGCGCCATTCGCTTCAATCCCGCGCAAATCTTGCATAAAGTCGCCGACCTCGCGGGGCGGCAGCGCCGGATGGTTCCGGACGCGCTTTGTCTTGTTCGGACGCGAAAGCAATTGATCCAGGTTACCGCGCCACGCGGCCGGGTTCTCGCCGGCCCGGAAACCTTTAACGCGCGACCATCCAGCACAGCCTCAATGCGACCGCGCAGTCGGGAAGCGGTTTCCGTTTTGGTTGTCCAGATTGGCTCAAGGATTTTCAGGACATGTTCGCGCGTAATGTGGCGTACCAACATATTGCCGATGATTGGCTGCGCGTAGGCCTCGATCGTTGCGCGCCACTGCTCCCCATGCTTTGCATTCTTCCAGCCAGGGGCTTTAGCGGCGATGCAGCGCCGCGCCGCATCGGTAAAGGTAACTTCTAATTCTTGATTTGCCTTGAGTTGGCTGGCGGCGGCGCGCTTTTCGAATACGGGATCGATGCCAGATTTGATCTTGTCCCGTTCGGCCTGAGCTCTTTCTCGGGCCTCCTGAAGCGACACGGCCGGAAACGCACCAAGTCCGATCTCTCGCCGATGGTCGCCGACCATGGCGCGCAATATCCAGGATCTGGAGCCGGTTTGGCTCACTTGTAAGTTAAGGCCAGCGACTTTGCCGACCGGGTGCATACCTGGCACCGTAATGCGCGATACCGCTAGCGCCCCCAATTCTTTTGCTACCTTTGGCATATCCCCCGCCTTATCTTTAACCCGCCAATGAACCCGCCATTAAATTTGCAATTTGATGATACGGATTGAATTTGAACAAATCAATGAAAAGCCGGGAGGCCAATGAAATAAAGGCATATGGGGGGTCTAATGAGATTAATTGATACTGGATAATAGTTGTAAATGGCGGACACCGTCTCCGCCAAGAATATTTCTCAGACTGATCCAATCAGTCTAAAAAAAACCCCGGAAACCCGCACAAAGCTTGGGTTTCCGGGGTTTTTCCCTTATTGGGTCCGATGAACCGATGAAGCGCCCCGCCTTATCGCCCAGATATGAATCTGCGGTCAAAGTCGGCGCGCATCATGGGCGACCCTTAGAATGTATACTTCATCCCCACACTCACCCCCTGCAATCTGCCGCCTGTCCAGCAATGCGGTCCGTTGCCGTTCGGATCGAAGCCCGATGCGTCGGGATTCGACGCGTCATGGCAATCCGTCGTGACGCCCCGGCCGCCGGCGCCCAGATCATAGTGGGCATTGGCGCCGTTCAACATCAAGGCGTAATCGGCATAGATGCTGAATTGCTTGTCTACCTGATGCTTCCAGGCCAGCGCATACATATTGGCGGCGGTGTCCGAGCCTATGCCGCCGTCCGTATTATGCTGGTCGGTGGCGCCAGGCGATTGACCCGCGTGGGCCCAGCCGAAATAGACACTGTCCTGGCCCGTCAGCCTTTGGCTGATGGCAAGCCAGGTGCCGTTGCGCTGGCGCTCGTTTTGGTATGCCAGGTATTGCGGCACATCGCGTTTCAGCATTTCATAAATCCCGCTGATTGTCGTCCCGGTCGATGAAAACGTGTATTGGATACCGACCTTGGCGGCGCTCTCATTGGCTGTGTCATTGGGATCGTAAGTTCCGAGATCGCTGGTGCGGTTGACGTTTTTATGCAGTTCATAAGCAGTCGTCAGTAAAAGACCGCCGCTTTTGTAACTGAGACTGGTGCTGAATGCGGTTCCAAACGAGCCGTCGTTACAGGCGACCGGCGTGGCGCCGCTGCCGGGAACATTGCCCCCGGTGCAATCCGATTCGCCGGAGGCGATATTGCTGTTATCGTCGGCGCGGTTTTGTCCTGGCGAAACCAGCGCATTGAAGCTGACGCCGTGGAAGGTCGGCGACTCGTACCAAATCGCATGATCCAACCGAGTTCCGAATTCAACACGGTTGTCGCCACCCGAGTTGCCCATGATGGACGCATAATCGCCGAGCATCCCCGAGAACGGATTCATCATCGCGGTGGACGTCTTGTAAGGCGCGTCGGTCTTGCCGATTTTTATTGCACCGTAATTGGCGTTGGCCAAGCCGATAAAGGTATTGCGAGAAGTCAAACCGCCTTTAACGCTGTTGCTGGTATTGCTGTTGCTGTCGCCCGTGCCGGATGTTGCCGATACGTCGATCTGCGTCTCGAATTGATAAACGAATTTGGCCGGAAAGCTGCCCAGAGATTGAAAACCGCGCAAGCCGACATAGGAATTGTTGCTTGAAATCGCCGCCATATAGCCATTGTTGCCAACCGGCTTGGAACCGTCCGCCGCTACCTTGCCGTTGAGGCCCTTGGTGGTGTCGTCCAGCGACATATCGAGGTTGCCGTACAGGGTGACTTCTCCGCCTCGGGTGAGCAAGGTCATGCCGTCGCCCTCTTTGCGTTCGAAAAAGTCGTGATGTTCGGCAGGGGCAGCGGTAGCCACGGGCGCTGCTTTTTGTTGCTCGACGACGCGATTGATATCCGATCTTAATGCTTCTATTTGTTTCTGCAGGGTATCGATCTGCTGCTTCATCTGATCACTGGTTTGAGCATTGACAGAACCGGTAAAACCGATGCTGCTTACTCCTAGGATGAGCGCGCACGCTCTCCCCATTGCCTTCTTTGTCATAATGTCTCCATCTCCAGATTTTTTAAATAGTTTTTCAAACACCCATGATCCTGAATGAAGGAATCATTTGTGCAGATCATCGGATGTTCGGCATAGAGCAAGGCATCTGCTCTGCAACTAAAGTATGGGTTTCGTGCTATAGAGTAAAAATTGATCTGGATCAAGAATACAAATAGAAACACGGATTTGGCGATATTTACATATCCTTTCGAATCCCTAAGTTTCAGCTAAGTTTCATGGCGTAATTTATCTCGCGTTATTACATAAAAAAAATGGCAAAAGCGCCAGCCGGCGGCGGTTTCCGACCGGCGCACCTTCCTATTTCTTTACGTCGAATGCCTGTTTCAGATAGCGGTCGTCGAGGTATTTATTCGGATCCGAAAGCGTCTTGGCAGGCTGTGCATACTTGCTGCGCAAATCCAGGACATTCTTGACACCGGCCATATCGAAGCGCAAATCCCGTATCAGCCCGCCTTGCCTGGCAAGCAGTGTGTCGTAAGAGCGCTTGGCCAGATCGGGCGTCATGCCCGGCACGTTCTCGATCAGCAGCGCTTCCGCCGCTGCGCGATTTTCCGGTGCGTACGACCAGTCCAGCGCCGCTTTGTAGCTTCGCAGGAATGCGACCAACGCTGTGTCGTTCGCTTGCGCCCAGGACCGGCGCGCCACGCCTACCGTGCCCATGTAAGCGCCGAAGGTCTTGCTGCCGGTCGCCAGGGAATTGAATCCTTTGCTGGCGCTGAGGATTTCAAACGGTGTACGCAATAACGTGGCATCGCTCTTGCCCGCCATCAAATCCTTATAACGATTGGCCGTGGCGCCGGCGCGCACAATGTGCACCTCGGATTCCGCCAGCCCGTTCAAGGCGATCATCTCGCGCAACGCGAATGCAAAGCCGGTGCCCATCGCGTCGACCGACATGGTTTTTCCCCGCAGATCCGAAAATGTATGGATCGCCGGCGCCGCCGTCAGTGTAAGAAAGCCATTGTCTCCACCCATGAAAGCGAACAAATCGGGATCGGCCTTGCCGTTGGCGGCCGCATCCCCCTGGCCCTCCTGATAGGCGACCACGTTGTCGAAACTGGCCAAGGCGATATCGGATTTTCCTGCAAACAGGCTGTCAACCAGAAATACCGAGTTGGGCGTGAATTTCAGATCGACCTTGAGTCCGTTCCGTTGGAAAAATCCCTGGCTCTGCCCGGCCCAGACCGGCAGATTCCAGCCGCCGTCGAAGGCAATGACATGCAACTCCCGCACCGGGACGTCGGCTTGCGCCATCGCGGGGATGGCGGCCGCCAGCCCCATTGAAACGGCGCAGCAGGCGAGCGCGTACGGCAATAAACCTTTCGGATTCATTTTTATCTCCTTTTATTATTTAATAATGTTTTAAATGGTTGCAACCGTTTGCAACCGTTTGCAACCCGGTGCCGCCCGTATAAGGACGGATGCCCATGTCAATCAAGAGAAAAAGCAGGGACTTTTTTCGGACTTACTTCGGACTTACTTCGATTTCGCATTACGCGGCACTGCAGTCGAATCGCGCACGATCAGTTCCGGTTTCAACCGGATGTCCACCACCGTTGCATGAATATTCTCGATGACCTGCAGAATAAGACGGGAAGCTTCCAGTCCCATATCGTGATGGCGTATGCGGACGGTCGTCAGCGGCGGCCACACCATATCCATCAGCGGCATGTCGTTGTGGCCCACGATGGAGATGTCGCCCGGGCAGCTCAGACCCATTTCCTTGAGCGCGTCATAACAACCCAAGGCCACCAGATCGTTTCCCGCGACCACCGCGGTCGTCTGCGGCGCCTGCTTCAGGAGTTCCAGCAATGCCGTCCTGCCGGACTCCCGCGAATAGGCGCTGCTTTCAATGACCTTGCACTTTTGCGCCGCCAACTTCATGTCGCGTATCGCGTCGACAAACCCGAGCCGGCGCAAATAGCCGGTCGAGATATGCTGCGGCCCGGCGATATGCGCAATGCGCGTGTGATTCAGGGAAACCAGATGCTCGACGGCCAGCCGCATGCCGAGAAATTCGTCGCTGGCGACGCCGGAAACGGTGCCGGAGTCCTCGCTGCGGTTGATGGTGATGACCGGCACCCGCTGTTTGACGCAATGTTCGATCTGGGTATCGTGCCGCCGGGCGGTGGCGAAAATCAGGCCGTCCACCTGCTGCCCCAGCAAGCGGTTGATCACAAAGCTCTGATCCTCGCTGCCATTGCCGACGTTGACCACGATCGCGAGATAGCCGTGCCTGCGCAAACCTTCTTCGATCCCCATCAGAATCGGCGCAAACACGGCATTCGTGATGTCCGGCAGCACGACGCCGATCACGTTCGAGCGCCGCGTACGCAGCGTGGAGGCCGCCAGGTTCGTCCGGTAACCGATACGTCCGGCCTCCGCAAGAATGCGTTTGGCGACATCGCTGCTGACCATTTTCCTGGTCTCGGGATTCATCACCCGCGATACCGTAGAGGAATGCACTCCAGCGGCTTTGGCAATATCGGTCAGGGTCGGCGGCTTGGTCATCTAGCTGGACTCGTTTCATAAAATATCCGGATGGACGATTTTAATCCAATTGCCCCAGCACAATGGCGCCGGTCAGCTCAGAACCTTGATTTTTTCCGGGTCCAATTCCTTTTCCCAGTTGGCCACGACAACGGTGGCGACACCGGTTCCGATCATATTGACCAGCGCTCGCGCCTCGCTCATGAATCGATCCACGCCGAGAATCAGCGCCATGCCGGCGACCGGAATCGTCGGCACCACCATCAGCGTGCCGACCAGCGCAATGAACGAGGCGCCCTGCACCCCGCTGGCGCCTTTGGACGTGAACATCGCGACGCCGACGATCGCGGCCTGCTGCATGAAAGTCAGATCGGTGTTGGTGGCCTGCGCAACGAATAAGGCCGCCATCGTCATGTAAATGGCGCTGCCATCGGTGTTGAAGGTATAGCCGGTCGGCACCACCAGGCCCACCAGGGATTTCGAACAGCCGAGCCGCTCCATTTTTTCCATCAGTGTCGGCAGCGCGGTATCGGAAGAACTGGTGCCCAGCACGAGCAGGATCTCTTCCTTGATGTAACTCAGGAATTTGAAAATGCTGAAGCCGCAGGCCTTCGCGATCAAGCCCAGGACAACGAACACGAATAAAAACGAGGTCAGATAAAACGTCGCTACCAGTTTGGCCAGCGGCACCAGCGACGCCAGGCCGAACTTGCCTATGGTGAAGGCCATCGCGCCGAATGCGCCTATAGGCGCGAACTTCATCACGATGTTGACCGCGCCGAACACCGCGCGCAATACCGCATCGATGAGGTCGATGAACGGCTTGCAGCGATTTCCCAATGCCGACACCGCGAGTCCGAACAATACGGATATCAGCAGTATCTGCAGGATGTCGCCTCTGGCAAAGGCATCCACGATGGTGTTGGGAACGATATTGAGCAGAAAATCGGTGACCGTCATTTCCTTCGCCTTGCCGGCATATTCGAACACCGCCTTGGCGTTGAGCGATGCGGGATCGACATTGAAACCGGCGCCCGGCCGCACCAGATTCGCCACCGCAAGGCCGATCAGCAGAGCGGCCGTGGAGACGACCTCGAAGTAAAGCAAGGCCTTGCCCCCCACCCGGCCCACTTTCCTCATGTCCTTCATGCCGGCAATGCCGGAGACGACGGTGCAGAACACCACCGGCGCGATCAGCATTCTGATCAATTTAATGAAACCGTCTCCCAGCGGTTTCATATCGACGGCCAGCGACGGCTTGAAATAACCGAGGGCGACGCCGATGGCGATGGCCAGCAGCACCTGTACGTACAACACCCGATAGAACGGTTTCTTTTTTTGTATCGCATCCGGGACGGCCGGGCCGGCCGCGTCTGCATCAATCACGTTATCCATTATTGTCTCCAACTTTCTCTTTTATAGGGAATGAAAAAAGCGTCCGTCCCTCTCCGTGGACTCGACGCGGTTCGCTATTTGGTGGACTAGATTTTTTTTACGTCAAATCTTTGATGGGCTTGCTGCATAAGGCATCGCCAGCAAAATGGTTGCCGGCAGATCGGTAAAATTTTTCAGCGCGCGCTTTTCGCCCGGCGCCAGACGGCAGGAGTCGTACTTCTCCAGGGTCTCCCGGCCGTCCTCGGTTTCAACGGTGACGCTTCCCTCCAGTACGAAATACAGTTTTTCGGTAGCCGAGGCATCCAGCGTCGTGCCGCCGCCCGGCTGGATCTGCGACACCCCCAGCCAGACCGTGTCGGAAGGCCCGGCCTCATGGCCTTGCAGACGCAGGCAGCGCATGCCGTCGTGATGTGGCGGAAAATATTGCGGTGCGGCGGCGAATCGCGTCACATTCATGGCCGCACCACGATGCGTTCGCGCGAGCCGCTCAATACGGCGCGATAGGCTTCCAATGCATTTGCCAGCGAATAGACGTGGCTTTCGCCGACCGGAAATGGCCGCAGCGTGCCGTCATCGAAACCGGGCGCCAGGAGGTCCAGGATCTGCGCGCCGCCGACGCTGTCGAGCGCCAGCGAATCGATGCCGACATAGGTGTGCTGGCCGCGATAGAACGCGAAGATATCGAAAGGGACCGAGCGTTCGATGGTCGAGATGAAAATCTGCCGCCCGCCTTTGGCCAGCGCGCGATTGGCCTGTTCGAAATAGGGACTGCCGACGGTGTTGAAAACAATATCGGCGCCATGTCCGCCGGTCTTGTCGCGGACATGATCCGCAATATCGCGATCGCCGGCGTGAATCATGTCGACCGGCCCGCAGGCATGTCCGCGATATGCCCCGGCAGACCGTTCGACGCCGAACACCTGCGCGCCCGCGCGCGCCGCCAGTTGTATCGCGGCTTGCCCGACCTTGCCGTTGCTGCCCAATACCAGTACCACATCGCCATTATTCGACAAGCCCGCACGGCGCAGGCCTTCGTATGCCGTAATGAACGGCACGCCCACCGCGCCGGCTTCCAGCATGCCGACCGATTTCGGTTTTTCCCGGACGCCGGCGGTATCGACCAGCAGATATTGCGCGTGCGTGCCGTCGCGGCTGATGCCGAGTTCGCCGCCGCTGCCCCACACTTCTTTGCCCAGCAAATGCTCAGGCCCATCGACGACCACGCCCGCATAATCGCGTCCCGGCGTGCGCGGCCATACCGCATGCGGCATCGCGCCCAATGCGGCCTTGACATCGCTGGGATTGACGCCGGCGCCATGCACTTCGATCACACACTGTTGCGGACCGGGACTTGGCCGCGGCATGTCCACCAGAGTCAATGACAGAGACTCGAGGTCGGCAGCCTTTTCAAAAACACGTATTGCAGTCATGCCTTGCTACTCCTTTAATAATTGGTCGAATGTGTTACCTGCGGTCCTTGATCCCGGCGGGGTTCATGCCAATCCGAGGATGGTTCGCGCTTGCGCAGCGGATGCTATTTCGCCCCCTATGGACTCGATGATTTCATGCGCCCGCCGCACGAGAACGGCATTGCTCTGCGCGAGCACCCCTTTCGAAATGTAAATATTGTCTTCAAACCCGACCCGTACATGGCCGCCGTACAAATAGGCCTGGGCCACCATGGCGAATTCATGCCGTCCGACGCCGAAACCTGTCCACGTGGCGCCCGGAGGAAGCAAATTGCGGGCGTACAGCATGGTTTCCGGCGTCGCCGAGAATCCGTATTTAACGCCGAGTACGAAACTGAACAAGCCGGGGCCCTCGAGTACGCCCTGCTGAATCAAATCCAGCGCAAGATGAATATCGCCGGAGTCGAACAGTTCGATTTCGGGTTTGACGCCTGCCGCGCGGATCAGCTTTGCCATGCGCGTGACGTTGCGCGGCGTGTTGATGACCACTTCGCCGCCCGAATTCATCGTATTCAGATCGAGCGAGCAGATATCGGGACGCAAGGCCACGATGTGTTCCACGCGCTTTTCCGGAATCGTCAGCGTGCTGCCGGGCGCGGCTACCTTTGGATCGTCGTCGCTGGGGATAAAGCGTCCGCCCGGACCGGTGGTCAGATTAATCACCATGTCGGGATTTTTCTCGCGGATGCGATCCATCACTTCGCGGTAGTACGCGATGTTCATCGATGGCCGGCCCGTTTCGGGATCGCGCACATGGATATGGGCGACGGATGCTCCCGCTTGCGCGGCCTCCAGCGCCGCGTCGGCGATCTGCCGCGGCGTGATGGGCAACGCCGGATGTTGCTCGGGCCGCGTGATGTTGCCCGTCACGGCGCAGGTGATGATGACCTTCTCTTGCATGCCGTCTCCTATGCGATGCCGAGGCGCCGGCCGCCGTCTACCTGGATGGTGGTGCCGGTCGCGAACTTCAGCGTGGTGGCGCATGCTTCGACGGCCGCGGCGATGTCTTCCGGCGTCCCTATCCGCTTGAGCGGCGTCGTTGCTGCCTGCTTGTCGTTCCAGGCCTGGTCCCGGCCCGGCACGAATGCCGTGTCGACCACGCCGGGCGCCACATTGAGTACGCGAACCTCGGGCGCCAGCGCGCGTCCCAGCGACACCGCCATGATGTCCAGCCCTGCCTTGACCGCGCAATAGGCCACATTGCTGCCGATGCCGGTCGCACCGGCGATGGAGGAAATGTTGACCACGAGACCGTTGCCGGATGCACGCAGCAACGGCGTAAAGGCGCGGATGGCCGCGAACTGGCCACGCCAATTGACGGCAAACATGCGGTCGATCAAGGCATCGTCCAGCGCGTCGAGATCGCGGTGGGGAATGGGTTTCGTGAATCCGGCGGTGTTGACCAGAATGTCCGCGCGTCCCCACCTGGCTTCGATTTCCGCCGCGGCCTGGGCCAGCGTGCTGCTGTCTTCGATGGACGCATACACAGCGCCATGACCCTCGCCGGGCAAAGCGGCGGCCAGCTTGTCCGCGGCGCCCTTGTCCGATCGGTACAGCACCACGATTTGCGCGCCCGCCGCGGCAAGGCGGCGCGCGGTAACGCGGCCGATTCCGCCGGTGCCGCCGACGATCACGGCAAGTTGTCCGCCGAGCGGAGGCTGAGTGGGAGAAGACATGCGTATCCTTTAAAACATCGGTTAAAACATCATTTAAAACGTCATTTGATCGGCGGCTCGGGGAAGCTCGATACACCCTGTTCCAGGACGAAGTCGTGCTGCAGCGTAAAGAACGGGATCGGTGCGTCCGGGTGCGCCGGCGACCGCGATTCGTGACGCTCGAAATGTCCGATCAACGCACGCGTGACGCCGAACACCACGTCGGACGCAAGATGCTCGGAATCGTCGGCGAATACCTGCGTGACCAGCGTTTTGCAAGCCGGCGCGGACACCATGAAATGGATATGCGCGGGACGGAAAGGATGCCGGTTCTGCGCCTTCAGCAATTGCCCGACCGGGCCGTGAACCGGCACCGGATAGCCGGCCGGCCGCACCGTGCGGAAACGATACCGCCCCTGGCTATCAGTGCGGAACTTGCCGCGCAGATTCATGGACTCCTGTTCCGGATCCTGGCTTTCGTAGAGTCCGACCGGCGAGGCTTGCCAGACATCAACACATGCGCCGGGGATGGGTCTGCCGCCGGTATCGCGCACCACCCCGTCGACATACATTGCTACGCCGGGCGTATTGGAACGCGCGATGTTGTCGCCGTTTTCGCAATCCGGCGCGTGCAGCCGCCAGAAAGGCCCTAGCAGCGCGCTCGCGCTTTGCCCCTTGTCCTGCGGATGATTGCGATAGGCGATCAAGGTCGAAATACCCAGCGCATCGGAGGCCAGCACCACTTCATTATGCGTATCGGTGGTGACTTGACCTATGCCCTGGATGAAACGCACGCCGGCGTCGAACTCTTCATCCGTCAGATTGGCTTCGCGCACGAAAGCATGAGCATGCTCGACCAGCAGCGCCATGATTTCCTTTAACCGTGGGTTGCCGGTACGGCTCATCGCCTCCTTGACCACCTCGGTAATCATTGCCTCATTGTCGATGAATTTATTCGATGTCATATCACGCTCTTAGCCTGGAAGCCCTATTTTATGCAAACGATTGCATAGAAATATAGACCTCAGCTCGCCGTGGTGTCAAGCGTATTCGAACCGGGAGGGTGTTTAGCCGAGCGGCAGCGAAATAAGCGGCTGGCGGGAGGAATGCTGCATCATTGAAATACCTGTGCTACAGACTGGCTTCCGATCCCCATAGATTTTGCATGCTGACGTGGATCGCGGCCTGTGTTTCATCGACGAGGTCTTTCACGGCATAGGCTACGTGCGAGGTATCCCGCCGGATTGGAAACGCCAGCGGCGTATTGCGCGGTCCAATCAATGAATGTACCACGGGCGTCGTGGTGGTTTCTCCTTTGCTGGTCACGACAGCGGTTTCACCGTTTTCCAGCTTTACAAACGCGCCGGGCGGATAAGCGCTCAGCACATGCATGATGGAGCCGGCAAAGGCGCGATCGATATTGACTTGCCCGCCGAGAAGAATTCCGCGCAATACGGCATTGGGCAACAGGGCCTTGCGGTAAGTCCGGGGCGTCACTTGCGCGCAGTAACTATCCGCGATCGAAAGGATTTTGGTGCCCAATGGAATCTTGGCATCGGCTTTGCCGAGCGGATAGCCGCTGCCGTCTTCATTTTCATGATGCATCAACACATGCACCAGCCAGTCTATGTTGGTGACGCCGGCCTGCTTCAACAGACGCATGCCGACTTGCGGATGACTCTTGATGATGTCCTTGTCCTCATCCGTCAGCCCATCCGCCTTGCCCTGCAGGCGCTCCTGATCGCGCAACATGCCGACGTTCATCGTGACGGCGGCGGCCAAAAGGATATCGATTTCCTGGTCCGCCATGTTCAGGCTGCGCGCAATCAGCAGGGAAAGGATAGCGGTGTCGATGCCATGGCGTACCGGATAGGTGCTTGCCGCGCGATTGAGCATGATGCTCGCCAGGGCGATGTCTTCATTGATTCCGATCGCTTCCTTGATCAGCGACACAATCGCCATGACTTTTTCGACGAAGCCGGTTTCATTGCTGATGTTGTACAGAAGGCGTCCGAGTCCCTTGTTCGCCTGATTGATCAGCCGCAACGCCGATGGCGCCTCGACGATTTTCTTCGCGGCCAAGTGCTCCGAGCCGGGACCGGCGATTTCAACGAATAATCCGCGCTGGACCAGTTCTTCGATTTGCCGTTCGTCTCGAACGATGAAATTCCGGCGCAGCAATAAATTGTGGGAGCCGTCATAGATATCCCATGGCAACGGTTCGCCGATCACGATATCCACCGTACTTATGCGCCTTTTACTCATCGATTTATCCTTTCCGATCGCTCGGTTTCAGAGCCAGTGTTGGGCAAACGCGACGGCCGGCTCGGGATGGCCGAAGTAATATCCCTGCGCCTCATCGCAACCTAGTTCCAGCAAGGCTTTTGCCTGCGCCGCGTCTTCCACGCCTTCGGCAACGACCTTGAGGCCCAGATTACGCGCCATTCTGATAATGGTGGTGACAATGATGTAATCGTGACGCCCTTTGAGCATGTCGCGCACAAACGCGATATCGATTTTCAGCGTATCCGCCGGCAAACGCTTGAGATAGGCCAACGACGAGTAACCGGTGCCGAAATCGTCGATCGACAGCGTGAATCCGGCTGCTTTCAGGGTCTGCATGATGGCGATCGCCCGCTCCACATTCTCCATCAGGCCGCTTTCGGTGAGTTCCAGCTCGAGACAGGCCGGCGTCAGGCCGGCCGCACGCACAATGGCCTGCACGCTGTCGGCAATGTCGGCCTCTTCCAGCTGTTGGGCGGCGAGATTGACGGCGAGCCGCCCCGGAAAACGTAAGCCCGCCCTCTGCCACACCGCCATCTGGCGGCAAGCGTCCCGCAGCACCCACTTGCCGAGCGCCCCCATCATGCCGCGCGCCTCCGCGACCGGGATGAACTCCGCCGGACTTACCCAGCCCCGCTCGGGATCGTTCCAGCGCAACAGCGCCTCGGCGCCGCTGAGGGAGCCGGTCGCGAGATTAATCTTCGGTTGATAATACAGTTCCAGTTCGCCGGCGTTCAGCGCGCGGCTTAAATTCTTGGCTATCTGCATCCGCTCGGCCAGCCCCTCGCTCATTTGCGATTGGTAGAGCAGATGACCGCAGCCTGAGGCCTTGGCGCGATACATGGCGATGTCGGCGCGCCTGAGCAGGTCCTCGACCGTAACGCCGTCCTCGGGATAGAGGGCGATGCCGATACTCACTCCGATGGAAAAAATGTGGCCGTTTGCCGCAATCGGCTCGGCCAGCGCCCGATGCAAGCGCTCGGCGATGTGGATTGCCGCCGCCGCATCGGCCGCCCCGCTGATGACGAACTCGTCGCCCCCCACGCGCGCCAGCATCTCTTCGCCCTGCAACACAATCTGAAAGCGCCGCGCGACTTCGATCAGCGCTTGATCGCCGACACCCTGGCCAAGCGCATCGTTGATCGCTTTGAATTCATCGAGATTCATGAACAGGATTCCCAACCGCCGCTCATCGCGCTGAGCATCGGCCAGCGCCTGTTTCAGGCGGTCGCGCAACAGCGTCCGGTTGGGCAGCGCGGTCAGGGGATCGTAAAAGGCGAGCCGCTCGATACGGGCCGCATCGGCTTTTTGCCGGCTGAGATCAAACGAGCTGCTGACGTAGTGGGCAATTTCCCCCTGCCCATCGCGTACGGCGGAAACGGATAACCATGTCGGATAAGCCTCCCCCGTTTTTTTCCGGTCCCATATCTCCCCTTGCCAATGGCCGGTTTCCCGGATGCTTTTCCGCATGGCGCGATAAAAGGCCGCGTCGTGCCGCCCCGATTGCAGGATCCGCAGCGGTTGTCCGATCACTTCCTCGGGCGCATAGCCCGTGGTCCGCGTGAAAGCAGGATTGACGCGAAGGATGCGTCGCTCGGCATCGGTAATCACCACCGCCTGAAGGCCTTGCTCGATCGCCACTGAGGCCAGGCGCAGGTTTTCCTGCTGCCGGGCGGCGCCGGGCGGCACATCTGCCGCGAGTAAGTCGAGCTGGTGCTGCTGCCATTGCTTAGTCCGCTTGAGCACGGTGGTATCGGTTTGGTCGATTCCGCTCGTTTGAGCCGGTGCGGCCGGCCTCGTCAGGGATATCTGCAATCCGCCTCCCGCCATGGCGTCGTGGGTCGCACGACTGTTGGTTACCCTGCTTGCGCAATATTTTTTCCACGATTTTCTCGAACTATTATTTTTACGACTGCATTTATGCAAAACACAAGCCGGTTACTGAATCCGTGAACGAACGGATATAGGGGGATCCCCTGGTTTGTGTGTGAAACGGAGAATTTGTGCGAATTTTGCTTAACCCGACCTAGGGCGTGTAAACACGCTCTAAATCACATCTTTTCAGAGGTATAGGGGATTTGCGTTTGATTGGAATGGATTTATAACTCAAATATTTCTGCAAGGCAAGCAAACAACGAGTAAAGACAACGTAAGGACGCCGCCGGACATCCCGGTCAGCCTTGGCCAAATGATGGGCGCTGCGCGATTTTTTCTATTTTTTCAGCCGCGGAGGGCCGGAATTTCAGCAGCCGGCGGCTATCGTCCAGGCGCCGTCGCGATATACCTCGACATCGTCCAGCCGCACCGATTCCGTCACCGCAAATACATCGATGTGATACCGGGCCTGGGAGCGCCGGATGTTCGGCTTGCCGTAGACGCCGTGCTTGGCGCCTAGCGACAGATGGATGCCGCACATGCGTTCATAAGTCCCGATATCGCTGACCGTGCGGTCCCGCGTCAATGCACGGTTCATGCCGAAACCCAATTCGCGCAGCCAGACCTCGCCTTCATCGGCGCGGATCCTGTCCAGCACGCCATCGAAGTCCGGTGTCGAATCGATGGCGTCGACTACCCTGCCGCGCGCCACCACCAGCGTGATCGGCCGCGCCGGACGGTTGACGCGAAACGTCGCGTCGCCGAACACGCCGATGCGCACCCGGCCGTTGACCGCCTCCAGATCCAGCGCCTCGGTAAACACTTCGCCGATCGGAAACTGGCCGCCGACGTTTGGCATGCCGCTGTAATCGCCGATATTGAGCTTGGCCGCTTCGAACCGCGAGCCGAACACCAATAGCTCGCCGCCGCTGTCGACCACGGCGCCGCGCGCGCCATCGATGGACGCCTTCAACGCATGGCCGACGCCGCGGAAATAGGCCGGATCGTAAGCCAGCGCGTCGAGGTAATACAAGGGCTCGACGCCGGGCATGCGCGACAGATGCGGATGCTCGATCACTTTCAGACCGCGCTTGAACAATTCGACGCGCAGGCGATAGGCTCCCAGCCGGAAATTGGTGGATTGGACCAGCACCACCAGATCGTCCGCCTGCAACGGCGCCAACGCCGCCAGCACCGCGTCCGGCGCGACCGCATCGAAATCGATGAACACCGCGTCGGGCAGACAACGGCGATAGGCCGCGGTCAGCACCGCCGCCAGCGCGCAACCGTTGTCGTACACCACCACGGCCGATTGCGCCGGCGTGTATTCGATCGCCAGCGCCAGCACGTCGCGCAAATGGCGTGCGGCAAGATCGGTCGCCGCCGGCAGAGAGACTTGCGGCGTCAGAAAAGTGTGGGTTTGATCGGGTGCGGAGAGGGTCACGAAGGGAGTCACGAAGGGGGGCGCTGAATAGGGTTGATCGATAGCGCCGACGGCGGCGGACGGTGCAAGCTCAGCAGTTTAATCCAGAAACCGGCGCAACCCTTCATTGCGGAGAATTATGATACGTTAGGCCAGCCCCCCCGGAGACCTTCAGGAGACCGTTTATGGCAACGCTTCCCGATCACCCGCGCAGCAGCGATTTTGCGACGCATGCCGTCACCAACCAGCCGACGCCGCTGGCGCCTTATGATTTATTCGCCAGCGATCTGCCGCTGCGGCAGGCGCTGGCGCGCGAAGGCGGCGCCTGGGCCGCGCCGGAAGTCGCCGCGTTCGGCCGCATCGCCGGCGGCGAAATGATGGCGCTGGGCGTGCTGGCCAATGAAAACAAACCCAAATTCAAACCGTTCGACCGCTACGGCCATCGCATCGACGAAGTCGAATTCCATCCCGCCTATCACCGCTTGATGACGCTCGGCACGCAGCACGGCGTCTCCAATTTCAATTGGCGCCATCCCGACCGCATCGGCGCCAACGTGGCGCGCGCGGCGCTGTTTTATTTGCACTATCAGGCCGAACAAGGCAGTTGCTGTCCGCTGACCATGACCTATGCGTCCGTGGCGTCGCTGCGGCTGTCGCCGACGCTGGCGCAAAGCTGGCTGCCGCGCGTCACTTCCGGCAGCTATGACGGCAGTGCGATTCCGGCCTGGCAAAAACAGGGCAATACCATCGGCATGGGCATGACCGAGAAACAGGGCGGCTCGGACGTGCGCGCCAATACCACGCGGGCTTATCCGGTCGGCGCCGCCGGCCCGGACCAACTCTACGAATTGACCGGTCACAAATGGTTCATGTCGGCGCCGATGTGCGACGCCTTTCTGGTGCTGGGGCGCACCGATGCCGGCATCTCCTGCTTCCTGACACCCAAATTCGCGCCGGACGGCGCGCTCAACGCGATCCGCATCCAGCGCCTGAAAGAAAAGCTCGGCGATCATAGCAACGCCAGCTCCGAAGTCGAATTGCAGGGCGCGCTGGGATGGATGCTGGGCGAAGACGGCCGCGGCATCAACACCATTCTGGAAATGGTGGCGCTGACGCGGCAGGACTGCGCGCTGGGCTCGGCCGCGCTGATGCGCCAGGCGCTGGCGCAAGCGATCCATCATGCGCGCGGGCGCGCAGCCTTCGGCAAGCCGCTGGTGCAACAGCCGCTGATGCAAAACGTGCTGGCCGATCTGGCGCTGGAATCGGAAGCGGCGATGGCCTTGTCGTTGCGGCTGGCGCGCGCGATCGATGCATCGCAGCGCGATCCCGGCGAAGCGGCGTTCGCCCGGCTGGCCACCGCCATCGGCAAATACTGGATCTGCAAACGCTGCGCGCCGTTCGTCAACGAAGCGCAGGAATGCCTGGGCGGCGCCGGTTACGTTGAAGATTCGACGCTGCCGCGCCTGTATCGGCAGGCGCCGCTGAATTCGATCTGGGAAGGCAGCGGCAATATCCAGTGCCTGGACGTGCTGCGCTGCCTGGCGCGCGAACCGCTGAGCCGGGATGCTTTCTTCGCCGAATTCAGGGATGTGCAAGGCCATCAGCCGGCGCTCGACGCCGCGCTGAAAGAAATCGTCGCCGCGCTGGCGGACACCGCCGCCATCGAAATGCGCTCGCGTTACATCGTCGAGCGCATGGCGCTGGCTTTGCAGGCCGCCCTGCTGATCAAGGCCGGCGACGCACAGGTGTCCGATGCGTTTTGCCGTTCGCGGCTGGCCGGTGCACATGGGATGGCGTTCGGCACGCTGACGCGGGATGCGCCGCTGGGCTATCTGATCGAGCGTGCGCTGAATTAGTGCTTACGGTCCGGGAGGCCTCGCTGTTTTTGCGTGCGAGGCGCATTTCCGCGCATTCCCTCATAATGTGCTTTCCGCAACGATGCAATTTTATCGAAAGAAAACATGATCTACGAACTACGCATTTACCACTGCGCGCCAGGCCGTCTGCCAGCGCTGAACAAACGCTTTGAAACCGTCACGCTGGATATGTGGAAAAAATACGGCATCGAACAGGTCGGCTTCTGGACCACGCTGGCCGGCTCCAGCAATCAGGCGCTGACCTATATGCTGAAATGGAACAGTCTGGCCGAGCGCGAACAGAAATGGAATGCCTTCGCCGCCGATCCGGAATGGCTCGCCAAACGCGCCGCCAGCGAAGCCGAAGCAATTATCGTGGAACGCATCGAAAATTCGTTTTTGAGCCCGACCGCATATTCGGCGCTGAGCTGAGCAGCGCAGTACCCTATCCGTCGCCATCAGGCCTCCCGCATGAATGCCGCTATCCAGGATCCCGCCGTCAGACGCTGCGCCTGGTGCGCGGCTACCCCGCGGTACACCCACTATCACGACACCGAATGGGGCTTTCCGGTCGCCGACGACCGCGCCCTGTTTGAAAAAATCTGTCTGGAAGGGTTTCAGGCGGGTCTCAGCTGGCTGACCATTCTGAACAAACGCGAGGCGTTTCGCCGCGCGTTCCTGAATTTCGACGTCGTCAAGGTCGCCCGATTCGACGACGACGATATCGCCCGGCTGCTGGGCGATGCAGGCATCGTGCGCCACCGCGGCAAAATCGTTTCCACCATCAATAACGCCGCGCGCGCGATCGAATTGCGCGAAGAATTCGGCAGCCTGGCGGCGTTCATCTGGCAATTCGAGCCGGAACACGCCGACCGCCCGGCGTCGATCACGCCGGCCACCCTGCAAACCATGACGACGTCGCCGCAATCGATCGCCTTGTCCAAAGCCCTGAAGAAACGCGGCTGGAGCTTTGTCGGTCCGACCACGATGTATGCATTCATGCAATCGGTGGGACTGGTCAACGACCATGTCGAGAATTGCCACGCACGCGCCGCAGTATCGAAGGCGCGCGCCGGGTTCACGCCGCCGGCCTGAATTGCTCCCCGGCCCTGTTTTTTCCCGCTGCGGCCCTCTTCCTGTACCTAAATTACCTGTAACAAAAATACATGTTACAGCGTGTCGCATCGCCTGAAAATATTCAACGTCCCTAGTAGAAGTTGAAAAATTAAGCCATTCAAGCAAAAAAAGCTGGATTAAATTGTTGTAATCTGTAAAACTAAGATCTCAAAAATAGTAAAACTACATAAACAAACGAGATTACTTGTACTAAAATCACTTGCAGTCTGCACGATCAGCACGGGGGACGAAGCGACCAACAACCTACGTGAAAACAGTATTTCGAGCCAAACAACTCGACGTAGTGGCAGCACCACATTTCAACTCAGGAGAACAACATGAACAAAAAACCTTCAAGGATTGCCCGTTCGGTCAGGCCCGCGAGCGTGGCCGGCGCCGCCCTTCTTATCGCAGGCGCCTTTGCCGCCCCGGCGCAGGCCCAGAGCAGCATCACCATCTACGGCCGCATCGACGCCGGCATCAATTACCAAAGCAATCAGGCGCCCCCAGCCGGCCAGACCAACCGCGGCAGCAAATGGAGCGTGGACGGCAATGAATGGGGCACCAGCATGTTCGGCATCAAGGGCACCGAAGATCTCGGCGGCGGACTGAAGGCTCTATTCGATCTGGAAACCGGTTTCGACGCCAGCACCGGCATCGTCAACGGCGGCACCGGTCTGTGGACGCGTCGTTCGTACGTCGGTCTGAGCGGCTCCGCCGGCACCTTGAAGATGGGCAAAGACCTGGCGATACAAAGCGATCCGATCTGGTCGCTGGACCCGACCGGACAGCAGGCGATGAGCACCGCGACGCTGGTCAAGGAGCGCAACTGGCCGCAAACCAATAATATGGTCAGCTACGAAACGCCGAGCTTCGGCGGCTTCACCGCGACCGGCATGCACGGCTTCGGCGAACAGGCCGGTTCGTTCACTAACGGCAGCCGCGACGGCGTTTCGCTGGCGTATGTGCAGCCGGTTTACGAATTGCGCGCGATTTATGATTTGCAGCGCGATACGAACGGCGGCTACAGCACGCTGTACAACAATTCGAAAGAGCTGATCGTCGGCGGCACATTGACGATAGACAAACTGAAACTGTTTGCCGGCTATGAAAACCTGCGCGCGCCGGATGCTCTGGCGGGCGCGCCGAGTCGCGCCAATATGTACTGGGTGGGCGCCAACTATTTGGTCTCTCCAGAATTGCAGCTGCTGGCCGCGGCCTATCATACGCAAGTCAACCAGAATGTCGGCGGGGCGAGCCTGTACATGATAGGCGCCAATTACTACCTGTCCAAACGCACCCTGCTGTATGTGGATACGGGCACCGTGCGCAACAACGGCAATTCCGACTTCGCGGTGGAGTACGGCGGCGGCGGCATCAAAGGCCAAAATCAGAACGCGTTCTATGCAGGCGTCAGCCACCTGTTCTGAAGAGACTCTGCCCATTTGCAGCCGCGCGGCAGGTCCGCCGCCGCTGCAATGATCATCTGCCCGAATCCCTCCTTCGCCCGCTTCCTCCCCGAGCGGGCGTTTTTTTCGGGAGCCGGTGCCGGCATCCTCCGTGGACACCAGCGCCCGCGGCCCTATTTAATATGCGAAATCATATTCGATGCGGATCCGGAAAGTCCGTTGTCATCGCCGCCGCCATTATCGGCAACGTCCGCATCCGACTTGGCGGAGATCGCCTCCCCCGGCCGGCCCGGCGCAATATGCGTCAGTATGCCGCGCCGCGCCTGACGCTGCAGTTCGGCAAACGGGCTGGACCGATTCAGCGAAACGCCGACCGCCAGCACATCGACCAGCAACAGCAGCAGGATGCGCGACACCATCGGAATGTGCATCATGCTGCCTTCGTCGTGCTCCACCGCCAGCGTGAAGTCGGCGCGCCGCGACAGCGGGGAATTGCTGGGCGCCAGCGCAATGATGGTGGCGCCAGAATTGGCCGCGGCATCGACCGCGGTAGCCAGGTGGCGCAAACGGCCCGAGTTGGAAATGACCACCGCCACATCGCCCTTCTTCAGCAGCGCCGCCGACACTTCCTGCAATTGCGGATCGGCGGACGCGGCCGACGGAATGCCCAGGCGGAAAAATTTCTGCTGCGCATCTTCGGCCACCAGACCGCAGCTGCCGAAGCCGTAGAATTCGATGCGCGCGGCCTGGCTCAGTATCTCGATCACCTTCGACAACACATCCGGATTCAGATTGTCGCGCACTTCCATCATCGCGGCGATGGTGTTGTCGACCACCTTGACGCCGACATCCAGCGGCGAATCGCCGACGTGCACCTGGCTGTGCGCCACCGGCACGGTGCCGGTCACGCCGGACGCCAGCTTGAGTTTGAAATCGGCCAGCCCCTGGCAACCCATGGTGCGGCAGAAGCGGATCACGGTCGGCTGGCTGACTTCGGCGCGCCGCGCGATTTCGGAAATCGGTTCGCTCATCAATGCGCGCGGATGCGCCAGGATGAAGGTCGCCACTTTCAATTCGGCCGGCGAAAACTGCGCGCGCGCCTTGCGTATCCGTTCCAGGAAAGGAATCGCATTGCCGCCGCCCAGATGCTCGGACAAAATCGCCGCGACGCCGACGAAGGCTGGATAAGGCGCGGTAATGACATACGTCGGAATCCTTTGCATATAGGCTTCGAAACGGCCCTTGCTTTCAAAGCGCCGGCGAAACGACGAGCGCGCGAAATAATCGCCCAGATGCGGCACCACGCCGCCGCCCAGATAAATGCCGCCCAGCGTGCCCAGCGTGACCGCCACGTTCGACGCCACCGTGCCCAGCATGCCGCAAAAACAATCCAGCGTTTCCAGGCACAGCGCATCGCCGTGGTTCAGCGCGCGCTCGACGATTTGCGGGGTTTCCAGCGCGGCCGCGACGCCGGCCGGTTGGCCGATATCGACCAGCGCCCGATAAATGGTTTCGATTCCCGGCCCGGACACCAGCCGTTCGGCCGACACATGCGAGTAGGTGCGCCAGCAATACGACAGAATCGCCGCTTCGCGTTCATCGGATGGCGAAAACGTGATGTGGCCGCCTTCGCTGCCCAGCGCGATCCAGCGGTTCTCGCTGGGAATGAGGCCCCCGACGCCGAGTCCGGTGCCGGCGCCGACCAGCCCGATCACCGCGCCCGCCTGCGGCCTGCCGCCGCCGACCTGCACGCAATTGGATTGCTCCAGATGCGGCAGCGCCATCGACAAGGCAGTGAAATCGTTGACGATCAGCAAGGTGTCGAGATTGAGCCGGCGCCGCGTGGCGTCGATCGAAAACGCCCAATCGTGATTGGTCATCTTGATTTCGTCGCCCTGCACCGGATTGGCCATCGCGATCGCCGCGTGCTTGATGCCGGCCTCGTTGACATTGCCCAGATAAGCTTCGACCGCGGTGGCGAACTCGGCGTAATCGGCGCAGCGCAGCGTCTGTATGGTGTCGATCCGGCCAGGCGCGCGCTCCAGCGCAAAGCGGGCATTGGTGCCGCCGACATCGGCCAGCAGGCGCGGGCCGTCCATATAGGCCTCGGCCGTTATCGGCCCACGATTGACGATTGGAGATGAAGACATGTCGCTGAACTTTCAGTAAAAATACACATTAACCGTTAACAATCAAACATCTCAAGGCTTGTATTGTGCAACATAACAACCATGGCTCGCTCGGCGGGCCCCTGATTCCGGTTTGGCGGACTGCGGAATTGCATTCGGATGAAAACAAACTCCGCATATTTTCTGTAATAAAATAAAAACTTGTATTGCAATATTAATGTAGCATTACTACAATTACAAGCGATCCGCCACATCTTCGGCGGATTAAGCCGCCGATTACAAGATTCCATGTAGTTTCAGTAAAGCCATTGTAGGGGCGGCATACGCATAATGATCGAAGCGGCAAAAGCGCGGAAGACATTACAACGACAAACGACGATCGGGCTGCCAACCATCCTCAGGCGGTCCGCCGCGCCGCCGCCAGCACAACGGCCCTCGACCGTTGCCCCTTTTTGATACAGGAGACAAAAATGACATTGAAACACCTGACCAAAACCACGATGACGAGTCTGGTCGCCGCCACGTTACTGACCGCAGCCGTGACCGCCCATGCGGTGGAAATCGAAGTGCTCCACTTCTGGACCTCCGGCAGCGAAGCGAAATCCGCAGCCGAACTAAAAAAAATGATGGAAGCCAAGGGCATCGTGTGGAAAGACTTCGCGGTGGCCGGCGGCGGCGGCGAAGCCGCCGTGACCGCATTGAAGGCGCGCGTGATCTCCGGCAATCCGCCGACCGCCGCGCAGATCAAGGGGCCGGCCATCCAGGAATGGGGGCAGGAAGGCGTGCTGGCCAATATCGACGCCGCGGCCACTGCCGGCAACTGGAACGCGCTGCTGCCGAAAGTCGTCTCCGACATCATGAAATACCAGGGCCATTACGTGGCCGCACCGGTCAACGTGCATCGCGTCAACTGGCTATGGGTTAACCCCGATGTGCTGAAGAAATCCGGCGCCACCGTGCCGACCACGTGGGATGAGTTTTTCGTCGCCGCCGATAAAATCAAGAAAGCCGGTTTCATCGCCGTCGCGCACGGCGGCCAGCCATGGCAGGACACCACGGTGTTCGAATCGGTGGTGCTGGGCGTGGGCGGCGCGGATTTCTATAACAAATCGCTGGTGAAGCTGGATCAGGCCTCGCTGACCGGACCGACCATGATCAAGGTCTTCGATACCCTGGCCAGAATCAAAACCTATATCGACAAGGATGCGCCGGGCCGCGACTGGAATCTGGCGACCGCGATGGTCATCAACGGCAAGGCCGGCATGCAATTCATGGGCGACTGGGCCAAGGGCGAATTCACCAACGCCGGCAAAACCGCGGGCAAGGATTATCTGTGCGTAGCGGCGCCGGGCAGCGCCAAGTCGTTCACCTACAACATCGATTCGATCGCCATGTTCAAGGCCAAGAATCCGGAAGTGCAAAAGGCACAGTTGACACTGGCCAGCGCCATCATGAGTCCGGAATTCCAGGAAACCTTCAATCTGGCCAAAGGGTCGATTCCCGCCCGCACCGACGTATCGCGCGCCAAGTTCGACAGTTGCGCGATCAAATCGATGGACGATATGGCCGCCGCCAGCAAGGCCGGCACACTGGAGCCGAGTCTGGCGCACAATATGGCCGTGAATACGGCAGTGCAAGGCGCTGTCTCCGATGTGATCGCCAAGTTCATGAATTCGCACATGACTTCGCAAGCGGCGGTGCAGGAACTGGCCAAAGCGGCTAAAACGCAGTAATTTCGGCATCGGCAACCGATGCCTTGCAAGCCCGTTGCGGCATTCGTCCACCGCATCCCCGCGATGGACGAATGCCGCAACGCGGCGGCAGACGGAAACAAGCCTGCGCCCCGCTCTGCTTCAGGAGAAACACATGTCCATTCATACCATGCCGCAACCCGCCCGGGCCGGTCATCCCCAAAGCCGGCGCAGCCGGTTGGCCGGCTTCGCCGATGCCTGGCTGCCGCGGCTGGTGCTGTCGCCGACCATCGCCATGTCGCTGATTTTCGTCTACGGTTTCATCGGGCTGACCGCGTGGCTGTCGCTGACCAACTCGCGCATGATGCCGAATTACACCTTTTCGGGCCTGAACCAGTACGCCACGCTGTTCACGCTGGACCGCTGGTGGGTGTCGGCTTCCAATCTCGGCATCTTCGGCGGCCTGTTCATTGTCGCCTGCCTGTGCATCGGCCTGTTCATGGCCATCCTGCTGGATCAGAAAATCCGCTCGGAAGGCGCGCTGCGCGCCATCTATTTATATCCGATGGCGCTGTCGTTCATCGTCACCGGCGCGGCCTGGAAATGGATACTCAATCCCGGCCTGGGCCTGGAAAAAATGGTGCACGACTGGGGCTTCGCCGGTTTCAGCTTCGACTGGCTGGTCAATTCCGATATGGCGATCTACACCGTCGTCATCGCCGGCGTCTGGCAATCCTCCGGCTTCGTGATGGCCTTGTTTCTGGCCGGTCTGCGCGGCATCGACGACAGCATCATCAAGGCTGCGATGGTGGACGGCGCCAGCCTGCCGACGATATACCGCCGCATCGTGATCCCGGCGCTGCGCCCGGTATTCTTCAGCGTGCTGCTGGTGCTGGCGCATATCGCCATCAAGAGTTTCGACCTGGTGATGGCGCTGACCGCCGGCGGTCCCGGCGTATCGTCGGATCTGCCGGCGATCTTCATGTATCAGTTTTCGTTTTCGCGCGGGCAGCTCGGTCTGGGCGCGGCGTCGGCGATGATGATGCTGGCCACCGTGATGGCGGTGCTGGTGCCGCTGATGTATATGGAAACCAAAGGAGCGCGCAATGGCCGCTGACATCCTGCAAGACGTAGCGGTGCCGGTCGCCGCCGAACATCTGGCCAGTCCCGATCGGGAACGGAACCTGGAGCGGCCGCCGCTGAGCGCCGGGCGCATCGTCATCTATGCGCTGCTGATCTTCGTCGCGCTGTATTACCTGGCGCCGCTGTACGTGATGCTGAGCACGTCGGTCAAGTCGCTGGATGAAATCCGCAGCGGCAATCTGCTGTCGCTGCCGCTGGCGCCAAGCACCGCGGCCTGGGCCAAGGCCTGGGGCTCCGCCTGCACCGGCGTCGACTGCGCGGGGCTGGCGCCGTTTTTCTGGAACTCGGTCAGGATCACGCTGCCCGCTGTGCTGATCTCGACCTTCATCGGTTCGCTCAACGGTTACGTATTGGCGCAATGGCGTTTCCGCAGCTCCGAAATCGTATTTACGGCGCTGATGGTCGGCTGCTTCATCCCGTTCCAGGTCGTGATTCTGCCGATGGCGCGCCTGCTCGGCATGGTCGACCTGGCCAACACCACGACCGGCCTGGTGTTCGTGCATGTGGTCTACGGCACCGCGTTCACTACCCTGTTCTTCCGCAACTATTACATTACCTTGCCGGAAGAACTGATCAAGGCCGCGCGCATCGACGGCGCCGGCTTCTTCATGATTTATCGCCGCATCGTCCTGCCGCTGTCGCTGCCGATTTTCATGGTCTGCTTCATCTGGCAATTCACACAGATCTGGAACGATTTTCTATTCGGCATCGTGTTCGGCGGGTCCGACGCCAAGCCGATCACCGTGGCGCTCAACAATCTGGTCAACACCTCCACCGGCGCCACCGAATACAACGTCAACATGGCGGCCGCCGTCATCGCGGCGCTGCCGACGCTGGTGGTCTACATTCTGGCCGGAAAATATTTCGTACGCGGACTGACCGCCGGCGCGGTCAAAGGTTAGAACAAAAACGCGCATCGGCAAGACGCCACAGGCGCGAACAGGAAAGGCATTACAAATGGCAAGCTTATCGATCCGCAACGTACGCAAGGTTTACCCCAACGGCAATGAAGTGCTGAAGGGCATCGACCTCGAAATCGAAGACGGACAATTTCTGATCCTGGTCGGCGGCTCGGGTTGCGGCAAATCCACGCTGCTCAACATGATCGCCGGACTGGAAACGGTCTCCGAAGGTGAAATTCTGATCGGCGAGCGCTGCGTCAACAACGTGGCGCCGAAAGAACGCGACATCGCGATGGTGTTTCAGTCGTATGCGCTGTACCCGACGATGACGGTGCGCGAGAATATTTCCTTCGGCCTGGGCATCCGCAAGATTCCGAAAGCCGAGCAAAAGGCCATCGTGGAACGCGTCGCCAATACCTTGCAGATCACGCATCTGCTGGACCGCAAGCCGGCATTGCTGTCCGGCGGCCAGCGCCAGCGGGTGGCGATGGGACGCGCCATCGCGCGCGATCCGGCGCTGTTCCTGTTCGACGAACCCTTGTCGAATCTGGACGCCAAATTGCGCGTCGAAATGCGCGCCGAAATCAAGCGCATGCATCAGCGCCTCAACAGCACCATCGTCTACGTCACGCACGACCAGATCGAAGCGATGACGCTGGGCGACCGCATCGCCGTGATGAAGGACGGCGTGGTGCAGCAATATGGCAGTCCGCAGGAAATCTACGACCGCCCCGACAATCTGTTCGTCGCCGGCTTCATCGGATCGCCTTCGATGAATTTCCTGCGCGGCAAACTGGTCAATGGCGACGGCGCCAACGGCCCGGGCCTGGCTTTCGTACTGGAACACGGCGGCCGGGAAACCCCGCTGGCGCTGCCGATGGAGGCGCTCTCCGCCCGCGCCCTGGCCGGTCATGCCGGCCAGGAGGTCATCCTCGGCATCCGTCCCGAACATGTGACCGACGCACTCAGCCTGAGCAATGGCCATCACGGCGGCTACCGTCCCACCGAAGTCGATTGCACGGTGGAGCTGACCGAACCGACCGGCCCCGACACGCTGGTGGTCACCCACTTCAACGGCGCCCCCATCACCTGCCGCACCCATCCGCGCGCCGGCGCGGTGCCGAATCAGGCGCTGCGGCTGGCATTCGATTTGTCGAAGGCGCTGCTGTTCGATCCCGTCAGCGAAAACCGGATTGCGTGAGCCCGGGCGGCGGCCGGTTCGCCGCACTGCGGTAGAATAGGGCGGCACATTCATTTCCCGATACCTCTGCCCTTGAAAAACACCAAATCCCGTCGCCCTTCCCCCCCTTCCGGATCGGCCCAACCGCGTTCCTCGCATCGTCTGCTGTTCATCCTGCTCGGCCTATTGCTGGCGGCGGTGGTGACCCTTGGGTTGCTCGGCGCCTATGCGGTCATCTTCATGAAGCCCCGGCTGCCGTCGCTGGACGCCATCATCGACTACCAGCCCAAGATCCCGTTGCGCATCTACTCGGCCGATCATGTCCTATTGGGAGAATTCGGCCAAGAAAAGCGCAGTCTGGTGAAACTCGGCGAAATCCCCGCGAACATGAAAAACGCGGTGCTGGCGATCGAGGACGCGCGTTTCTATGAGCATGGCGGGGTGGATTACATCGGCATCGCGCGCGCGGCCCTGTCCGATCTGGTGCACGGAGGCGCCTCGCAAGGCGCCAGCACGATCACCATGCAGGTAGCGCGCAACGTATTTCTGTCCAGCGAAAAAACCTATACGCGCAAAATCTACGAAATGCTGCTGGCTGGCGAAATCGAAGCGGCGCTGACCAAAGACCAGATTCTCGAGGTCTACATGAACCAGATTTATCTGGGCCAGCGCGCCTTCGGTTTCGCCGCTGCGGCGCGGGTCTATTTCGGCCGCGAACTGAAGGACATTACCTTGGCGCAAGCCGCGATGCTGGCCGGACTGCCGAAAGCGCCGTCGGCCTATAACCCGGTGGTCAACCCGAAACGCGCGCAACAGCGCCAGCAATATATTCTGAAACGCATGCTGGATCTGGGTTACATCAGCAAGCCGGAATACGATCAGGCGATCGCCGAAGATATCCACGTCAAAAGCTCCGGCAATCAATATGACGTGCATGCCGAATACGTGACCGAAATGGTGCGCCAGATGCTGTACGCGCAATACAAGGACGACATTTATACGCGTGGCTTCAACGTCATCACCACCATCGATGCGGCCGGCCAGAACGCCGCTTATCAGGCGGTGCGCAACGGCGTGATGGATTACGACCGCCGCCACGGCTATCGCGGCCCGGAAACAACCATCAAGCTGCCGAGCGACGCCGACCAACGTTCGGACGCCATCGACGATGCCTTCGACGAATATCCGGATCACGACGATATCGTCTCCGCCGTGGTGCTCGATGCCGGTCCGAAACAAATCCGCGCCGTGATGCGCGACGACCAAATGGTGACGCTCAACGGCGAAGCCTTGCGTTTCGTCGCCGCCGCGCTGAGTCCGAAAGCCTCGGCAACGATGCGCATCCGCGAAGGTGCGGTGATCCGCTTGCGCCGCGACGCCAAGAACAATTGGCAAATCGTCCAGTTGCCGCAGGTCGAAGCCACCCTGGTGTCGATGACGCCGCAGGACGGGGCGATCCGCGCGCTGATCGGCGGTTTCGATTTCGCGCAGAACAAATTCAATCACGTCACCCAGGCCTGGCGCCAGCCCGGCTCCACGTTCAAGCCGTTCATCTACTCGGCCGCGCTGGAAAAGGGCTATGCCCCGGCCAGTATCATCAACGACGCGCCGGTCACTTATCCGGGCGGCCCCGGCCAAGACGACTGGCAGCCGCATGACGACGATCCGCCGGCCGGCCCGATGACCTTGCGCGTTGCATTGCAGAAATCGATCAATCTGGTGGCGATCCGCACGCTGGACGCCATCGGGGTGCAATATGCGCAGCAGTTCATCACCCAGCATTTCGGTTTCGATGCCGACAAGACGCCGCAGTATCTGCCGCTGGCGCTGGGCGCGGGACAAACCACGCCGATGCAATTGGCCTCCGCCTATTCGGTGTTCGCCAACGGCGGCTACACGATACAGCCGTATCTGATCGCCCAGGTCACAGATGCCCGCGGCAAATTGCTGTCCCAGGCGCAACCGCTGATCGCGGAGCAGAATGCGCCGCGCGCGATCGACGCGCGCAACAGCTATGTGATGACCAGCCTGCTGCAATCGGTCGCGCAGAACGGCACCGGCGCCCGCACCAATATCCTGCACCGCACCGATCTGGCCGGCAAAACCGGCACCACCAACGATGCAGTCGACGGCTGGTTCGCCGGCTATCAGCATACGCTGACGACCGTGGCGTGGATGGGTTACGATCAGCCGAAAAGCCTGGGCACCAAGGAATTCGGCGCGCAGCTGGCGCTGCCGATCTGGCTGGAATACATGGGGACCGCACTGAAGAACGTGCCGAACTACAAGATGCCCATACCGGATGGCGTCCAGGCCGTCGACGGCGAACTGTATTTCGATAATTTCACGCCGGGCAACGGCTTTGTCGCATCGCTGGGCGTGGACAGCAATCCGGTATCGAATGCGCTGTCGGGCGTGGCCGCGTTCTTCGGTTTCGGCAAATCCGATTCGCCGTCCGGGTCGGCGCCGGGCGCGCCGGCATCGTCATCGAAACCGCCTATGGGCGCGCCGCCGCCGAAGTCCGACCGGCTGGTGGATCAATACGGCCATTAGGGCAGCGACGCCGGATCGACGGTAGACGGTCTCAGTCCGGCCGCACCTGGCGTACTGCCTGCTCCCATTGCGCCATTAATTCCAGCGCTTCCGGCCGGCTCATGGTCGGCATGAAAGTGCGCTCCACCCGCCAGCGCGAGGCCAGTTCGGCCGTATCGTGAAACACCCCCGTGGTCAATCCGGCCAGGCTGGCCGCGCCCAGCGCGGTGGTCTCGGTGACCTCCGGACGCACCACGGGAATGCCCAGCAGATCCGCCTGAAACTGCAGCAGCATATTATTCGCCGCCGCGCCGCCGTCAACCCGCAATTCGGTAATCGGCGACACCGCATCGCGTCCCATCGCCGTCAGCAGCGCGGTGCTTTGGAACGCTATCGATTCCAGCGCGGCGCGGGCGATATGCGCGACCGTGCTGCCGCGGCTCAAGCCGACGATGGCGCCCTTGGCCGCCGGGCTCCAGTACGGCGCTCCCAAGCCGGTAAACGATGGCACGAAAATCACGCCGCCCGAATTCGGCACCGTCTGCGCCAGCGCCTCGACATCGGTGGAATGCTGTATCGCTTTCAAACCGTCCCGCAGCCACTGCACCACCGCGCCGCCGATGAACACGCTGCCCTCCAGCGCATACTGTTTCCGCGGGCCAACCTGGCAGGCCACGGTGCTGATCAGGCCGTTATGCGATTGCGCGCAGCGATCGCCGGTATGGGTCAGCAGAAAGCAGCCGGTGCCGTAGGTGTTTTTGGCGATGCCGGGCTGAAAACAGGCTTGGCCGAATAAAGCGGATTGCTGATCGCCGGCGATCCCGCCGATCAATACCGAGGCGCCCAGATGTTCGGCGTCGGTTTCTCCGAACGAATGGCTGGACGGATGCACCTCGGGCAGCATCCCCGCCGGGATGTCCAGCCACCCCAGCAATTCCGGATCCCAGCAGCCTTCGTGGATATTCCACAGCATGGTGCGCGAGGCATTCGACACGTCGGTGACATGCAGCCGGCCGCCGGTCAAATTCCATACCAGCCAGGCATCGACGGTGCCGAACACCAGTTCGCCGCGTTCGGCGCGCGCGCGTAGCCCGGGAACCTTATCCAGCATCCAGCGCAGTTTGGCGCCCGAAAAATAGGGATCCAGCACCAGCCCGGTCTTGCGCTGGATTGCGTCGGCCAGCCCGCGTTCGCGCAGGGCCTTGCAAACCTCCTCGCTGCGGCGGTCCTGCCAGACGATCGCGTTATACACCGGGCGACCGCTGCCGCGTTCCCACACCAGCGTCGTTTCGCGCTGATTGGCGATGCCCAGCGCGCTCAAACTCGAGGCCCGGACGCGGGCTTTCGCCAGCACTTCGCGGCAGGTCTGCAACTGGCTTTGCCAGATATCCGCGGGATCGTGTTCGACCCAACCGGGCTGAGGAAAAATCTGTCTGAATTCCTGTTGCGCGACCGCGACGATCACGCCAGTTTCGTCGAACAGGATACTGCGCGAACTCGATGTGCCCTGATCCAGAGCCAGCAGATAAGTCATTTGTCTCCCTCTTTGAGGTTTTATTTCAAATCACGCCAGCGATTCTTCCGCCAGCCATGCTTTCAGGCGCGCCACGTGCTGCGGCCCGCTGTGCAGACCGAGCTTGGTCCGGCGCCACAAGATATCGTCGGCGCTGCGCGCCCATTCCACCGCATGCAGATAACGCGCTTCGGCGGCGTACAAACCGGGGGCCAGCTCCTCGCCCAGGTCCGACAAGCGCGTCGCCCCCGCCAGCAGCCGCGCGGCGCGGGTGCCGTAAGCATGCGCGTAACGCAGCGCCAGCGCGGGCGGCAACCAGGAATAATCGCGGCAAAACCGCTGCAGGAACGCATCGAAATTGTAACGCCCGACGAGGCGCCCTTCCCGCTCCAGATCGCCGCCCGGCAGCGGCGCGGCGGCGGTCCACGACGGCCGCCGCGATCCCAGGCGCGGCGCCAGCATGTCCAGCGCCTCTTCCGCCAGCTTGCGATAGGTCGTGATTTTTCCGCCCCAGACATTGAGCAGCGGCGCACCGCTGTCGTTGCAGTCCAGCAGATAATCGCGGGTCACCGCCGACGCGTTTTGCGCGCTGTCGTCCAGCAGCGGCCGCACGCCGGAATATGTCCACACCACGTCTCGCGCCGAAATCTGCCGGGTGAAATAACGATTCGCCATCTCGCACAAATAGGCGATTTCGCCGTCGTCGATGGCGACCTGGTCGGCGTCGCCGTGATACTCCAGGTCGGTGGTGCCGATCAGCGTGAAATCCTGCTGATACGGGATCGCGAAAATAATCCGCTTATCCGGGTTTTGAAAGAGATAGGCATAGGAATGGTCGAACAGGCGCGGCACGACGATGTGGCTGCCTTTGACCAGGCGCAGGCCCTGGCTGTTGCCGGCGCCGCCGACCGCATCGGCGAAGCGCGCGGTCCACGGCCCGGCCGCATTGACGATGGCGCCGGCGTCGACCTCGCATTGTCCGCCTCGCGCGTCTTGCAGCACGGCGCGCCAGCGTTCGCCGTCGCGCCGCGCCGAAACACATTCGGTGCGGGTCAGGATGCGGGCGCCGCGTTCGGCGGCGTCCAGCGCATTCAATACCACCAGACGCGCATCGTCGACCCAGCCGTCGGAATACACGAAACCGCGCCGGTACTCGCCTTTCAGCGGCGCGCCGGCCGCATGCCGGGCCAGCGCGATCGACGCCGACGCCGGCAGAAATTTTCGCCGCGCCAGATGATCGTACAAAAACAAACCGATGCGGATCATCCAGGCGGGACGCTGATGCGCGTCATGCGGCATCACGAAGCGCAGCGGACGGATGATGTGCGGCGCCGCGCGCAGCAGTATTTCGCGCTCCTGCAACGCCTTGCGCACCAGACGGAATTCGTAATATTCCAGATAACGCAAACCGCCATGAATCAGCTTGGTGCTGGCCGACGACGTATGCTGCGCCAGATCGTGCCGTTCGCACAAAATTACTTTCAGGCCGCGACCGACCGCATCGCGTGCAATGCCGGCCCCGTTAATGCCGCCGCCGACAATCAGCAAATCGCAAGTCAGCGTTTGGGTTATCTGCAATGGACCTCCGTGAAACAGGAATTGATGGTGATCAGCAGCGGCTATTTTATGCGTTTAACGATGCATGCCTGCAGTTTTTCGTCCTCCGCCGGCCGTTTTTCCGACCTGCAATCAGACAATTCATTTATTCAAAATAAAGATCGGGGAAATCGGCATGCAAGCGCCCATCCGCCCAGTGGATCGCATCGATGCCGTTCGCAATCGGCGGCGCTCCAGCAAGTTTTTGCGCCGCAAGGTAGACTGCCTGCTCTTTTCATTTTGTTTTCAGGAGCCTCTCTCGATGCAATGGCCCCTTTTCGCTCTGGCGATTGCCGCATTCGGCATCGGCACCACGGAATTCGTCATCATGGGCTTGCTGCCGGATGTCGCCCGCGACCTCGGCGTCAGCGCGCCGGCGGCCGGCATGCTGGTATCCGGCTATGCGCTGGGCGTGGCCGCGGGCGCGCCCATCCTGGCGATCGTGACAGCCAAATGGCCGCGCAAACAAGCGCTGATCAGCTTGATGTGCCTGTTCATCGTCGGCAATGTGCTGTGCGCGCTGGCGCCGAATTACGCGATGCTGATGGTAGCGCGTGTGGTGACCGCGTTCTGCCACGCCGCGTTCTTCGGCATCGGCGCGGTGGTGGCGGCGGAACTGGCGCCGCGCGACAAGCGCGCGCAAGCGGTGGCGCTGATGTTCACCGGCCTGACGGTCGCCAACATTCTCGGCGTGCCGTTCGGCACCGCGCTCGGTCATTGGGCCGGATGGCGTTCGACGTTTGCGTCGATCACGCTGATCGGCTTGCTGGCGGTGCTGCTGCTGTGGATCTGCCTGCCGAAGAACATCGCGATGCAGGGCGGCAGCATTTTCAAGGAGTTCCGCGCCATCGCGCAAGTCCAGGTGCAATTGTCGTTGCTGCTCAGCACGCTGGCGTCGATCAGCATGTTCAGCGTATTGACCTATATCGCGTACATCCTGCTGGGCGTGACCGGCTTTACCGCGCAGCAGGAAAGCTGGGTGCTGCTGTTGTTCGGCGCCGGCATCACCGCCGGCGGCCTGCTCGGCGGCCGGCTGGCGGACTGGAAACTGATGCCGGTGCTGGCCTCGCTGTTCGTCGCGATCGCAGCAATTCTGGCGATTTTTTCGTGGAGTAGCCAATATCAGATCCCTACGCTGATCACGATGTTCGTCTGGGGCGCATTCGCGTTCGCGGTGGTGCCGGGATCGCAGGTGCGCGTACTGGACAAAGCCAAAGGCGCGCCGAATCTGGCGTCCACCCTGAACCAGGGCGCGTTCAACCTGGGCAATGCCACCGGCGCGTGGCTGGGCGGGCTGATGATCGGCGCCGGCTTGCCGTTGACCGATCTGCCCTGGCTGGGGGCGGCGATCGCCGTGCTCGGACTGGCAACGGTTTTGTTGTCCGCGACGCTCGATCGGCGCCTGCGGATAGCCGTGTGAATCGATAGCGCTGCCGTCTCCGACACTGCGGCGCACCATCATTGCCCGGCAACAATAATGCCTTATCGGCCGCGCCTGTTGGGCGGCGGCAGGCGGTTTTTCGTCATTTCGAACGCGTACTGTCATGAAAACATGGACAGTGCTTCTCAGTTACCCCTATTTATCTCTCCGATTCCGACGGCTATAGTTCAGTCATCGTTTCATCACGCAAACCGCGTTGAATCAAACGAAACCGATGCAACGATATCCCGCGTTGCAACATAGTTCGGGACTACTTGAATGGAGAAATATCATGAACATTAAACACCTTGTTGCAGCTGTCGCCCTGCTCGCTACCACCGGCGCCGTCATGGCCGATTCCTTCGACGAATCGCCAGCGCCAGTCGCCGCCTCCGGCAAGACCCGCGCCGAAGTCAAGGCTGAACTGGCTCAGGCGCGCACCGACGGTACGATGCCTTTTACCTACAACGACACTTATCCGGTGACCCCCGCCACGCCTACGACCGTGAGCCGTCAGCAAGTGCGTACGGAATTGGCAAAGGCCGTGCAAAGCGGCGAATTGGAGCATAGACAAGAATCGCTCGGTTCCTGATGCAGGCAACGCATCATAGCAACGCCGTCCGGCGATCCTTTCCGGTCAGCGCTCCATTGAATGCGATGTTTTTTCAGTCCCGCCCGCTTGCGATTTGTTTCGCAAACGGGCGGGATAAATGAAATGACGTAACGATGCAGACAATTTTGGGAGAACGAAATGAGCTTTACGCAAATGATCGCCGATCTGATCGGCTCGCTTTTTTCGGCCCCGCCCGTATTGCGCGGCCGTCATCGCAAGTGGCGTCAATGAGCAAGAAAATCGGGCGCATGCGTTGTACGCAGCGCCCGATGTAGATTCAGCCACACGAAACAGATCTAAAAAATTCAATCGCTTCGCAGCATCGCCCTGATCCCCCGCAGACCCTGCCTGATCCGCGCCTCGTTTTCAATGAGCGCAAATCGCACGTAATCGTCGCCGTATTCGCCGAATCCAACGCCGGGCGATACACAGACCTTGGCCTTTTCCAGCAAAAGCCTGGAGAACTCCAACGAACCAAGAGCACGATACGCGTCCGGAATTCTGGCCCAGATGTACATCGACGCCTTCGGCTTGTCGACCGGCCAGCCGGCCTCGTTCAAACCCTTGACCAGCACATCCCGCCGGCGCTGATATTGCGCGCAAATATCGGACACGCATTGCTGATCGCCCTCCAGCGCGGCAATCGCCGCCACCTGCACGGGGGTAAAACTGCCGTAATCGTGGTAACTCTTGATCCGGCCCAGCGCCGCCACCAGTTCCCTGTTTCCGACCATGAAGCCGATGCGCCAGCCCGCCATGTTGTAACTTTTCGACAGCGTGAAAAATTCGACGGCGACGTCGCGCGCACCCGGCACTTGCATGATCGAGGGCGCTTTCCAGCCGTCGTAGACGATGTCCGCGTAAGCCAGATCGTGCACCACCAGGATGTCGTGTTCCTTTGCCAATTTAACAACGCGTTCGAAAAATTCCAGTTCAACGCACTGGGCGGTCGGATTCGACGGGAAGCCGAGCACCATCATCTTCGGTTTCGGATAACTCTCGCGGATCGCCCGCTCCAGTTCCTCGAAGAAATCCACCTCCGGGCTCATCCGCACCGAGCGGATATCGGCGCCCGCGATCACCGCGCCCCAGATATGGATCGGATAGCTGGGATTGGGCACCAGCACCGTATCGCCGCGGTCCAGCGTCGCCAGCATCAGATGCGCCAGACCTTCCTTGGAGCCGATGGTGACGATCGCTTCGCTGTCTGGATCGAAATCGACGTCGTAGCGCTGCTTGTACCAGTGCGAAATGGCGCGGCGCAGACGCGGAATGCCCTTGGATGCCGAATATCCGTGGGTATCCGGCCGCCGCACCGTTTCCACCAGCTTATCGACGATGTGCTGCGGCGTGGCGCCGTCGGGATTGCCCATCGACATGTCGATGATGTCCTCGCCCCGGCGGCGGGCGGCCATTTTCAGCTCGGCGGTAATGTTGAAAACGTAGGGGGGAAGACGGTTGATGCGCGAAAAAACGCGCGCAGGCTTGATGTGCGGCATGGAAGACTTTCACGTAAGCGCCCGGAACCGTCCGAGCGACGTTGCCGGCGATGTGCGGGGGCGAAACGATTCTATCCAAACCCTGCCTTTGCGGCAATACGGGAGGATGCAATATGGCAATGCATCCCTGCCCCATAGTATAGGTTGAACCCATCCCGGGAAATGCAGTCACACATCCTCAAAACGCAACAGGCGAATCGACCAACCACCCCATATGACGTCCGACGAAAAAATCACCCGTTTAACCGAGGCCATCCGCAATAATGCCTCCCTGACGGCTATCTACAAATCCGAACCGCGCGAGTTCAGCCCGCATGCGATCGGCAAGGGGCGCTATGGCGAAGACGTCGTTCTGGTCTATCAATACGCGGGGATGTCCGGCGGCAGATCGACCCGGGGCCTGCCGCCGGAACGCTGCTGGCGCATGTTCATCATCGAGGAATTGCACGATCTGGGTGAGGCGCTTACCGAAACCGGCTGGTATACGCATGACAGCTATCCGGCGGCGCAGGAAAGGCTGGTCGATATTTCCATCGCCGTCGAATCCAACAGCAGTCAATCATCCTGATCGCGGTTTCGACGCCCGGCATGGGGCGAATTTACCGGCGCCCGCCCGTTTTGGGGCAACGCGCCCTGCCCTCAGGCAGCCTGCTGCGATGACGCCGCCAGCGGCGACAAACCCCTTATTTTCTTGACCGTATCGGCGCAAGCGCGCGCGGCTTCGACGCCCTTGAGCACGAAATGGTTATGGAAAAATTGCTGATGCTCGTCGTTCGAATGAAAATGATGCGGCGTCAACACCGACGAAATCACCGGCACGCCGGTTTCCAGCTGCACCTGCATCAAACCGCCGATGACCGCCTGCGCCACAAACTCATGCCGGTAAATACCGCCGTCGACCACCAGACCGGCGGCGACCACCGCGTCATACTCCCCGCTTTGCGCCAATAATTTGGCATGCAATGGAATTTCAAACGCGCCGGCGACTTCGAAACAGACGATGTCGGCGCCGGCAAACCCCAGACGCCCCATTTCGGCGACAAAGGAATCGCGGCATCGATCGACGATCTCGCGATGCCAGCAGGATTGGACAAAGGCGATACGCCGCCGAGGGGAAGAAACGTGATGCTGGACCATTCTTGAAGACTCCTATTTATCGACTATAAATAGGGCGCACGGGAATACGCTGGGCCGGTCCCGGAACAATGGAACAGCGGCAAGCGGAAAATCCCGTTCTCTTTCATCCGGACTATCACCGTCGGCCCCGGGATCGCACCGGGTCTGCTGACCTCCGCGGGATCTGAAAGACCGCCGCGGAGCGCTCGCGGGCTAGGCCAGTATCGGCCACTACCGCCGGTGGGGAATCGCACCCCGCCCTGAGAACGTTGCGGCCGTTTTCGACCGCAATGCAATATAGCACGCAGCGATAATCGGCGCTGACAGCCGCGCGACAGCAAGCGGATCGAAAGCGTATTGCCAGAAAAAATAATAGCCATCCGGCTCCGCGAAGCTTGTCGCAAGACAAGGTTTTTCATTGTCAGCAGCGCGCCACATAAATCCGGCATAATTATGCGGGTCCTGATCGCCGCGCATGCCCGGCGTCCACCTGTCCAAACCGATCTCACACCGACGCCACAGAAACCGATGCAAAAAAAACACATTGACACCCGGCTACTCCACGCCGGCATCCCCTCCTTCCGGGACCGGACCGCGCCCGTCAATACGCCCGTGGTGCGCACCAGCACCGTCCGCTTCGAAAGCACCGCCGCGTATGACGACATCGGCCGCCGCAACGCCGCGGGCGAAAAAGTCGCCACTTACGGTCGTGAAGGCATGGATACGCATCGCGCGCTCGAAGAAGCGATCGGCCTGCTCGAAGAGGGGCGTCATACCTTCCTGACGCCGTCCGGACTGGCCGGCATTTCCCTGACCTTTCTGGCGCTGCTGTCGCACGGCGATCACGTGCTGGTCGCCGATAGCGTCTACGCGCCGGTGCGCCGCCTGCACCGCAACGTGCTGCAGCGGATGGGAATCGATTTGACTTATTTTTCGGCGAGCAAGGACGATCTGGAAGCGCTGATTCAGCCCAATACCAAAATGATGTATGTCGAATCGCCGGGATCGCTGCTGTACGAGGTGCTGGACATGCCGCGCATCGCCGAGATCGCGCACCGCCATGCATTGATCGTCGCCACCGACAATACCTGGGGCTCCGGTTATCTGTATCGGCCCCTGACGCTGGGCGCCGATGTGTCGATCGTCGCGTCCACCAAATACATCTCCGGGCATTCCGACGTCATGCAGGGCGCCGTGGTGGTCAACGACATGGCGCTGGCGAAGAAACTCCATCGCGCCAACGAAAGCATCGGTTTTTCGGTCAGCGCCGACGATGCCTATCTGGCGCTGCGCGGGGTGCGCACCATGCCGCTGCGTCTGGCGCAGCATCAGCGCAATGCATTGGAGGTGGCGCAATTCCTGGAGCAGCACGCCGATGTGCGCCGCGTATTCCACCCTGCGCTGCCGTCGGATCCAGGACATGCGTTGTGGAAACGCGACTTCACCGGCGGCAACGGTCTGGTGTCATTTGAATTCGCGCGCCCCGACGTGGCGGCGGCGAATGCCTTCATCGATGCGCTGCAATATTTCGACATCGGCGCATCGTGGGGCGGCTACGAAAGTCTGATACAGATTATTCCGCCTCAGCGTTTGGCGGAACAATCGTGTTGGACCGGCAGCAATCCGGCGGTGCGGCTGCACGTCGGCCTGGAAGCGGCGCAGGATTTGATCGACGATCTGCGGCAGGCGTTCGAGATCGCCGCGGGGCGTAAATAGGGAAAACCCCAGCGTATGTGCGTTGGGGTTTTTCACCGGGGACTTGCTTCGTCTCAAGGGCGGCCATGTAGGCTGGGATACTCCCCCCTCAATGTATGGGGGCGGTGATTAGAAAAAAAGAATTTGAAGCGAAGCCTCATCCCGTTAGGGGGTGGCCTTAGCGCCGTTACCGGATTTTGGATGTTGCGTTGAGCCCAGTTGGCACATTTTCTCTGCGCTGGTGTCCTTACCGAAAATGAAGGTGCAACCGGCCTTGCAAACGTCGGGCGCTATTCCAATCAAGTCGCATGCGTGAGCCGATGGAATCCATGCGCCAAGCATGGCAGTGACGAGCGAAACAGCAATTGCGTACTTTTTCATGATAAATCTCCTGTAAAGGTTACTTTTGTGAAGTTAACAATTGGGGCAGAGCAGATCATTCGTAACAATGAATGCCCCATCGGGTGCGCTCCCCCTTTGTGAGGGTGAGATTTGCCCGGCCTGTACCAGTAGCGCGCGCCACCATGCAGAAACGGCGCACGGAAGCTGTCGTTGACCATACTTTCAGAACATGTAAAACCGCCGACACTGAAGAATTCACTCGCTGAGCACCTTCATACATGTTCCTGCCAGCTATCTCGCTGCAAAAATAAGCGGAGTCCGATAAAATAGCTAAAACCAATTAATTTATTATTTTCAATAAGTAAAAAGCTATTTCTCTCATGCAAACAATCAATTTCCCAACCTTATCGTAAATAACTATGATTCATCTCATGGTGATTGCATTTAGCAAATACCCATTTTATTTACGTTAAATTTTTCTGAGGAGAAACACCATGGCAACCCAAGACAATGGCATCAAATCCGTCACTATCGAAAACCTGGAAGCCGCCTTTGCCGGCGAATCGATGGCGCACATCAAATACCGCTATTTCGCCAAATTGGCGCGTGAAGCTGGTGCATTGGATGTCGCGAAGATTTTCGAAGACACCGCAGATCAGGAAGTCATGCACGCTTTCGGTCATCTGGACTTGCTGTATCCGAAAAGCAAATTGACACCGGCCAAATCGCTGGAAATCGCGATCGAAGGCGAAACCTACGAATACACCGAGATGTATCCGACATTCCGCCACCTGGCCGTGGAAGAAGGCAATCAGGCCGCGGTCGCCGAATTCGACGAACAGATCGCCGAGTCGAAGGAACATGCGGCGGCATTCAAACTGACGCTGGAAAAGGCGGCCAAGCGTTTCGCCGCGCTGGCGAAAGTCGAAGAGCGTCATGCCAATCACTATCAGGACGCGTTGAACGCCCTGAACGCCGCAGCGTAATTTACCGAACCAACCATACCGCTAAAAGAGGAAAATAAATGAATCAATATCAATGCATAGTGTGCGGTTTCATCTATGACGAAGCAGTCGGCATGCCGGAAGAAGGCATCGCCGCGGGCACCAAATGGGCCGACATTCCCGAAGACTGGGAATGCCCCGACTGCGGCGTCGCCAAAGCCGATTTCGACATGGTGCAAATCTAATCCATCCCCTGCTTCGTTTATCTTGAAATCATGAAACCAATCGTCATTGTCGGCGCCGGACTGGCCGCTTATACCGTCGCGCGCGAATTGCGCAAACTGGATAAAACCGTTCCAATCCTGATGATTACCGCCGACAATGGCGGCTTCTATTCGAAGCCGATGCTGTCCAACGCATTCGCGCAGAAAAAACAGGCCGCGCAATTGATCACCCAAAGCGCCAGTCAAATGGGAGAGCAATTGGGCGCCAGCATTATCACCGGCGCGCGAGTCGACAGCATCGACACCGCCGCGAAAACCGTCTCCACCAGCAGCGGCGTATTCGACTACGACAAACTGGTATTGGCGGTCGGCGCGCAGCCGATCCGGCTGCCGATCGCCGGCAATGCGGCGCACGAAGTGCTGTCGGTCAATCACATCGAAGACTACATCGCCTTCCGCGACAGTCTGCTGCCGCAACAGCGCGACGCCGCCCGCGTCGCCATTCTGGGCGCCGGTCTGATCGGTTGCGAATTCGCCGACGACCTGTCCGGCCACGGTCACGCCGTTACGCTGGTCGACAAAAACACGCTGCCGCTGGCGGCGCTGGCCGCACCGATTTTGTCGCAAGGCCTGCATACCGCGCTGACCGCGCGCGGCATCGGCTTAAAGCTGGGCGTGACCGCCGCCAGCATCGACCGCAACGGCGACGAATTGAACGTCACGCTGAGCGACGGCTCCGTCGTCACCGCCGACGTCGTGCTGTCGGCCGTCGGTCTGCGTCCCGACATCCGTCTGGCGCAGGCAGCGCAATTGCAAACCGCGCGCGGCATCGTCATCGACGCCTTTGGCAAGACCAGCGCCGAAGATGTTTATGCATTGGGCGATTGCGCCGAATATCTGCTCGACGACGCAGGCCGCACCAGCCCGCTGCCGTATATCGCGCCCATCCTGACAGCCGGCCGCGCGATCGCCAAAACGCTGCTGGGCGATGCCACCGCCATCAGTCTGCCCGCCGCGCCAGTCATCGTCAAAACGCCCAGCTATCCGCTGGCGCTGGTGCCGCCGCCGACGCATGCCGTCGCCGGTGGCCGCTGGGAAAGCGAACAGGACGAGGCCCGCACGATTGCGCGTTTCATCGATGCCGACGGCATCCTGATGGGATTCGGACTGGCGCCGCAGGAAACCAAAATGCGACAGGCTTTACTGGCGGCGCTGGGATCGAAAGCTGAAAAACGGTAAGCAAGGCGGGAGCGTCAACCAAGCTGAAAGCAGGTAGCGAAGGCATAAAAAAACCTCCGGTGTTTCATCCGGAGGTTGTTGCAATTGTCGGGCCGATTCGCTCGCAACGCCGGCGGAGCCGAAACCCTGGATCAATGCATTACTTTGCGGCGGGCGCGGCCGCCTTGGGGTGATTCGATGCCTTATGCGTTTTCTTGGACGCCTTGGCTTTGGTCTTCTTCGCGACATGCTTGGTTTTAGCCATCGCGGTATCGGCCTTCGGATGCGCGGTGGCGGTTGTCGCGGGCGCAGTCGGCGCTGCCGGAGCGGCAGGCGTTTGAGCATATGCCGAAGCAGCAAACAAACCGGCGATCAGGGCAGCGAGTAATTTGTTCATTTTGAATCCTCAAGTGGTTGTCATGTCTATCTGTCTCGTAGCGCACACGGTGTGCTGTGCTACAAGGCGGAAACGATGCGCCGCCCTGTCGCGTTGACCGCCATTACACGCGGTTACACATCCGGCCAAGCGGATATTGAAAGCAAGCCCGCGCTTATGAAGCTGATAGGAACAGATAATCGATCTTTGAATATTGGTCGATTTAACCTCTTCCCTTCCTGAAATACCCCTGCTATAATCTTGTTTTTCGCGGCTGTAGCTCAGCTGGATAGAGTACTTGGCTACGAACCAAGGGGTCGTGGGTTCGATTCCTGCCAGCCGCACCAGATATAAAGGGTCCATCGTCAGATGGGCCCTTTTTTCTTTTCTGTCTATGAAAAAGACAGGTATCACCGTATTAATACCGCTTTGAATTTGACCGATCGGCGCTGAGAGCGCCGATCGGCTTTTGTTCTTGCTGCGTGACTTTTTGCGTGACTTTTCCCGGCGCTATCCATTCACAATCCTGAGTAACGTCGGCGTGTCCCTGGTCGACTGTACCAGGTTCGACATTTCAATCAGCCGCGCAATCGTCGGTGTTGCATAATGCTGCGACATATTTTTAACCGCATGGCCCATCAATACCGCCCTATCCTCACTCGTCACGCCAGCGTCGCGCAGGCGCTAAGCGTAAGTGTGGCGAAGGTCATGCACCGGACATGCTGCAATTTCGCCCTGATGCGCGCCTTTTGATACGAGCTATTGTTGATCGTGTGGATTCGGTCCGGCTTGTGCTGCTCCAGGTGCTTGCTTTTCACCTCCTGTTGATAGGTGAAAAAATGGCCGCTTTCAAAGTACAACGGCCACACAGGTTTGCGATTCGATCGGCGTCAGACGTTGATAAGGGAAACACCAGCCCGTTTGAGAATATGTTGATTGCGCGTCGATAGGTTCGCAAATCGCAAACGCCTTCCGGCCTTTTGATAGCGGTCCTTCAGCGTTTCGAAAGCAACTATCGCAGAGTGATCAGCCACGTGCAAATGCCGGCAATCAACTATGATTTCTTCTGCATCGGTTTGGAGATGGAAAAGGTCCTGGAAATTTGCGGTAGACGCGAAGAACAATGTGCCGTGCAAGACATATGTCCGCGCACCATCATTGTTGTTTTTCACTTCGGCGCGTATTTCGCGTGCATGCTGCCAGGCGAAGTTCAATGCGGCAATGACGATGCCACACAGTACGGCAATCGCTAGGTCGGTAAAAACGGTAATCACGGTCACGGCGATGATCACCAGCGCGTCGTTGCGAGGAACTTTACCCAGCACCCGAAGCGATCCCCATGCAAAGGTCTGTTGTGCGACAACGAACATCACCCCGACCAGTGCGGCCAAGGGGATCCGTTCGATGAGCGGGGATAAGAAGAGGATGAACAAAAGGATCATGATGCCGCTCGTCGCTCCTGACAGGCGGCTGCGCCCTCCCGAATTCAGGTTGATCATGGTTTGACCGATCATGGCGCAACCGCCCATCCCGCCGAATAGACCCGAAACGACGTTTGAAATGCCGAGTGTTAGACATTCGCGATTCGGTCGTCCACGAGTCTCGGTGATCTCATCGGTGAGGTTGAAAGTCAGCAGTGTTTCCAGCAAACCCACAATCGCCATGAGCAGTGCGTAGGGAAAAACAATCCTAAAAGTCTCGAAGTCAAACGGAATCTGCGGCAGATGAAAGCTTGGGAAGGTGCCTGCGATATGTGCCATGTCTCCCAACGTCCGCGTAGGCAAATGCATGAGCTGACTGAGCAATCCGACGCTGACGATGGCGACGAGGGCCGGCGGTACCGCCTTGGTGATTCGAGGCAGTAGGTAGACAATCAGCATCGTCAGTGCAACCAATGCACACATGACCACCAATGGTGTCCCTTGCAGCCATACCTCACCTTGGGAAGTGGTGTGCTTGAAATGCCCCAGTTGCGCCATGGCGATGATAATGGCCAAGCCGTTCACAAATCCGATCATGACCGGATGCGGCACCATTCGAATTAGCTTACCCAGACGCAATAGCCCGAAAAGCATCATCAGCGCACCGCTCAGGACAACGGTGGCTAGAAGGTATTGGACGCCGTGCTCTACGACAAGCGCGACGATCACGACAGCCATCGAGCCAGCGGCGCCCGAGATCATTCCAGGCCGGCCACCAAAGATGGCGGTCAGTGTACAAATGATGAAAGCGCCATAAAGCCCCATAAGAGGATTCACTTGCGCGACCAACGCAAAGGCGATGCATTCGGGGACGAGGGCAAACGACGAGGTGAGGCCCGCAAGCGCGTTACTAGGGATGTTCGATGGCCACTGCTCTCGGAGTGATTGAATCTTCATTAATTGTTTTCGTAGTCAGATAAAAAAAAACACTGCACCTGTGAACGGCGCGAGGTGCTGAATGTGCCGACTGGAAGCTCCGGGCTCAAAGTGCGACAAGATGACAGCGCAACGCTTCAAAAGCATAGCGTCGGTAAAAGTCGAAAGGTGAAGCGCGTTGTTCGAATATCGAACAAGCGAGCGCGCCCATGCCCGAGAACCCCAGGTGAGAAGCCGTTATGAACGGTTAGGAGGTTCTCGGAAAGCTACCTGGGTACGTTATGAAATGAAGTCAATGTAGACCCGTATGGGCGTTCCCGCTCGGGCCACCGGTAGTTTACCGTAGTCCTCGCGATCGCGTGAATTTCATAAAAAATGTGGACGGACTCCGAGCCCGCATGTCCGTTAATGACAGCGGATCGGCCGTTCAAACGGCCCTAAGCAAAGGTCGGCGAACGGCGGTTCATGGCCGATAGTACCCGTCCGCGAACTGGCACTTTCGACCCAAAGGCGACATTCGCGCCAAATGCAAATTGATTTTTTACTGTACTGCTTTGACGGTACGCTCGTCGTGGGTGTTAGGACGAGTCTGCAATTCTGGCATTTAATGTTTTTTGTGCGAACGCAACATAATTACTTACAAATTAAGGTGAACCGGTTATTTATATTGGGTCATATAATTGTGCAAACGCACATGTTGGAGGTTGTATGTTTCAAAAACCATATGAAGTCGACGAATACTTGGAAGGTGACGTCGTTGCGGATTGCGTGGAATGGCAGATGCCGCCCGCGCAGATGGAAGAGCTACCACAAGGGTTAATCGGAGATGAGATTTAATCTTCTCAAAAAGATTTTGATAACCCGATTCATATCGGTGGCGGTTACCGGGCGTGTTTTCACCAAGTGTGCCCATACTGGTAACGCGGCGATGCTGGTGCAATACCGGGTCTTGTCACGGCAGCCGCTCAAGGTAATTGTATAGGCTATTTCTGCTGATCCCGAGGTCACGGGCGATCTTCGCTTTCGGTTCACCATGCCCGACGCGTGCGGTCAACGCACCTACTTGTTGCTGAGTCAGTTGCTGCTTGCGGCCCTTTACACTCACTGGCCTTCGCAATGGCGATTCCCTTGATCTGTCCTTTGTATCTGACCATCAACGCTGGTGACATCAACGCTGATGCGCGCCGGCACAGATGGTCGCTCTGGTATCGAACAGCGTTTGTGCTGGGGATGAACGGCATCAGCGCATCCAGCCATGACTCGTAACCCTAACTGGCTGTAGTCGCCACATTGGCCCGAGCCTTATGCAATTTTTTGTAGCTGTCGATCAGGCGGTGGTGCCTATCGAGACCCTCCAATTTCATACTCGTTGGCGTTAACCCGAAGAAGCGCACGCTGCCGTCCACTGACCCCATTACCGCGTCCATCCGAGCGTTGCCAAACATCCGACGGAAGTTGACCGCGTAGTCGTCCAGTTCCCGGTTGTCATCCAGCAGAACCTCCAGCACCACATTCAAGGCCTGGTAAAACAATCCGCGCTCGAGCGTGTTGTCGTTATACTGCAGAAAGGCTCCCACCAGCTCGTGCGCCGCCTCCAATTGCTGCAAGGCGAGATGAATCAGCAGCTTCAACTCGAGAACCGTCAGCTGCCCCCAGTCCGTATTCTCGTCAAATTCGATGCCGATCAACGTGGCGATGTCGGAGTATTCATCGAGATCACTGTTATCCAAACGCTCAAGCAGCGCTTCCAGGCTTGCGTCGTCCAGGCGATGCAAGTTCAAGATATCTGCGCGGAACAACAGCGCCTTGTTGGTGTTATCCCAGATCAAATCTTCTACAGGGTAAACTTCCGAATAGCCGGGCACCAGAATCCGGCAAGCAACGGCGCCTAGCTGGTCATAGACCGCCATGTACACCTCTTTGCCCATGTCTTCAAGAATGCCGAGCAAGGTCGCGGCTTCCTCGGCATTGGAATTCTCGCCCTGGCCGGAAAAATCCCACTCGACAAAATCGAAATCCGCTTTGGCGCTGAAAAAGCGCCACGACACAATGCCGCTTGAATCAATGAA
>JAQGLY010000033.1 GCA_028292625.1 Herbaspirillum sp. | reverse complement strand
TTTTTTTGATTGATAGGGTTCAGGTGTGCCAGATGCGCGGCGTCACCGCCTCGCGTCCCAGCAGTTCGGGCCGGATATGGCGCCAGCAGGCGCTCATCCAGGCGCGCGCCGCGGCGCTGGAATGCCCCAGGTAGCGCGCGACGACCAGCGATTTTAGTTGGCTTACGCCGGTTTGGGCGGTTTTTCCGTCGGGGCCGATATCCGGCGCGGCAGCGGCCAGCGCGACACCGCGCAAACCGGCGATGAAAGCGGGCGGCAGCGTGCCGACCGCCAGCAAGGTCGCGCAGACGGTATGGCCGCCCAGCGCCAGCGCGCCTTGCATGCTGTCGCCGCCGGACCCGCCGACGGCATCGATCGCGCCTTGCTCCCACCACAGCAATCTGCCGTCCAGCCGGATGCTGGCATGCTGCGCGACGCGGCCGCTATCGAAACGTTCGCCGGACGCGGTACGGCCGAAGCAGAGTATGTCGCCGCCGATGTAACGCGCCCCGGCGGCCAGATCGACGCGCTGATGCAGCGCGACATCGGCGTGGTTGAAAAAAATGGTTTCTTGCGGCAGCCATTCGATAGCGCCGCCGGCGCCCACCGTCAAGTGGACATGCTGACTGGAAACGCGGCCGTTGGCCTTATACCATTTGGCCGCGCCGGGCGTGGTGAGCAGCGCGGCGGCGCCGGCGCCGACATCGGCGTCGATTTGCAGGCGATCGCCGCCGACCACGCCGCCGGGCGGATGGATGATCACCGCGTGGCAGACCGATGGATGCTCGGGATACAGCGCCTTCTGCACCCGCAGCGGCCCGAAATGGCGGCGATCGGTCAGGCGGGTGACGCCGCCGTCGTCGGTAAATCCCAGCGACAGGCGCGCTTCGCAGGGAGCGGCGGCGCTTGCCGGGGCGTTGGTCAGGAACGGGGGCTCTGCGACTTTCATGGCGATGGCTGTGATGTGCTTGGTAACGGGCCGGGTCAGACCGCCAGATGCCGCTTGATGTGATCGCCGTCCATCTGGTCCTGGGCGCCGGACGCGACCACTTCGCCGCGCGACATCACGATGAAGGTGTCGGCCAGATCGCGCGCGAAGTCGAAATATTGCTCGCACAGCAGGATGCCGATGTCGCCGCGCTGGCGCAGCAGATGAATGACGCGGCCGATGTCCTTGATGATCGACGGCTGGATGCCTTCGGTCGGCTCGTCGAAGATGATCAGCTTCGGATCGGCCAGCAGCGCGCGGGCGATCGCCAGCTGCTGCTGCTGGCCGCCGGACAGGTCGCCGCCGCGCCGCTGCAGCATTTCCTTGAGCACCGGGAACAGTTCATAGATTTCGCCCTTGATCAGGGTCGCCTGCCTGCCGGATTTGACCGCCATGCCCATCAGCAGGTTTTCCTCGACCGTCAGCCGGGCGAAGATCTCCCGGCCCTGCGGCACGTAGGCGATGCCCAGCGCGGCGCGCTGATACGGTTTCAGCCGGTTGATGTTGCGGCCTTCCAGTTCGACGTCGCCGCCGGCGGTCGGCAGCAAGCCCATCAGGCATTTCAGCAGCGTGGTCTTGCCCACGCCGTTGCGGCCCAGCAGGCTCAGCACCTTGCCTTTTTGCACGTCCAGCGACACGCCGCGCAGCGTATGCGAGGAGCCGTAATATTGATTCAATCCGGTTACCTGGAGCATGGTTGTATATGCGACTCAGCGCCCTAAATAAACTTCGATGACACGTTCGTCCGCCTGCACTTGCTGCATGGTGCCGTCCGCCAGCACCGACCCCTCATGCAGCACCGTGACTCTGCCTTGCTGCGCGATTTCCTCGACGAAGCCCATATCGTGTTCGACCACCATGATCGAATGCTTGCCGCGCAGCTCGTTGAGCAGTTCGGCGGTGCGCGCGGTTTCGGCGTCGGACATGCCGGCCACCGGCTCGTCGAGCAGCAGCAATTGCGGCTCCTGCATCAGCAGCATGCCGATTTCCAGCCATTGTTTCTGGCCGTGCGACAACAGCCCGGCGGCGCGGCGTTCCTGACCGTTCAGGCGGATCAGGTGCAGGATTTCGTCGATCTTGCCGATTTGTTCCGACGACAGCCGGGAAAACAGCGTCTGCTTGACGCGCTTGTCCATTTTCATCGCCAGCTCCAGGTTTTCGAACACCGTGTGCTGTTCGAACACGGTGGGACGCTGGAACTTGCGGCCGATGCCGGCATGGGCGATGCCGTATTCGGTCATCTTGGTCAGATCGATGGTCTGGCCGAAAAACACGGTGCCGGAAGTCGGCCGGGTTTTGCCGGTGATGACGTCCATCATGGTGGTCTTGCCGGCGCCGTTGGGACCGATGATGCAGCGCAGTTCGCCCACCGAGATATCCAGATTCAGATTGTTCAGGGCCTTGAGGCCGTCGAACGACACGGTGATGTTTTCCAGGTACAGAATCGCGCCGTGGCTGGTGTCGACGCCGTCCGGTTTCAGACGCGAATACGAGGTGCCGTGGTCGGCGTGCTGCCGGTTATCGACGTTGCCCGACGGCGCCGTGCGATCGTAGATTTCGCTCATGCCGACTCCCCGTTGCCGCGCTTGAGTTTCTTGACCAGGCCGAGGATGCCGTCCTGCATGAACAGCGTGACCAGCACGAAAATCAGGCCCAGCGCATACAGCCACAAATCCGGAAACGCCGCGGTAAACCAGCTCTTCAGGCCGTTGACGGTAAACGCGCCGATGATCGGACCGAGCAGCGAGCCGCGCCCGCCGACCGCGGCCCAGATCACCATCTCGATCGAATTGCCGGGCGACATTTCGGATGGGTTGATAATGCCGACCTGCGGTACATACAGCGCGCCGGCGATGCCGCACAGCACCGCCGACAGCGTCCAGACGAACAGCTTGAACCACAGCGGGTCATAGCCGATGAACATCAGCCGCGACTCCGCATCGCGCACGCCTTGCAGCACGCGGCCCAGCTTGGAGGTGACGATCCAGCGGCACAGCAGCAGCGCGCCCAGCAGCAGCCCCAGCGTAATCAGATACAGGACGGCTTTGGTCGACGCCGCCGTGACGCTGTAGCCCAGGATGCGCTTGAAATCGGTGAAGCCGTTGTTGCCGCCGAAGCCGGTATCGTTGCGGAAGAACAGCAGCATGAATGCGAAGGTCATGGCCTGCGTGATGATGGAGAAATACACGCCCTTGATGCGCGAACGGAACGCGAAATAGCCGAACACGAAGGCCAGCACGCCGGGCGCCAGGATCACCAGCGCCATGCACCACCAGAAGTGGTCTGTCAGCGACCAGTACCAGGGATAGGTCTTCCAGTCCAGGAACACCATGAAATCGGGCAGATTGCTTTGATACACGCCGTCGCGGCCGATCGCGCGCATCAGATACATACCATGCGCATAGCCGCCCAGCGCGAAAAACACGCCGTGGCCCAGCGACAGGATGCCGGTATACCCCCACACCAGATCGAGCGCCATCGCCGCCATCGCGTAGCACATGAATTTGCCGGCCAGGCCGATGGTATAGCCGGAGATATGCAGCGTGCTCCCTTCCGGAAAACTCAGATTCAGAATCGGCAGCAGCGCCAGCACGATGGTGCAGGCCACGATGCCGGTCCAGGCCGGGCGGGAGAACAGCGGCTCCCTGAGCGCATAGCTTTTGGAAGCATTGTTCATTCCACGCTCCTGCCTTTGAGTGCGAACAGGCCCTGCGGACGTTTCTGGATAAAGACGATGATGAAGACGAGGATCGCGATCTTGGCCAGCACCGCGCCGGCCACCGGTTCCAGGAATTTATTGACTTCGCCCAGGCCGAGCGCGGCGATCACGGTGCCGGCCAGTTGGCCGACGCCGCCCAGCACCACCACCATGAAGGAATCGACGATGTAGCTCTGCCCGAGATCCGGACCGACATTGCCGAGCTGCGACAGCGCGACGCCGCCCTGGCCGGCGATGCCGCAGCCCAGGCCGAACGTCATCATGTCGATCTTGCCGGTGGACACGCCGACGCAGGACGCCATCCGGCGGTTTTGCATCACGGCGCGCACGAACAGGCCGAGCCGGGTCTTGTTCAGGATCAGCCATACCGCCAGCACCACGAACAAGGCGAAGAAGATGATCACGATGCGGTTATACGACAGCACCAGCGAGCCGAGCACGGTGACGCCGCCGGACATCCAGCTGGGATTGGCGACTTCGACGTTTTGCGCGCCGAAGATGGTGCGCACGGTTTGCATCAGCATCAGGCTGATGCCCCAGGTGCAGAGCAGGGTTTCCAGCGGACGGCCGTACAGCCAGCGGATCACCAGCCGTTCCAACGCGATGCCGACAGCGGCGGCGACGATGAACGCGGCCGGCAGCGCGACCGCCAGATACGCGTCCAGCGCGCCCGGAAACCAGGTGCGGAAGATGTTTTGGCAGACATAGGTGGTGTACGCGCCGATCATCAGCATTTCGCCGTGCGCCATGTTGATGATGCCCATCAGGCCGAAGGTGATCGCCAGGCCCAGCGCGGCCAGCAGCAGCACGCTGCCGAGCGAGATGCCGTAAAACAGTTTGCCGGCAAAATCGGCGATGGCGATATGGCGGTCCAGCGCGGCCAGGGTGCGCACCGCTGCGACGCGGACGTTTTCATCCGGTTCGATATAACTGCCGTCGGGATTTTTCGCCTGCATTTGCTGTAGCGCGGGACGCAGGCTGGCGTTGCTGGTGTCGCCCAGCATAGTGACCGCGGCCAGGCGCGCCGCGGCGTCCGGCGAGTGCAGATTGGCGGTGGCGATCGCCTGTTGCAGCACGGCGCGGATGCCGGGGTCTCTTTCGTTGGCCAGCGCCTTGGCCAGTAGCGGCGCTTGCGCCGGGTCGGCATCGCGCAGCAAATCTACGGCGGCGGCGGCGCGTTGGCCGGGGTCTATGGAAAACAGCTTCAGGCCGGACAGCGCGCCCGCAACCGCGGCGCGCAGCCGGTTATTGGCGGTAATGCCCTGTGCGTCGTCCGGCGCGGGCGCGGTTTCGCCGGTGATCGGATCGTAGGCGGTAGTGTCTTCGATGATCAGCACGTCGCCGTTCGGACGCACGTACAAGGCATCGGTATTGAGTGCATTCAGGACATTGCGCGCATCGTCATTGGCCAGCGCGGCAATCCGGTTGACGGCGTCGATGCGCGCATCCGGATCGTCGCCGCCCAGCGGCTTGATCAGCGCAGGGTCCATGGCCGCCTGCGCGGCCAGCGAGAACATCAGCCCGGCTGCGACGATCATGAATCGGGACAGGAATCTCATGGTTTTTCTTTGTCTGGTATGCCCGCAACGCGGATTCTTCGATACGGCGTTTCACGCCTGCTCAGGACGAACGGACATTTCATTATTTAACGAAAACCGTTCCGGAAAGAATATTTGCATTGAAGACAAGAGCCTGTGTTTCCGTTCAGGACAAACGATTTCCCTTAACGAAATACGATAAAGAAAACCGTTCGTCCTGAGCAGGTGCGACGCCCCGTATCGAAGGAAGCGTGCAGGCTTACAGCTTCTGCTTGCCTTCGTTGCCCGGAATGTACGGACTCCACGGTTGCGCACGGATCGTGGTCTTGGTTTTGTTGACCACGTTGAACTGACCGTCGGCGCGGATTTCGCCGATCATCACCGGTTTGTGCAGATGGTGGTTGGATTTGTCCATTTCGAGTTCATAGCCGGATGGCGCCTTGAACTTTTGACCGCTCATCGCCGCGATCACCTTGTCGGTATCGGTGGAATGCGCTTTTTCGACCGCCTGCTTCCACATGTGGATGCCGACATACGTCGCTTCCATCGGATCGTTGGTCACGACCGTGGAAGCATTCGGCAGCTTATGCTCGACCGCGTAGGCTTTCCATTTTTTGATGAACTCGGCGTTGGTCGGGTTCTTGAGCGATTCGAAGTAATTCCACGCGGCCAGATTGCCGACCAGCGGCTTGGTATCGACGCCGCGCAATTCTTCCTCGCCGACCGAGAACGCCACCACCGGCACATCGCTGGCCTTCAGACCGGCGTTGCCGAGTTCTTTGTAGAACGGCACGTTGGAATCGCCGTTGATGGTCGAGATCACCGCGGTCTTGCCGCCGGCGGAGAATTTCTTGATGTTGGCGACGATGGTCTGGTAATCGGAATGGCCGAAAGGGGTATACACCTCGTCGATGTCGGTATCCTTGACGCCCTTGCTGTGCAGGAAGGCGCGCAGAATCTTGTTGGTGGTGCGCGGATACACATAGTCGGTGCCGAGCAGCACGAAGCGCTTGGCGCCGCCGCCGTCTTTCGACATCAGGTATTCGACTGCCGGGATGGCTTGCTGATTCGGCGCCGCGCCGGTGTAGAACACATTTTTTTCCAGCTCTTCGCCTTCATACTGCACCGGATAGAACAGCAGGCTGTTGGTTTCCTTGAATACCGGCAGCACCGATTTGCGCGATACCGAGGTCCAGCAGCCGAAGACGACGGCGACCTTATCCTGGCTGATCAATTGACGCGCTTTTTCCGCGAACAGCGGCCAGTTCGATGCGGGATCGACCACCACCGGTTCCAGTTGCTTGCCCATGACGCCGCCGGCGGCGTTGATTTCCGCGATGGTCATCAGCGCCACGTCTTTCAGCGAGGTTTCGGAAATGGCCATGGTGCCGGACAGGGAGTGGAGAATGCCGACCTTGATGGTATCGGCGGCGAATGCGGCCGGAAGCCATGAGGATGCCGCAAGTGCGAACGCGCCAAGTGCTGTTGCTTTTAGTAGATTGCGACGTGACATGGTTGACTCCAACAATGAATGGGAAGACTGGAAAGTGCCCTTATTCATTCAGCAATATGCATGCCAATCCACCGCCGAGCCGCCGATGCACTGTTTTGAACGCGTTGCGCACAGTCGAACTGTTTTTGTGCGTTTTTTGCTGCTTTTCGGTGCGTTTTCGACGTCTCGACACCGATGCCGCGCCGTTTTGAGGCGGTATCGCGCGCCGCCCGGTTTGTCTGTCGAAGGCGCGGCGAAAAACGTGCGCCCCACCGCATCGTACGGAGCGCTCAGTGCGTCATTTAGGCTTGGCTTCTTCGCGCCGGTTGTAGCCGGCCACCATATCGAAGCGGAACAGCCGGCATTCGAGCGCGCCGTTGAAGAACGGCGTCTTGCGCGCTTCCTTCAGGCGCAGCAGCTTGGGCAGCGTCAGATCGGCGGAAAACAGGAATACGCTCCAGCCGGCGAAGCGCTGTTTCAGCGTGGTGCCGAACGCGCTGAAGAAGGCGGCGAAGATTTCGTCGGTCGGCATCGCGCTGTCGCCACGCACGCCGATCCGTTCGCCGTAGGGCGGATTGGTCAGCAGGATGCCGGCGACGCCGTCGACCGGCGGTTTGACCTCCTGCGCCTCGATTTGCTTGAGCGGAACGTCGAAGCGGATGCCGGCGTTGCGCAGATTGCGGCGTGCGATTTCCACCATGTCGCCGGAAATGTCGCTGCCGAAAATCGTCGGATGATCCGGCAGCGGCCGCGGCGTGACTTCGGCGTTGATGGCTTGCCACTCGGCGGCCTTGAAATCGTTGAATTTCTCGAAAGCGAAATGGCGTTGCGCGCCGGGCGGGATGCCGGCCAGGATTTGCGCCGCTTCGGCCAGGATGGTGCCGGAACCGCACATCGGATCGAACAGCACCTGGCCGGGTTTCCAGCCGGAGGTGCGCAACAGGCCGGCGGCCAGATTTTCGCGCAGCGGCGCTTCGCCGGTTTCGTCGCGCCAGCCGCGTTTGAACAAGGCTTCGCCGGAAGTGTCCAGATACACCGTGAAATTGTGCGCGTCGAGAAAGCCGACGATGCGCATATCCGGTTCGCGCGTATCGACCGAAGGCCGTTCGTCGAATTTGTCGCGGAAGCGGTCGCAGATCGCGTCCTTGATTTTCAGTGTGGTGAATTCGAGGCTGCGCAACGGCGATTTGACTGCGGTGACGTCGACGCGGATGGTATGCGATACCTGGAACCAGTCTTCCCAGGCCTGCGCCAGCGTCAGGTCGTAGATGTCGTTTTCGTTCTTGTAGGAAGAATGCGCCAGGCGCAGCAGCACGCGGCTGGCGATGCGCGAATGCAGATTGATCCGGCAGGCGTCGGTCAGCGGTCCCGAGCAGTGCACGCCGCCCGGCACCTGATTGTGGACTTTCAGCGTGACCTGCGGGGCGCTCAGTTGCGCGATTTCGTTGAGTTCTTCGGCCAGCGCGATTTCGAGGCCGCGCGGGCAGGGGCAGAAGTAGGAGTGATTTTGATTGCTGGCTGTCATTGGGGAACCCTTTTTCCGTTTTGGTGATGCGCGGCTGCCGGTGCAGGGCGCGTTTTTTGCGATTTTGCGGGATGGTGCGCTTCCTTCGATACGCCTTCGGCTACTCAGGACGAACGGAGTTTTTGTTGAAATTTAAAAGAAAAACCGTTCGTCCTGAGTAGCCGCATTGCGGCGTATCGAAGGATGCGCACCGGCGTTTAAAACATGATGCCATCACTCGGCCGCAAACGCCCGCTCGACAAAATCCAGCCGATCCTGTCCCCAGTACCCATCGCCGTCGACGATATACCAGGGCGAGCCAAAGATATTGGCCGCCACCGCCTCATCGCTGAAACGGTCGAATTCCGCCTGCACGCTGGCGGTTTCGGATGATTTCAGCAGGTTCTGGCCGTCTTGGCCGAGTCCGTCGGCGATCGCCAGCAGCGTTTTGACGTCGGCGATATTGCGTTGTTCGGCCCACACCGCGCGCATCACCGCGCCGGCCAGCGCCAGTGCGGCGTCGGTGCCGTGCGCCAGTTGCGCGGCAATGATCAGTTTGGCGGCGGGATCGCTTTGCACCGGGAAATAGGCCGGTTGCAGATTCAGCGGCACCTGCAGGAATTCGCTCCAGCGCTGCAGATCCTTGAGCCGGTAAGCCTGGCGCTGCGGCGCGCGTTTGAGCAAAGGCACCCCGCCCGACAGGCCGAAAATCCTGCTCAGATCGAAGGGCTTCAGCGCGATCTGGACATCGTAGCGCTTTGCCAGCGCGACCAGCCGCTCGTGGCCCAGATACGCGAACGGCGAGTGCGGCGCAAAATAGTACTCACACAGTTTACTCATGGGAACGTCCTAGAATGGTTTGACGACGACCAGAATCACAATCGCCAGCAGCAGCAGCGCCGGCACTTCGTTGAACCAGCGCAGCCAGACGTGGCTGCGCGTGTTCTTGCCCATTTCGAATTTCTTCAGCAGCGAGCCGCAGGCATGCTGATAGCCGATCACCAGCACAACCAGTCCCACTTTGGCGTGCAGCCAGGCCGGTCCGGGCCCGTAGCCGTAACCGGCCCAAAGCGCCGCCCCCAGCAGTACCGTGATCACCGACAGCATATTGGTGAAACGATACAGCCGGCGCGCCATGCCCAGCAAACGGTTGACGGCGGTGGCGTCGGTTTCCTGCGACAGATTGACCAGGATGCGCGGCAGGTACAGCAGTCCGCAAAACCACGCGATGACAAAGACGATATGGAAGGCTTTGATCCAGAGGACATACATGAGGGTTTTCCTTGTGAGCGATGGGCGGTATGCGCAGGGATGAATGCCTTAGCGGCGTACTTGCCCCTGTCCGAGCACTATGTATTTTTGCGAAGTCAGTCCTTCCAGCCCTACCGGGCCGCGCGCATGCAGCTTGTCGTTGGAGATGCCGATTTCGGCGCCCAGTCCGAATTCGAAGCCGTCGGCGAAACGGGTCGATGCATTGACCATCACCGACGCCGAATCGACTTCGCGCAAAAAGCGCATCGCGCGCGTGTAGTCTTCGGTGACGATGGCGTCGGTATGCTGCGACGAATAGCGGTTGATGTGGTCGATCGCCTGCTCGACATCGTCGACGATGCGCACCGCCAGGATAGGCGCCAGGTATTCCGTGGACCAGTCTTCTTCGATGGCGGCTTTCAGATGCGGATAGCCGGCCAGGATGCGGCAGGCTTCTTCATCGCCGCGCAGTTCTACCTGCTCCGTCAGATACAGCGCCGCCAGCGCCGGCAAAATGTCGGCCGCGATGGCGCGCGCCACCAGCAGTGTTTCCATGGTGTTGCAGGTGCCGTAGCGATGGCATTTGGCGTTGAACGCGACGTCCAGCGCTTTCTTGCGGTCGGCCTTGTCGTCGATGTAGACGTGGCAGATGCCGTCCAGATGCTTGATCATCGGCACCTTCGAATCCTGCATCAGCCGCGCGATCAGGCCCTTGCCGCCGCGCGGCACGATGACGTCGATGTATTCGGGCATGGTGATCATGGCGCCGACCGCCGCGCGATCGGTGGTGGCGACGACCTGCACCGCGTCTTCCGGCAGGCCGGCGCCCGCCAGACCCTGTTTCACCAGCTTGGCCAGCGCCTGATTGCAATGCAGCGCTTCGGACCCGCCGCGCAGGATGGCGGCATTGCCGCTCTTGATGCACAGGCCGGCGGCGTCGACGGTGACGTTGGGACGGGCTTCATAGATGATGCCGATGACCCCCAGCGGCACACGCATCTGGCCTACCTGGATGCCGGTGGGGCGGTATTTCATGTTGCCGATTTCACCAATTGGATCGGCCAGCGAGACGATCTGTTCCAGGCCTTCGGCCATGGTGGCGATGGCCTTGTCGGACAGCGTCAGCCGGTCCAGCATGGCGGGCTCCAGGCCGGCGGCGCGGGCGGCGGCCAGATCCTGCTCATTGGCCGCGCGCAGCACGGCGGCGTCGCGCCGGATGGCTTCGGCGATCAGCGTCAGCGCGCGGTTCTTGGCGGCGGTGTCGGCTTTCGCCATCGCGCGCGATGCGATGCGGGCGCGTTGACCGATTTCGGTCATGTATTGCTGGATATCCATAGCGTTCGTGCTCATGCTGAGGGTGTTAAAAGTGCAATAAAAACAATAAGTTCGCCAATAAGTCGACCATCGGCCCTAGCGTAGCAGGTATGCGCGCTATCCGCTGTCAGGCGCGTCCGCGGGCGACGGTCAGCGCCAGTTGCGCCAGCGCGTCCCAGGCGTCGCCGGCATACGCCTTGGCGCGCAGGCCCTTGATCATCTTGTCGACCTGGGCCGCCTGTTGCAACGCGTGTTGCAATGCCGCCAGCGATATCCGGTGCAGCGCCGGTTCCATCAGTCTTTCGCGCGGCCCCCAGATACGGTATTCCTTCAGCAGCGCGCCGATCGGACGGCCTTGTTCGGCGCCGGTTTTCAGCTTGAGCAGCGTGCGGATTTCCTCGGCCACCGCCCACAGCACCAGCGGCAGCGCTTCGCCTTCGCCTTCCAGCCCGTGCAGCATGCGCATCAGGCGGGCGGCGTCGCCGGCCAGCATCGCTTCGTTGAGTTTGAACACGTCGTAGCGGGCCACGTTGAGCACCGCATCCTGCACTTGTTCGAAACTCAGTTTGCCCGGCGGGTGCAGCAGCGCCAGCTTTAATATTTCCTGATGCGCAGCCAGCAGATTGCCCTCGACCCGGTCGGCGATGAAATCCAGCGCGGGCTTGTCGGCGCTTTGCTGCTGCGCCGCCAGCCGCACGCCGATCCAGTTCGGCAGGTGCGCGCGCTCGACGGCGGCGATATCGATGTAGACCGCCGCCTTTTGCAGCGCCGCGACCCAGGCCGCTTTCTGCGTGGCCCAGTCCAGCTTGGGCAGGCTGATGATGGTCATGTTGTCCGGGCTCAGATCGGCCACGTATTCCTGCAGCGCCTGGCCGCCGTCCTTGCCCGGCTTGCCGGTGGGAATGCGCAGTTCGATCAGCTTTTTGTCGCCGAACAGCGATTGCGACTGGTTGGCCGCCAGCAACTGGCCCCATTTGAAGCTGCGGTCGACGCTCAGCACATCGCGTTCGCTGAAGCCGCCGGCGCGCGCTTGGCGGCGGATCTTGTCCGCCGCTTCCTGCGCCAGCAGGTGTTCGTCGCTGGCGATCACGTACAGCGGCGCCAGCGTTTTGGCCAGATGCGCGTCCAGCGCGTCGTGCCGCAGCTGCATGCTACGGCGCGCCGTTGACCGGCACCGCCGGCGTCATCGTGGTAATGGCCGACATCCGGCGCATGATCTGCTGCACCAGATCCGATTGCATGTCCTTGTACATCAGCACTTCTTCGGCGGCCTGGGCCAGTTCCTGGTTCGGGTTGTAGCTGACGTCGCGTTTCAGCACGATTTCGGTCGGCGGCAACAGCGGCCTGCCCTTGGCGTCGGTGACGGTGAAGGAGGAGCGCTGATACAGAATGTACTCGCTGATCTGGCCCTGGGAATTCAAGGTCAGGATTTTTTTATCGCGCGCTTCGCTCAGCAACTGAAAGATCGCTTCCGCGTTTTCCTTGCGGTCGACCACGTCGATGCCGGCGGCTTTCAGATAGCGCTTCAGTTCCACGCCGACCGGCGAAGTGGGTCCGACGTTCAGATAGACGGACTTGAACGGCAGGTTGGGCTTGCCGCGCAGTTGAAAGCCGCATGCGCTCAGCGCAACGGCGATGCTCAGCATGAACAGCCATTTGGTGAAGGTTTCGCGGTATTGGCGCATGGAGATCCTGTGGTGAAATGTCAGGCTTAGGCGACGATGTTGATCAGCTTGCCGGGCACGATGATGATCTTTTTCGGCGGCCCGGCGAGGAATTTCTGTACGTTTTCATGCGCCAGCGCCGCGCTTTCAACGCTGGCCTTGTCGGCGTCCTTGGCGACAGTGATGCTGCCGCGCAATTTTCCGTTGACCTGGATCATCAGCTCGATTTCGCTTTGTTCCAGCGCGCCGGCGTCGACCGCCGGCCACGCGGCATTGAGCAGATCGCCGAATTTGGCGGCGTAGCCCAGTTCCTGCCACAGCACATGCGTGATGTGCGGCGCGACCGGGTTCAGCATGCGCAGGAAAATCGACAAGCCTTCGCACAACGCGGCGTCGCTGCCGGCGCCGGCGTCGAGCCTGGCGGCCTCCAGCGTGTTGAGCATTTTCATGCAGGCCGACACCACGGTGTTGTACTGCATCCGTTGGAAATCGTGATCGGCTTGCTGCAGGATCTTGTGGATGTCGCGGCGCAGGGTTTTCTGCCCGTCGCCGAAAGCGTTTTTGTGCTGTTCGATATCGCCGCCGGCCAGCGCATCGGCCACCCGCCGCGCATTGGCGTATGAAAACGCCCATACCCGGCGCAGGAAGCGGTTGGCGCCTTCGACGCCGGTGCCGGACCATTCCAGCGTTTGCTCCGGCGGCGACGCGAACATCGTGAACAGACGCGCGGTGTCGGCGCCGTAAACATCGATCTGGGCTTGCGGATCGATGCCGTTGTTCTTCGACTTCGACATCTTTTCGGAGCCGCCGATGAACACCGGCGCTCCGTCCGATTTCAGCGCCGCGGTGTGCGGCCGGCCTTTGTCGTCGAAGCTCAGTTCGACGTCGTCCGGGTTGTACCAGGTTTTTTTGCCGGCGGCGTCCTGGCGGTAATAGGTTTCGTTGAGCACCATGCCCTGTGTCAGCAGATTGGTGAACGGCTCGTCGAACTTGACCAGTCCCAGATCGCGCATGACCTTGGTCCAGAAGCGGGCATACAGCAAATGCAGCACCGCATGCTCGATGCCGCCGATGTACTG
>JAQGLY010000049.1 GCA_028292625.1 Herbaspirillum sp. | reverse complement strand
GACCGACAATTCGGACTGGGCGACCAACTGTCCGGAATACAAGGTGACGGCGGTGCAGGTGATGCCGGTGGCGCAGCCGTCGGAATGGCAGAAGGAATACCAGAAGTTCAATGCGCAGCAGGTGTCCTTGCTCAAGGGCGTGCCTTATGAAGAAGCGGCGGTGACAAAATGAGCGACGACTCGACCGATGTGCTGCATGCAACTGCAGCCTCGGTCGCGGTCGAAAAGTGGCGCGACGGGAAACCGGAGCGCTACCGCGACAGCGTGGCCGAGGAAATTCCGGTTGCGCTGGAATACAACGGCATTTCGCATGCGGTGATGATGGCGTCGCCGGCCGATCTGGAGGATTTCGCGCTGGGCTTTTCGTTGAGCGAAGGCATCTTGCTCAATCGCAGCGAATTGTACGAATGCGAGCTGGTCGAGAACGTCGACGGCATCCAGGTGCAGTTGCAGGTGGCGACCGAACGCTTCGTCAAACTGAAAGAGCAGCGCCGCAATCTGACCGGCCGCACCGGCTGCGGCCTGTGCGGCGCCGAAACCCTGCAGCAGGCGATACGGCATCCGCGGCCGGTGCAAGCCGGTAATCGATTTACCTCGGCCATGCTGTACGCCGGTTTCGAAGCGATGTTGCAACTGCAGACTTTGCAGCAGGAAACCGGCGCCACGCATGCGGCGGGATGGTTGAACGCCGACGGCCTTGTCACGCTGGTGCGCGAAGACGTCGGCCGCCACAATGCGCTGGATAAGCTGATCGGTGCGCTATGCATGGCGGGCACGGACTTTTCAAGCGGCGCCGCGTTGATCACCAGCCGCGCCAGTTACGAGATGGTGCAGAAAGCAGCGACCGTGGGCATCGGCTTCGTCGCCGCGATCTCGGCGCCGACCGCGCTGGCGATCCGGCTGGCCGAACAGACCGGCGTCACGCTGGCCGGTTTTGTGCGGCAGCATAGCCATGTGGTGTACGCGAACGGGGATCGCCTGACGACGGTGGATGCCGGATCCGCAACTTGAGTTTGACGAAGGAACAGCCATGGACGTAGAAAACCTGGTCAAGATGGCCAATCAGATAGGCGCGTTTTTCGAGACGATGTCCAATCATGAACAGGCGCTGACCGACCTTGCCGCCCACATCCGGAGATCCTGGGAGCCACGCATGCGCCGTGCGCTGCGCGAGCATATCGCGCAGCAGGGCGGAGCGGATTTGAAGCCGGTGGTGCTGGAAGCGCTGAAGGAGCATCCAGCCATGCTGGAGTAGGCGTTACTTAGTTTTTCAAGCGATACCCGGTCTTGAATATCCACCGGACCACGATCAGACACAGGGCCAGGAAAGCCAGGGCCATCGCGGCGCTGACCGACACGCTGACATCGGACGAGCCGTAAAAACTCCATCGAAAACCGCTGATCAGATAAACCACCGGATTAAACAACGCCACCTTTTGCCAGAACGGCGGCAACATGCTGATCGAATAAAAGCTTCCCCCCAGGAAAGCCAGCGGCGTGACGATCATCAACGGGATGATCTGCAGTTTTTCGAAGCCGTCGGCCCAGATGCCGATAATGAAGCCGAACAGGCTGAACGTGACGGCAATCAGAACCAGGAACGCGATCATCCACAGTGGATGCGCGATCTCGAACGAGACAAACAGCCGGGCGGTCGCCAAAATCAGTATCCCGAGAATGATCGACTTGGTCGCCGCGGCGCCCACGTAACCGGCGACGATTTCCACGCTGGAGATGGGCGCCGACAGAACTTCGTAGATGGTGCCGGAAAACTTCGGCATGTAGATGCCGAACGAGGCATTGGCGGTGCTCTGGGTCATCAGCGACATGACGATCAGGCCCGGAATGATGAAGGCGCCGTAGCTGACGCCGTCGATATTGACCATGTGCGAGCCGATCGCGGAGCCGAACACCACAAAATACAGCGCCGTCGAAATGACCGGCGACGCGATGCTCTGCATCAGGGTGCGTAAGGTGCGCGCCATCTCGAACTGGTAAATTGCGCGAATGGAATGAATGTTCATGATCATGCTTTCACCAGGCTGACGAAGATTTCCTCAAGCGAGCTTTGACTGGATTGGAGGTCCTTGAAGTCGACGCCATGCTCGCTCAGTTGCCGCAACAGGCCCGCGATGCCGGTTTCGTGGCTTTGCGCGTCGAAGGTATAAATCAGCATATTGCCGTCCGGGCTGAGTTCCAGCTGTTTGCCGCCGAGTCCTTCGGGAATGGAGGAGAGCGGATGCTGCAGATGCAGTTTCAACTGCTTCTTGCCGAGCTTTTCCATCAGGACCGCCTTGTCTTCGACCAGGATGATCTCGCCTTTCCTGATCACGCCGATGCGGTCGGCCATTTCCTCGGCTTCCTCGATGTAGTGCGTGGTCAGGATGATGGTGACGCCGCTCTCGCGGAGACCGCGCACCATATTCCACATGTCGCGGCGCAGTTCCACATCGACGCCGGCGGTGGGTTCGTCGAGAAACAGGATCTGCGGGTCGTGCGACAAGGCCTTGGCGATCATGACCCGGCGCTTCATGCCGCCCGACAAGGTCCTGATCATGGCATCCTTCTTGTCCCACAGCGAGAGCGCCTTGAGCGTCTTTTCGATATGCGCCGGATTCGCCGGCTTCCCGAACAGGCCCCGGCTGAAACTGACGGTCGCCCATACGCTCTCGAATGCATCGGTGGACACTTCCTGCGGCACCAGGCCGATCAGCGATCGCGCCGCGCGGTAGTCCGCCACCACATCGTGGCCATCGGCCAGCACCGTGCCCTCGCTGGGATTGACGACGCCGCAGATCACATTGATCAAGGTCGTTTTGCCGGCGCCGTTCGGCCCCAGCAGGGCGAAGATTTCGCCGCGACGGATGTCAAGATTGATGCCCTTGAGCGCGCTGAAACCCGTGGCGTAGGTTTTAGTGAGGTTTTTGATGGAAATGATGGCTTGCACTGGTGTTCTTTCTCATTCGGATTGGCGCTGCTTATATAAGGGCGCAATGTCGTGCACTTCGGGATTTTTCAATTCCAGCGCAACAATAATCGCCGTTATTGGTATATAGCGAAGCATCTTAACATTGGCGTGAGGGGAAGCTGTCGGACCGAATTCCTGCTATTGTTCCACGCTTTGTAGTGCAAAATTGCGGAAAAGCTCAAAAATGAGGCGGTGCGGACGGCGTTCCGGCGCATCGAATCCCGGGGACAAGACTCCCCGCGCCACCGGTATATGAAGGAGGAAATACAAATATGAAATGCGCAATGGTTGGATCACGTTTCTTTGGCGCCTCGGTATTCGAGACACTGCGCAAGGAAGAAGGAATTGAGTTCACCAGCGTTGTCGCGCCGGCGGAGGATGACCGGCTGGCGATCGCCGGGCGAGCGGCGGGCGTCCCGGTGCATGTGCTCGAGAATCCCAGGATGGTGCCGGGAAGCGCCATTGCCGAGGGCACCGACCTGATCGTCGCCGCGCACACGCACGCGCGGGTAAGCGACGAAGCGCTCGCGCGTTCGCGCCTGGGCGGCATCGGCTATCACCCGTCGCTGCTGCCGAGGCATCGCGGGATTGCCGCCGTTGAATGGACGATACT
>JAQGLY010000076.1 GCA_028292625.1 Herbaspirillum sp. | reverse complement strand
TGGAACGCGATGCCATCGATCACGCCGATGATGTCGACGATCTTGCGCGAGCTGTCCTTGATCGAACTCATCGTATCGACCACTTGATTGACCACCTGGCCGCCTTGCACCGCTTGTTCCGAAGCCGAGATCGCCAGTTGATTGGCCTGCTGCGCATTGTCGGCATTTTGCTTGACGGTAGAGGTCAATTCCTCCATCGAACTGGCTGTCTCTTCCAGCGAGCCGGCTTGCGATTCGGTGCGTGAAGACAGATCGGCGTTGCCATCGGCGATTTCACCGGATGCCGTGGCGATGGCGCCGACGCCGTTGCGGACCCGCTCCAGCGTCCTGATCAGGCCCAGACGCATTCCCTCGAGCGCGCGCGACAGGTCGCCGATTTCATCCCTGGATTGCGAAGCGAGGCTGATGGTCAGATCGCCGCCGGCGACATTCTTCGCCAACGCGGCCGCCTGGTGCAAGGGACGCGTGATGCTGTTCGACAGCAGCCATGCGCACGATACCGCGCAGACCAACGCCACGATCTCCAGCACCATCAGCCAGAGCTTGCTGGTTTGATAGATGGCCGCGATGCCGCTGGCGGTGTCGTCGATTTCCTTTTGCTGGAATTCCAGCAGGCTTTGCAGGCCGGCATCCATGGCCTTAACGGCGGGAACGAAACGCTGGTCGAACAATTGACTGGCCTGTTCCGCCTGGCCGTCTTTTTTCGCTTGCATCACCAGCGCGCGGGACGAGAGAAAATCGGCGCGGGCGACGTTGACTTTGCGCAGGACTTCCTTTTCCTCCGGCGATTGCAGCAGCGCGGTCATCTGTTTCGATAACTCGGCGGAGCGTACGCTGGAAGCCTTTTGTTCATCGGCGAAGTAGGTTTCCAGGATCGGATCGCTGCTTTTGATGATCGCGGCGGTGCGGCGCACGCTGACCTCGCTATTGGAGACGAACGCGCTGATCAGGCGTTCCGTGGACAGCGGCGAGTGCATCATGGTATCGGTGGCCACGGCCACGGTTTGCAGCCGCCATAGAGCCAGGCCGGTGGTGAGCAAAGATAAAACGATGATGATCCCGAAGCAGAGCTGCAGGCGAGTTTTGATCTTGAAATTGCTGAGCATGTTGAGTCCCTTTTCCCCGAATCATTGAAATAATGCGCAGCAATTGCCGGTGGCTGCCAGATTCCGTTCCGCCATGCGTGCCGCCAGGTGTTCCGCCAGGCGGACTACCGGGAAAGCGCGCAAGGGAGAAAAAATTCCGGGCGACGCGTATCTATTGCTGGGATTGTTGTTAAATCTGAAACCCGGTCTTGAGCCGGCTTCTAGAAGGCCGGTTTGTTACTGCCGAGGTGGGTAGGTTGTAACAGATTATCCAATGTTTCGCTATGGAAATTATGGGGGCGCCGATGTAAATTTGTGTTGTCTTACATCAGAATGATGTCGTACTGCTCCTGCAAATAAGCCGTCTGTACCTGCAATGAAATCGGCTTCTCGATGAAATCGCCCAGCATCGCCAGATGCTGCGACTCCTCTTCCAGGAACATGTCGACCACCAATTGCGATGCGAGGATACGGAATTCGCGCGGATTGAATTGCTTCGCTTCGCGCAGCACCTCGCGCAGAATTTCATAGCAAACGGTGCGCGGGGTTTTCAGCTGGCCCCTGCCGCCGCAGGCGGAGCAGGTTTCGCACAGAATATGCGACAACGATTCGCGCGTGCGTTTGCGGGTCATTTCCACCAGTCCCAGCGCGGAGAAATTCGATACCGAAATCTTGGTGCGGTCGCGCTGCAGCGCCTTGTGCAATTCGGATAGCACGGCGGCCCTGTGCTCCAGGTTCTCCATGTCGATGAAATCCAGGATGATGATGCCGCCCAGATTGCGCAAACGCAGTTGACGCGCGATGGTCAGCGCCGCTTCCAGATTGGTTTTGAAAATGGTGTCGTCGAAGTTGCGGCCGTTGACGAAGCTGCCGGTATTGACGTCGATGGTGGTCATCGCTTCGGTCTGATCGATGATCAGGTAGCCGCCGGATTTCAGATCGACGCGGCGGCCCAGCGCGCGCTCGATTTCTTCTTCCACGCCGTACAGGTCGAACAGAGGCCGTTCGCCTTTGTAAAGACTCAGCCGTTCCAGCACGGACGGGGTGTACAAGGCGCCGAACTCCTGCAGCTTCACGAAATTCTCGCGCGAATCGATCTGGATGCCGGTGGTGGTTTCACTGACGAAATCGCGCAGTACGCGTTGCGCCAGATTCAAATCCTGGTGCAGTAGTGCCGGCGCGGGTTTGGTTTTGCCTAGTTGAACGATGGCGGACCAGGTTTTGCGCAGATATTCGACGTCCATCCGCAGATCGGCGTCGGACGCGTCTTCGGCCATGGTGCGGATGATGAAGCCGCCTTTTTCGTCCGGCGGCAGCAGCGCCTGGACTTTGCTGCGCAGCTGTTCGCGGTCGACTTCCTTTTCGATACGCTGCGAAATGCCGATGTGATTGTCCTGCGGCAGATACACCAGCATGCGGCCGGCGATCGAGATCTGCGTCGCCAGACGCGCGCCCTTGGTGCCGATCGGCTCCTTGATCACCTGCACCGTCACGGACTGTCCGTCGTACAGCAGCTTTTCAATCGGCACGGTCACGCCGTTGTTCGGCCCGTCATGAGAACGCGCCTCCCAGATGTCGGCGACGTGCAGAAAAGCCGCGCGCTCCAGTCCGATATCGATGAATGCCGATTGCATGCCGGGCAATACCCGTACCACTTTGCCGAGATAAATATTGCCCGCCAGTCCGCGCGACAGCGTGCGTTCCACATGCAATTCCTGCACCGCGCCCTGCAGCAGCAGCGCCACCCGCGTTTCCTGCGGCGTGATGTTGATCAGTATGTCTTCGCTCATAGAGTGGCGATGCCCGCTTTGTGCAGCAATTGCGCCGTCTCGAACAGCGGCAGGCCGGCGATGCCGGAGTAGCTGCCCGAGATATTGGCGATGAATACCGCGGCCGGTCCCTGGATGCCATAACCGCCGGCCTTGTCATAGGGTTCCGTGCTGTCGCAGTACGCGGCGATGGTTTGTTCGGACAGTGTATCGAACGTGACGTCGGAACTTTGCGTGACTTGCCAGAGCTCGTCGTTGAACGCGACCGCGACACTGGTCAGCACCTGATGCGTGCGGCCGGACAGGCTCCGCATCATCCGCACCGCATCGGCGGTGTCGACCGGTTTGCCGAGGATGCAGGTATCGAGCACCACCGTGGTGTCGGCCGCCAGCACTGGGCGCGGAGGCAATTGCCTGAGGGCGATAGTGCGGCGCGCATGCTGCGCTTTTTCCAGTGTCACGCGCGCTACATAGTCGCGCGGCGCTTCGCTAGGCAGCACGTCTTCGTCGACCTCGATATCGTTGAGCAGCAGTTCGAAATCAACGCCGATCTGGCGCAGCAGTTCGCGGCGGCGCGGGCTTTTGGAGGCAAGGTAAATTTTTCGGATGGCTTGCTTCATGACGCGCTATATCCTGTGATACGGATGATTTTGAGTGATGGACCAGGCGCGATACAACTGCTCCGCCAGCAATACGCGCACCATGCCGTGCGGCAAGGTCAACGTGGACAGCCGGATCAGCATGTCGGCGCTGGCTTTGAAGCCGGCGTCCAGTCCGTCGGCGCCGCCGATCACCAGCGCGACGTCGCGGCCGTCCTGCTGCCATTGCGTCAGATATTCCGACAGCTTCACCGAACTCAGATCCTTGCCATGCTCGTCCAGTGCGACGATGCGCGCGCCTTTCGGCAATACCGCTTCGATCCTGGCTCTCTCCAGCGCCATCGCCGTTTCGGCGGTTTTGCTGCCGGAGCGTTCGACCGGCTTGATTTCCTTCAACTGAATGCGGCATTCCGGCGGCATTCTTTTGGTGTATTCGTTAAAGCCGTCTTCGATCCAGGCAGGCATTTTGTGGCCCACCGCCGCGATGATGAGTTGCATGATGGCGGCTTTCTCCGGTCACGATTTATCGGCCGCGCGCATCAGTCCTCGGCCTTGGGGGGGGCGGCGGCGCGCGATGCGCGTTTGGCCGGCGCGCGCGCAGGGCCCTTGGAGGCGGCCTTTTTGGCGGCGGCGGCGCCTTTGGATGCGACGGCGGTTTTGGTCGCGGCGACCTTGACGGTTTTACCGACCGCTTTGGAAGGCGCCTTGGCTTTGCCGGCGGCCGGCTTGCGCGCGGCGGGTTTGCCTGCGACGGTCTTGTCGGCCGGCTTGCGCGTACTGGCGGCTTTCTTCGGCTTGTCTTCTTCCAGGCTTTGATTGACCGTCAGATGGCGCGCTTTTTTCGGCGCGTCTTCGTCGGCGGCGACCCGTTTGGCGCGCACCGCGGCGCCGAATTTGACTTCCTTTTCGCCCCAGATCTCTTCCAGGCGGTAGTAGGCGCGGATCGGCGCCTGCATGATATGCACGATCATGTCGCCCAGATCGACCAGCACCCATTCGCCGGTATCTTCACCTTCCATGCCGAGGATATGGCCGCCTTTCAGCTTGACCTTGTCGCGCACCGAAGCGGCCAACGCCTTGGTCTGGCGGTTGGAAGTGCCGGAGGCGATTGCGATCCGGTCAAACAGGCTGGTCAGATGCGTCGTGTCGTACACGCGAATGTCTTGCGCTTTGACGTCTTCCAGCGCGTCGATGACCAGTGCTTGCAGTTTTTTGATATCCATTAGCTTTTGTAGAGGTGATGTTGTTCGATATAGTCTAGCACCCCGCGCGGCATCAGCCGCTCCGGGCGTTCGCCGTTGTGCAGAATGGCCCGGATCTCCGTGGCCGATATGTCGACCGCCAGATTCGACGCCAGATAAGTCAGCCCATGCGGGTTGTCGCGGATTTGTTGCGCGCTCGCGGCGCGGCGCGCGAACTCCCGCATGACCGCGTCGGGCACGCTGGACGCCTCCACGCCAAAGCCGGGACGCGATGCGGCGCACAAATGCGCATAGTCGAACAGTTCGCGCCAGCCTTGCCAGGTGTCCAGATGCTGCAGTTGATCGGCGCCCATCAGGAATACGATGGACACGTCCGGACCGAGTTCCTTGCGCAGCGACTGCAGCGTGTCGATGGTGTAGGTTTCCGTCGCGCGGTCGATCTCCTGGGTGTCGATGCATACTGGAGCCGTCTGCGTGTCGAACGCCAGGCGGACCATGTCCACCCGCTGTTGCGGCGTCGCCTGCAGGCCGTGCTTCTGCCACGGATTGCCGGTGGGAATGACGCGCAACTGGTCCGGCGCCAGCAAGTCGACGAAATATTCGCCCAGTGCGACATGGCCGTTATGCACCGGATCGAAACTGCCGCCCAGGATCGCGATGCAGGTTTTGCCGCGATGGGCCGTGGCGCGGGTCACGCGAGCCAGTCCCGGTGAACCAGAAAATCGCTGTACAACGCGGCTTCCGGGGTGCCCGCGTCGGGCTGCCAGTTGTAACGCCATTTGACCACCGGCGGCATCGACATCAGGATCGATTCGGTGCGCCCGCCGGATTGCAGGCCGAACAGCGTGCCGCGGTCGAATACCAGATTGAATTCCACGTAGCGGCCGCGGCGGTAGGCCTGGAAGTCGCGTTCGCGTTCGCCATACGGCGTGTCCATGCGTTTTTCCAGCAGCGGCAGATAGGCACCGATAAAGCTGTCGCCGACGCTTTGCAGCATCGCAAAGCTGCGCTCGAAGCCCAGCGCATTGAAATCGTCGAAAAAGATGCCGCCTATGCCGCGCGGTTCCTGGCGATGCTTCAGATAAAAGTACTCATCGCACCATTTCTTGAAGCGCGGATACAGATCGTCGCCGAACGGCTCCAGCGCATCGCGGCAACTGCGATGGAAATGTTGCGCATCCTCGACAAAGCCGTAATACGGCGTCAGATCCAGGCCGCCGCCGAACCACCAGACCGGCTTGCCGTCGGCGTCGGAGGTGCTGAAAAAGCGTACGTTCATGTGCACCGTGGGCGCATATGGATTGCGCGGGTGCAACACCAGCGACACGCCCATCGCTTCCCACGGCTGGCCGCCGATGCCGGGGCGGTTGGCGGCGGCCGACGGCGGCAGGCTGCTGCCCTTGACGTGCGAAAAACCGACGCCGGCGCGCTCCAGCACACGGCCATCCTCGAGAATGCGCGACATGCCGCCGCCGCCCTCAGGCCGGTCCCAGCGGTCGCTGATGAAGACCTGGCCGTCTATGCGCTCGAGCGCCGCAACAATCCGTTGTTGCAGGTCTCCGAGGTAATTTTGGACGGCGGAAGGAGCGGGTGCGGATAGTGTCACGGCTTAGTTATCGTTATGCGGGTGGACAAAGACACGCGATTGTACCTTGCATGGCCTCAATATGGGGTCTAGTGACCGAGGCCGCCGCAGGCCGCCCTGGATTCCCGGGGCCGTCATTGCGGCGATGGAACGGGTGCGGCGGGGACGGGCGGCGCGGCCTGCGACGGTACGCTGACCTGATAAGTTGCCGGCGCCGGCCAGCCCGCGCTGCGCGCGGTCTCTGCAATGACGGTATTGGTGTCATTGTTGACCTGCCCGAAATTGGGTGTTGCGGCAAACAGACGAATGCCCAGCAAAGTGCCCAGTGCATTGAATTCCACAATGGAAACACTGACCGCCGGCGTGGTCTGGACGTTGGGAATGCGCGACACTTTCTCGGTCAGCAGAGCGATTGCCGCCGCCGAATCGACTTCGGCCGAAAGCTGGCAGCGCAAATCGACGCGGCGGGTTGCATTGACGTTGTAATTGATGATGTTGTCGGCGAACAGTTTGTTGTTGCCGATATACACACGCAGATTGTTGTCCGTGGTCATGATGGTCATGAACAGGCCGATTTCGGTAACGGTGCCGGTCTGCCCGGCGGCGCTGATGTAATCGCCCACTTTGAACGGCCGCAGCACCACCAGAAAGATGCCTGCCGCGAAGTTGGACAGCAGGCCGGACCACGCCACGCCGATGGCCACGCCGGCGGCGCCGACCAGTGCCGCGAACGAGGTGGTCGAAATGCCGCACACTTCCATGATCGCCATGATCAGCACGATGCGCAGCGCAACGTGGATGGTCGAAATCGCGTAATTGGCCAGCGTCGGATCCAGATGCCGCAGACTCAGCGCGCGCCGCGCCAGCCGGGCAAAGGCATTGATCACTATGGTGCCGATAATCCAGATCGCGATCGCGGCGAGGATTTTCAGGCCGAACGGCACCAGATAGGTATTGAGCAGCATTCCGAAATTGATTTGGCTCATCGGGTGGGAGTCCTTTAAGTAAAACGCCGCAACGAGCGGCTCAATGCCAGTTGCGGCGTAAAATGGTTGGTGTCGCCGACAGATCGTTCGATCCGCGGCTGCCTTGCGTTGCGTGTGAAGCGCCGCTCGATCAGCGCTTCAAGGCGCGCCAGCCTATGTCTCTGCGCAACTGCGCGCCGTCGAAATGAATCTGATCCGCCGCCGCATACGCGTTCTTCTGCGCCACCTTGACGCTGTCGCCCAGTCCGACGACGCACAGCACCCGTCCGCCGGACGTGCTCAGGCGATTGTCGCTCAATTTGGTCCCGGCATGAAAGGTGACGCATTCCGGCGTTTCTTCCGGAATGCCTGAAATACCGTCGCCGCTGCGCGGCGCGTCCGGATAGCCGGCGGCGGCCATCACCACGCCGAGCGCGGTGCGGCGGTCCCAATCCAGTTCTATCGTATCCAGCGTACCGCTGACCGCATGCTCCAGCACCGTCAACATATCGGTTTTCAGACGCGCCATGATCGGCTGCGTTTCCGGATCGCCCATGCGGCAATTGAATTCCAGCGTTTTCGGATTGCCCTGATCGTCGATCATCAGGCCGGCATACAAAAATCCGCTGAACGGAATACCGTCCTTGGCCATGCCCTGTACTGTCGGCAGAATGATTTCGCGCATCACGCGGGCGTGCAGCGCCGGCGTGACGATAGGCGCCGGCGAATATGCGCCCATGCCGCCGGTGTTCGGACCGCGGTCGCCGTCCTGCAGGCGTTTGTGATCCTGGCTGGTGGCCAGCGGCAGGACGTTCTTGCCGTCGACCATCACGATGAAACTGGCTTCTTCGCCGGCCAGGAATTCCTCGATGACGACGCGCGCGCCGGCGTCGCCGAGGCGGTTGTCGGACAGCATCATGTCGATCGCGGCGTGCGCTTCTTCTTCGGTCATCGCGACCACCACGCCTTTGCCGGCGGCCAGGCCGTCGGCCTTGATGACGATGGGGGCAGTGGTGATGTAGGCGTGCGCGGCGGCGGCGTCGGAGAAGGTTTTATACGCCGCGGTGGGAATGTGGTGGCGCTGCATGAAGGATTTGGCGAAGTCCTTGGAGCTTTCCAGTTGCGCGGCTTCCCTGGTCGGGCCGAAGATCTTCAGGCCCTTGCTGCGGAAGATATTGACGATCCCGGCCGCCAGCGGCGTTTCGGGGCCGACCACCGTCAGCGCAATGTGTTCCTGCTGGGCGAAATCGGCCAGCGCGGCCGGATCCGTGATCGCAATATTTTCCAGACGGTCGTCGAGCGCCGTGCCGCCGTTGCCGGGGGCCACATACACCGTCTGGATGCGGGGCGACTGGGCAATTTTCCAGGCCAGTGCGTGTTCGCGGCCGCCGGAGCCAACTACCAAAATTTTCATGGGAAACTATCTATCTGATCGGGGATTGGGAATACGCCTATGAAGCCGGCTTGGTGCTGATGTGTCATCGATGCGTCGTTTATTCGTCGATGACGGCGTTGCTGTAGATTTCCTGAACGTCGTCCAGATTCTCCAGCGCATCCAGCAGTTTCTGCATTTTCGCCGCGTCTTCGCCGCTGAAAACGATGTCGACATCCGGCTTCATCAAGATTTCGGCCATTTCCGCCTTGAATCCGGCGGCCTCCAGCGCGCCCTTGACGGCACCGAATTCGAGCGGCTGGCACAGCACTTCGATGCCGCCTTCGTCATCGGTAATCACATCGTCGGCGCCGGCTTCGAGCGCCGCTTCCATCAGCTTGTCTTCGTCGGTGCCGGGCGCAAACAGCAACTGGCCGCAATGCTTGAACATGAAGGCCACCGAGCCTTCGTTGCCCATATTGCCGCCGTATTTGTTGAACGCATGACGCACTTCGGCCACGGTGCGGATGCGGTTGTCGGTCATGCAATCGACGATGATCGCCGCGCCGTTGATGCCGTAGCCCTCGTAGCGGACTTCTTCGTAGTTGACGCCTTCCAGGCCGCCGGAACCGCGCTGGATGGCGCGTGTCACATTGTCTTTCGGCATATTGGCGTCGGACGCCTTTTCGACCGCCAGCCGCAGCCGCGGATTGGTGTCCACATCGCCGCCGCCCATGCGCGCGGCAACGGTCAGTTCCTTGATCAGTCGGGTCCAGACTTTGCCGCGCTTGGCATCGGTCGCGGCCTTTTTATGCTTGATGTTGGCCCATTTGCTGTGTCCAGCCATGTTGAATCTTTCTTGCAGTGTGATGGGGCGCTTGTTTCGACATAAACCGCCGGGCGAAACCGGCCCGGCCATGGACGAAACGGGCTCCTATCCCGTTATAATCGAAGCGCGATTTTATCATACCGTGTACTCTTCCAAGCTCGGTTTTCCCTTCCTGCGAGGTGCCAAATATGAGCAACTCCGTTCCTGTCGCGCAAAATCGGACGCAATTGTTGAGTCTGCTGCCGAATCTGATCAATCGCCACGGCTGCATCACCGGCGCCACCGGCACCGGTAAAACCGTCACTTTGCAGGTGATGGCCGAGGCCCTGTCCGCCTGCGGCGTGCCGGTATTCATGGCCGACGTCAAGGGCGATCTGTCCGGGCTGGCCAAGGCCGGGGCCATGTCGGACAAGACCCGCCAGCGCCTGGCCGAGCGCGGCCTGCCGGAGCCGCAATGGCGCGCCGCGCCGGTGACCTTCTGGGACGTATTCGGCGAAAAAGGCCATCCGGTGCGCGCCACCATTTCGGATCTGGGGCCGCTGCTGCTGGCGCGCATGCTCAATCTGAACGATACGCAGCAAGGCGTGCTGCAACTGGTGTTCAAGATCGCCGACGACAACGGCCTGCTGCTGCTCGACGGCAAGGACCTGCGCGCGATGCTGCAGCACGTCGGCGACAACGCGGCGTCGTTCAAAACCGGATACGGCAACATTTCGGCGGCCAGCATAGGGGCGATCCAGCGCGGCATGCTGGGCATCGAAGCGCAGGGCGGCGACCATTTCTTCGGCGAACCGATGCTCAATATCGACGACTGGCTGCAAACCGGCGCCGACGGCCGCGGCATCGTCAATATCCTGGCGGCGGACAAGCTGATGAATTCGCCGCGCCTGTATGCGACATTTTTGCTGTGGATGCTGTCGGAGGTTTACGAGCATCTGCCGGAGATCGGCGATCCGGATAAGCCGACACTGGTGTTTTTCTTCGACGAGGCGCACCTGCTGTTCGACGAGGCGCCACGCGCATTGCTGCAAAAGATCGAGCAAGTGGTGCGGCTGGTGCGTTCCAAGGGCGTCGGCGTGTTTTTCGTGACGCAGAATCCGCTGGATATTCCGGATACCGTGCTGGGCCAGTTGGGCAATCGCGTGCAGCACGCGTTGCGCGCCTATACGCCGCGGGATCAGAAAGCGGTGCAGGCGGCGGCGGGAACGTTCCGCCCCAATCCGCAGCTCGATACCGCGCAGGTGATTACCGAACTCGGCGTGGGCGAAGCCCTGGTCTCGTTTCTCGACAGCAAAGGCGCGCCGACCATCGTCGAGCGCGCTTTCGTGCTGACGCCGGGATCGCAGATCGGCGCACTGGACGATACGGAGCGGCGTGCGGTGATGGCTGCCTCCATCGTCGCCGGCGTGTACGAAAAGGCGGTCGATCGCGAGTCCGCCTATGAAAAACTGAAAGGCCGCGTCATCGCCGCGCAGCCGGATGCGCCGGTCAAAACCCCGGATGCGCCAGCTGGCGGCGCGGCCGGCGGCGGCCTGGGCGGTATTCTGGGAGGCGTGTTTTCCAGCGGCGGCATCTTCGGCAAATCGTCCGGCCGCGGCGATTCCGCGGTGCAGGCCATGGTCAAGTCGGCGGCCCGCACCGTGGGTTCGCAGGTGGGCCGCGAACTGATTCGAGGCGTGCTGGGGTCATTGCTGAAAAAATAGGCGGCGCTCCGGTTTTGCAGCACGTCCGTTGCGGACGCCGACCTGCGCAAGCTTTTTTACTTACAATGGCGGCATGATTATTTCCCCCTCTCTCACGTCTGCGCCAGCCCGCCGCGCCTTTCTGACCGGTCTGGCGATCGCCATCGTCGGTTCCATCCTGTTTTCGGCGAAAGCGATCGTCGCCAAGCTGATGTACCGGTATCAGGTCGATGCGGTGATGGTGCTGAGCTTGCGCATGATGTTTGCGTTGCCGGTGTTCGCCGTCATCGCAGTGTGGAAAACCCGCACCGAACCGCGGCTGGCCAATGGCGACTATCTGCGCATCGTGTTTCTCGGGCTGATCGGCTATTACCTGTCCAGCTTTCTCGACTTTCTTGGGCTGCAATACATTTCCGCCGGACTCGAACGGCTGATCCTGTTTTTGACGCCGACCTTTGTGTTGCTGATGTCTTTCGTATTTTTTCGGCGCCGCGTCAGTGGGATGGAATGGGGCGCGCTGCTGCTGTCGTATCTGGGCACGGTATTCGTCTTCATGCATGATGCGCAGGTCGGCGGCGGCAACGTCGGGCTGGGCAGCTTGCTGGTGCTGGGCGCGGCCGTCTCGTATTCCCTGTATCTTCTGCTGTCGGGCCAATTGGTGCAGCGCGTCGGCGCGATGCGCCTGGTGGCTTACGCGATGTGCGTGTCCAGCGTGGCGTGCATCGTGCAATTTTTCATTTTGCGTCCGGCGGCGATGCTGGTGCAGCCGCTGGCGGTATATGAATATTCGATATTCAATGCGATCTTTTGTACCGTGTTGCCGGTCTATCTGACCATGGTCGCGGTGGTACGCATCGGCGCGCCGACCGCCGCGCAGGCCGGCATGGTCGGCCCGGTGTCGACGCTGTTCATGGGCGCGGTGATTCTGGACGAGCCCATCACCGCTATCCAGGTGGCCGGCATGCTGCTGGTGCTGTCCGGTATTTATCTACTATCGAAAAAAAAGGCGTAGTTACGCCATCACTGACGACGAGGAAATCATGACTAAAGCGATTCGCATGTCCGCTACCGGCGGCCCGGAAGTAATGGAGTACGTCGATGTCGAACTGGGCCAGCCGGGCCCCGCCGAAGTATTGGTGCGGCATGCCGCCTGCGGCCTGAATTTCATCGATGTGTATTTCCGCACCGGCTTGTATCCACAGAAGCTGCCGGGCGGCCTGGGCCAGGAAGGCGCCGGAACGATCGAAGCGGTAGGCAGCGACGTCGGCGAATTCAAGGTCGGCGATCGCGTCGCTTATGCGGGCGGTCCGAACGGCGCGTATTCCGAGGCGCGCGTCATGCCGGCCAAGTGGCTGGTGAAATTGCCGGATGCGATCGCCTTCGATACCGCCGCGGCGATGATGCTGCAAGGCATGACCGTGCAATATCTGCTGCGCCAGGTGTTTCCGCTCAAGGGCGGCGAAACCATCCTGTGGCATGCGGCGGCCGGCGGCGTCGGGCTGATCGCCAGCCAATGGGCCAAGGCGCTGGGCGTGACCGTGATCGGCACCGTCAGCAGCGAAGAAAAAGCGGCGCTGGCAAAGGCGCACGGTTGCGCGCATGTGATCAATTACAAAACCGAGAATTTCGCCGAGCGCGTCAAGGAAATCACCGGCGGCAAGGGCGTGCCGGTGGTCTACGACTCGATCGGCCGGGACACTTTTTTCCATTCGCTGGACTGCCTGGCGCCGCGCGGCCTGATGGTAAGCTTCGGCAATGCATCGGGTCCCGTGGCGCCGTTCAGTCTGAGTGAACTGGCGTCGCGCGGTTCGCTCAGCATCACGCGACCGACATTGGGCAATTTTATCGCCGGCCGCGAAGCCTTGAACACGGTGTCCGGCGATTTGTTCTCGGTGGTGGAAAGCGGGAAGGTGCGCATTGAGATCAATCAGCGTTATGCGCTGAAGGATGCGGCGCAGGCGCATATCGATCTGGAAGCGCGGAAAACCACCGGCTCGACCATTTTTACGCTGTGAATACGGGAATTCAGCAACCATGAGCGAACCATTTGAAGAACCGCAGCAGAATCCGATGAATCACCCGGAGGAGCAGGCCTCCGGGGTGGACGGTTCGCCGAAATTCGGCCGTCTGCTGATTATCCTGGTGATTGTCGTCATCGGCCTGGGTTTTCTGACCTGGGCCAGCGAAGCGTACTATTCCTGACACGCTTGCGACGCCTGATTTATTGCATTTTCAGCTTCACCGTATGCATCACCCCGTTCTGTCCGGGGAAATCGGTGAATGCGCTGCGCACCATATATGGCATCGCCACCGGCAGCGAGGCGGTGCCGCCTTCGCTGGTGACCTCCACCTCATACAGCGGCTTGCCGTCCGAGCGGCGCATGATCAGCACATGCAGACGCCGGCTGTACACCGGATAAGCGGTCTGCCGCATCGGCGGACCCCAGAACGGATCGTAAAAGCCCCCATGCCGCCAGCCCCAGCCGGGATAATAGCCGGGCCCGTACCAGAACGGATCGTAGTAGGGCTCGATGACGATGAGCTGCGCCGCGCGCACGTCATAGCTGAGCGTCACCACCAGCGCCGAACCATCTTTCGGTCCGGTGTCCGGGATATAGCCCAGCCGCGACAATTCGTTGCGGACCATGTCTTCGTAGCCGCGGTATTCCAGACTGGCATCCTGATCGGGCGTGCGCCTGAAGGCAAAAGTGCGCTGCGGCATATCGGCCGGCCATTCGTGGAAGGCGATGACATTGCTGCTGATGGTGCTGGCGCATCCGCTCAGCAAAGTGCCCAGCGCCAGCACTGTGGCCATACTGCGTAACCAGCGGATCATTTCATTTCTCCTGTGGTCGAAAGGCATTATCAGTTCATGATGATATGCCTCGCCGCACCGAGTCGCAAATATTGCGCTGGCGGGCGGAGTTGATTGGTAAAATCCTTCTTTCGTTCATCCTGTTCTTCTTTTTGCGGACCTTTCCATGCGCACAGATACGCCCAAGACGATCCATCGTAAAGATTATGCAGCGCCGAGCTACCTGGTCAATACCGTTGAGATCGGTTTCGATCTCGACCCCGCGCAGACGCGGGTGGCGACCCGCATCCTGATGGAGCGCAGCGGCAAGAGCGCCGAAATCGTCCTGCTGGGCGAAGAATTGACACTGGTGCAACTACGGATGAACGGCAAAACGCTGGGCCCCGCCGATTACCGTCTGCGCAACGGCGTGCTGAGCATTCCGCGCGCGCCGGCCAAGGTCGTGCTGGAGATTGAAACCCTGCTGCGGCCGGACCAAAATACCTCGCTGATGGGGCTATACGTCTCCAGCGGCAATTTCTTTACCCAATGCGAAGCCGAGGGTTTCCGCAAGATCACCTATTTTCCGGACCGTCCCGACGTGATGGCGAAATACACGGTCATGTTGCGGGCCGACAAGAAAAACTACCCGGTGCTGCTGTCCAACGGCAATCTGATCGCGCAGGGCGATCTGGGCGACGGCCGGCATTACGCCACGTGGGAAGATCCGTTCAGGAAACCCTCCTACCTGTTTGCGCTGGTGGCCGGCAAGCTGGTTTGCCAGGAGGAAACCTTCCGCCTGCAATCGGGACGCGACGTCCTGCTGCAGGTCTGGGTCGAAGACGGCAATCTGGATAAAACCGCGCACGCGATGGATTCGCTGAAAAACAGCATCCGCTGGGACCAGGAACGCTTCGGCCTGGAGCTGGACCTGGATCGCTTCATGATCGTCGCCGTCGGCGATTTCAACATGGGCGCGATGGAAAACAAGGGCCTGAACATCTTCAACACCAAGTTCGTGCTGGCCAATTCGCGCATCGCCACCGATGTCGACTACGCCAATATCGAGGCGGTGGTCGGTCACGAATATTTCCACAACTGGACCGGCAACCGCGTCACCTGCCGCGACTGGTTTCAGCTGTCGCTGAAAGAAGGCCTGACCGTCTTCCGCGATCAGGAATTCTCGGCCGACATGATCGGTTCCGACAGCGGCCGCGCGGTGAAACGCATCGACGACGTGCGCGTATTGCGGCAGGCGCAGTTTCCGGAAGACGCTGGTCCGATGGCCCATCCAGTGCGTCCCGACGCCTATGTCGAAATCAATAATTTTTATACCGTCACGATTTACGAAAAAGGCGCGGAAGTGGTGCGCATGTACCAGACGCTGTTCGGACGCGACGGTTTCCGCAAGGGCATGGATCTGTATTTCAAGCGGCACGACGGGCACGCGGTGACCTGCGACGATTTCCGCGCGGCGATGGCCGATGCCAACGGGCGCGACCTGAGCCAGTTCGAACGCTGGTACAGCCAGGCAGGCACGCCGCAGGTGCGGGCGGAAATGGCATACGACGCGACGGCCAAAAGCTGCACCTTGACCCTGACCCAATTCTGCCCGCCGACGCCGGGACAGACCGACAAAAAGCCGTTTCACATCCCGGTCGCCATCGGCCTGCTCGACAGCGCCGGACGCGACATGCCGCTGCATTTGGCCGGCGCCGAAACGGCGGCCAGGGCCGCGACGACCCGGGTGCTGGAAATGACCGACGCGCGGCATGTCTTTACGTTCACCGATGTGCGCGAGCAGCCGGTGCCGTCGCTGCTGCGCGGGTTTTCCGCGCCGGTGGCGCTGGAGTACGCCTATTCCGACGCCGATCTGGCCTTCCTGATGGCGCACGACAGCGACCCGTTCAATCGCTGGGAGGCCGGACAGCGGCTGGCGATGCGCCGTCTGCTGATGCTCACCGAAGCGGAAAAAGTCCAGGCGACAGCGGATGCCGACGATCCGGACCTGTCCGCCGCGCTGGCCGCGACGCTCAACGACAAGGCGCTGGACCCGGCTTTCCGCGAACTGGTGCTGGCGCTGCCGTCGGAAGTGATGATCGCCGAACAAATGGACGCGATCGATCCGCAGGCGATTCACGAGGCGCGGCTGCGCTTGCGCTGCGCGCTGGCGCAACGCCTGCGCGGCGATCTGCAGGCCGCGTATGAAGCCAATCTGACCGGCGGGCCGTACAGTCCCGATGCCGCCGCGGCGGGCCGGCGCGGCCTGAAAAACATGGCGCTGTCCTATCTGGCCGAATTCGACGATGCGCAATCGCATGCGCTGGCGCAGTCCCAATACGACCGCGCCGACAACATGACCGACCGGCTGGCCGCGTTGACCGCGCTGGTCAACAGCCATGCGCCGGGCAAGACGGAGGCGCTGGCGCGGTTTTACGACGATTTCAGCGCCGAACCGCTGGTGATCGACAAATGGTTCTCCCTCCAGGCCACGGCGCGCGCTACCGACGTCGCGGCGGTGCGCTAACTGGCGCGGCATCCGGCGTTCACACTGAAGAATCCGAACCGCGCGCGCAGCCTGATCTTCGGCTTTTGCAACGCCAACCCGTCGGCGTTTCACGCCGTCGACGGCAGCGGCTATGCGTTGTGGGTCGAATATGTGATCGCGCTCAACGCCGTCAATCCACAAGTCGCGGCGCGTCTGGCGCGCAGTCTGGACCGCTGGCGCAAATACGCGCCGGCTTTGCAGGAACAAATGCGCGCAGCGCTGCAGCAGGTCGCAGCCGTGCCGAAGTTGTCCAAGGATGTGCTGGAGGTCGTCACCAAGGCCTTGGCCGATTGAATCATATTTTGCCCCTAAATTTTTGCTAACCGAGAGATCCCATGAGCGTAGCCAAACGTATCAGCCTGACCCAGCATTTGATCGAGCAGCAGCGTCTGCACAACAGCATTCCGGCCGAATTGCGGCTGCTGATCGAAGTGGTGGGCCGCGCCTGCAAAACCATCAGCCACGCCGTCGGCAAAGGCGCGCTGGGCGAAGTGCTCGGCAGCGCCGGCATCGAAAACGTGCAGGGCGAGGTGCAAAAGAAACTGGACGTGCTGTCCAACGATATTCTGCTCGAAGCCAACGAATGGGGCGGCCATCTGGCGGCGATGGCGTCGGAAGAAATGGAAACCATCCATCTGATTCCAAACCGCTATCCGCAAGGCGAATACATGCTGCTGTTCGATCCGCTCGACGGCTCCAGCAATATCGACGTCAACGTCTCCATCGGCACCATTTTCTCGGTGCTGAAGGCGCCGGAAGGCATGAAGACGCCGACCGAGCAGGATTTCCTGCAAAAGGGCAGCCAGCAGGTCGCCGCCGGTTACGCGGTCTACGGCCCGCAGACGGTGCTGGTGCTGACCACCGGCAACGGCGTGCATTGCTTTACGCTGGATCGCGAAATGGGCGCATGGGTGCTGACCCAGAAAGACATCCAGATTCCGGCCGACACCGGCGAATTCGCGATCAATGCATCGAATGCGCGCCACTGGCATGCGCCGGTCACGCGCTATGTCGATGAAATGCTGGCCGGCACGACCGGTCCGCTGAAAAAGGATTACAACATGCGCTGGATCGCATCGATGGTGGCCGACGTGCATCGCATCCTGAACCGCGGCGGCGTCTTCATGTATCCGGCCGACAGCCGCGCCTCGGGCAAACTGGGCAAATTGCGCCTGATGTACGAAGCCAATCCGATGGCGTTCATCGTGGAGCAGGCCGGCGGCGCGGCGACCGACGGGACGCAACGCATTCTGGATATCCAGCCGACCAAGCTGCATCAGCGCGTTCCGGTATTCCTGGGATCGAAAAACGAGGTCGAGCGCGTCACGGCCTACCACCGCGAAGCGTAAGAGAAAGCGATCGATCATTCATCGGCAATCGGCGTGACAGTCGATTGCCGATGCCGGTTTACGGATGGGCGTGAAGGGACGAGGAAAAATGAAGCTGACATATTGGGTGGCGCCTCGATTGCAAGGCCAAGCGACCGATGCCATCATCGCGCGCACCAAACACGATTGCGAACAGAAGGTGCTGGCGCTCGGCACTGCCGGCGATTACGCCGCCCCGGTCAAGAAGTCCTTCCTGTATGGCGACGCATTCGATCTGTTTGAAATGGCCACGGCCGAAGACGGCGGCAGGGGCATGGGGTAAATTCAAGGCGCCGGTTTCTGCAGCAGCAGACTCGCCAGCGTCATCGCCGTCATCAGCAGGGCTACCGGCAACATGCCGTAACGCAGCAGAAATCCGGCGATCTGCGTCCCGATGCCGGCCAGGATCATCGCCAGAAACATCAGAAAACCCGACGCCAAGCTGGTCAGCTCGGGCGGCACCGACAGCGTGCGCGTCATCGCGGAAGGACCGCGCAAGCCCAGCCCGGCGCAGAACACCGCCCAGAGCGCGATCATCGCCGCGGCGTGCCTGAAGGCCAGCGCGCCCAACAACACCAGCCCCAGCGACGCCAGCAATTGCAGCCAGCCGCCGATCCGGATGATGCGGTCGGCGCCGTGACGCTGCGCCGCCGGGCCGCCGCGCGACGCCACCAGCATGAAGCCGGCCACGCCGCAAACCTGCATCACCGCAAATACCGTTGGGCTTTGCCGCAGCCATTGATGGATCAGATGCGGCGCGCTGGCGACGAAGGCGACCAGCGCGCCGAAACTCAAACCGTACAGCAGCGCATTGCGCAGAAAATCCGGATGCCGCAGCAACAGCAGATAATTCGCCGGCTCGCCCGGACGATGCAGCGGCTCGTCATCTTCGGTCTTCAGCACAAACGGAATCAGCGCCAGGGCCAGTACGGCGATGATCCAAAAGCAGAAACGCCAATCCGCGCGCAGCAGGATCAGGGTGCCGACCACCGGCGCGACCGCCGGTATCACCGCTTCGGCCATGCTGACCCAGGACAGGGCCCGCACTGCGTCGGTATCGGAACAGCGCCTGCGCAGCAATACCGGCACCACCACCGTCGCCGCGCCCGCGCCGATGCCCTGTATCGCGCGAAAGACGATCAGCAGCGTGATATCGGAAGCCAGCGCGCAGGCCACGCTGGTCACGGCTTCTATCGCAATGCCGGCCAGCAGCGTCATGCGCATGCCGAGCCGGTCGGCGATCGCGCCCCACAGCAGTTGCGATAGCGCCAGCGCCATCATGAACACGGAAATGGTGCCCTGTATCGTCGGCAATGTCGTGTTCAATTCCTGCGCCAGATAAGGCAGCGCCGGCAGATACAGGTCGATCGCCAGCATGCCGATGGCGGTCAGTGCGGCAAGAGGGATAATTTGTAGCGGGGAAAGTTTTTGCATCGGAAGGAGTCGTGGCGGCCGCGTGCTCCGCCGCCAAACCGCGTATTCTACCGCAGCGCCATAGTCCGCCAAAGCCGCGCCAACCGTCAGGTCGACATGCCGATCAGCCGCATGAGCAGGCGCAGCGCATACGCCGCCAGGCCCAGCGCGGCGACGCTGGCGGCCCAGATCAGCAGCAGCCAGCCTATGCGTTTGGTCCAGCGGAAGGGGGCGGCCATGATGTCAGTGGTAATGATCGTCGTGTTTGACCTTGCCGCGGAATACGTAATACGACCACGCCGTATAGCCGAGAATCATCGGCACGATCAGCAGCGTGCCAACCAGCGCGAAGCCCTGGCTTTGCGGCGGCGACGAAGCGGCCCAGATCGAAATCCGCGGCGGGATGATGTTCGGCCAGATGCTGATCGCAAAGCCGGTATAGCCCAGAAAAATCACCGCCAGCGTGCAGAGGAACGGTGCGGCGTGCGGCGACCCGCTCAGACTGCGCAGCAGTCCCACCACCGTCAAGCCCAGCAGCAGCGGCACCGGCGCAAACCAGAACAGATTCGGCAGGCTGAACCAGCGCTGCGCAATATGGCTGTCGGCCAGCGGCGTCCAGATGCTGACCACCGCGATGGCCGCCAGCAGCAGCCAGGTCAGCGGCCGGGTGAGGCGGATCATTTTGCGTTGCAGCTCGCCGTCGGTTTTCAGGATCAGCCACGTGCTGCCCAGCAACGCGTAAGCAATCACCACGCCGACCCCGGTCATCAGCGGAAACGGCGCGAACCAATCCATCGGGCCGCCCGCATAAGTATGGTGTTCGACCGGAATCCCGCGCAGATAAGAGCCCAGCGACACCCCTTGAAAAAACGCCGCGGTGATCGAACCGCCGATAAACGCCTTGTCCCAGATATGCCGTTCGCGATCCAGCGCCTTGAAGCGGAACTCGAACGCGACGCCGCGAAAAATCAGACCCAGCAGCATGAAGATCAGCGGCAAATACAGCGCGCTGAGCATGATCGAATACGCCAGCGGAAACGCCGCCAGCAGACCGGCGCCGCCCAGCACCAGCCAGGTTTCGTTGCCGTCCCAGACCGGCGCCACGGTATTCATCATCACATCGCGGTCCTGGCGGTCCGGCACCAGTGGATACAGGATGCCGATGCCGAGATCGAAACCGTCCATGACGACATACATCATCACGCCGAAAAAGATGATGATGGCCCAGATAAGAGGAAGATCGATGCCCATGATTTAATTCCTGTCGCTTGTATCGGAGGCGCCGGCGCCGCCTGTGTCCGACGGCATCTCATCGGCCGCCGAAATCGGCCGCATCTGTTGCCGGCCTCGGCCCGGACCGCCGTGGGCGGCAGGCTCTCGATAAGGCGCCGGCCCCTTGCGCACCAGCCGCAGCACGTAAGCGGCGCCCATGCCGAAAATGAACAGATACACCACGATGAACAGGCCCAGCGTCAGCGCCAGCGGCCCCGCGCCATGCGCCGATACCGCATCCCTGGTACGCATCAGGCCGTACACCACCCATGGCTGACGCCCGATTTCAGTGGTGTACCAGCCGGCCAGAATCGCCATCAGGCCGGCCGGCCCCATGCACACCGCGGCGCGCAGAAACCACGGCGAGCTGAACAGTGCATCGCGGCGCCGCAGCCACAGGCTCCACAATCCCAGCAGAATCATCAGCATGCCAAGTCCGACCATGATGCGGAAGGTCCAGAACAGAATGGTCGAATTGGGCCGGTCTTCCGGCGCGAATTCTTTCAGCCCCTTGATCTGGCCATCCCACTCATGCGTCAGAATCAGGCCGCCCAGCCTGGGGATTTCCAGCGCAAAACGGGTCTTTTCCTGCGCCATGTCGGGCCAGCCGAACAGGATCAGCGGCGTCCCTTTGCTATCCGGCGCATTTTCCCAATGGCCTTCGACCGCGGCGATCTTGGCCGGCTGGTGCTTGAGCGTATTCAAACCGTGAAAATCGCCGATGACCGCCTGTATCGGCGCGACGATCAGCACCATCCACATGGCCATCGACAGCATTTTGCGGACCGCCTTTTGATCTTTGCCGCCATCGTTGCCGCGCTTTCTGTCCCGCAATAGATGCCACGCCGCCGAGGCGCCGACAAACAGCGCGGTGGCGAGAAAGGCGGCCACGCTCATATGCGCCAGACGATACGGAAACGACGGATTGAAAATGACTTGCAGCCAATCGTCCGGAATCACGCGCCCGTCGACGATCCGATAACCCTGCGGCGTCTGCATCCAGCTGTTCGACGCCAGGATCCAGGTGGCCGAAATCAGCGTGCCGATCGCGACCATGACCGTCGAGACGAAATGCAGAGCCGGCCCGACGCGCCGCCAGCCGAACATCATCACGCCGAGAAAGCCCGCTTCCAGGAAAAAGGCGGTCAATACCTCGTAGGCCAGCAACGGCCCGGTTACACTACCGGCGAACTCCGAAAAAAAGCTCCAGTTGGTGCCGAACTGATACGCCATCACCAGGCCCGACACCACGCCCATGCCGAAATTGACGGCAAAGATCTTCAACCAGAAATGATAAAGATCCCGATATACCTCGCGTCCGGTGCGCAGCCAGCAGGCCTCCAGCACGGCCAGATAACTCGCCAGCCCGATGGTGATGGCGGGAAAGATGATGTGGAAGGAAATGGTGAAGCCGAATTGAATCCGGGCCAGTTCCAGGGCGGTAAAGCCGAGCATGCGCGCTCTCCAGAATGGATATGTTTAAATTCGGAAACTAGAACTAGTACGGCCGCTTAGTGGGAGCGATTCATGCGAGGCGGGTTCCTTGCAAGGGTCTGTTTGCGTTGCGTTGGATATTGTTTTCACGATCACGATACGAAAATATAAAATGCCTTTCGCTAGCGATGGTAACAACAATTTGACGTCGTGATTCGGATTTAAATTCAACGCGCAACGTTACTATTGACAGTATTTCTCAGTAGTTACCAGAGAGCGCGGCATCGATATCGGCGGGTGCGAGCCGGCTGATCGGACAAATTGTCCATGTTGCAGATATGAGAAAAAGGGCACACTGCGTCATGTAATTGGAATAATCACTACAACCATGGGGAATGAGTTTGTGATGAATTTATTTTTTTCGGGATGGTGCCGGGCCGCCATTGTATCCGCGGCGCTGGCCGCCGGCATGGCCAATGCGCAAACGCCCGCGGCTGCCGGAGCAAAAATTCCCGACACCATCGAACAGCGCGCCGCCGCCTGCATCGTCTGTCATGGCAAGCAGGGCCGGGCCGGCAGCGACGGCTACTATCCGCGCATCGCCGGCAAGCCGGCCGGTTATCTATATAACCAACTGATCAATTTCCGCGGCGGCCAGCGCAAATATCCGGTCATGGCGGCGCTGATCGCCAACATGTCCGACGACTACCTGCGCGAACTGGCCCAATTCTTTTCCGACCAGCATCCGCCGTATCCCGAACCGCAGCCCAGCGCCGTGAATGCAGAACAACTCGCGCGCGGCCAGCAACTGGTGACCAAAGGCGGCGGCAAGGCGCCGGCCTGCGTCGCCTGCCACGGCGCCGCACTGACCGGCGTGGCGCCGACGATACCCGGCCTGATCGGCCTGCCGCGCGATTATCTGCTGGCCCAGCTCGGCGCCTGGAAAAACGGCTCACGCCATTCCGCCGCGCCGGATTGCATGGCGCAAGTGGTGCAGGATTTGAGCGGCGCGGACATCAGCGACGCAGCGTCATGGCTGGCCGCCCAGCGCGTCCCGGCCGACGCCCGCCCTATGACGGCCTTGCCCGACAAATTGCCGCTGGCATGCGGTAGCGCATTGAAAGAAGCGGTCAAATGAAACATCCCATCGTGAAAAGCATTGCCGCAATCGCGGGCGTGATCGTGGTCGCCGGATTCGCCTGGATTGCGCTGGCGAACCGCAATCCGGATCTGGACCAGCCGTCGGCCGCGGTCGCTGCCCCGCCTGCGGCCGATGCCGCTGCGCAAATCGCGCGCGGCGCCTACCTGGCGCAAGTCGGCAACTGCATGACCTGTCACACCGCGCGCGGCGGTGAGCCGTATGCCGGCGGCCGCGCGGTGCCGACGCCGTTCGGCAATATTTACGCGCCGAACCTGACGGCCGACACGGCGAGCGGCATAGGCAGCTGGACCGCCGATGACTTCTGGCGCGCGATGCACGATGGCAAAGCCAAGGACGGCAGCCTGCTGTATCCGGCATTCCCGTACACCAGCTACACCCGGGCCAGCCGCGCCGACGTCGATGCGATGTTCGCCTTCTTCAAAACGGTGCCGGCGGCGAATCGGAAAAACCAGGATCCGGAATTGCGCTTCCCATACAACCAGCGCTGGCTGATGTACGCATGGCGCGCCTTGTATTTCACGCCGGGCAGCTACGTTGAAGACAACAGGCAAAGCGTCGCATGGAATCGCGGCGCGTATCTGGCGCAAGGGCTGGGGCATTGCAGCGCCTGCCATTCGGAGCGCGGCCGGCTCGGCGGCACTTCGGCGAAGACCGAGCTGGGCGGCGGCACGATTCCGATCCTGAACTGGTATGCGCCGCCATTGAACGGCGACAAGAAAAGCGGTCTGGGCGGATGGGACGACGCCCATCTAAACACATTGCTGGCGACCGGCGTGGCGGGCGAACGCGCGGTGTCGGGACCGATGGCGGAAGTGGTCGGCGGCAGCCTGCAGCATTGGAGCGGATCGGATATCGCCGCGATCGCGCTGTACCTGAAATCCTTGCCGCAGCAAATGCCGCCGCCGCAAGAGGAAGCCGAAAACGCCAGTCCGGAGCAAAGAGACACCATGCTGAAGACCGGCGCCAAATTATACGAAAACCATTGCGTCGCCTGCCATCAGGCCGACGGCAAGGGCGCGCCCGGCATTTATCCTGCGCTGGCCGGCAGTGGCGCCGTCACCATGGCTGGTGGCGGCAATGCGATCCAGCTCGTGCTGGGCGGGGGCTTCGCGCCCAGCACCAAAGGCACTCCGCGCCCCTACGGCATGCCGCCCTTCGGCCAGGCGCTGAGCGATGCGGAAGTGGCGGCGGTGGTGTCGTATGTGCGCAATTCCTGGGGCAACAGCGGCAATCTGATTTCGCAGGTGGAGGTGAATCGGTATCGGTCGAAGTTGGGCGATTGATTTGGACCTGTGTAGGCGATTTGGCCGTATGTCTGGCATGGGTCGATAGTGCGGCCGCAACATGCGCATACTGCGTAAAATGAGCGGTTTCAATCAACGAGGCCATAACAATGAAAAAAACCGGAATGGCAAAGAGCGACGCCAAGAAACTGATGGGTAAGATGGCCGCGCCCGGCGCGACAAGTTTTGGCGGCGGCGACGCGATAGCTATAGACCGGCGTGAACAGCGCAAGCGCGACCAGGCGCTGGGGTTGGTGCCGTTTGCGGTGAAACTCAACAGCGCCTTGGTGCAGCAACTGCAAGCGCTGGCGAAAGAACGGGGCGCCGACCTCAACGAGGTGACCGCGGACGTTTTGATCAAAGGTCTCAAGGTGTGATGTCCAGGCAATTTCCGCCGCCGTCGGACTTCTGTTAGCGTTGCCGTCCTGACCATCGATTCATAGGGATCTTCCAATGAAACCGATCAACTGTTTAAAGCATTTTGGCGTAGTGTTGTTATTTGCGACTGGCCCTGTGCATGCCGCTAACTGCAATGGTTCCCAGACTTCGGACGTGACGCAATGCGCCAGCGAAGATTTTCATAAAATCGATACGCAGCTCAATAAAGCCTATAACCGTTACCGGGCGCGGTTAAGCGAATCTCAAAAAAAGCAATTGAAAGAAGCTCAATTGGCATGGATACGGTTTAGAGACCTGTCTTGCGATTTTGAGAGTTCAGGAGTCGAAGGCGGAAGCGCCTATCCGATGATTCGCGATCATTGTCTTGTCACCAAAACCGGGATAAGACTAAGAGAAATACAGGCCTTGGAAAAGTGTGAAGAAGGGGACTTGAGTTGTCCCGCCTTGAAAACCAAATAAAAGTGCTGTCTTGGAATAAAAAATGGTCACATGCGTCCGACGCAAGGTCGAGTATGCATTGCCCAACACAATCGAGGAAACGCCTTGACCGCCCGGTTCCGCGGGCGTGAGAATCTTAATTCGTAGTCAAGCATGAAGACAGCGATCAACGGATCGGCTGATTGAATGAAGGACGAGAGGAGATTCCCATGGCCCAGCAGCAACTCAAGCCGGCGAGCGAATTGGCAAAGAAGAACGGGGTTCGCTTCCCGAACGAAAGCAACGAATATCGACGGGCGCGGGATTTGCTCCTCGCCGAGGAAATCGAACTCAGGCGCCACATCGAACGGGTGGCCGAGCAGCGTCGCGCTCTGCCGTCGGGCGGCCAGGTGTCCAGGCTATATCGCTTCGAGAGCGAGAACGGTCAGGTCGTTTTTTCCGATCTGTTCGGCGACAAGCAGACGCTCGCGATCTACAGCTACATGTACCCGGAGCAGCGTGAGCGGCCTTGCCCGATGTGCAGCTCGCTGCTCTCTGCCTGGGACGGTGAAGCGGCTGACGTCGATCAGCGCATCGCGCTGGCGGTCGTGGCGCGCTCGCCCATCGAACGCCTCATGGCGCTCAAGAAGGAGCGCGGCTGGCGCCACCTGAAGCTTTACTCGGATGTCAGCGGCGAATACACGCGCGATTATGTGAATGCGGACGACGAGGATGTGCCTGCTTTCAATGTATTCACGCGGCGCGATGGCGCCGTTCGCCATTTCTGGAGCAGCGAGATGGGCGCCGAAACAGCCGACCCCGGCCAGGATCCGCGCGGCGCGCCCGACTTGATGCCGCTCTGGACTATTCTCGACAGCACACCGGAAGGGCGGGGGACCGACTGGTATCCGAAACTCAGTTATCCGAAATAGCGAGATAGGCGCCGGAAACCGGGCCTTGCGCCCGCACAGCCACACTATTTCCCGCCGCGCGCCTCCGTCAGCGCAATGGTCAAGTGCTGCACCTTCTTCTTCAATTGATCGCGCTCTTCGCTCAGTTCGGCGACCAATCGCATCAAACGGTGAATTTCGATCTGCTCGGGCGTGGCGTCGCTCGGCGGGGCTTCCAGCTCGGGCTTGGGCGGCAGCCGGGCTTCGCGCACCTGCCTTGCGGCCTGGCGCAGCTCCTTTTTGCCTCCGGCAACGGCCGCAACCTGCTTCTCGCTTGGCAAGGAAGCGACCGCGGCGGCGGCATTGATGGAAATCACGCCCGATTTCACGGCGTCGACCAACTCGGGCGCCGCCGTTTTCCGGATTTTCTCGATTTGACCCAGCGTCGCGCCGCTCAACCGGGCGGAACGCGCTACGGCCTCGCGCGTCCATGGCGGTTCGGACGCGGACTGGGCGGCGTCGGCCCCGGCCGCCTCCGCGGACGAGCGCTCGGCTTGCGCCTGCGCCAGGCGCGCCGAGACGATCTCTTTCTTGCGCAATGCCAGCACGCCCCGCTGAAAATCCGATACGCTGCGCCGTCCAAGATGATTGTCGATCATCCACAGATGCACATCGTCCATCGATTGGAACGCGTGGTTCTGCGTGGTATTGAAAGGGATGCCGTGCTTTTGGCAGATGCTGTAGCGGTTGTGGCCGTCCACCAGCAGATCGCCCCACAGCACCAGCGCATCGCGGCAGCCTTCGGATAGCAGGCTGCGTTCCAGCGCCGCAAATTCGTCTTCGGTCAGCGGGTCGATATAGGCCCGGAGCTCTTCGTTGATAGTGATGGTCATGGGTCCCGAACAAATAAATATTAGCGCGCGTAGTGTACGCACCGCTGCCGTTTTGCGCCACCCGGAAAATCCCGGCTACCCCCATCGCGCAAAAGTGATTTCCGGAAAGCGTCCTTCTGAATGTCCGTGCGGATACCTATAGTGAATGCAAGCGCCGATCGTAAGGACGCATACGTTGTTGACGTTGCACGGCGCTGGTCCAGCCATAGGAGCCATCATGTTGCACAGAACTACCGCCGCAAAACGTGCGCAAACCCATTCCGAAACCGATGACGCCCTCTATTACGAGTACACGTCATCGGCCAACCCCATCGGCGCAAAACTGATTCCCCGCGTGCCGTTTCGCACTTTTTCACCTTCGCTGTACGCGGACGGCGCGACCCGTGTCGTTGCGCTGGATCTATCGGCCGAACTTGCCTGTCAGGGACCGGCCACCGGCCCCGGACTATGCGCTCACTTTGTGCGCATTGACACCGGCGACGAGATCCGACTGGAACCGAACGCAACGTCGCAGGTTTTCTATGTCATTACCGGTTCCGGCCGGGTCAGTCAGGGAGAGGTGGACTTTCCGTTCGGCCAGGGCGATTTCTTTACGCTTCCCGGCGGCACGGCGGCAGCCCTGGCGGCCAATGCCATGGCCACGCTTTATTACGTGAACGACGCTCCGCTGATGGATTATCTCGGCGTAACGGGCGTGAAACCGCGCTTTTCGCCGACTTTATATCCCGCCGCTCGCGCCCAGGCCGAGTTGCGCAAGATCGCCGCGGACGAGAATGCGGGGCGTCGCAATCGCGTCAGCGTACTGCTGGGCAATGTCCATTTTCCGCAGACGCGCACGGTGACGCATACCATGTGGGCCATGTACGGGATTGTGGCGGCCGGTTCGCAGCAAAAGGCGCACAGGCATCAGTCGATTGCGCTGGATTTCATCGTGGATTGCCGGCCTGGCTGTTACTCGTTTGTGGGGACCGAGCTTGACGAGCACGGCGGTATTGTCAACCCGATCCGCGTCGACTGGGAGCCGGGGATGGCCTTTGTTACGCCTCCGGGATATTGGCATGCGCATTTTAATGAATCAGGCAGCGACGCCTACCTGATTCCGATCCAGGATGCCGGCTTGCAAACCTATCTGCGCGCGCTCGATATCCGGTTTTCGGCTTGAGCGCTGCGCCAGCGGCTGTTACAGCTTCGGCAGTTCGGCATCCCAGTAAGGCGATTCGGCGATGATCGTGCTATAGAAGTCGACGAACGCGCGTACTTTGGACGACACCGTCTTCTTGGGCGGATAGAGCACCCAAATGGACGGCTGTTGCCGGCGGGGATGCGCTTCCCAGTCCGGCAGCGCGCGGATCAGCCGGCCTTCGCGCAATGCCGGGCCGATGATCCAGGTCGGCAATAGCGCGATGCCGCAACCGGCAAGGGCCAGCGCCAGCATGGTTTCGGAATCGTCGCCGCGGAAGCGGCCTTGCAAGTCGACTATCGCTTGTTCGGCAACGGTTCCGTTCGCATTCGTTCGGGTAAAAAACCACTTATCGTCAGGCACCAGCGAAAAGCGCAGCGATTCATGTTCGGCCAACTCGGCAGGCTTGGCCGGCATTCCTTTGCGGGCGACATAATCCGGGCTGGCGCAGGCAATCCTGCGCTGCGGCGCCAAACGCCTTCCCGTCAGCAGCGAATCGGGCAGGGCGCCTATGCGAATGGCCACATCGATCCCCGATTCGATGACATTGAGCGTCTCGTCATTCATGACGGCGTCGATGTCGATGTCCGGATAAAGACGCATGAATTCCGGCAAATGCGGCACGATATGACGGCGTCCGAAGGAAGACGGCATGGTGACGCGCAATACCCCCTTGGGCGTTTCGTTCAACGACGTTGCGGCATGGCGGGCTTGCTCCAGCGCTTGCAATGCGACTGTCGCCCCTTCGCGAAATACCCTGCCGCCCTCGGTGAGCGCCAGGCCCCGCGTCGAGCGGTTAAACAGCGCAATGCCAAGATCTTTCTCCAAGTCGCTGACGTATCGGGAGACGGTAGACGTCTTGACGGCCATTTCCTCCGCTGCCTTGCTGAAACTTTGCAATTCCGCCGCATGCATGAAAGCGCGTACTGCCGAGTAATAATCCATAACGGTCAAAAACCCAAGTATTGGAAAGTCGTGACAATAACATGGCGCGATTCATTTGCCGGCAAGACGGCATGAAACGCACCATGGTATGAGCAATGCCGTCCAGACAACAATGCGGGAATGGCGTGCAGGCTGACGGCCGGGTGAACGGTCCGTCACGTGTTCCTAAAGGAGATCCTCCAGCCGCACAGGCATATCGCGCAGGCGCTTGCCGGTCGCGTGATAGACGGCGTTGGCGACGGCGGCGTTCATGCCGACGATGCCGATCTCCCCGATGCCCTTGATGCCGAGCGGATTCACCCGTGTATCGTGTTCCGGCACCATGATGATCTCAACCGACGGCGTATCGGCGTTCACCGGTATCAGATAGTCGGCGAGGTTGTGGTTGACGTAGCGCGCGGTGCGCAGGTCCACTTCGGTCTTCTCGTGCAGGGCCGAGCTCAGGCCCCAGATGACGCCCCCCATGTACTGGCTGCGGGCCGCCGTGGCGTTGACGATCGTGCCCGACGCAAAGGCGCTTACCGCGCGGGCGATCCGCAGTTCCTTCGTGCGGCGATGGATGCGTATCTCGACGAACTGCGCGCCGAAGGCGAAAGCGGTGACGTCCTGGCGGCTGTGTCCGCCCACGAAAGCCGGGACGCCCTCGTAGAGCGTCTGCAACGCGCCGGGAGGGGCCCCCTGAGGCACGAACTCCGCATAAATCTCCAGCACCCCGCCGGTGACCCGGCTCAGCGCCTTGGCCAAGGGTTCGGACCCGTTCGGACCGACCAGCGCGCCGCCTTCCAATCGCAGGCTGGCGGGGTCGCCGCCGCGGAACGGACTGTCGTTGGCGGCCACCGCCGCGGCTGCGATCCGCGAGCGCGCTTGCTGGCAAGCCATATCGGTCGCGTGCGCGGTGCTTGCCGCATTATTCGACCCCCCGGAAATCGGCACCGGCGGCAGGTCGCTATCGCCCATCGTCACGGTAATGTCCTCGACCTTCAGGCCGAGAGTGCGAGCGGCCGTGATCGCCACCAGGGTGTAGGCCCCGGTGCCGATTTCATGGCCGGCCAGGGCAACGCTCGCCTTGCCCTGTGCGGTCAGCGCAATGCGCGCCGCGGCCGGGCCGATGTTCGACGGATAACAGGCGGTGGCGCAGCCCCAGCCGATCAACCAGTCGCCGTCGCGCATCGAACCGGGGCGCGCATCGCGGCGGCTCCAGCCGAACCGTTCGGCCGCCTGGTCGTAGCATTGCATCAGCGAACGGCTGGAGAAGGCCTTGCCGTTGGTCGGATCGGTCTGGGTGTCGTTGATCCGGCGCAGCGCGATCGGGTCCATATTCAGGGCGACGGCCAGTTCATCCATTGCGGATTCCAACGCGAACATATACGGCGTCTCCGGCGGAGCGCGCATGAAGCCGGGCGAGTTGCGGTCGCCATGCACCAGGTTGACCTTGGTTTCGATGTTCGGACAGGCGTACATCCGTGCCGTCGACATCCCGCCGGACACATTGAAGTGCGACGGCCGGGACATCATCTCCCACCCCTCGTGCCTCAAGGCGATCAGCTTGCCGCCGCGATCGGCGCCCAGTTGCAGGTGATGCCGCGTCTCCGCGCGATAGGTTCGGATGGTGAAGCCCTGGTCGCGCGTGGGCACCAGCTTCACCGGCCGTCCCAGACGCCGCGCGGCGATCGCGATCCACACAGTGTGGGCGGCGAGCGATTTGCTGCCGAAGGCGCCGCCGACATAGCGGCAGACACACCGGACCATGGCCGGATCGATTTTCAGTTGCGCGGCCAGATTGTTTTTGTTGCCATGCATGGTCTGCGTCGGCTCATAGACGGTCAGATTCGGCCCGTCCCAGATGCAGGTGGTGGTGAACAGCTCCATCGCATTGTGATGCTGCGTCGGCGTCGAATAGCGCGCGTCCACCTTCACGGGCGCGGAAGCATAGGCGCCGGCGAAGTCCCCGGCCTTGGGATCTTTCGAGCGCTCCGTTTCCTTGCGCACCTCGCTCGACGCGCCGGGGCTGTCGAAGCTGGCGCTGGGGCGCTCTTGCGCATAGACGATGTTGAACTTGTGGGACGCCTCGCGGGCGGCTTCAAAGCTGTCGGCCACCACGATGGCGACGATCTGGCCGTCGTGCCAGATCCGGTCGCTTTCCAGCGTCTCCGTCGGCTTCTCGGTCGGGTCCATTTGCTGCGGGGGCGTGGCCTGATTGCCGACGTTTTCGTGGGTCAGGATGTCCAGCACGCCGGGGACGGCCCTGGCCGCATTCAGGTCCATACGCTCAATCCGGCCACGCGCGATCGCGCTGGTGACGAGGTAGGCGAAGGCCGGATTGGCGACCTCTTCGTCGGAGGCGTAACGGGCCGCGCCCGTCACTTTGGCGCGGGCATCGATGCGCGGTTGCGCTTGTCCGAAATGGACACTGGTGTCGTTGGCCATGATCAGGTCTCCATCGCGGCGGCTTGCAGCAGAGCGCGAACGAGGGTCTGGCGGCCGAGCTCGGGTTTGTAGTCATTTTCGCCGTGGGTGACGGCGCCCGCGAACGCCAACTGCGCCGCAGCCGTCGCGGTTTCCTCGGTCAGCGGCTTGCTGGCCAGGAAGGCCTCGGCCTGTGTGGCGCGCCACGGCCGGTAGGCCATGCCGCCGAGGCCGATGCGGACCTGGCGGACCGCAGCGCCGTCCATCTCCAGCGCAACGGCAGTCGACGCAATCGCGAACTCGTAGGACGAGCGGTCTCTGATTTTCAGATAGAGCGAGCGGCGCGTGCCGGCCCGCGCCGGGATGCGGAAGCCGGTGATCACATCGCCGGGATGCAGCGTCGTTTCGATGTGCGGTGTGCCGGCCGGCGGCCGGTGCAGACTGGCGAACGGAATCACGCGCGCGCCGTTGCGGCCGAGGATCTCGACCTGCGCGTCCAGTGTGATCAGCGCGATGGAGAAATCCCCCGGCGACTGGGAGATGCAGCTATCGTCGACGCCCAGCACGGCGAAATTACGATTCGGTCCGCCGATTGCGGCACAACCTGAGCCGGGCTCGCGCTTGTTGCACTGGCTCCAGCTGGTGTCGCGGAAGTACGGACAGCGGGTGCGCTGCAGCACATTGCCGCCGAGGGTCGCCATGTTTCTCAGCTGCGGGCTGGCGGCGAGCTGCAGCGACTGGGCGATGACCGGATAGTCGCGCTGGATGCCGGCGTGTTCCGCGGCGGCCGCCATCGTGGCGAAGGCGCCCAGATGAAGACCCGTCGGGGAGAGCTCGATCTTGCCGAAGCGCTCGCGCAAGGGATTGATATCGACAAGATTGTGCGGCCGCAGCACGTCCAGCTTCATCAGGTCGATCACCGTGGTCCCGCCCGCGAGATATTGGGTTGCGGCGTCCACCTGGCCCTGTGCTGTCTGTTGACCCGCGCGGACGGCCTGGCTGGCATCGCCGGCGCGTTGATAGGTGAAAGGTCGCATCAGCTCTTCTCCATTTTGCCGCGCGCCTGTTCGATCGCAGCGACGATATTCGGATAGGCTCCGCAGCGGCACAGATTGCCGCTCATGTATTCGCGAATCTGGGCGTCATTGTGCGCATGGCCTTCCTTCACACAGGCCACCGCCGACATGATCTGTCCTGGGGTGCAGTAGCCGCACTGAAAGCCGTCGTGATCGATGAAGGCCTGCTGCATCGGATGCAAATTATCGTTCGCGCCGGCCAGGCCCTCGATCGTCGTCACCGACCGCCCTTGAACCGCGACGGCCAGCGTCAGGCACGACAGTACGCGCTCGCCGTCGACATGGACGGTGCAGGCGCCGCACTGGCCCTGGTCGCAACCTTTTTTTGAACCGGTCAGATGGAGATGCTCACGCAGAGCATCGAGCAGAGAGGTACGGACATCGAGGGTCAGGCGGTTATCGTGGCCGTTCACTTTCAGGACCACCGCCACGTCGCCGGAAGTGCCGGCCGCTCCGGTTGCAGCGGGGGGCGCCGCCCGCCCGACGAGGGGGGTGATGCTCAGGGCGGCGGCGCCGGTGAGGAGACTTCGGCGGCTGGGATTAGATGGTTCATCGATGGGCATCGTCGAAAACCTCCTGGCGGTGATTGGACAAAAAGGGGCGCCCGTTTTTATGCGAGCGCTGGCAGTCATGCGTGTCAACGATTAAGACCGCGGTTGCGCATGAAGTTCCGCCCGAAAGAGAACAGGTCGCAGTAGGGAATCCATCCACGGACGAGGTTCTGAGCAACGTCCATGACACCGGGATCCTCTTGTGGAACGGCGATAAGGATTCGGCGACGCTGATGGATGCAACAAAAAGTGAAGAGCGCCATTCCCGCAGACCTGGCATCTTGATATTTGCCTCCTCGGGACGAACGGGTTTCGGTGAAATCGAAAGAAGAGCGCTTGCGCTGAAAGCCACCAATTTTTAACAAATTCTGACATCTTGAAGCAGATTAGCCATGGCCGGGTAAGCATCCGGAAAGTATTCTCGATGGATACTCGCTGCATCACATACTTTCAGCGAATCTCACCTAAGGAGGCGCGCAATGGATCATGATTTTTTGCTGGACAAAGCACTCAGCGGGAATCGGAAAAACACCAAGATACCCGCCTGTCTGGGCCTGGTGCATAACCGATTGTTTCCGTTGATATTCGTCTTGGTATTGGCGGTGATATCCGTATTCGTGATTGCACAGCTTGGGCTGCTATCCATTTAAGGTATGGCCGGCGACCGATCGATTCAGCCGGCCGGCCGTCATACTTCCACGATCGTCTCAAAGCCCCCATAGATCAACCGCTTGCCGTCGAAAGGCATCGCATTCGCATCAGGCCGCATCCGCGGGTCGGCCGTCATCACTTTCCATGCCTCATCCCGCACTTGACGCGAAGGCCAGACAATCCAGGAAAACACCACCGTCTCGTCATCCTTGCGTTGCACCGCCATCGTAAAAGACGTCACTTTTCCCTCCGGGACATCATTTCCCCAGCATTCGACCGTCTTCAATGCGCCCTGCTCCTTGAACAGGGACGCTGCCCATTCCGCATGCTTGATGTACGCTTCGCGATTGGCTGTGGGCACAGCGGCGACAAATCCATCTATGTAGGTCATGACAATCTCCTGTTGAGTTGAACAGTGGGGGCCGCGATTGACTCAGCCCATACCAGCGACGAATGACGCTGGAAGAAATCGACATCGTTTTCTGATTTTTGTTCGACTCGGCGGCCTTATGCTATGTGCCACGGGACCTTCTTTGCTATCCGCCGGCAACGGTAATCGGTGAGGCAAGTTACGGACATAATGAGCGAGATTACGGCCGCCAGCCAGGAACAGCGCGCTGGAATCGAACAAGTCAATCAGGCGATTTCTCAAATAGACGAAATGTCCAAACAGAATGCCGCCCTGGTTGAGCAAGCCTCGGCAGCAGCGGAAATCATGTGTTGCAGGTCTCGCAAGCATTGGATGTCTTGAATCGGGACTCGGCGAAAAAGTAATATTCCGTCATAAATGGACCCGGAATGGGGCGGCTGCCCCTGGTCAGATATCGCGTGAAACGATGGCATAATGGACAACTTCGTGCGATTCGCACTCCGTTACATATGCCTATGTTCGATCCTTCCTTGTTGGGCCGCCTTTCGTTCACGCACGCCGAGCCGACCAAAGGTCCGTTGCCGCCGGGCCGCAACCATCTCGGCATCGCCACCGAACGCGACGCGGTGCTGTTCGTGCCGACCGGGCTCGACGACCATGCACCGGTGCCGCTATTCGTGATGTTTCACGGCGCGGGCGGCTTTCCGGAGAAGGTGCTGCCTTTCATCGAAGAGCACGCGGAGCGCAACAAATTCCTGATTCTGGCCCCGCATTCGATGTATGCGACCTGGGACATCGTGATCGGCGGCAACGGCCCCGACCTCGAGCGGCTGCAGCAGGCGCTGGTCGAGGTCACTTCGCATTACCCGATCGATCGTGACCATCTGGCGTTTGCCGGGTTTTCCGATGGCGCAAGTTATGCGCTGTCTACCGGCATAACGAACGGCGACATCGCGAGCCACGTCATCGCGTTTTCCGGTGGCTTCATGACGATCTTCACGCAGGAAGGCGCACCGAAGGTATTCATTGCGCACGGCCTGGTCGACGAACAGCTTCCGATCGACACCAGCGGCCGCGCGAACGCCGCCAGGTTGCAGGCAGCCGGCTATGACGTGCAGTACGTCGAATTCAACGGCTTGCATGTCATTCAGCCGGTCATCGTCGGCATGGCCGTCGAATTCTTTCTCAAGTAGGGCGCCGGTTTTCCGGCGCATTGTCGACAAATAAACAATGGGAGTGTGGTGATGGACTTTGAAATACCGGAATCGCTGATTCATGGCCTGCTTGGGATGATCGAATCCGGATCGCCGCTCGCAAAGCAACTGAACGAACACGGGGTCTGTCACGGCAACATGATCGTATCGAGCAAGCTGTTCGATGCGAAGTCGCTGAACTCGCTGTATTCACTGAGCAAGGCGCAGAACGAGCGCGCCCTGATGTTCCAGATGCTGGCGCTCGATAACATCTACAACGCGCCGCAGGCCCGCACCATCCCGGCGCTGGATCAACTGGTGCCGGGGCTGGTCGCGTATCTGTCGCGCGACGCGATCGACGGCTGGCTGTACCGCCGCAACAAGGATGGCACGTTGCTGCCCTGGCTGGTGCGTCGTCTGCGTTACGTCGAGCCCGATCAGGGCATGCCCTACGTCGTCGTCGACATGCTGGCCAATACGATGCAGTCGGCCAATTCGGAGCTGACCGACTATCACGAGCGCCGCTCGGGCATGACGACGGGCCTGGTGATCAACCGTCACGACATAGTCAACCGCACGATCCCGGAACTGCTGGCCGAGTTCGGCTTTTACAAGGAGTGCGCGGAATTCAAGCGTGAATACGAGGAGCATGCGCAGCGCTTTCTGCGCTTCCAGCCGCGCTTTGGCGCGCAGTTCGTTGTCGCGAAGGCAGCTTTCATCGTCAATGCGAAAGGCGTCGCCGAGCTGACGCGGATTGCCGACGGCGTTAACGCCAAGTGCGTCAACGATGAGGAGACGCTGGAACGCCGCTTCGAAATGCTGAGCGACGCCGATTTCTGGCGCGGCGCCGGCGCCGAGACGGGTTTCGAAAAGATTCCGCTGCATTGTTACGTGAACCTGTTTCATCTTGAGTGGCACCGGAACATCTGGGTGCACGTACAGCACATGACCGAGTATCGATATCAGCCCGCACTGCGCGACAAGCTGGTCCTGCCCGGTCATCACCGCGATCTGATCGACATCCTTACGTCGGACATGAACGTTTTGGTGCAGGACTTCGTGCCGGGCAAGTCGGGCGGCACAACCATCCTATGCCAGGGTGCGCCCGGGCTGGGCAAAACATTGACCGCAGAGGTCTACTCGGAAGTCGTCGGCAAGCCTCTGTACCGCGTGCATTCGGGGCAGCTCGGGATCACGGCGGCATCGGTTGGCGCGACGCTGTCAAGCATTCTGCGGCGCGCCATGCGCTGGGAGGCGATCATCCTGCTGGACGAGGCCGACGTCTACATTCGCCGCCGCGATAACGATCTCGAACACAACGCGATCGTTGCGGAATTTCTGCGCACGCTGGAGTATTTCAACGGCCTGCTATTCATGACGACCAATCGCATTGGCGATGTCGACGATGCGATCCTATCGCGCTGCATCGCGACCATCCATTACGATACGCCTCCGAAGCCGGACGCGACCCGGCTATGGAAGTTGCTGGCGGAACAGTTCGGCGCGGAGCTTAGCGACGATCTGGTCGAAGCGCTGACGATCGCATATCCGAAAGCGAGCGGGCGCGACATGAAGGAACTGCTGAAGCTGGTGAGCCGTTATTGCAAGGCGAAACAGATTCCGCCTTCGGAAGATGCGTTCAGATTGTGCGCGCTGTTTCGCGGGTACGCGTGACGCATTGTGCGCAGTCGGTAATCTGCCGCTTTCATTTCTTTTTGGCCTTGATCAGGTAATAGCCGATTCCGACAACCGCGGACGCGATCGCCGCCTTGCGAGCGAGGCCGGCAGGGTTGTATCTCAGCTCCGCCTTTGCGCCCATTTCGGAAAAAATATTGGGAATATGGCCGCTGCTCAAATCCTGGCCGATTCCTTCGACGACATTGACGCGGTCCGCCAGCAGGAGCAGCAGCCAGTGACGAATGTCGTTCTCGCTCAGCTTATATGCGACATCGCGTATTTTTCCACTCAATCCCGAAGGCGGCGTGCTGGTGCCAAAGATTGGCGTAATGCCGGGCCGCTCTACCGAGTGATACACCTTGCTCCTGACCGGCTGATCGACGGGCTGGGTCCGTTGCGCGCCTTCAAGGCGCGGCGGGGTTCTCTCCATCGGGTAGGCCGGCCTGTTCTTGTGATCGAGGTCGGCGCCCCAGCCCTGTATATGCGAGAAGTCGCGTTGCGCTGTAGCGCCGTCGCTACTCTGGAGAGCGATTGCGCTGTGATCCCGCGGCGATTGCGTGCTGAGTAGGGTTTCCATGACGTTCACTCCTTCATAACGGTTAATGCAATAGGGCGGGTGGTTCCTGGACAACTTCAAATCTTGAAGCGCCAGGCGGGATCAGGATGGTTTTAATGCAGTTGTCCAGCTTGCTGGAGAAGATGTGATAGGCATCGGACACCTCTTCAAGCGGAATCCTGTGCGTAATGACTTTCCTGGGCTCCAGGCGGCCCGCCTGGATATGCTCGATCAGTCGCGGCAAGTGGCGTTTAACGCTCGCCTGGTTCATGCGCAGCGTCAAACCCTTGTTGATCGCATTGCCGATAGGGACGGCATTAAAGGTCGGGCCGTATACGCCAACGATGGAAACATTCCCGCCTTTGCGCACGGAGTTGATGGCCCAGTGCAATGCCGTGGCGGCGCCGGCCTGCAGCTTCATGTAGCGGCCGGTAATGCTCTGCGCAACGCTGCCGGCTGCCTCGCAACCGACGGCATCGATGCAGACGTCGGCTCCCAGCCAGTCCGTCATTTTCTTGATGTGGGCCGCCATGTCAGCCACATCCTTGAAATTGACGACTTCACATTGCGCAAAGTTTTTGACGAACTCGAGGCGATAGTCGAGATGGTCGACGACGATCACGCGTCCGGCGCCCATGAGCCAGGCCGACTTCGCCGCAAATATTCCCACCGGACCGGCACCGAAGACCACCACGGTGTCTCCCTCGTCGATATCCCCCATCTCCGCTGCCTGATATCCCGTCGGGCAGGCGTCGGTCAGCAGTACCGCATCCTCAACATGAAGATTTTGGGGGATCACGGTGGGATTAATGTCGGCCATCGGCACACGAACAAGCTCAGCCTGGCCGCCGTCATATCCCCCGGCAGTATGGGAATAACCGTAAATGCCGCCTACCGCAGTGGCTTCCGGATTGGTGTTATGGCAATTGCTATACAGTTCACGTTCGCAGAAATAGCAGGACCCGCAGAAGATATTGAACGGGACGAGCACATGGTCGCCCACCTTCAGCTTTTGAACCGATGGCCCCACTTCTTCGACAACGCCGGTGAACTCATGACCGAACGTCATGCCAACACGCGTATCAGGCACCAGCCCGTGATAAAGATGAAGATCGGATCCACAGATGCACGAACGCGTGACGCGAACGATGGCGTCATTCGGGTGCTCGATCTCGGGATCCGGTTTTTGCTGCGCACGTACGCGATAAGGTCCTCTGTAATTCATTGCTAGCATGATGATCTCCTCATCCAACTCATCAGTGAATCGTCGCCGCATGTCAAGATCCGCCTTTCGTGCGGCACTCTTGTGAAAGAACTTGTTAAGACCGCGCAAAATAAAAAGGTTTTGTCAATATCAGCTTTTATTGAGCGGGCGCATTGCAAGTCGCCAATCCATGCCACCCAGTGTCACAAGCGCGGCGCGACATCAGCGCCGCGGAGTATCCTCTCGTCATGGACTCCCTAATCGCCGCCTCCGCGCGGGCCCTCGCCGCCGGCGACGCGCTCGGCGCCCTCAAGCGCGTCGCCCTGCGCGACGACCCGCCCGCGCTGGCCTTGCGCGGAATCGCCATGGCTCAGCTCGGCGAGCACCCGCGCGCGCGTGAGCTCCTTCGGCGCGCCGCCCGTGGCTTTGGCGCCCACGAAGAGCTGGCGCGCGCGCGCTGTGTCGTCGCCGAGGCCGAGGTGGCGCTGGCCGTGCGCGACCTCGGCAGCTCGCCGCGCGCGCTGGCGGCGGCCTTGGCCACGCTCGACGCGCACGCCGATCACGCCAACG
>JAQGLY010000073.1 GCA_028292625.1 Herbaspirillum sp. | reverse complement strand
TTCAGCAGACCCTGCCGCGACATTTCCCACGGCATGTCTTCCGGATGCACTACCTTATTGCGTTTTGCGTTGCGCGCCGGCGCTTCTGTCGCGTCATCCAGCAAATTCTGATACAGCGCTTTCTGCGTTGTGCCTTTCAGCCATGCCTTCGATTCACCCCAAGCCATTTCAAACTCCTTCTCAATAATTCATCAAATACCAGGACATCAAATACGCTTACTCGCCGTGGTTGAAATCCGTTTCGTTTTGGCGCGGCTTGTAGCCCACTCCGCCTGGCGTAGGTTCTGTCGGACGCGGTATCACTTGCTTTTGGAACAGCAGGTTCATGAACATCATCATCGGCTTCGGTTTCAACACCAGCGCGCGCGCAGGCTTGACCGGATCGTCGTTGAAATGCTGATGCACGCAGTTGTTATGCACAATCGCGATGTCGCCTGCTTTCCAGTCGTAGCGAATACCGTCGTGGATCTCATGGCCGATGCCGTCGAGAATGTAAAACGCGGCTTCGTTGACGTGACCGTGTTTTTGCGTACGGCCGCCCGGCGCATATTCTTCCAGATGCACGTGCAGCGTTTGCGTCATGCCGTCGACCGGCTCGATGAAATGCTTACTGAAAGATTGCGGACCTTCCGAGAACAGCAGCTCGGTGCCCTTGATTACGCGAGGCATCGCGCGCAGACGCGTCAGCTCATCCTTCAGATTGTAAGGACCGGCGATCCCGCGTAAAAATACGCGGTCCTTCTTACTGCTGTAATGTGACTCCTTACCCATGGCATTCCTTTAAAAATGATTACTGCCTTGTTGAAAAACCCCCCACTTACTACCCGTTACTTGCCCTGCCGGACCACGATCTGTTCGTACAGATCGGTCCATTTTTTGTTTTGATCGAGAATGATGTTCGGATCGATAAACTTCAGCGGCATCTTGTTGAGTTTGGTGTCGACTTTGGTGCTGGTCGGAACGAACTGGCGCGCCAGCAATAATTTCTGTGCATCGCTGATCATGAAATCGTAAAACAGAATGGCCGCGTTCGGATGCTTGGCCTGACGCGCGACGCCCACGCCGTTGGGACGCGCGATGGCGGGTGCGATCCAGCCCCAGTCCACCGGCGCGCCACTGTTTTTCATTTCTTCCACCTTGTAGTTATAGACGGTCAGCGCCAGCGGCACTTCGCCGGAAGCCACCAGATTGACCAGCAGGGTGTGCCCTTTGCGTACCGAGAAACCGTTGGTGGCGGCGATCTTGCGGAATACGTCCAGCGCTTTCTTTTCGTCCATGCCCTTCTGCGCCGCCATGTCGGTCACGACGCCGGCCATCCAGTCCAGGTCCGACTCTTCGATACCCAGCTTGCCTTTCCATTTCGGATCCAGCAGGTCCATGTATGTCTTGGGCAAATCGGCCTTTTTCACCAGATTGGTGTTGTAGGCGTACGCGAAAATGTTCAGGCGCGTACCGACCCATTCGCCATGCGGCAGGATCGCTTGCGGAATCAGGTCGGCCAGATAAGGCGAATTGACTTTCTGCAGCAAGCCTTCGCGATGCAAGGCTTCCATTTCCGGGCCATTGGTTTCGATCACGTCCATGTCGAAGTGTTTGGCATTGGCTTCGCTGACGCTACGCTGCAGCACATTTTCGGAACTGGAGCGCCAGGTGATTACCTTGATGCCGTATTTCTTGGTGAATGCGTCGGTAATCACCCTCATGTCGTCGACCGGCGCCGATGTATATATCAGTATCTGGCCTTCCTTCTTGGCGCCATCGAGCAATTGCTGCTGGCGATCGGCGCCGGTGTAGGCCGCCATCTTCTGCATTGCCGGTGTAGGCTGTAGCGGGACGGCATTTGCCGACGATACGCCGATCGACAACATCAAGCCCATCAACACACCGCCTAGCGTGAGCTTCACGGCCGACGATTTGGAATAATGCATTGGGTTCATAACAACCTTATTGGAATAAATTAAATGAATCCGCTTCATACGGGTCAGCGCCAGCGTAATGTTTGCCATTATCTGACCCCCGCCTTCTGTCCCTTGATAAAGATGTCGTCCCACAGCTTCTGCCATTTATCGGACTCATCCAGCACAATGACCGGATCGATCATCTTGAAGGCAAATTTGTTCAACGGCGTATCGACGGCCTTGTTGGCGGGCACGCGATCACGCTGCTTGATCAATTCCTGCCCTTCGCGCGAGAGCAGGAAATCGGCAAACAACAGAGCCGCATTCGGATGCGGCGCATTGGCCGCCATCCCTACCGCACCACCGCGGCCGAAGGTCGGGTTGAGCGCCTTCCAGCGAATCGGCGCGCCGTTCTTGGCCAGCCGTTCGACGGCATGATTGTAGACCGCCACCGCCAACGGTATTTCTCCGGCTGCCACCAGTTCGGAAATCAAGGTGTGACCGGTGCGAATCTGCGGCTTGTTGTCGGCCAGCTTGCGGAAAAATTCCAGGCCGCGCTGCTCGCCCATGTTTTTGACCATCGCGCCGAACCAATCGGTATCGTCTGCTTCCAGGCCGATCTTGTCTTTCCATTTCGGGCCCAGCAATTCCTCATAGCTGTTCGGCACATCCTGCGGCTTGATCAAATTCGTGTTGTAGGCGATCGTGAAAAAGTTGAAGCGATCGTTGACATACAAACGGCTGGGCGGAAACGCTTCCGGCGGCAGATCCTTGAATGCCGGACTCTTGAATTCGGACAGCAACTTTTCGCGCGCCAGGATTTCGACTTCGATTCCGTCGCTTTCGAACACGTCCGGCGTATAGCGCCCGGCACGCCCTTCGGTCACTGCGCGTTGCACGACTTTTTCGCCGGATGCCCGCCACAGGACGGTTTTGATGCCGTACTTCTTTTCGAATGCGCTGGTGATCGGCTCCGAATCCTTCAGATTGAGGGAGGTGTAAATCGTGACCGTTCCCTCTTTCTTTGCATTTTCAAGCAGCCGCTGATCGCGGTCCGCGCCCTGATACATGAAAATCGCCGGATTTTTTGCCTTGGTCTGGGCCGATGCGCTCACGGGAACCGTCAAAGCGCAAGCCAACCCGGTAGCGCACAAGGCGCGAACGGCCAATATGAAACCAAATCTATGCATCAAAATCTCCGATACTCCTGTTATTTTTCGTCGTATGTCCGTGGCATTTGTTGCCATCGACCGCAATGCGCGTGGACGCTTCTATTCTCTACCGTTCAAACCGCCCGCGCGCTATGGTTGCCGCGGTGCCGCTGTAGTCCGGGTGTCTCCTGTGAATATCGGTGAGCTCAATGCTGAGGCTCCGACGCCGCCGGCGACGCTGCCTTGCGTATAACTCAACGCTGCCTGAATTTCTTCGTCAACTGGGGATTCGTACTGAATGGAACGATCCAGGCGTTCATCGAAATGTTCCCCCTTGCCGATGCGGGAACTGCCTTGGAACGAGGTATGACGGACGGATCCGAAATGTCCGCGGGAACCGCCGAAAAAACCGAATATGCCGCCGCTCACGCGGCTATCGGCAAGCTGCGGACGCCAGCCGCGGCAGGAAACAGATTTGGAATTCGATTGCGCTTGCGCCCCAACCATCAGACCGCATATCGTCGATACCGATATCGCAGCCGTATTTCCACCCCTGTCCTTACCGCTTCTTTTACCCACAGGCATTGCCGATCTCCTCCTACCCAGCACAACATCTTGCGCCGACCAGGCCGCCGCCAGCCGCGGCAGGCGACGCCTTACTGTTTTGCTGCTTACGCCGCTTTCGGCGGCAAGTCGGCCAATTCGGCTTCGTATGCTGCTTCCATCTTCGGTTCCAGACCGTTCTTCGCCAGCGAATCCTTGAAGATCTTCCGCACGGTTTGGCTTTCGTCCGCGTAGTCGATCTGATCGCCGCCGACGCGCTGGCTGATCCATGCCTTAGGCACGCCTTGCGCATTGCGGATCGACACCACTTCGTGCTTGAACGCCAGGTAACGCGCAGGCGTGGTGCCGGTGTTGAAATGCTGATGGAACCACAGATTAGGCGGCACGACCATCGAACCGACTTCCCAGTCGTAGCGGCGCGGTTCTTCGTTCTCAGGCCACATCAGGCTGTAACCTTCGCCCGACATGATGATCACGTGCGCTCCAGGTCCGTGGCAGTGCGCTTTCTTGTAGGTGCCGACAGGGAATTGGGAAATATGGCTGTTCATCGAACCCTTGGCCATGTTGAAGCGGATGTGACCGCCGCCGGCGCCGCGTTCCTTGGCGCTGATCAACGGCAGATTGTCCGCATCGGCGACGAAGTTGGTTTCCAGCAGCAGGCCTTTTTGCTCGCCCTTGTTGTCGAAGTAATCCGGTTCGCCCGAGAAACGATTCTTGAAATCGTATTGGGTGTTGAACACGAAATTGACATCTTCGTACAGATTGATCACCGACGGACCGTTGGTCACCGACACGAAACGGGCGGCGTCCTTGCCGGAACCGTTGAAGTGTTGGCAAACCGCGTTCAGCGGGATGGCGAACAGCGCGCCGGCTTTCCATTCGAAAGTCACGCGACGGCCTTCGTCGTTCCAGACCGTGGTCGATCCGCGGCCGCTCAGCACATAAATCATTTCTTCGAACAGCTGGCGTTGCGGTTCCAGTTGCTTGCCCGGTGCGATTTCGCACACGTAGCAATCGTTCGAAGTGCGCGATGCTTCGTGATTGATGTACACGCCTTTGCCGCCGCGGCGCGCCCATGGCTTCACGTCCACGGTTTTCAGGTTTTGCACATAGTGCGCGCTGATAATCTCGAGCCCCTCGGCCGCCACCCAACGGGTGTACGGCGAATCTTTTTCAGTGGCGAATTTCTTCGCGAGCTCTTCTGAAACGAGAGCGTTTTTAGTCATCAAATACTCCTACTTTATTAAAAATAAATACCCGTTAATTTCCATAAACCGGCATGCACAGCCGACTATTCTTCCCTGAAAAATCAGGAGGCTACGCGTACGCCCGCATCCTGCACCAGGATGCATTTCTCTGGATCCATCGAAACGAACACCGTGTCGCCGACCGATGCCTTGACCGATGGGTGAACGCGCGCCAGCATCTGGTGATCGCCCACCGACACCTGGTAATCCAGGTATTCGCCGAGGAAGACCTTCAATTCGACCTTGGCTTCCACGACATTGACCGCATCCGGACGCGTTTGCGAAATGTGCACGTCTTCCGGACGCACCGAAATCAACGCCTTGGAGCCTTTGCTGTACGGATCCAGCGACGACACCAACAGACTGCCGATGGTGGCGTTGACGCGATAACGGCCGGCTTCGGCTTCGGCCGAATCGACCGTCGCTTCCAGGAAGTTGGTCAGGCCGACGAAGTCCGCCACGAACTTGTTGCGCGGACGTTCGTAGATATCGCGCGGCGAACCGATCTGCACGATCTGGCCGCCGTTCATCACCGCGATTTCGTGCGACAGCGCCAACGCTTCGCTCTGATCGTGCGTCACGTAAATGGTGGTCAGACCCAGTTCGCGCTGCATGCGCTTCAATTCGAAACGCATGCGCTCACGCAGCTTGGCGTCCAGATTCGACAGCGGCTCGTCCAGCAGCAGCAGTTTAGGTTCCATCACCAGCGCCCGCGCCAGGGCCAGACGCTGTTGCTGACCGCCGGACATTTTGGTCGCTTCGCGATCGGCGAACTCGTCCAGACCGACGGCGGTCAATACGCGCATCACCTTTTCCTCGATCTGCTTCTTGCTGAACTTGCGGCTGCCCACTTCCAGCGGGAAGGCCACGTTCTTGAACACATTCATGTGCGGCCAGATCGCATACGACTGGAATACCATGCCGAAGTTGCGCTTGTTGGCGGCCACGAAAAATTGCTTGCTCGACGAAAACACCGACACGCCGTTGACCGAGATGTCGCCCGATTTCGGCCGTTCCAGACCGGCGATCGAACGCAGCGTGGTGGTCTTGCCGCAGCCGCTGGGCCCGAGCAACGTAAACAGTTTGCCTTCCGGCACATCGAACGTAATGTTCTGCGCCGCCTTGACGATCTGGCCGCGGTCGTTCGGATATTCGGTGTTGAGATTTTTTACGCTTAACATAATTTTTCTGTCTTCAATTCGGTTCGAAATGACCGCGGGACTGTTTCAGTCTCTGTCCCGCGGCGCGTTTTTAATATGAGTTAAATCGGATTACAGGGCGCTCAACAGGGTCACGCCTCCTTGACGCCGAACTTGCGGCCCAGCGCCTGAGCAAACATCACCAGCACGAACAGCGCCATGATGAACATCACGCCAAGTGCGGAGAGTTCGACATACTGGCCGTTTTCCCACAATTCCCAAATCAACACCGAGATCACTTCCGTGCCTGGGCTGTACAGCAAAATCGAGGTCGACAATTCGCGGATCGACACAATCACGATGTATATCCATCCGGCCATCAGACCCGGCTTGAGCAGCGGCAGAATGATGCGGAAGAAAGTCACGCCCCAGGAAGCGCCGCTCATCGCAGCCGATTCTTCCAATTCCTTGTGGATCTGCAGCATCGACGTCGTGTTGTAGCGCAGTCCGTAAGGCATGAAGCGCGTCACATAGGCGATGAACATGATCCACATCGTGCCGTAGATGCCGATGTCGACATTCAGGTAGAACACCATGATCGACAGACCCAGCACCAGACCGGGGAATACCATCGGCAGCGACGCCAGATTGTCCAGCAGCCAGCGGCCCGGCATCTTGGTCTTGACCACGATCCAGCAGATCACCGATGTGATCAGCATCACTACTGTCGCGCTGCCGATCGCCAGCACCAGGCTGTTCCAGATCGCATCCATCAGCGTCGGATAACTGAACATGAACCTGTACGCATCGAAGGTCAGCGATTTCAACGCGGCCATCGAAGGCACCGAGTAGTATTTTTGCAGCGAAGACCAGACCAGCACCGCGAACGGCAGAATCACGATCAGGCAAAAATACAGAATAAAGATCGCTGCCGCCAGATAACGCCATGGGCCCAGATCCATCGTGCGCGGACGGAAGCCCTTGCCGGTCACGGTCGAATACTTGCTGCCGCGGCTGGACAGCCTGGACTGGAAGTACACGCCGACGGTGGTGATCAGCAGCAAGGTCACCGCGTACGACGACGCCAGTCCGACCTTGCTTGGGTATTGATGGATCGCCTGATAGATCGATGAGGTGAACACCTCAATGCCCACCGGCAGCCCAAGCAGCGCCGGGACTTCGAACGATTCGATGGCCCGCACGAACAGGATCAGGAAAGTCGCGAACACCGCAGGCCATGTCAGTTTCAGCGTAATGCGCCATAGAATCTGCAGCACCGACGCGCCGCTCATCATTGCCGATTCTTCCAGCGACGGATCCATGGAACGGAAGGCGGCGGTCATGATCAAGAACGCCATAGGCGAATAATGCAGGCCTTCAACCCACACCATGCCCGGCATCGAATACACGTTGAAGAACACAAAGTCGGTATCGAATCCATGCTGCAGCAGCAGATTGATAATCCCGATCTTCGGGCTGCCGAGCAAAATCCACGCCACCACGAACAAGATGCCCGGGATGATCAGCGGAATGATCGACAACGCGAAAAACAGCGATTTGAACGGCGTATTGGTGCGCTCGTTCATCCACGCCAGGGCGGTTCCCACAAAGAACGAGAATGCCGAGGTGCAAATGGCGAACTCGAGCGAATTGCCGAGCAGGCGTAACGTTTCTACACTGGTGTATGCCTCAATGTAGTTCCCAAAAGTGAATTGCCCCGCTTTGGCCGCCGTGTCAGGCGTAAAAAAGCTCTGCCAGAGCAGAAACCCGAGCGGCATGACCGCCAGATAGACAACGGCTATGACGCATACGCTGATGATCAACCATTTAAGATCGATGCTGCGCCATAGCGGCCGCCTGCCTGCCGGCGGTACCTGTACTTGTTCCACTGCTTCCATTGATTCGTCTCCGTAAATCTGCCTCGGCGTCTTACGCCTAAGTTTGAATTTCTTATTGCCACTTCCCCGGCTTTTATGTTCCCTTATATGGAACGTCGGTCTACATAGAAAGACTTGCCAAATCTACCCATCGATGTTGCACCTGTCAACAAGAATCGGCGGCTTTAATACTAGTTATGTTGCTGATTGGATAGCTTCGCAGAACGAAGGCCGTTTCATCGAACGAGCAGGCCCATTTTTTCCACGCATTACACCGGAAAAGCGAAGGACTTAGAGAGGATTGCGATCAGCGGTGCAATTTTGCCCTGTGGTAATCCCATACCTTTTGCAACAGGTTAGGTTTCCATAAATTGTTGCGGATGACCTCGCATTGCTGCGCATCGAGCACCGTCGGCGTGCCGATCTGCAGTGCCATATGCTGGCGCTGGGCGGTCTCTTCCAGATAAAACGCCAGCACGAACGCTTCCAGCGTGCCTTCGGCGGCAATCACCGACCCATGCGACTTGAGCATGATCACGCGATCGTCGCCGAGATATTGCGCCAGCTCCTCGCCCCGCGCCTTTTTATTGATCGACGCGGTCTTCGGGAACACCTTGATATTGCCCATCACTGCGGCCTGCATGATCACCGGCTGCACCGGGACGCCGACCATGCTGAACAGGGTCGACCATAGCGGATGCGTATGCACCACGGAATGGACGTCCGGACGGGCGCGGTAGATTTCGGAATGGATATGAAACTCCATCGGCGGGACCACATCGCCGTCGACCGGCTTGCCGTCGAAATCGACCATGATGATGTCGTCGGCCGTCAATGCGCTGCGCACCGACTTGCCCGAATTGATCAGCATGCGCTCGGCGCCCGGAACCCTGGCGCTGAAATGCCCGTTGAAATCGATCACCTGCGCGGCCTCCAGCATCAGGATCGCATCGACCAGCAGTTGTTTTTGTTCGGCGATATCAAGCATGTCGTTCTCCTGGGCTGTCCGGCCTATTTCGCGCCGGGGGCATGCGTGTGTTGGCCGGGGCCGTCGCCGTGTTCGTGCCCATGGCCGTGATCGTGGCCGTGGCCATGACCGATATGATTCTGGCTGTGTTCGCGCACATGCGGACGGTATTTCAGATCGGTGCGCGCATTACCGGCGGGCGTGCGCGGATCCTGGCTGAAGACCAGCGATTTGACCGTCACCGGCACGGTCTGCGACGGCATCCGGATGCGTCCCAGATCGATGTAATCGAAATCCATCAGCACCACGGCGTCAATCACCAGCAGTTCGCTTTCCAGCATCAGCTCCTCGCGCATCACCGAACCGAGCGTGTGCGCCAGATCGCCGTCCAGAATCAGATACAGCGGCTTCTTCTGCGCGATTGTGTTCGGCAGGCCCTTGATGATGCCGGCGGCAAACGTCGAGATGCGCTGATACGACGGCTGGCCTTTCCAGCGGAATGCCAGCGCCACCTCGCTCTCGCCTTCGACCAGATCGAAGGAGGTGAAATGCGACGCGATGGCCTTGGCCAGCTGGTCCGGATCGATCTCGTCGGTGCACTCGTAATTCGGCTGCAATACCTGCAGATTGCGGCGCGGCAGCAGCTTGCCCGGGGCCGACAGATAAATGGTGTTGCCGCTCAATTGCACCGAATACTCGGATGCGCCCAGCGCGGTGGCGCGGATGCATTCGCCGGCCGGCAAGACCGCGTACGGGAAGGCGCCGCTGTCGATCCGGCGCCGCAGGGCCGCACCCAAACGGCGGCCCAGGTCGCCGAAATCGCGGGATTCCCTGTCGTAGACATATTCGCCGACGCCGCCGGAGAACATCACGCCTTCGATCGCGCCCAGGTCCGGCAGCGGATCGGTCAAATACAGATCGTCGACTTGCGGCCGCATATCGACCGCCTTGATCGCTTCGATCAAGGCGTCGGCCATCCAGTCGGCCACGGCGTCCAGCGATTTGCTGTCGGCGGTATCGCCCAGATGCCAGTGGAAACCGGCCTGGCCGGCGTGATAGCTGCCGGCCGGGTCCAGGCGCACCAGTTTGTGCGTGTTGTCGACCACCATCAGGCGGCCGCCGATATGCACCGCGGCAGTGCCCTTGACCTTGCCGTCTTCCAGCAAGGCCAGCTTGGTGGTGCCGCCGCCGATGTCGATGTTGAGCAGACGCTTGCCCAGATCGTGCGAGGCGCGCGCGGCGCCGGAGCCGTAGGCCGCCAGCATCGATTCCATATGATGGCCGGCAGTGGCGCAAACGAATTCGCCGCCCTGGTCGGACAACATGTCGGAAATCGCCTGCGCGTTTTCGCGGCGCAGCGCCTCGCCGGTCAGAATCACGGCGCCGGTGTCGATGTTGTCCGGATGCAAGCCGGCTTCGCTGTAGGCCCGATCCATGATGTCGCTCAGCGCGACCTCGTCGATGCGGGTCTCGCTGAGATACGGCGTGAGCGTGACCGGCGATTGGTACAGGGTTTCCCGCGCGACAACGAAGTAGCGGCTGGTCAGGTCCTCGCCGATGCGGCGCAGCTTGATGCGCGAAAAGATCACCTGCGTGCCGGACGAGCCGATATCGATGCCCACGCTGGTCAGCGTGACGTTTTCCTGCTGCCAGATCGGGTTGTCTTCCAGCGGACCGTCGTTGCTGAAATCGTCGTGGTCGTGGTCGTGATCTTCGCCTTCTTCATGCACGTGGTTGAAATTCTCTCCGTACAGATGGTCGGCCACGCTATGGCCGCCCGGCAGCTTGCTGTCTTCGTTATTCGCCATTCCATTTTCCTTAAATCTTGAATGCTTCCAGCGTTTCCGGTGCGAACAATTCCTTCGGTGTCAGCAGCTTCTTCGACAAGCCTTGCTCGAAGTGATAGCGCAGGAAAGTCGACAACGTCTTTTCGTTCTTTTGGTAACCGTAAGCCCAGAAGTCTTCGCCCATGACGCGGCGGGTTTCTTCCACGTGCGCAGTCAGGAACGGCAGCATCGTCTTCAGCGCGGCGGTTTCGTACAGATCCTTATAAGTCTGCTGCTGCGCTTCGACGAAGGCCTTGTACAGCGATTGCGCGACCCAGCGATTCTTTTCATAGATATCGCGGCGGATCACCAGCGTATGCATGATCGGGAAGATACCGGTGCGCGTGTAATATTCCTGCTCGACCGGCACGAAGTTTTCAAACAGCCGTTTTACCTTGCCGCCGCCGCTATGGAATGTCGACGGCATGCGCGCCGTGTACAGCGCGTCGATTTCGCCGGTGACCAGCATTGATGCCAGGGTTTGCGTCGGCCCGATGCTCTGGACCTTGATATTGGACGGCAGATCGAGTTTCAGCTTTTCGTCGCGATTCGGCTCTTCCTCGCCACCGGTGTAATACGTCACGCTGTCGACCGGCACGCCATATTCATCGGACAGCACGCCGCGGATCCAGACCGGCGCGGTCATCTGATATTCGGGATTGCCGATTTTTTTTCCGATCAGATCCTTAGGCTCCTTGATGCCGCTGTCGGCATTGACGTAGATGCAGGAGTGACGGAAAAAACGCGACGGGAAAATCGGGATGGCGATAAACGGGCTGTCGCGGAACAGCGACACCGTGTACGACGACAGCGACATTTCGGCGACGTCGAATTCGCGATTGCGCAACATGCGGAAGAAGGTTTCCTCCACCGGCATGTTCAGGTAATTCAGGTCGATGCCGTCCGGCTGAATGGTGCCGTCCATCAGACCCCGGGTGCGGTCGTAGTTCCAGCATCCCATTGATAGTCGTAATTTGCTCACCTGCTCTCCTTCGTTATCCGTTCGATGTTCAGCGATGTCGCGGCCTTGCGATATCGCATTCGGCCGCTTACCCGGCTGGGCTCAATAAAATGCGTCGTAATGAATCTGATCGTTAGGGACCTTTTCGTCGATCAGCATGCGCTGTACGGCCTGCGCCATCGGCGGCGGACCGGCGAAGTAAATTTCGTGCGCGCCCAGCTGGCCGGCCAGCACTTGCTGCACCAACTCATGCACGAAACCGATCTTGCCGACCCATTGCTGCCCACTGTCGTCCTGCGCGGGCATCGAGATGATCGGGTGAAAATGAATGTGCTCGCCGAATCCGGGCAGTTCGCACAGCATGTCTTCGCCGCAGATATCGCGTTGACCGCGGCCGCCGTAGAAAAAGTGCACTTTGCGTCCCCGCATCGCCGGATCGGCGGCCACGCCGCGCGCGATCGATATCATCGGCGCCAGGCCGGATCCGCCGGCGATACAGACGATGTCGCGCGAGCTGTCGGTGCGCAGATACGCCAGGCCGTAAGGGCCATCCATGTCGATCCGGTCGCCGACCTTCAGCCGGTCGAACAGGCCGTTGCTGCCGCTGCCGTTGGGCACGCGTTTGATCTGAAAATGCCAGACGCCGTCGCCTTGCGAGATATTCGACATCGAATAGGCGCGCTGGCCGGGCGTGCCGGGAATCGACAGCAGCGCATACTGACCGGGCAAGAATTCGACCGCGCGGTCGAGCGCGAACGAGAATTCGCGGATGTCGTGCGTGATGTCGCGCACCGCGGCCAGTGCGGCCTTGCTGCGCTGCGGCGTGCAGCTGGTCAGATATTGATCCATCAGCCGCGCCTTGATCGTGCAATCGCCGTTCGGACGCGATTGGCAGCCGAGCACTTTTTTGCGCGCGCGGTCGCGCTCGCCCAGGCCCGGCGCTTCCGGCCAGTTGGAAATGACGTCGCCTTCGACCAGCTCAACCTTGCATGAGCCGCAGGAGCCGACATTGCATTCGTACGGCAGGCCTATGCCGGCGCGCAACGCCGCGCGCAATAGCGTATCGTCCGCTTCGCATTGAAACTGCCGATCTGTGCCGGCAAGTGTGATATTGAACATAGTGGTCTTATCAGGGCCTGGTAAGGCTCATTAACAATTCATTGGACTGCGAACGGCGCAACATTACACCCCCCAATTGCGGCGCCAACCGGTACGATCGGCGCTGCCGTATTCCGCCCTCAGATCCGGCGACGCGCCCGAGCCGGATTGTAGCCGAGACGCTGCGAAATCGATTCGCTGGCGGTCACCACATCCGTCGCAAACGACAGCAGGATTTTCTTCGTCAAGCGCTGCGACGGGCCCGCAATGCTGGTCGCGGCGATCACATCGCCGGTGTAATTGCGCACCGGCGCGGCCAGCGAGCGCAATCCCAGCTCGCTTTCCTCATCGTCGATCGCATAACCGCGCGAACGGATCGCAATCAATTCCTGGCGCAACTCTTCCTCGTCGACGATGGTGCCCGGCGTGCGCGGCACCAGCTTGCCGGACAACATTCTTTCCACTACTTCCGGCGATTGATACGCCAGCAAAACCTTGCCTTCGGCGGTGCAGTACGCCGGTTTGCGGCGGCCGACATCGAGCGTCATGCGGATGGTCTGCTTGCTCTCCAGCGTATTGACGCACAGGATGCTGGAATAATCGAGAATCGCCAGATGCACCGTTTCGCCGGTTTTCTCGCGCAAGCTCATCAGGTACGGCTTGGCTTCGGTCGAAAAATCCATCTTGCGGCGCACCAGCGAACCCAGCTCGAACACCACCAGCCCCAGATGGTATTTGCCGTTTTCCGGATTCTGCTCAAGCAGGCCGGCGTCGATCAGCGTCGCCGCCAGGCGATGCACGGTGCTCTTCGGCAACAGCAGCCGCTTGGCCAGATTGCTGATGCCGATCTCGTAGTCGTCGTCCGAAAACGTCTTCACCAGACGGATCGCGTTGGCGACCGACGACAAACGTGTCTTCTCGGCCGCCGCCTTGGGTTTTTCGACGCTCTCTACGTTGACTTCCTGCAGCATGATTTATCGCTCCTTGTCCATCGCGCGGAACAGGGTTGAACAGCCACGAATCGCTTGTTTAAGCCATTCCCCGTTGTGGTTCGGCAATCCGTACCGGCCGCGACAAACGCATGGCCAGGAAAAAGCTGAACAACAGAATCGCGATCACCCCGGCGCCCATCAACAGGCCGGCGTTGTCGAGCATGTCGGACAGCATCGGTGAAAAATATTTGGCCAGGCCCATCGCCGCGATCGCCAGACTCAGGAAGCCGATCACCAGGCCCATCACGCGCGACGCGATCAGTGAGCGCTGGTCGGACTTGCTCAGCAAGCGCGCCACCCAGAAACCGTTGAGTCCGTCGGACACCATCATGCCGATCATGAACAGCGAACCGAGCCCGATGGCGAAAACCCAGCCGGAGATGTTGGAAGCGGTAATCGAAAACAAGGCGGCCTGGCTGACGGTATCGAACGACAGCGCGAATGCGGCGCCGATCGCCGTGATCACGACAGGATGGCTGGTTTCGGAGAAACGCTTGACGAAACGGCCCTTCAGGCCGACCGGCAGCACTACCTGGCCCGGCGCGGATTTGAACACCGCACGCAAATTGACGAAGCCCAGCAAAGTCAGGAAAACGATCGAAATCCAGATGCCGACCGTATCCAGCCATGCCGGCGCGCTCCAGCGGTTGGCGGTCAAGGCCACCAGCGCCGACACGATCATCACCACCACGCCGTGACCGAGAGAAAACAGAACGCCGGACCAGCGCGACAAGCTCGGCCGCACCCGCGCGTTATAGCGCGTCAAGCCGTCGATGGTCGCCAGATGGTCAGGGTCCATCCCGTGCTTCAGACCCAGCGCGAATACCACCAATACCAGCCCCAGCCAATCGTGCGGCAGCGTTTCCAAAGCTTGTCTCCTCTAGCATTTTTCGGGTGGCCGGCTGGAATTTGCCGCCATCGTTCCGATATAGGGAACCATGTTCCTTGATGTGGATTGATCGTACCTAAGCGCGATCTAAAAGTCAATCGATCGGCATGAAAAGAAAAGGATTGATATGCTGCGGTCCGCGCGGGGCGGACGAGGAAGGAAAGACTGTCTTACGGGGATTTCCGGACGGGCTTCGCTGCCGGCGCCACGGGAAGGCCCGAAGCGCCGCGCGGCGTTAGCCGCGGCCGGTCAGGGCCGGCCGGTCATGTCTGTTACTTGGGGGCCAGCGCCGGATTCAATGTGTAGAGGCCGGTCAGGCTGGCTTGCGCCAGAATATGGCCCTGCATCGCCGCCAATGCATCGGCGCGGGTGAATTTGCCGTCGACCGGCAGCCGCACCAGGTCCAGCGCATACACAGTAAATATATAGTGATGCATCAATGCGTCGTTCCACGGCGGGCAGGGGCCGTCGTAACCGAAATAGTCGCCGCTCATATCCTTATCGCCGGCAAACCAGCCGGTATAGTCATTCACGCCCTGGCGCAGCGGCGCCAGATCGCCGGTAATCTCCGGCCCGGCCTTACCGCGCGGCGTCACGCCGCGGGAGAACTGCGCCTCGGCGACGGCGCTGGCGGTCGGCAGCAGATCGACCAGCACCCAGTGGCAGAAATCGACCCGGCGCAAATTCGCCGGCACCGTCTTGCCCTCCTGATTGACATCGTCCCCTGCCGACGGCACGTCCGGGTCGTGGCAGATCACCGCGAACGACTTGACGCCGCCGGGCACGCCGCTCCATGCCAGATGCGGATTGCGATTATCGGACAATACGATATGCGACGCCGGATCGGCCTTGGCGAACGCGAATTGAACGGGAATGAAAGCGCCGTCCTGAAAAGAATCGCTGTAAATTTGCATGTGAACTCCTTGAAATAAAGTGGGCGACGGACCGATGCCGTTTGCGCAAAGATAGAGCTTAACTTTTTTTGCCGGAATCGGCAGACGAAGTGAAGAACAGGCTTATGAACGGACTTGCGCCGCAGCCGCCGGCGGCACCTGCAACCAGAACGTCACGGGGCCGTCGTTGGTCAGCGAAACCTGCATATCCGCGCCGAAGCGCCCGGTCTGCACTCCCGCATGCTGCGCAGCGGCGCTGTCGGCGAAATAATCGAACAGACGCTTTCCATCCTCAGGCGCGGCGGCCGGCTGGAACGACGGTCGGGTGCCGGAATTGGTATCGGCGGCCAGCGTGAACTGCGGCACCAGCAACAATCCGCCGCCGATATCCTTAACGCTGAGATTCATTTTGCCGGCCGCGTCGGAAAATACGCGATAAGCCAGCAGTTTCCTGAGCAGCTTATCGGCCTCGGCCGTGCTGTCGCCGCGCTCGGCGCACAGCAATACCAGCAGGCCGGCGCCGATCGCGCCGACGCTGACGCCATCGACGCGCACATCGGCGCCACTGACCCGCTGCAACAAGGCAATCATATATAAGGCGTATGCCTGGCGCTGGCTAAGAGAGCGTGATTCGCGCAAACTTGCGCTTGCCGACCTGCAATACGAACGCGCCGGCCTCGACTTTCAAACCCTTGTCGCTGATCGCCACGCCATCGATGCGCACGCCGCCCTGCTCCACCATGCGCAAGGCTTCCGACGACGACGCGCACAGATTGGCTTGCTTGAGCAATTGCCCGATGCCCAGCGGCGCGCCGCTGACGGCCACCTCGGCGATATCGTCCGGAATGCCGCCCTTGGAACGGTTGACGAAATCGGCCAGCGCGTCCTCGGCCGCCTGCCGCGAATGAAAGCGGGCCACGATTTCCTGCGCCAGCGCGACCTTGATGTCGCGCGGATTTTTACCGGCGGCAACTTCCGCTTTCAGGCCCGCGATATTGTCCAGCGACTGGAACGACAGCAGCTCATAATAACGCCACATCATCTGATCCGAAATGCTCATCAGCTTGCCGAACATGGTGTTGCCCGGCTCGGTGATGCCGATGTAATTGCCCTTGGACTTCGACATTTTTTCGACGCCGTCCAGCCCTTCGAGCAAGGGCATGGTCAGAATGCACTGCGGCTCCTGCCCGTAATCCTTCTGCAGTTCGCGGCCCACCAGCAAATTGAATTTCTGATCGGTGCCGCCCAATTCCAGATCGGCCTTCAACGCGACCGAATCGTAGCCCTGCATCAGCGGATACAGGAATTCGTGCACCGAAATCGGCGTGCCGTCCCTATAGCGCTTGGTGAAGTCGTCGCGCTCCATCATGCGCGCCACGGTATAGCGCGACGCCAGTTCGATCATGCCGCGCGCGCCGAGCTGATCGCACCATTCCGAGTTGCGGCGGATCTCGGTCTTGTCCGCGTCCAGCACCAGGCTGGCCTGCGCAAAATAGGTTTGCGCATTGACGTCGATCTGCTCTCTGGTCAGCGGCGGGCGGGTCGCATTGCGGCCGGACGGATCGCCGATCATCGATGTGAAATCGCCGATCAGGAAAATCACCTGATGCCCAAGGTCCTGCAACTGGCGCAATTTGTTCAGCACCACGGTATGTCCCAGATGCAGGTCGGGCGCGGTCGGATCCAGACCCAGCTTGATGCGCAGCGGCTTGCCGGTCTGCTCGGCGCGCACCAGCTTTTGCGCGAATTCGGCTTCTATCAGCAATTCATCCACCCCGCGCCTGGCGACGGCCAGCGCATGCCGGACCTGATCGGACAAAGGGGCGGAAGGGGTAACGGCGGATGCAGCGTTGGATGGCGATTCGGATGTCATTGATATAACTAAAAAAGTGGTTCGGGCAGACTAAAAATTTAATTTGCGTAGAGCTTCGGGAAAGGCGCTTTGCTATAATGCCGAATCGCTTTTTGCCCGCGTTCGCTTCGCGGGCCGCATTTTTCAACGCTTCATTCGCAACGACGCATCTGCAACGCCTTCGGCAAAACCATTTAGCTTTGCGGTCGAACTTTATCGGTCCGGCGACTCGGCTTTCATTCAACGCTTTCCGCAACAACCGTGCATTCATTCTCTTTTGAATTGCACAACCGGCAAATTTTAACGTATTGCATGTTAATTAAAGACAAAATCCTCGGCTTCGCCCCAAAATTCACGCAATTTGCGCAATTGCTGACGGGCACCTCTCGCAAAACCAAAATCATTTCGGCCACCGCGCTGTTTTTCGCGGCCTGCGCATTCGGTGCGGCAGGCGTGGTGCCGCCGGCCCCGGATCCTGCCGACGCGCCGGTGCGCGCGGTGCTGCTGGACCTGGCGCTGCCCGATCTGACGCAACAGATCGTCCAATTAAGCGATAGCCGCCAATATTATTCCAACGAGGAAAGAGTCCGCTCCGGCGATACGCTGGCGACGCTGCTGACCAGACTGGGCGTCGACGACGACGCGGCCGCGGCGTTCATCAAGTCGGACGCGCTGGCGCACACCATCATGCAGTTGCGCCCGGGCAAGCGGGTGCGCGCGCAAACCGACGCCGACGGCGAATTGCTGCAACTGAGCACCACCATCGCCGGCGACGACGACGATGCCATCAAGAATCTGCTGATCACCCGCAACGGCGACCGCTTCCAATCGATGGAAGCGCCGGCCGCGCTGGAACGCCGCATCGAAATGCGTTCCGGCGAAATCCGCTCGTCGCTGTTCGCCGCCACCGACGCCGCGCAGATTCCGGACGCCATCGCATCGCAAATGGTCGAGATGTTTTCGACCAACGTCAATTTCGCGTCGGACCTGCGGCGCGGCGATCATTTCAATGTGGTCTACGAAACCTTCTGGCACAACGGCGAACCGGTGCGCACCGGCCGCGTGCTGGCCGGCGAATTCGTCAACGACGGCCAGACCTATCAATCGGTCTGGTTCAACGACCCCTCCAGCAAGCAGGGCGGCGGCTATTACGGTTTCGACGGCAAATCGCTGAAAAAGGCCTTCCTCAAATCGCCATTGCCGTTCACCCGCATTTCCTCCGGCTTTTCGATGCGCCTGCATCCGATTCTGGGCAAATGGAAGCAGCATAAAGGCGTCGACTTCGCCGCGCCCACGGGCACGCCGATCCGCGCATCCGGCGACGGCGTGATCGATTTCGTCGGCCAGCAGACCGGTTACGGCAACGTCATCATGATCAAGCACTGGAGCAACTACTCCACCGTGTACGGCCACATGAGCCGTTTCGCCGCCGGCATTCGCAAAGGCGAAAAGGTCAGCCAGGGCGATGTGATCGGCTACGTCGGCCAGACCGGATGGGCGACCGGACCCCATCTGCATTACGAGTTCCGCATCGCCAACGTACCGCGCGACCCGATGTCGGTCGACGTGCCGAACGCGCAGCCGCTGACCACCGCGCAAATGCAGCGCTTCGGCATCGTCTCGACCGACATGAAGCGCCGCCTGGCCTTGCTGCACCAGCAGGACGGCGGCAGCCAGCCGGCGCTGGCGAGCAATTAGGGAACCGTGAAATGAAGCGCCGCATAAAGCGGTAAAATCAGCCAGCGAAATAATTCCAACAATACAGCCAGCCATTCGGCACCCACATGAATCCAATGCCGCCCGCCGCATCCCTGTATATCGGATTAATGTCCGGCACCAGCCTCGACGGCGTCGACGGCGCACTGGCGGCTTTCCCCGGCGCGGACGGCCGGCCGGTGACGATGCTGGCCACGGCCTATATCCCGTTCGACGAGGATTTGCGCGCCGCATTGATGGGGCTGCAGCACAACGGTCCCGACGAAATCCATCGCGAAGCGCTGGCCGCCGTGCAACTGGCGGTCCATTACGCCGAATGCGTCGCCGCCTTGCGCCGTCAGCATCCGGACGCGCAGATCGCCGCCGTCGGCGTACACGGCCAGACCATCCGTCACCGCCCCGAACTCGGCTACACCCGCCAAACCAATAATCCGGCGCTGCTGGCCGAATTGACCCGCCTCGACGTGGTCGCCGATTTCCGCAGCCGCGACGTCGCCGCAGGCGGCCAAGGCGCGCCGCTGGCTTGCGGATTCCATCATGCAATGTTCGGCGATGCGCGGCAAACTCGCGCGGTCGTCAATATCGGCGGCATCGGCAACATCACCGTACTGCCGGCCGGCGCAGCCCATACCATCGGCTTCGACACCGGCCCCGGCAATGCGCTGATGGACGCCTGGATAGGCCGGCATCTGCACAAACCCTATGACGAAAACGGCGCCTGGGCCGCTGCCGGCACGATCCGCCCGGCATTGCTCTCGGCGCTGAAAGACGAAGCCTATTTCAGACTGCCGGCCCCGAAAAGCACCGGCCGCGATCTGTTTCATATGGATTGGCTGGACCGAAAACTGGCCCCCTTCGCTGATCTGCCGGCCATCGATGTGCAAGCGACGCTGGCGGCGCTGACGGCCGACAGCATCGCCCAGGCCATCGCCGCTTATGCGCCGGAGGTTGCCGACGTCTATGTGTGCGGCGGCGGCGCGTACAACGCGCATCTGATGCGGCGGCTGGAGCATTCGCTGCGGAGCGCGCTGCCATCCGGCCAGGCGCCCGCGGTGCAATCCACGACGGCGCTGGGCGTCGCGCCGAATCAGGTTGAAGCCCTGGCCTTTGCATGGCTGGCGCAGCGCTTCACGCAACGTCTGCCGGGCAATTTACCGACCGTGACCGGCGCAACAGGATCGCGGGTGTTGGGAGCGCTGTATCCAGCCTGAGCGATGCGGCGTTTCCAACGCGACAGGCGTGAAACACTCAATCGATGCGGCGGTACGCGCCGCCGGACAGCAACTCCACCCGCCCGTCCAGTTCCAGCGTCAATAGCTCGCCCTGCAATGCCGCCGCGCAAAGACCGCTGCGCAGCGCCAGTTGATCCAGCGAGACGGGATCGAAGCCCATCTGCCTCAGCAAGCCGCTTTCCTCTTCAGCCGGCAATACCGCCGGCGGCAGCGCAAGCCGCCCCTGTCCACCGTCCGCCACGCCGCCCGGCGCTAGCTCTTCCAGCACATCCTGCACCGTCTCGATCAATTTTGCGCCCTGCTTGATCAGTTCATGACAGCCCTTCGACAACGGCGAATGAATCGAACCCGGAACGGCCCATACGTCGCGCCCCTGCTCCGCCGCCACGCGCGCGGTGATCAACGATCCCGAACGCAAGGCGGCTTCCACCACCAGCACGCCGCCGGCCAAGCCGGAGATCAGACGATTGCGGCGCGGGAAATTCGCGCCGATAGGCGGGGTCGCCAATGGATACTCGCTGACGATGCAGCCCTGTTGCGCGATCCGTTCGGCCAGCGCCCGATTGCGCGTCGGATAAACCAGATCGGCGCCGGTCCCGATGACCGCCACCGTCGAGCCGCTGCCGCGCAAACCGCCGCCATGCGCCGCGCTGTCTATGCCCAGCGCCATGCCGGAAACCACCGTCCACCCGGCCCGGCTCAGGGCTTCCGAAAATTGTTCCGCATGCAGCAAGCCCTGCCTGCTGGCGTTGCGGCTGCCGACCACCGCCACCGCCGCGCGCTGCAGCAATGCCGGGCGGCCGATCGCATACAGCAGCAAAGGCGGATCGGCGATGGTCAGCAACGCCGGCGGATAGGCGGCATCGGCCAGCGTCAGCAAATAATGGTCCGGCGCGGCCAGCCACGCCAAAGTCCTGTCGATCAAATCCAGCGTGGCCGACGACGGCGCCGCCAGCAAGGCGTCCGCCTGGCGCGCGCCGGCCGTTGTGCGCAAAGCGGCGCGATCGGCGTGAAAAATATGCTGCGGCAACCCGAATTGCGTCAGCAGCCTGCGCGCCGCCGATGCCCCCGGCCCGCCCCGCGTATGCGCCAGCCGAATCCACGCGCTGACGCTTTCCGCATCGGACTGCGCAGCGGTAGTATTAACAGCTGTGATAAAATTTTTCATTATTGCCATTCCTGGTCATCGAATACCGGTGAACCTGGCGAACGGCGGGGATACGGCGTGTGGTGAGGCGAGGTCTGCGTTGCAGCCATCGGTCCAAGGATAAGTCCAAATAAACGGCCCCGGAAACAAGCGATTTTGCCCACAAATATCCGCCCTGGCAAGAATCGGACGCCCCGCCGCCGGGCAAATTTATGAAATTTCACCACCATTCCTCAACTGAAAACGCATGGCCTTATTAACTATCCTCCGCTATCCCGATCCGCGCCTGCATAAGGTGGCCAAACCGGTCACCGCATTCGACGCGCGCCTCAAAAAATTGGCCGCCGACATGGCCGAAACCATGTACGACGCGCCGGGCATCGGACTGGCCGCGTCGCAGGTCGACGTGCACGAGCAATTGCTGGTGCTGGACGTATCGGACACCAGCAAGGAACTGCGTGTTTTCATCAATCCCGAAATTCTGTGGGCCAGCGAAGAAAAGCAGATTTACGACGAAGGCTGCCTGTCGGTGCCCGGCGTGTATGACGGCGTGGAACGTCCGGCGCGCGTCAAGGTACGCGCGTTCGACACCGACGGCAAACCGTTCGAAGTGGAAGCCGAAGGACTGCTGGCCGTATGCATCCAGCATGAAATGGATCATTTGAAAGGCAAGATTTTCGTCGAATATCTGTCGCCGCTGAAGCGCAACCGGATTAAGACCAGAATGCTGAAGGAAGAGCGCGAGCTCAAGCGCAAGCAGGCCTGATGCGGGTGCGGATGGGCGGCGCAGCGGCTTACCCGGCGCCGCTCATTCCGTTACAAAAAGCGCGCCAGCAGAAACACCACGACGGACAGCAGAATCGTCGACGCAAACGGCAACGAAAACACACGGCCGAACAGCGTAAAACGCACGTCTCCCGGCAAGCGTCCGATGCCCAGCTTTTCCAGCCATGGCAGCGCCTGCGAAAAAACGATCAGCGCCAGAAAAATCACCAATACCCATCGAATCATTTGCAGCCTTTTTAATTGTCTGTTAATCAGAGGCGGTGGCTGCGGTCATGCTGCAACAGCCGCTGCGGCCATTCGACCCCGCGGCCGACCGCCAGCACCTTGAACAACTCCCCCATTTCGGCCGGCGAAATCAGCTTCTGCACCGCATTGGCCTGCGGCAAATACCGCGCCGCCTGCTCCGGCGGCGTGCGCAGCAACAGATCGCCGATACCGGCCCCCAGCAAAAATCCCGCCTGGCTGACGTACCCCAGCAAATCCAGACCGCCCTCCACCGCCGCCCGCGCCATCGCGGTGAAATCCACATGCGCGGTCACGTCCTGCAAACCCGGCAGATAAAAAGGATCCGGATGCGCATGATGCCGGTAATGGCACATCAGCGTGCCTTCGGAGCGCTGGCCGAGATAATACTCACGCCCCGGAAAGCCGTAATCGATCAATAGCGCCACGGCGCCCTTGCCCCCATCCTGGCCCTCGCCGAGCAACGCCGCCAGCGAACGCATGAAACCGATCGCCACCGGATGCACCTCGGTCAGATAACCGACCGGCAATTCGTCCGCATCCGGAATCTGCGCGATCAGCGCCGGATCGCAATCGCGATCGGCAAAGACGAACGGGCCGGCATGCGGGTCTTCGTCCGGGTTCGCGCCTGCCACGCCGCGCTCCTTCCAGCCGTCCGCCGTCCGGACCACCAGCGACACCGGCATCGCATCCAGCACCTCGTTGCCGATCGCCACCCCGGAAAACCGCTCGGGCCACCGGTCCAGCCATTGCACATTCGGAAATCCGGCCAGCCTTTGTTGCTGACTGGCACGCAATTGCGGCGACACTTCGATAATCAGATAATGCTGCAGCGCCACCCCCCCAGCCTGCAATTCGCTCAGAATGTCGAACGCCAGCTTGCCGCTGCCGGCGCCGAACTCCAGAATCGCCGGCGCGGTCTGCGCGAACAGCTCCGCCGCCACTTGGGCCAGCGTCGCGCCAAAAAGCGGCGTAAGTTCCGGCGCGGTTGTAAAATCACCCTCTTTGCCCAATTTCGCCGCGCCGCCGCTGTAATAGCCGAATTGCGGCGCGTACAGCGTCAGCTCCATATAACGCGCAAACGATATCCACCCCTGCCGGCGACGAATATCGTCGGCAATCAGGCATTGCAGCGAATGGGAGGCGGCGAGCGCGTCGGCGGAGGGGGCGGGCAGTTGCAGAGGCATGCGGTATTGTATTGGAAACCATGAACGCACATCCACAAAAAGTCGCAAAAGTCGCGCTGGTCACCGGCGGCGCCAAACGCATCGGCAGGACGATCGCGCTGGCGCTGGCGCGGCAAGGCTGGGATATCGCCGTGCATTATCGGCATTCCGCCGACGACGCGCACGCCACCGTGCGCGAGGTCGAAGCGCTGGGCCGGCGCGCGCTGGCCGTGTACTGCGATCTGGCGGACCTGCCCAGCGTGCCCGGCCTGCTGCAACGCGCCGCTGCGCTGGGCCCGGTAGGCTGCGTCGTCAATAACGCCGCGCTGTTCGAATACGATGCCGCCGCCGGCTTCGACGGCGCGCTGCTGGACGCGCACATGCACACCAATCTGACCGCGCCGCTGCTGCTGGCGCAGGCGCTGCACGCAGCCACGCCGGACGGCGAACAAGCGGTGGTCGTCAATCTGCTGGATCAGAAACTGTTCAACCTGAATCCCGATTTCCTGTCATACACGCTGTCGAAAGCCGCGCTGCACACCGCCACCACGATGCTGGCGCAAGCACTGGCGCCGAAGCTGCGCGTGGTCGGCGTCGCGCCCGGCCTGACCATGCTGTCGGGCGACCAAAGCGCATCCGGCTTCGCCCAGGCGCACAACGCCACCCCGCTGGGTAAATCCAGCACGCCGGAAGATATCGCCGCCGCCGTCTGTTACGTCGCCGCCGCCGGCGCCGTCACCGGCGCGACGCTGCTGGTCGACGGCGGCCAACACCTGATTCCGCTGCAACGCGACGTGATGTTTCTGACGCAATAACGTTTCATTTTTCATACTGGTAACTTTATGCTCCCTTCCCTTTCCTATGCCGGCCTGAACGACTGCCGCCGCCTGTTTTTGCGCGACTATGAGGTACTCATCAACATCGGCGTCCACGAGTTCGAAAAGAAGGGAGAGCAGCGCATCCTGATCAACGTCGATCTGTTCATTCCGCTGACTCTGTCGACGCCGAAAGAAGACCAGCTCGACGAAGTGGTGGATTACGATTTCATCCGCAGCACCATCGCCAGGCGTATGGCGCAGGGCCACATCCATCTGCAGGAAACCCTGTGCGACGACGTGGTCAAGGCCATGCTGGCGCATCCGAAAGTGCGAGCGGCGCGGGTTTCCACCGAAAAGCCGGACGTCTATCCCGATTGCGCATCGGTCGGCGTCGAAGTATTCCGGGTCAAGGAAGGGGTGTAAATGAACATGGCATTGACGGCCAGCGACGCCGCGGCAGGCGCCAGCCACAAGCAGATGGAAAAGACCGCGCACGAAAACAACAAGCTGCACAAGCGCCTGTGCCGCCTGGTTGGCCAGGCCATCGGCGACTACAACATGATCGAACAGGGCGACAAGGTGATGGTCTGCCTGTCCGGCGGCAAGGACAGCTATGCGATGCTGGACATCCTGCTGACCCTGCGCGAACGCGCGCCCATCGATTTCGACATCGTCGCCGTCAATCTGGATCAGAAGCAGCCCAATTTCCCGGCCCACATCCTGCCCGAATATCTTGACAAACTCGGCGTCGCGTATCACATCGAAAACCAGGACACCTACAGCATCGTCAAGCGCGTGGTGGAAGAAGGCAAGACCACCTGCGCGCTGTGCTCGCGGCTACGGCGCGGCATCCTGTACCGCGTCGCCGGCGAACTGGGCGCCACCAAGATTGCGCTCGGCCATCACCGCGACGACATCATGGAAACCTTTTTCCTGAACATGTTTTTCGGCGGCAAACTGAAAGGCATGCCGCCCAAGCTGCAATCCGACGACGGCAAGCGCATCGTGATCCGCCCGCTGGCCTATGTGAAGGAAGCCGACCTCATCCGCTACGCCGAGGTCAAGCAATTCCCGATCATCCCGTGCGATCTCTGCGGCAGCCAGGAAAACCTGCAGCGCAAGCAAATCAAGCACATGCTGCGCGACTGGGAAAAGCAGCACAAGGGGCGCGTCGACAATATCTTTGCCTCGCTATCCACCACCGCCCCGTCGCATCTGATGGACCGCAATTTATTCGATTTCGCAGGTTTGCAAGCCACCGGCCAGGCCGATCCGGACGGCGACATCGCGTTCGACGAAGAGCCGTGCGCGACAACCGGCGCAGCCATGCCCGGCATGATCAGCTTGCGGAATCTGGATTGATCTTAGCCAGCGGAGGCCAATCCGGTTTTCCCGCATGTTCAAGCTCGTACTGCGCGCCGACGTTGCATAACAAGCCGTCGCTCCCTACCGGTCCGATCAGTTGGAAGCCGATCGGCATGCCGTCAGCGGAAGGCATGGCGGGAAGATTGATCGCGGGGCAACCCGACATATTGACGAACCCCGTAAACACCGCGTGTCCACGTCCGCCTACCGCCTGGCCATCAATGACGGCCGGGAATGGCAATGTCGCGGGCCAGGGCATCGCGGCGGCCGATGGCGTCAGAATCAGGTCGTAGCAGCCGAACAGCAGCGACAGCTCGCGCCTCGCCTCGGCGAACACCTGATGCGCCTGGTAGTAGTCCGAGGCCGGCAATGCCGCACCCGCGACAACCAGCTCGGCTATCGCGGGACTGACCTGGGACCGCCAATCGGGATGCCGTCCCATCAACCATGAAAGCCCGGTTTGACTCAAAATTGTCCAGGCCTGTCCCAAGGCTTCGCCATCGAACGGTCGCAGGTCGCTTTCTTCGACGTAATGGCCCGATTTCCCTAATGCCTGCGCCGCTGCCGCGACGCTCTGCGTGATGCGAGGATCGACCGGAGCGTCGCCGAACCGTGGTAAATAGAGTATCCGCAGCCGAGGCGGAACCTTCGGCTCAAATCCGTCACGCGGAATTCCCACCGACAGCGGGTCGCTGAGATGCGGCAAACCAATGATCGTCATCACGCGCCGCAAGTCCTCCATGGTGCGCGTAATGGGCCCAACCACTTCAAAATCATGCAATACGGACGGAAAACCGTCAGCGCGCGCGACCGTCCCGCGCGAGGGCTTTAGCCCCATCAGACCAGTATAGGCGCAAGGGCGCCGGATCGAACCGCCGCCATCGGTGGCTATCGCGATCGGACCCAGTCCCGCGCAGACCGCCGCGACCGCGCCTCCGCTTGAGCCTCCAGGCGTGAGTCGCGTATCCCACGGGTTCCCGGTCGGCCCAAACAGCAGGTTACCCGTATAGCCGTGCACGGTAAACTCAGGACAATTCGTCTTCCCCAGAATGAGGCAGCCTGCCGCCCGCAGACGTTCAATCGGCAGTTCATCCATGCTCGGCACGAATTCCGAATAAAGCGCACTGCCCCATGTAGAGCGCATGGCCCGAACCACGAGATTGTCTTTAACGCTGATGGGCACCCCGTCAAGATAGCTCAACGGCTGGCCGGCTCGCCAACGCGCCGCGCTCTTTACGGCCGCTTTCCGGGCGCTGTCCAGGTCCAATGTGACAAAAGCGTTGATAAGCGGATTGATTGCTTCAATCCGTTCGGCAATGCTGTCGACAACATCGACCGGCGAGCAGGCGCCACTCGCGTAGGCTTCGGCAAGCTCGCTCGCGGAACAGGCCCACCAGCTCTTTCCCAAATTATTCATTCAAGACTCCGTTGGTCAAACGCGCATGAACGGCTTTTGTGCGCCACCTACTCGGTTTTAGACCAAACCCATTTCGCCGCAGGATGCGCTTCAAGCACCTGCCGCACGCGCTTCAGTTTTTCGATCGCGTCCGGCCCGCGGCGGATACCCACGCCCACCATCAGAATTTCGATCAGCGCCAGATGCGCAAGATAGGCTTCGGTCCCCACGCGCACCACCGCGTCTTCGGAAACCGACACCGTCAGCGGAATCGTGCAGTGCCTGGCCAGCGGCGTATCTGGCAACGTCAGTCCGATCACCGTCGCGCCTTGCTCGCGCGCCACGGCCACCGCCTCCAACAGCGTCGGCATCCGGCCGACGTGGGAGATCGCAAGCACCACGTCATGAGCGCTCAGCGATGCGGCCGATATGAGTTGCATGTGGGCGTCGAAATAAGAATTTGAAATCAGGCCGAGCCGGAAAAAACGCCCCTGCGCATCGTTTGCCAGGGACGTGGAGGTGTTGCCTACGCTGTAGCAATCCACGCGGCCCGCGGCGGCGATTTTCGCTATCGCGGCCTCCATCATCGCCAGGTCGATCTGTTTTTCCAGATTCGTCATGAAGGCCGCGGCGCCGAACAGGATCTTGTGGACCATTTCGCCGACGCTGTCGGCGCTGTTGACCGCGCGATGCAAATAAGGCGTGCCGCCAGCCAGGCTTTGCGCCAGCTGCAATTTGAAATCGGTCAGGCCGCTGAAGCCCAGCGTGCGGCAAAGACGCACGATGGTCGGCGCGCTGACTTGCGCCCGCAGCGCCAGTTCGTCGACGCTGGCGCGCATGGCCCAGCCAGCATCGTCGAGGAATACCTGGGCCGCCCTGCGGCTGGCGGTGGGCAGCTTGTCCATTTCCGCCCGCAGACGCTCCAGCGGACTGGCGCCGACCACTGGAACGTGCTGCACATTTTTCATTACAGCAGCGCCCCTCGCGCGGCGATCGGCCACAGCGCTTCGACCTTGTCCCCGCGCACACATACCAGCGTGTCGTAGAGGTTGGCGGTCGGATCGCAGTGACCCGGCACCAGCATCAATTTATCGCCCAGCGCCAGCGCGGCGGCATTCGGCGTTTCGATCACGCCGTGCTCGTCGGCGGCCTTCAGGAAGCGCAAATCCTTGCGCTGCCACACGCCCGGCATGCCGGAGTCGACGCTGGACGCCTTCAATCCCGCATCGACCACTGCCCGCTCGGCGCTGGGCCGGCTCATGACGGTGGTCAGCACAAACATCGCATGCTCGAATGGGATGTCGTTCTCGTCGCGCTGGTTGTCGCCGTAATCGCGGTCCAGGAAGACATAGGAACCGGCCTGCATTTCGTTGAAAACGCCGGAGTCGCGTTCATGGATCAGGGTGCCGGTGCCGGCGCCGGTGATGATCTCGACTGCGATGCCGCGTACCTCGATGGCCGCCTTGACTTCACGCGCCTTGTCGGCCGCGCTGGAGATGGCGGCGGCGCGTTCCTCAGGCGTGCGCATATGCTGGGCCGGGCCGTAATAACACTGCAGTCCGACGAAACGCAATGGCGGAGAGGCCGCGATCTGTTCGGCCAGCCGCACCGCCTCATCGGTCGATGCAACACCGCAACGGCGGCCGCCGACATCGATTTCGATGTAGACGTCCAGCGTCGTCGCCTCGGTCTGGGATTGCGCCGCGGCGGCCAGGGCCTGTACCTGCAACGGATGGTCGACCAGCACGCCGATGCGCGCCCGGCGGGCCAGCGTCATCAGGCGGGCGATCTTGCCGGCGCCGACGATTTCGTTGGTGATCAGGATATCGGTGACGCCCGCGTCCACAAAAATGCTGGCCTCGCTGACCTTCTGACAGCACACGCCCACCGCGCCCAACGCGATCTGGCGCAACGCGATCTCCGGACACTTGTGGCTTTTGGCGTGGGCGCGCAAGCGCACCTTGCTGCCGGCCAGCGCCTGCGCCATCCGTTGCAGGTTGCGCTCGAATGCGTCGAGGTCGAGAATCAGCGCCGGCGTCTCGATCTCGCTGCGCGCGTCTCCGACTTGTGCTGCGCTCCATGGGCTCATGCGCGGCCTCCACGCGATATGGCGAATATTTTTTGGTTCAGCACGGTGTATGGTTCCTTATAAATCATGTGTATAAACGGCCGTCGGCTTACAGAACGTCATCGCGCAGACATGCTTTCCAACGGCCGGGGGAAATTTCGCGCAGCGGCGGCACCGTCTCGCTGCATGCCGGTATTGCATAAGGACATCGGGTGCGGAAGACGCAGCCCGAAGGCGGATCGATCGGGCTGGGGATATCGCCCTGCAGCAGCTTGCGCTCGCGCCGGGCGTCGGGATCGGGACGCGGCGAAGCGCCCAGCAGCGCTTCGGTATACGGATGGCGCGGTGCGCGATACAGCTCCGCGCTGGGCGCGATTTCCATCACCCGGCCCAGATACAGCACCACGATGCGGTCGCACAGATATTCGACCACATCCAGATCGTGCGAGATGAACAGCATGGTCAGCCCGAACTGCTGGCGCAAGTCCTGCAGCAGATTGATCACCTGCGCCTGGATCGAGACATCCAGCGCGGACACCGGTTCGTCGGCGACGATGAACTTCGGCTCTACCGCCAGCGCGCGGGCGATGCCGATGCGCTGCCGCTGTCCTCCCGAAAATTCATACGGAAAGCGCTTGACGTGTTCGGCGGAAAGACCGACCAGCTGCAGCAGTTCGGCGATGCGCTCGCGGCGCGCCGCGCCCTGCTTGAGCTTGTGGGTGTCGAGCGCTTCGCCGATGATGGCGCCGATGCGCAAGCGCGGGTTGAGGCTGGCGTAAGGGTCCTGGAAAATAATTTGCAGATCGCGCCGGTAGGGCCGCATGGCGCGCGGGCCGAGGCCGGCGAGATCCTTGCCCTGATACAGGATTTGCCCGGCGGTCGGCTCGATCAGTTTCAGGATCGAGCGCCCGATGGTGCTCTTGCCGGAACCGGACTCTCCCACCAGGCCGACGACTTCGCCGCGTGCGATCGAAAAGCTGACGTTGTCGACGGCGCGCACCGGGCGATGCTGGTGGCCGAAATATTTCTTCAGGCCGACGATCTCGATCATCGGTTCGGCCGGCAGGCCGTTTCCGGACATGGATGGGGCGTTCATACTTCACTCCAGCGCAGACAGCGCGAATGCTGGCCATCGGCGACATCGAACAAGGGGGGCAATGCGGTTTGACAGGCGGATTCGGCCAGATGGCAGCGCGGCGCGAATGGGCAGCCGGGCAGCGGATGCAGCGGACTGGCGACCTGTCCGGGAATGGCGTTGAGCCGGGTCGGCCGGCCCGCGGAGCCGGCTGCCCTGGAGGCGATCGCCCGGCTCGGCAGGCAATTGAGCAAACCCTGCGTATAAGGATGGCGCGGCGCCTTGAACAATTGCCGCACGGTGCCCTGCTCGACCACATGGCCGCTGTACAGGACCGCGATGCGATCGGCGATTTCGGCGACGACGCCGAGATTGTGCGTGATGAACAGGATGGCGGTGCCGGTTTCGGCCTGCAGTTTTTCCAGCAGCATCAGGATTTGCGCCTGGATCGTCACATCCAGCGCGGTGGTCGGCTCGTCGGCGATCAGCAGCGACGGGTTGCACGACAGCGCCAGCGCGATCATCACGCGTTGCCGCATGCCGCCCGACAATTGATGCGGGTATTCGTGCAGACGTTGGCCGGCGGCCGGTATTTCGACCAGGTCCAGCATGCGGCGGGCATGGACGAGCGCTTCGGCGCGACTTTTGCCCAGATGCAGCTGCACCGTTTCGGCAATCTGGTCGCCGACGGTAAACACCGGATTGAGGCTGGTCATCGGCTCCTGGAAAATCATCGCGATTTCCTTGCCGCGCAGCTGGCGCAGTTCGCGCGGCGGCAACTGCACCAGATCGACCACATCGCCGCTGGCGCGGCGAAAGCGGATCTCGCCACCGACAATGCGCCCGGGCGGATTAGGAATCAGTCCCATGATGGACAGGCTGGTCACCGATTTTCCGGAACCGGATTCGCCCACCACGGCCAGCGTCTCGCCGGGGTACAGCTTGAACGACACGTCATCGACCGACTTCACGACGCCGGCGTCGGTATGGAAATGGGTTCGCAGCTTGACTACTTCTAGCAGCGGCTGCCGGATATCTTCACTCATGATGTTCTCTTCTCATAGCGTCTTGCGCAATTTGGGATCCAGCATATCGCGCAGCCCGTCGCCCACCATTTGCAGCGACAGGGCGGAGAGGACGATCGCCAGGCCGGGGAAGAGCACCATCCAGAACGCCTGGTCGGCATACGATTGGCCGCTGGAGACCATCGAGCCCCAGGTTGGAATATCCGGCGGCACCCCGACGCCGAGGAAGGACAATCCCGCTTCGGCCAGCACCGCATAGGAAAAGATGAAGGTGCCCTGCACCAGGATCGGCGATGTGATGTTTTTCAGCACGTGCACCGACAGGATGCGCCAGGTGGACACGCCGAGCGCACGGGCCGCTTCGATAAACAGCAGTTCGCGCACCACCAGCGTCGAAGAGCGCACCACGCGCGCCACCCGCGGCACATACACGATCGACAGCGCCAGCACGACATTGGTCATCGACGCGCCGAGCACCGCGACCAGCGCGATCGCCAGCAGGATATCGGGGAACGACATCATGGCGTCTACCACGCGCATGATGGGACCGTCCAGGCGCCGGAAGAAGCCGGCGAGCAAGCCGAACAAAGTGCCGCCCAGCACCGAGATGACGACCACCGAAGCGCCGATCACCAGCGAATAGCGGCCGCCGTAAATCACACGGGTGAATATGTCGCGCCCGAATTCGTCGGTGCCGAACCAATGCACTGCGCTAGGCGGCAGCAGGCGATCGAGGATGTTCAGCGCCATCGGATCGTAGACGCTGACCAAAGGCGCAATGATCGCCATCACGGTCACGATGGCCAGCACGATCACGCCGGCCAGCACCAGCTTGCGCCGGAACATCTTGCGCATGAATTGTCCCAGCGCCAAACCGCCGGAAGCAGAAGCAGAAACAGAAGTGGAGGTGGAAGTAGTCATCGCTGTTTAATAACGCACGCGTGGATCGACGACCATGTACAGCAAGTCGATCACCAGATTGATCAGGACATACAAACCGGCCAGCACCAGCAAGGCGCCCTGGATCACCGGATAATCGCGGCGCAGCACGGCCGATACCACCAGATTGCCGATGCCGGGCAGGCCGAACAGTGTTTCGGTCACGATCGCGCCGCCGATCAGCAGGGCGAACGTCAGGCCGATGACCGTGATGATCGGAATCAGTCCGTTGCGCAGCGCATGTTTCAACACCACGCGCCGCTCCGGCAAACCCTTGGCGCGGGCGGTGCGGATGTAATCGTCGCCAAGCACGTCGAGCATGCTGGCGCGGGTAAAGCGGATGATCAGCGAGGAGTTAAGCACGCCCAGCACGATCGCCGGCAGGATCAGATGATGCAGGCGGTCCGCCAGCGGCGCACCCGGCTCGCCATAGCCGGCCACCGGAAACCAGCCCAGCTTGACCGCGAAGAACTGGATCAGGATCAGGCCGAACCAGAAACTAGGGATGCTGGCGCAAAGCATCGCGCTGCCGGTGAACAATTGATCGATCCGGCCGCCGCGCCAATATGCCGAAACGATGCCGCAGGGAAGGCCGATCAAGACCGCGATGGCAATCGAAAACAGGGTCAGAAACGTCGTCGTCTCGGCGCGCTCCGCCAGCGCCTGGGTGACCGGGCGCTGCAAAAAGATCGACTGCCCCAGATTGCCGTGCGCCACCTGGGCTATCCAATAGCCGAATTGCACCGGCAAAGGCTTATCCAGTCCGTACGAAGTGCGCAGTTTGGCGATCGCCGCCGGTGTGGCGTCATCGCCCAGCATGAGTGCGGCCGGGTCGCCCGGCGCCAGCCGCGTGATCAAAAAGACCAGCACCGCGACGATCAGCATCACCACGATCATGCCGGCCAAACGGGAGGCAAGGTAACGTGCCATGGTTAGAGTTCCTCACTGACAAATAATGGAAGCGTGGGCGGCCTCGGCCGCCGGCGGCTTACTTTTTCAGGCCGACGTTCCAGAAGAACGGCCATTCCATCGGCACATAACCGTCCAGCTTGGTCGACTTCGCGGTGAGGGTGTTGAAGCTGCCCAGACGCATGTACGGCACTTCGGTATACACCAGGTTTTGCACCTGTCCCCATAGCGCACCGCGCTTGACGGGATCGATTTCGGTATTGAATGCGCTCAGCACGGCGTCCTTGGCCGGCGTGCGCCACCAGCCCGGCGCATCGTTGCCCAACTGCGGCGGCAACAGCATGGGTTCCGGCAGGAAGGAACCGTGGGTGACATACACATCCCACAATGCCGGATCGTTACGGCGCTGCAGCAAGGTCGACCAGTCGACCACCTGCAGATCGACCTTGAACCCGGCCTGCTTCAGATTCTCGGCCATCACCAGCGAGACCCGGTAATGGAAGTCGTACTGCTGGCTGGCGAGCAGCCGGATCGGCGCGCCGTTGTACTTGGCCGTAGCCAGCATCGCCGCCGCCTTTTTCGCATCGCCTTGGTTATAGCGGTCGGCGCCGGCGGTGGAATAGAACAGCGACCCTTTCGGATAATGGTTGGGTTCGACACTGAAAAAACGCTTGTCGCCATAGGCGGCCGTCATGATGACGGTATCGTTCAATGCCTCCTGAAATGCCTGACGCACGCCCAGATTGGCCATCACCCCTTGTTTGGTATTGAGCACCACGTAGATGTAGCCGAACGGTGCGGTGATGATAGGCTTCACATTGGGATTGTTGTCGAGGCGCCTGTTGGCTTCCACCGGCAACAGGTCGGCAAATTGATATTGCCCGGAAAGCGCGCCTTCGACGCGCGTATTGGCGTTCGGCACCGGCACGAAGCGCAATTCGTCCAGCAGGGCTTCGCGCTTGCCGGCGTAACCGTCGGCCGGTTCCTTGCGCGGCGTATAGCCGTCGAAACGCACCAGCAACAGGTATTGATCCGGTTTGCGCTCCTTGAACTTGTAAGGGGCGGTGCCGATGAATTCGGTCAGTGGATTGGCGATGACTTCCTTGGGCATGATGCCTGCGAGACCGGCCGGCAGCGCCAGTTGCGACAGCAGCGGCGCATACGGATGCTTCAAGGAAATCACAACCGTGTAAGGCCCCTTGGCTTCGATCGACTTCAGTTCCGTGGCCAGCGTCTTGCCGCGCGGCGCCATATCCATCCAACGCTTGAGCGAAGCGACGACGTCGTCGGACTTCATCTCTTTGCCGTTGTGGAATTTCACGCCATGGCGCAACGCGATCGTATAAACCAGGCCATCCTTGGAAATGTTCGGCATCGTTTCGGCCAGCATCGGAGCGAGGTTCCACTTGCTGTCGAAAGTGAACAGGGGCTCGTAGATATGCTGGGTAATGGTGCCGCTCAATGCGCTGGAGGTGAGCATTGGATCAAGCGACAGAATTTCCCCGACCATCGCCAGATTGGCCACCCCGCCCTTGGCAGGCGCCGCCATGGCGGAAACCGGAAAGAATAAAGCGCTCGGGGCAGCGCACAAGGCGACGGATGCACACGCCTTGCCCAGCAAGGAACGACGAAAACGATTTGGGGCCACGGTATCTCCTGGTGGATGTCACAACGCAATTCGCTCATGAAGCAGCACAACTTCAACCGCTGGGGCTGCTCGTCAATATCTCAAAAATGTAATCTTATTACTTATTCTGGCTTTTGCAAATAGTTTTTTACACCTCTGCGCAGCGTCGGAAAAATTTTTGGTTTATGGCTGGAAAGGCCCGTCGTTACTCACTCTTACGGTGCGCAGGCCGCACCTTTTTTGACAGGCGCGTACCAAAATATGGCGTTGTGAATCCCCGCACATTATGAAATAATATTACTTTTTATACCCCCCAAGTCTTCATTCCAAACCCACTTCAAACGAAAAGGTGCACCGATGCAAGAACAATTCGATCTTCTCATCCGCAACGCGACCATAGTCGATGGCACGGGCGCCCTCCGTTTCGATGGCGATATCGGCATCCGCGGCGACCGCATCGCGCGTATCGGCGATCTGGCGGCGGCGCGCGGCCAGGTAGAAATGGACGCCGCCGGCCGCGTTGCGGCGCCGGGCTTCATCGACGCCCACACGCATGACGACCGCATCATGCTGTCAGCGCCGGAAATGACGCCCAAAATCAGTCAGGGCGTCACCACGGTGGTGGCGGGAAATTGCGGCATTTCGCTGGCGCCGATGCCGCAAATTCCACAACCCGTGACCCCGCCGCTCAATCTGCTGGATGACAATGGCGAGTGGTTTCGCTTTCCCTCGTTCGCCGCCTACATCGCGGAACTCGATGCCCATCCGGCGGCGACCAACTGTGCGCTGCTGGTAGGCCATACGACATTGCGCGTGGCCACAATGGACGACCTGGGACAACCGGCGACCGCCGACGAAATTGCGCGCATGCGCGCCTTGGTGCAGGAGGCGGTGGAGGCAGGCGCGATCGGAGTTTCGACCGGACTCTTTTACGAATCCGCGATCGCCGCGCCGACCGAGGAAGTCATCGAAATCTGCCGTCCGCTGACCGCGGTCAACGGCCTGTATTGCACGCACATGCGCAACGAAGCAGACCAGGTGATCGACTCGCTGGAAGAAAGCTTCCGCGTCGGCCGGGAGGTAGATGTGCCGGTCGTCATCTCGCACCATAAAGTGGTGGGACCGGCGAATTACGGACGCTCCAAGGAAACGCTGGACTTCATCGAGCAGAACATGGCCACGCAAACCATCTGTCTCGATTGTTACCCCTACCTGGCAGGTTCGACCATTCTTTCGGCGGACCGCGCGGCCAGCTCCTCGCGGGTCATTGTCACCTGGTCGAAAACACTCCCTCAGTATGCCGGCAAGGACCTGTCCGACATCGTCAAGGAAATGGGCGTATCGCAGGAAGAAGCGGTCGAGCGGTTGCTCCCGGCCGGCGGGATTTATTTCAGGATGGATGAAGCCGACGTGCAGCGCATTCTGGCGTTCGATCAAACGATGATCGGTTCGGACGGATTGCCGCACGACACTGCGCCGCACCCGCGTCTGTGGGGGACGTTCCCGCGCATACTCGGCCACTACGGCCGTTCCCTCGGCCTGTTTTCGCTGGAAACCGCGGTCCACAAGATGACCGGCCTGACGGCGAAGAATTTCGGTCTGAAGGATCGCGGCGTGCTCAGGGAAGGCGCGTTTGCCGACATCACGCTGTTCGACGCCGACACCATCGATGAAGCGGCGACCTTCGCCAAACCCATCGCCGCGGCGCACGGCATCGACACCGTGATCGTCAACGGCGCGATCGTCTGGAAAGACGGCAAGGCGTCCGGCGCGCGGCCGGGGCGGGTACTCAAACGGGAAGCCGCGAGGAGTCCGAAATGAGTAAGCACACTCTGGAACAATGCGAAACGCCGGCGTTGATTCTCGACCCAGCGAAAATGGAGCACAACATCGAGCGCATGCGGAACAAGCTGCGCAGTCTGAATGTTTCGTTCCGCCCGCATGTGAAAACCAACAAATGCATCGACGTGACACGCCGTCTGATGGAAACGCCCGAAGGTCCGATCACCGTTTCCACGCTGCGCGAAGCGGACTATTTCGCGGCGCACGGCGTGAAAGATATCCTGTATGCCGTGAGCATCGCGCCGAACAAACTGGCGCATGTAATCGCGCTGCGGCAACAAGGCGTCAAGCTGACGATCATTCTGGACAGTCTCGAAGCCGCGCAAATGGTCGTGGACTGCGCGCGCACGTCGAAGCAGGATTTCGATGTCATGATCGAGATCGATTCGGACGGACACCGCTCCGGCGTCAAGCCGGATGCGCCGGAACTGACCGACATCGGATTGCTGCTGCATGCCGCCGGGATCAACGTGGCCGGGGTGCTGACCCATGCGGGCAGCTCCTACGACTGCAAGAGCACAGATGAGATCCGTCAGCTCGCCGAGCAGGAACGCAGCGCCACGGTCGGTTCGGCCGAGCGCTTGCGCGCCGTGGGCATTCCTTGTCCGACGGTCAGCGTGGGATCGACGCCGACGGCGCTGTTTGCCGAACACCTGGAAGGCGTGACCGAGGTGCGCACCGGCGTCTTCGTTTTCTTCGACCTGGTAATGGCCGGCCTGAACGTGTGCCGTATCGAAGACATCGCCTTGTCCGTGCTCGCCACGGTCATCGGCCATCAGGCCGAAAAGGGATGGACCCTCATCGATGCCGGCTGGATGGCCATGTCGCGCGACCGCGGCACCGCCAGGCAGACGGTCGATCAGGGTTACGGCGTGGTATGCGACATCGACGGCCAGCCGCTGGAAGATGTGATTCTGATCGGCGCCAACCAGGAGCATGGCATCGTGGCGCTGCGTTCCGGCAGCGGGTCGAACATGCCGCATCTGCCGGTCGGCGCCCAGGTGCGGATCCTGCCGAACCATGCCTGCTCCACCGCCGCCCAGTATAGCCATTACAATGTGCTGGGAGCCGATCGCGAAATCACCGCCGCCTGGCAACGCTTTAACGGATGGTAAAAAGGAGTCCCCATGCAATTCATATCCACCCCCGACGTGCCGGCGCCCGGCGGTCATTATTCCCAGGCCGTTGAAGCGAACGGCTTTGTCTTTGTGTCCGGCATGTTGCCGATCTCCACCTCCGGCGCCGGCGCGCAAGGCAGCTTCGAAGAACAGGCCCGCATTGTCCTCCAGCATTGCGAGAACGTGCTCGCCGCCGCCGGCTGCCGGCTCGACCATGTGGTCCAATGCACTGCCTATATCGTCGGCATCGACAACTGGCCCGTCTTCAATCGCATCTACAGCGAGCGCTTCGGCGCGCACCGCCCGGCCCGCGCCGTGGTGCCCGTGCCCGAATTGCATCATGGATTTTTAATCGAAGTGCAGATGACCGCGGTTTCCGCTTAATGCATTGAAAAAGACCCACGCCATGACTCAATCTGAACGTTTTTCCGCCGCGACCCTGACGCAGTTTTCCGAAAGCGTGCTGCAGGCCGCCGGTTTGCCGCAGGCCCCGGCGGCCGCGGTCGCACGTACGCTGGTGGACGGCGATTTGCTCGGCCACGATACGCATGGACTCGCGCTACTGGCACCCTATATCCGGGAAATCGAAAAGGGGGGGATGGCCACCACAGGCGAACCGACGCCGATTTCCGACCGCGGCGCTGCGGTGCTGTGGGATGGCGGGCGTTTGCCCGGTCCCTGGCTGGTGTTGCAGGGCGTTGAGATGCTGATCCCGCGGGCGCGCGAATTCGGCAACGCCACGCTGTCGATCCGGCGTAGCCACCATATCGGCTGTCTGGCGGCGTATTTGCTGCGCGCCACCGAAGCCGGTTTCATGATGCTGCTTTCCTGCTCGAACCCCGCGGCGCAAAGCGTCGCGCCTTTCGGCGGCACCAAGGCGGTGTTCACACCGAATCCGATTGCGGCGGGAATTCCAACTTCCGGCACGCCTTTTCTGATCGATATTTCCGCCTCGATCACGACCAACGGCATGACCAACCGCCTGCACAAGGCGGGACAGCAATTCGACGAAGCCTGGCTGCTGGACGGACATGGCAATCCCAGCCGCGATCCGGCCGTGCTGGCCGCCGATCCGCCCGGCACCATCCTGCCTTTGGGCGGTTTGACGGGCGGACATAAAGGCTTCGGTCTGGGCTTGCTGATCGAGGCCTTGACCAGCGGGCTGGGCGGTCACGGCCGTGCCGACGCGGCGCAGGGCTGGGGCGCGTCCGTGTTCATCTCGCTCTACGATCCTTCGGCGTTCGGCGGCCAGGCCGCGTTCCTGCGCCAGATGGACTGGATCGCGGACGCTTGCCGCAGCAATCCGCCGCGGCCGGACGTGGGGCAGGTCCGCATGCCCGGCGATCGGGGCATCGCCCGCCGCGCCGAGCAGTTGCGCGATGGCCTTGCGCTGCATCCGACCATTCCGCCGATGCTGGCGGACCTGGCCCAAAAATATGGCGTGGCGTTGCCGCCGACGCTGGAATGAACGCCGGATGGGGTCTTTTTCGTCGATATTGACCGGAATGGATGATAAAAACCCCCTTGATTCGCGCTTCAACGCTGTGGTCCCCATGTTTTAATTTGACTGCCTAATCATTTAACAGTCTGTCGTCCTGCCTAATCGGGCGACCAACCAAATTAGAACATGTCCGACGTCAACCGCGCCCAGCTCGGGCAATACCGCCTTACCGCGAAAAAAGCGCGTCCATGAGCAATCAGTTCTGGCGCGGCAAAAATGTCTTCATCACCGGCCACACCGGTTTCAAGGGAAGCTGGCTGACCTTGTGGCTCAGCCGCATGGGCGCGAATCTGCACGGCTATTCGCTGGCGCCGCCCAGCGAGCCGAACATGTTCGAGCTGACGCATCTCAAAAGCGCCGTCTACAGCACCGTCGGCGACGTGCGCGACCTGAAAGCGCTGACCGCCGCAATGACCGCAGCCAAGCCGGAAATCGTATTTCACCTGGCGGCGCAACCGCTGGTGCGCGAATCCTATCTGTCGCCGGTCGACACTTTCGCCACCAACGTCATGGGCACCGTCAATACGCTGGAAGCGGCGCGCACGGCGCCGGGCGTGCGCGCGATAGTGGTCGTCACCAGCGACAAATGCTATGAAAACCGCGAGTGGCTATGGGGTTATCGCGAAGACAACCCGATGGGCGGCCACGATCCGTACAGCGCCAGCAAAGGCGCAGCCGAATTGATCACGGCGTCCTATCGCCGTTCGTTTTTCAACGGCCATGGCGACAACCAGGCCGCGGTCGCCAGCGTGCGGGCCGGTAACGTCATTGGCGGCGGCGATTTCGCCCCGGATCGGCTGGTGCCGGACTTCATCCGCGCGCTGATGCGCAAGGAGCCGGTCACCATCCGCAACCCGAACGCGGTACGCCCCTGGCAATTCGTGTTGGAACCGCTGCGCGGCTATCTGAACCTGGCCGAATGCTTGTACGAACAAGGCCAGGCTTACGCCGAGGCCTGGAACTTCGGCCCGACGGAAACCGATGCGCAGACCGTGGCCCAGCTTTGCGCCACACTGAACCATTCGCTGCAGAAGTATGAGGCCGGCTCGGTCGAAATCCGTCTCGAAAGCAAACCTACGGCGCTGCACGAAGCCGGCCAGCTGCGGCTGGATATTTCGAAGGCGCGGCAACGGCTGGACTGGATGCCGAAAATGGAACTCTATACGGCGCTGGAATTAACCGCGGACTGGTACGCCACTTATTTGCGCCGAGGCGATCTGCGCGCACGCAGCGACGCGCAAATCGAATTTTTTCAGAAAATGACGTGATGACGCCGGCACGCAAAGGCATCATCCTCGCCGGCGGCTCCGGCACGCGCTTGTATCCGGCCACGATGGCCGTTTCCAAACAGCTGCTGCCGGTCTACGACAAGCCGATGGTGTATTACCCGCTGACCAGTCTGATGCTGGCCGGAATCCGCGACATCCTGATTATCTCGACTCCGCAGGATACGCCGCGCTTCACGGAGCTGCTCGGCGACGGCAGCCAATGGGGCCTGAACCTGAGCTACGCGGTGCAGCCATCGCCGGACGGTCTGGCGCAGGCGTTTATCATCGGACGCCGCTTCATCGACAATGCGCCGTCGGCGCTGGTGCTGGGCGACAATATTTTTTACGGGCGCGATTTCGAAGTGCAGATGCGGACGGCCTCGGCGCAAACCGAAGGCGCCACCGTTTTCGCTTACCACGTCCATGATCCGGAACGCTACGGCGTGGTGGAATTCGATGCGCAGCGGCGCGCCGTCGGCATCGTCGAAAAGCCGGCGCAGCCGAAATCCAACTACGCGGTCACCGGTCTGTATTTCTACGACCAGCAGGTATGCGACATCGCCGACAGCATCCGGCCGTCGGCGCGCGGCGAACTGGAGATCACCGACGTCAACCGCGCTTATCTCGATAACCATCAACTGCAAGTCGAATTGATGGGCCGCGGCATCGCGTGGCTCGATACCGGCACGCATGAGTCGCTGCTCGAAGCCGGACAATTCATTGCTACAATTGAAAAACGGCAGGGTCTGAAAGTCGCCTGTCCGGAGGAAATCGCCTACCGGCGCGGCTACATCGATGCCGCGCAACTCGAAAAATTGGCGCAAGCGCTGAAGAAAAACGCCTATGGCCGATATCTGATGCAATTGCTGACCGACATGAGCTACTGAACATGCAAATCGTCCCCACGTCATTGCCCGAAGTCATCTGCATCGAACCCAAAGTGTTCGGCGACGCCCGCGGCTTTTTCTTCGAAAGCTTCAATGCGCGCGCCTTTGCGCAATTGACCGGCGTCGATGCGCATTTCGTTCAGGACAATCATTCAAAATCGGCGCAGCATGTGCTGCGCGGACTGCATTATCAGATCCGGCATCCGCAGGGCAAGCTGGTGCGCGTGACGGCCGGCGCCGTGTTCGACGTCGCGGTCGATATCCGCAAAAGCTCGCCGCGTTTCGGCCAATGGACGGGTGCGGTGCTGTCGGCCGACAACAAGCGTCAACTATGGATCCCGCCCGGTTTCGCGCATGGCTTCGTGGTGCTGAGCGAGTCCGCCGAATTCCTCTATAAAACCACCGATTACTGGATGCCCGAGCACGAGCGCTGCCTGCTCTGGAACGACGCCGCGCTGGGCATCGACTGGGGCATCGACGCCGCGCCGCTGCTGTCGGACAAAGACAAGCTCGGAAAACCGCTGGCCGATGCGGAGACATTCGATTGAAGATACTCCTGACCGGCCGCAGCGGCCAGATCGGCGGCGAACTCACCCAGAGCCTGCCCGGCCTGGGTGAAATCATTTCTTTCCCGCGCGCGCAACTGGATCTGAGCGACCTGGACCAGGTGCGCGACGTGATCCGCGCGGTCAAGCCGGATCTGATCGTCAATCCCGCCGCCTATACCGCCGTGGTCAAAGCCGAATCGGAACCGGCGCTGGCCCTGCTGATCAATGGCGAAGCGCCCGGAGTCATCGCGCAGGAAGCGCAACGGCTGGGCGCGGCGATGATTCATTACTCGACCGATTACGTATTCGACGGAACGCAGAAACTGCCGTACGACGAAGCGGCGCAGACCCATCCGATCAATGTCTACGGCCAAAGCAAGCTGGCCGGCGAACAGGCTGTCGCCAGATATTGCGAAGCGCACTGGATTTTAAGAACCAGCTGGGTCTATAACGTGCACGGCGGCAATTTCATGAAAACCGTGATCCGGCTGGCGCAGGAGCAGCCGCAATTCACGATGACCGCCGATCAGTTCGGCGCGCCGACCTGGGCCAGGACGGTCAGCCGTGTCACGCTGGCGCTGCTGGCGGAGAGCCGGGGCAACATCGCGCACGCCTCCAGCCGCATTCGCGAAACGGCCGGCATTTATCATCTGGTCGCCGGCGGCGAAACATCCTGGCATGAATATGCGTCGTTCATCGTGGATCATCTTCACAGTCGCGGCGTGCCGACCAAAATCGCAAGCAGCGCCGCCATCACGCCGATCCCGACGGTCACCGGTCCCGGGTTGCCGGCGCGTCCGGCCAGCTCGCGCCTGGCCATCGGCAAGCTGGAATCGACTTTCAAACTGCGCATGCCGCACTGGCAAACCGATGTGGCCAAATGCCTGGATGAAATCATCGACGGCTCGCCCGCCGTGCGCGCGGGCGGAGCCTGATCGTCAAACTAGTGGACTGTAACAGTCCACTAGTGACTCGGCACGTACAGGGTTTCGTCGTTCTTGGTAATCAGATTGAGTTGGCCGAAAAATTGCTCGTAGCCGCCCTTCTGCCCGTACCGCGTATTCAGATGCTTGAGCAGCAGGTAACTGCCCAGCCGTTCGGCGCAAAACGCCCATGCGCGGGTCTGATAGCCTTCGCGTATGGTCGGATAGCGTTGCACGCAGGCCCAGATCACCGACTCGATCGCCGTCACCGTCGCCAGCCAGAAATCGGCCGGAAATACGCCCAGCTCGATGCCGCCCATCAAAAATACTTTTTCATTGAAGAAGGAATCGGCCTCGGTCTTCTGCAGCACGCCCAGCTCGATGGCTTCCGATGTAAACCGCAGCAGATCCTCGGCGTGATGCGCATGCGCGTAATGCAATAGATAACCTGCGGGTTCGCCGTGGACGGTGAACCCGCAGGTGCGTCCGATCAAAAACGGCACATCGCCCGGCGCCATCATGCTGTCGAGGCCCGTTTGTTCGATATCCTTGTCCGACACCACATCCATCATCCAGTTGTCTTCGGCCGCAACGCCGCTGATGCGATGGCGCGAGATGAACTTCCGATACATGCATACGCCGATGCGCTTGACGTCCGGATGATGCTTGAGCACATAGTTTTTCAGCGCGAAATTGCCCAGCATGCCGCCGACGATAGGATGGTATGGTTCCCACTGCGGCGCCAGATCGCGCAGATTCATCCGATCCGGCCCTTGCGACTGGCCCAGGTAGACCGGCATGACGAAATCGGGGAACGCGACCGGCAGCGGCACATGGGTAATGCAGCCGTAAATCAGCTCGCTGTTGGCATCGATGGCAATCCGGGCGGATACCGCGGCCGCGGGCTGCACGCCGATTGCCTTACCGAAGCGCGGCTCGCATGCCCGCAATATCTTTTCCCGCAATACAAAAAAGCGGTCGAGATACCGCCGATCCCCAGTCTGCCGGAATGCCGCCTTGACGGCATCCAGCGCAGCCATGTCGTTCCAATACCGCAAGTACGCGCTAGCGGTGCAGGGCATTTCGGAAATATCGAAAGCCGTGGCGCTCAGATTCCGGTCCAGCGCCAGCACCAGCGCCGCCATGCGTTCGACCAGCGCCTGCTTCATGCCCGGCGGCGTATTGAATTCGGCCGCCAGCGTTTCGCCTGCATCGCCTCCGCTTTCGGCGATCTCGAAGATTTTTTCCGTCAGACCCAGCCATGTCCTCCAGAAGACCGGTTTGGCGACCACATATTGCGCATGGGCGACGCTGCCGAAATCCATGACCAGATCGTCCGGCGTCACCGGCAGCTCTATCGACGCGAGATAAGCCTGGGCAACGGCGGTGATGCCGGGAAACGCCAGTTCGCCCTGCTCGAACACATGCAGAAAACAGGCGGCGTCCTGGATGAACGGGAAAAAGGTATAGACATCGCGTCCCGGATGCTGCGCGATGAAGGCATCGATGGCGGCGGCCGATAGACGGGTATCGGCGGCAAAGCCGGCCGGCAGAAATCCGTATAGCGCATCCTCGTCGAGCTCATGGCTGAAAAAATATTGCCGTATCGTCGGGTAATCGTCCCAGCCGGCCGTGGCGCCCTCGACGCGCGGCAGCTCGGTCCAGCCGGCATCGATCGCCGGCGCATCGGCCCGATCGCGGCGGATCTGAAAAATATGGGTGTTCACCATATCCGCATTTCCGGCACGGCAATCGCGAACCGCCCGCCCCATTCCCGGATACAGGATAGCTGCGCTTCGACTTCCTCTTTCAGATTCCAGGGCAGGATCAGCACGACATCCGGCTTCTGCGCGATCAGCATCTGCGGCGACACGATGGGAATATGGCTGCCGGGCATGTATTTCGATTGCTTGGAAGTTGCGGCGTCGGCCACCAGCGTCAGCAGATCGGCATGCACGCCGGAATAATTGAGCAGCGTATTGCCCTTCGCCGCGGCGCCGTACGCCATGACCTTTTTACCGTCGCGCTTTTGCTGCAGCAGGAAGCGCAGCAATTCCATCTTGATGGTCTGCGCCTTTTCCTGAAAGCCGCGATAGGTCGCAATGTCCTGCAAGCCGAAATCGTGCTCCTGACGACGCACTGCTTCCACCGCGCTGCCGGCGGCATGGCTGGCCGCCTGACGGCATGCATACACCCGCAGGCTGCCGCCATGCGTGGGCAATTGCTCCACGTCATACACGCGCAAGCCTTGCGCCCGCATCATGGTTTCGACCGAACCCAGCGCGAGGTAGGAAAAATGTTCGTGATAAATCGTATCGAACTGCGCAAAACGCATCAGATTCAGCAGATGCGGGAACTCGATGGTGACCGTGCCCTCCGGCGCCAACAGCAACGCAATGCCGCCGAGGAAATCGTTGATGTCCGGCACGTGCGCCAGCACATTGTTGGCGATCATCAGATCGGCCGCGCCATCGCGCTCCAGCAGCGTTTGCGCCAAGCGCACACCGAAAAATTCCTCGACTACCGGGATGCCTTTGGCGCGCGCCGCGTCCGCAGTGCTGCGCGTCGGTTCCACGCCCAGGCACGGAATGCCGCGCTGCTGCACGTACTGCAACAGATAGCCGTCATTGGCCGCCAGCTCGACGACTTTCGATTGCGGCCCCAATCCCAGCCGCTCGACGATCATCTCGACATAAGTGAACGCATGCTTGAGCCAGGTGCTGGAAGTGGACGAAAAATAGGCATAATCGGTATCGAACAATTGCTCGTGATGCGCATAATCTTCGGTCTGCACCAGCCAGCACGTGCGGCATACCATGACCTTCAATGGGTAATAGGTCTCCGGACGCAGCAGGTCTTCCCGCCGCAGATAGGCATTGGACGGCGGGGAAAACCCGAGGTCGATGAACGGATCCTGCAATTGCGTCGCGCAATGACGGCATTTCATATCTGTATCCCGCTAAAATCGGCTGCCAACAATGGATGCTGCATATCGCGCTCCGACAGGTGTTGCGGCGGCAGCGGCCACGCAATGCCGATGCGCGGATCGTCGAATCGCACAGCGCCTTCGGCTGCCGGCGTATAAGGCGCGGTATGCAAATAAAGCAATTGGACGTCATCGCTGAGGGTCTGGAAACCGTGCGCGCATCCCTCCGGAATCAGCAACGCGCGATCGTCTCCGGCGGCCAGCTCGAAACCGCGCCAGGCCAGAAAGGTGGGAGACCCGCGGCGCAGATCGACGACGACATCGAAAATGCGTCCGGCCAGACAGCGAATCAGTTTTTTCTCCGCATGCGGCGGAGTTTGAAAATGCATGCCGCGCACGGTGCCGCGATCGCGGCTGTGCGAATGATTGATCTGACGGACCGCCGCACCCTGCAGTTCCGGGGCCAGTTCGCCGTCGCAAAACCAGCGCGCGAATCCGCCCCGTTCGTCCAGCCGGCGGCCGGACTGCACGATCGCTACGCCGGCGATATCGGTCGCGGTGGTCTGCATTACAGCGCGACCTTCCCGCGCGCAAGGCGGCAAGCGGTCACTTCCATTTTTTCCATGCCGCCCGGTCCTGATCCCATAACTGATTCAACTGAACCTTGTCGCGCAGCGTATCCATGCATTTCCAGAAACCGCCGTGCTGCCAGTTCAGCAACAAGCCGTCGCGCGCGATGTTCTCCAGCGGCGCGCGCTCGAAAATGGTCGCATCGCCGTCCCGCAGATAATCGAACACACCGGCCCGGCACACCATGAAGCCGCCATTGATCCAGCCCAGATCGCCGGGCGGCTTTTCGCGGAAATCGCGGATGCGGCCGTCGGCGCCGGCATCGATCATGCCGAAGCGCGGCTCCGGCTGCACGGTGGTCATCGTCACCAGCGCATCGTGCTTGCCATGGTGGTCCACCAGCGCACCGATATCGACATCGGCCACGCCGTCGCCGTAGGTCAGCATGAAATCCTGGCCGCCAAGATGATCGCGCGCAGCCAGCAAACGGCCCCCTGTCTGGGTCTGCAGGCCGGTCTCCAGCAGGGTCACCTTCCAGGGCTCGGATTTATTGCGATGCACTTCCACCCGGTTATCGGCCAGATCGATCGTAATATCGCCCTGATGCAGGAAATAATTGGCGAAATACTCCTTGATGATGTAGCCCTTGTAACCGAGCAGGATCACGAATTCGTTAAAGCCGAAATGCGAATAGCTTTTCATGATGTGCCACAGGATCGGCTTACCGCCGATTTCGACCATCGGTTTCGGCCGTACGTCGGTTTCCTCGCCCAGACGCGTGCCCATACCCCCTGCAAGAATGACGACTTTCACACAAATCCCCTAAGGCCGAGGTCCATTTGGGGATGTCGTGCGATTCGCGCCGTTCCCCGGACCGTCATATATTCGTCTGCAACCCGCGACCGGCCATCCGGTTGCGCGATGTTCTCCAGCGTGACAGCCTACCGGTCAAATGGCATTCCGATTCGCCGAAAACCGGCTCATCTCGGTTCCTGTTCCCCCGATGACGGCCCCGATAACGATGCTTTAATCCGTATTGGTCCCCAGTCCCTCTCGTCATCCATGCGCATCGATCAAAAACCGCCCGGCGTTCCGAACGCCCCCTACGCGAACCGGCCTGCGCCGCTGGCGGCCGCTGCGCAAGCCAGAAAACGCATTCTGGTGTACACGGTCGAATCGACTTGGAGCCCCTGCCCGCAAATCCGTCTGATACGGCCGTTCGCGCATCTGGCCGACCGCTGGGAGCTGATCTGGGGCGTCAAGGACGGTTTCCTCGATACCAAGGCGATTGCGGACGCCGATCTGATCATTTTTCACCGATTCACGCCGGGATTGTTGCCGATCGCGACGCTGCAAGCTGTTTTCGCGTCCGGCAAGCCGGTCATCTACGAATCCGACGACCTGCTCAATGAGATACCGCACGACCATCCGGAAGCCGCGATGGGCGCGCGCTGGAAGGAAGGCATCGAATATGTCGCACGGCACGCCAAGGCAATCGTTGTTTCCACCCAATTCCTGGCTGAAAAATACCGCCATTTGAATGCTTCGATCCATGTGCTGCCGAACTATCTGGATTTCGATATTTTCTACCGCCCCGTTCCCGACAATCGCGATGCGACGATTACCATCGGCCTGCTCGGCTCGTCGATCCAGCCATCGAATTTCGCGCTGGTCGACCAAGCGCTGCAAACGCTTTGCCAACGCTATGGAACACGGCTGAAACTGTATTTCGTAGGGTGGGAATGCCCCGCCGGCTGGAAAAATCACCCGAATGTGGAGTTCCTGACCTTCATCCACGAATACGAAAACTACGCCGTCCAGCTCAAACAGTGGAATTGGGATATCGCGCTGATCCCGTTGGCGTCGGACGAATACAATCAATGCAAGAGTTACATCAAATGGCTGGACTACTCCGCCGCCGGCATTGCCAGCATTTTCAGCGATGTGTCGGTATACAACGAGGTGGTCACGCATGACGTCACGGGCTTCTTGCTGCCCAACGCCAGCCAAGCGTGGCTGCATGCCATTACCCTGTTGATCGAATCTTCTGAGAAACGGCACGCATTGGCCGCCGCCGGCCAGCGCGAAGTCAAGGCAGATTACGATTTGGGGGGGAAAGCGGCGCTTTACGATCGCGTATACGGCGGGCTGATCTGAATACCGGCGCTCCGGCTTGAATTGGGGAAATTGGCTGGCTCCTGCGGAAATACCCTTTTAATCGCCGTTTCGAGGTTCCGGCGGAGATGTTTTAATTGCAGAATTGCCATCTCGTCCAAATAACACAGTTCCCCGGAGATTTGACTACCAAGCGCCGGAAGTGCGAACCTTCCCCGGCCTGTCGTCAATCGCTACGGAAAACAGAAAAGGCCATGAGCGAAAACAGTTTCTCCGGTTGGGTCGACCGAATCGACGAGCACACCGTATCCGGTTGGGCTGCGAACGCCATGCAACCGGACGTGCCGGTCAACGTGTCGCTTTATATCGACGGCGCTAGGATGACTACAATTGCCTGCAACCAGCCGCGGCCGGACGCAGTCGCAGCAGGCCACCCGGGGGCGCGCGCGTTTTCCATGGAATGGCGGCAATTTGGCTGCCCCGGACAAAGCATTATCGAGATCGGTTACGAACACACCCTGATTCCGGTCCCGAACGGAAAGCGCACCATTACGCTCAGCGACGATCAGAAAACCGGAGGTCACTGGTCCAGCCAGTACAGCAAAACCAGCCAGCTCATCACGCGCTGGTGGGAAAGCGAATACATTGTCCGCGCGATCAATAAAAGGGTCTGCGGCGAGGATATCCCCGGCCCGTCGGCCGGCATGCATCAGTTGGCGCTGAGGCGCTTTGAGGGCAAGACACCGTTTGCGCGCGGTGTATCGATCGGAGCAGGTACAGGCGCCAAGGAACGACTTGCAATGCAATGCGGTTTAGTGGATCACTTTACCCTGTTCGAACTGTCGCAGGTCGCCGTGGACCGGGGACGGGCCGAAGCGGCCGGCGCGGGCCTCGCCGACCGCATGCACTTCCGATTGGAAAACGGCATGGAAAGCAAGACGCATGAAGGCATCTACGACTTTGTTTATTGGAACAATGCCTTGCATCATATGTTCGATGTCAGAGCCGCGCTTGAATGGAGCCGGCGGGTCTTGAAAAAGGGCGGCGTCTTCCTGATGGACGATTTCGTCGGCCCGGACCGCATGCAGTGGTCAGATCAATTGCTCAGCATCAACAATGATGTGCGCCGTGCGCTCGATCCAAAGTACCTGCGCGATCCGGGTAATCCGGCGCTACAGCTGCGGTCAACGGTAGAGCGCCCCGATCCGCGCGCCATCATTGCTACCGATCCGTCGGAGTGCGCCGATTCGGGCCGCATTCTTCCCGAATTGCTGCGACTGTTTCCGGACGCCGAAGTGATCAAAACCGGCGGGGGGATTTACCACCTCGGCATGAACGACATCATGCACAACATTCTGGCCGACGAGAATTTTGAGCTGATCGATCAGTTGATGGACATCGACGATCAGTGCGCCCAGCTTGGCGAAACGCACTATGCCGTTGTCATGGCAACCGTCCCGGACTGACCTCGGCAATTCGACGCCGTGAACGGGCCGATATTAGGAAGCAATACGAGAATTTCTATGAAGAAAAATATTCTGCAGATTCATTACGATGAAGCGAGCAAACAGATGCTGGACCCAGGATTTACCCCGCTCGAGATCGCCGGCAATCCGCGCTCGGACTGGCGCGAATATTGGGCCATACGTCATTATTTTCTCGAGAACACGCTCAATGAAGACGAGTATTATGGTTTCCTGTCCCCACTGTTTCATCAGAAAACGCGTCTGAGCGCCCAACAGGTCCACGCCTTCATGGACAACAATCCCGGCGGCGATGTATACACATTTTCGCCGACCATCCAGGATTCCGCCTGTTATCTCAATGTGTTCGAACAGGGCAACAAATGCCATCCGGGCTTGATTTCCATCACTCAGGAATTTCTCGACACCATCGATCTTTCGGTCGATTTCACGACACTGATTAATGATTTCCGGAGCTGTGTCTATTGCAATTACATCATCGCCAAACCGGTCTTCTGGGAAAAATGGTTTGCCATTACTGAGCGTCTGTTTGAGATCGCCGAATACGAAAAAAATTATTTAAGTATCGAACTCAACAAACTCACCGATTACGCCAAGAGCGCCGTCCAGATGAAGGTATTTCTCATCGAACGCATTGCCTCGCTGATTCTCGCGCTAATGCCGGAGATGAAGGTCCTTCATTTCGATTTGAATTCAATGCCTTGGGGGAGCTTGTTGTATTATCCCTGCCGCAAAGAATTGATGATTCTGAATGCCTTGAAAATCGCGTACCGCGATTCCCTGAACCCGCTTTACCTCACACATTATTTTTCTCTGCGCCAAGAGGTTCTGATGCGTTGCGAACCGACTTACGCGGCAGCGCCGCGCATCAATTATTTTTAAAAATGCTCCGCACCCGGTCTTGCGATGGGAAATCCTCAGTGATGAATTCGCGCCTCAGCGACTTCAACTGAGTGAATGGATATTCGCGCTCGATGAACGATGCTTCGCTGGCATTTTCATAACGTCCGCTAACCGAAATCCGCAGCCTGTCGTCCCCCTTCCTGGAGCTCCGATGCACCGTGAAATTGGACATCAGGCAGACCCCGCCCTTGTTCACCTGGATCGGCTCGAAATCGCCCTCTTCGAATTTTTTGGCGACGCGGTAGACGTGCTCTTCCTGCACGCCATCCAGCAAGCCATGCAAATGACTCTTGGGAAGCACTTCCATCGTGAACAGATCGGCATCGATATCCATGAATGGAATCCAGGTGGTGATCGTGTCCAGACTACCCTGTACAGACGCCCAGTCCTGATGCACATCGAACCCCTGGTATCCGCCGGGAACGACCAGTCTTTTCGACATCAGATGCAATACCGGCGTGGTCTGAAACAAGGGCGTATCGATACCCAGATCGGCGGTCGCATCCTTTAATCGCTGCGATGCCATCAGTTTGTAAATGCCGTAAAGCTTCGAACACATGCGCAAGGTGGCCAGATAAAGCGCCACATCCGCAGCCAATAGCATCGCCATATTTTGATGCAGAGCATCGAGCGAAAGGCCCTTGTCCGCTGCCAGCCGGAGCCGGTCCAGTTGCTGGACGAAGGAGAGATTGAAGTGGCGCAAGGTCTCGTCGAGGTCTTCTGCCTCAAAGATATCCTGCACTATCAGATAGCCGTTTTCTTTATAGAAGCGGATCTGTTCCTGACTGAGAATCTTGCCCATATGCCAAATTTCCTTTGCCAATACCCTAAAGAGAGCCGGTTTTCAATGCAATATGCACCTTATGCCACATTAGCGATTCTGATCTAATTCACATTGAGAAACTCTGGAGACTACAATGCAAAAAGTTGTTCTTTTCGGCATTTTGGATACTGCCCAGCTGGCGCATTATTATCTGAAAAAGGATCCTGCGATAGAGGTAGTGGGATTTACCGTGCATGAAGAGCATGTCCCGGAGAGCAAGTTCTTCGAAGGGCTGCCGGTCGTGCCGTTCGAATCGGTGACAAGCTATTTCCCTCCTTCGGACTACAAGCTGTTCGCACCGCTGACAGGACGCAAGATGAACCGCTTGAGAGAGTCCATTTATCTGGAAGGGAAGGCGAAAGGCTACGATTTCATCTCCTACGTTAGTCCGAACGCTACGGTGAACGACAATCAAATCGGGGAGAACTGTTTTATATTGGAAGATAACACGCTCCAGCCCTTTACCAAGATCGGCAACAATGTCGTCTTGTGGAGCGGGAATCATATCGGCCACCACGGTGAAATCAAGGATCACGTCTTTTTTACCTCCCATGTAGTCTTGTCCGGTCACTGTCTGGTCAATTCCTATTCATGGTTCGGCGTGAATTCGACCATCACCAACGATTGCACGATCGCCGAAGGCACCTGCGTGGCAATGGGGGCTCTGATCTCGAAAAATACGGATGCGTGGCAACTCTATGCCGGTTCGCCTGCGCGCGCGATAAAAAGCAGCCAGGAATTGGATTTCTAGAAAAAAGATGGCTTGGAAAAAACTCGGAAGAATCTTCGATCCCACGGATAACTGGGTCGGGTCGCATGCGCAAGTGCCAACCACCCTGGTACTCGACGATGTGATCCGTGTGTTCATTTCGACACGCAATGCATCCGGCAAGAGCCTGTGCTACGCCGTTGACCTCGACAAAGACAATCCGGGCAAGGTCGTGGCCCGGCATCGCGAAGCCTGTCTCGGATTCGGCAGGCCCGGAACGTTCGACGACGACGGCGTCATGCCAAGCTACGCCCTGCAAAAAAATGGCAAGACCTATCTGTATTACAGCGGCTGGAACCAGCGCATCACTGTTCCCTACCATAACGCGATGGGCATCGCCGTCTCCAGCGACAACGGCCTGCACTTTGAAAAGCTGTTCGAGGGTCCGATCATGGACAGAACCGCGACAGAGCCCTATGTAGCCGTCACGCCGACCATCCTGTTCGACGGCGGCCTCTGGAAGATGTGGTACGTCTCAGGGGTAAGCTGGCTTCCGATCGACGGCAAGTATGAACCGCTGTACGTGATCAAATACGCGGAATCGAAAGACGGCGGCAACTTCATCCGCTATCCGGAACCATGCATGGCATCTCGCTTCGAGACGGAGGCATTTTCCCGCCCTTGCGTCATCAAGGAAGATGGAATGTTCAAGATGTGGTTTTGTTCGCGCGCGTCGCAGGATTACCGCAACGGCACCGGCTCTTATCGTATTCGCTATGCCGAATCCGCGGATGGCCGGAATTGGACCAGATACGATGACGACGGCATCCCGCCGTCGGCGGAAGGCTGGGATTCGCTAATGACATGCTATCCTTTTGTGTTCAAGATCGAAAACAGAAAGTACATGTTATATAACGGGAACCGATTCGGTACGACAGGATTCGGCCTGGCCATTTGGAGCAATGATGAGTAACTCAAATAACATTCAAGACGAAGTTTACAAACTGGAATCGACTGCATCGGACGCCCAATTCGCATTCAGGGAAAAATTGCAGAGCATGTACGAAAACAGTCCGCTGTCTCAAGAGGATTTGCTGTTCAATATCGGTCTGTATACGCGCAGTTCGGTATTGGTGAAATTTATCGTTCTCAACGACTTGTACAAGCGCATCAAACATATACCGGGCATGATTGTCGAGTTCGGCACATGGTACGGCCACAATCTGGTGCTATTCGAAAACCTGCGGGCAATCTATGAGCCCTTTAACAAACAGCGCCGGATTGTCGGTTTCGATACCTTCGAAGGATATTTAAAACCCGGCGAAAATGACAAGCAGGAAAGCGGCGCCTGGGTTGAAAATTCCTATTCGACACAGGCAAGTTATCAAACCTACCTGGACGAATTGCTGAAGGTGCATGAAGGCAATAATATCATCGGCCACAAACGCGGCATGCATTCGCTGGTTGCCGGCGATGTCGCGCAAACGGCACCGGCGTTTTTCACGGAGAACGCATCGAGCATCGTCGCCCTGGCCTATTTCGACATGGGCTTGTATGAACCGACGGTCGCCGCCTTGCGGGCGATCAAGCCGCATCTGGTGTCCGGCAGCATTTTGCTGATGGATGAACTCACATGGCCGGAATCGCCCGGAGAGGCGATCGCATTCAAAGAGGTATTCAAACAGAACGAATATGCTCTGGAAAAATGTGATATCTACCCGTCGAAATGCATCGTCACGATCAAGTGAAAGCCGCCGATGATTTCAATACAGCAATTCGATGAATTGATGGCGGAAAAGGGATGGGTTGTTTTCGACAGCGCCATTCCATCGGCGTTAGTCGCCCGGATGCAGCACGATATCCATGATGCCTATGAGATCTGCCGTCAGTACCAGGTTAAAAACGGCATCGAGCAGGACACCAGCTTTACCGTGCATCATTTGATCGGCCAGTTCGACAGCTATCTCGAATGTCTGAAGGCCTATCCCATTTATGAATTCATAGAACGCTATTTTGGCGGAAAATTTGTGCTAAATTCCTTCGGGGGCGCGATCAATACGCGCGATTCGATATCGTACGCACAACGCGTTCACCGTGATATCCGTTCCTATTCCGGTGCCATACCTCTGCTGCTCAATACACTGGTGATGCTGGACGATTTCACCGCCGATAACGGATCGACATGGTTACTGCCTGGATCGCATCGGCAGGAAGCCAAGCCGAGCGACGAATTTTTCCGGCAGCATGCCGAACAGGCCATCGGCCCTGCCGGCAGTATTCTGATGTTCAATTCCAATGTGTGGCATGCCGGCGGAAACAATGAAACCGACCGCTTAAGACGTTCGGTCACGCCGATGTTTTCGAAACCATTCATGAAACAGCAATTCGATTACCCGCGCGCACTGGGCTATGAAAAGGCGGACGACTTCGACGATACGCTGCGGCAGGTCATCGGTTATAACGCGCGCGTTCCGGCCACTCTCGACGAATGGTATCAACCGCCATCCAAAAGAATGTACCGCCCCAATCAAGGATAATCATGTCGCGCAATCTGAACCAGGAGTTCCAGGATACCGAGGATAGGCTATATGCCTATGACTTCGACTATATCCACAGGGATTACATGCTCAAGGCCCTGTCCGGCTATTTCAAGCCGGGCAAAGTGCTGGAAATGGGCTGTTACCATGGTGAGTTCACTAAAAAGCTGGGCTCTTATTTCGACGATATTACCGTCGTTGAGGGGTCGTCCGATTTGATCGACATTGCCAGGGAAAATGTCGGCGATGGCGTGGACTTTATCCTCAGCAAATTTGAAGATCTCGAGCTTCAGACCCGATTTGACAATATCTTTCTGGTGCATACGCTGGAGCATCTGAGCGATCCGCAACTGGTCCTGAGAAAAATCCGGCAATGGCTGACAGACGACGGCCGCCTGTTCATCGTGGTTCCGAACGCCAATGCGGCATCGCGGCAAATCGCAGTCAACATGGGATTGATAGACTACAACGCAGCGGTTACCGAAGGCGAAAAAAGACACGGGCACGTTGTCACTTACAGCATGGATACGCTGGAGCACGAAGCTTTGCGCGCTGGTTACACGGTGCAGCAGCGCGGTGGCATTTTGTTCAAGCCGCTGGCCAATTTCCAACTGGACGCAGCACACAAAAGCGGCGTCATAGATAAGGACTTCTTCGAAGCATGCTACAAGCTGGGAATGAAGTATCCCGATCTGACCGCGAGCGTTTTTGTTGTATGTGCTGCCTGAAGACGCATTTCAGAGGTAAGTGAATTCGCCGAGATGGCGCTTCACGGCTTCCGGCCCGATCTCCATCAAAGCGTCGATAATCGAAAGATTGGGCACAAACCCGTTCGTTCGTTGCGGGTAGGCTACCGGGCGCATTGCCAGGAAACGCAAATCTATCCCCGCGTCGCGAAATTGCGCCGGATCATAAAGCGCTTGCCCGCCTTGCGGATTGATATACACGGTCGATTGTTCGCGTTTGCAAATGTCGATAATGCGCTCCTGTGCCGCAAGATCTGCATTGCCATAACCCCTGCTGGTCACGACGAACCGGGTATCGATCCCGATAAACCGGGCAAGCGTCTGTAAATGGTGCGCCAGATAGTCGGCCAGATTAGTCCGTTCATAGGCCAGCAGTTGCCCGACGAGCGGGAAAACCTCCTGAAAACAAGGGGCCTTTTTATAAGTCAGCTCAACCGTTCTGCTCAATTTACCCAGCCATTGCGACGCTGGACATACATCGATATCGCAGATCTTTTTGTTTTGGGACGCACCCTGCAACGGCAGCGTAATAAATGCGGGTTCGCCATTGATCAGCAGCCGGTTCCGGTTGATCCATCCCTTATTGATGTAGTTCACGTCATCGAATATGACGAAGCAATCAACTTCATGAATAAGTTGCCAATAGCCGATGTACGGAAAAAAATACGGCTGCATGACGGCAATTTTCATGCCTTCGATGCGTGGACGATGCATTCGACAATCTCGTTCACCTGCAAATCGCTTAAACCGGGATAGATGGGCAGACAAATTATTTCGGCCGCGGCGCGCGTGGCGACTGGCAAATTTGCCGCCGTCGCCGACGGCAAATCCCTGTACATCGGGAAGTCGGTGATCAACGGATAGAAATAGCGGCGCGCGTAAATGTCATGCTGCCGCAGATATGCAAACAAGGCATCGCGGCTCATCGGAAATTGCGGCCCTACCAGAATCGGGAAATACGCATAATTGGCGACCCGCTCACCGATTCCGCTGATGCACGAAATACCGGGAATGCCCTCCAGTTTCGCACGATAGAGCATGTCGATTTTCTGCCGCTCGGCCAGCATCCGCCTGATATCGTTGAGTTGCAGCAATCCGAACGCAGCATGAACCTCGCTCATTTTCCCGTTCGTGCCGGTCAGATTTACCGTTATCTCGTCCGAAATGCCAAACCCCTTCAGTAATTCGATCCTGCGCTTGGTATCGGCATCACGGCAAACGACCGCGCCGCCTTCAAAGGTATTGAATACTTTTGTGGCATGGAAACTCAGGACCGATAAATCGCCCCGCTTCAATATGCTGCCATCCCGATCCTCCACGCCAAAGGCGTGCGCAGCATCGTAAATCACTTTCAGTTTGTATTTGTCGGCGATTTTATCTATCGCATCGACATCGCAAGGATGACCGTAGCAATGCACCGGCATAATCGCCGTGGTCGCGGGCGTAATCGCCGCTTCGATCCTGCGCGGATCGAGATTGAGCGTGGCAGGGTCGATATCGACAAAAACCGGTTTGATACCGTTCAAAAGCAAGGAATGCGCCGTTGCAACAAAAGAGTAAGGCGTCGTAATGACTTCTCCGGTAATTCCAGCTGCCTGCAACGCCGTTATCAAGCCCAGCGTTCCATTCGAGACCAGCGTGATGTATTCGACCCCGAGAAACTCACTTAACGCGCTCTCAAGCTGCCGATGGAAGGGCCCTCCGTTGGTCAGCACCTTATTCGCCCATATTTCCTGCAAATATGGAATGAATTCCTCCAGCGGAGGCAACACAGGCTGCGTGACGTATATCGGCTTTTTCATTAACGTTTTTGACAAACGAAAATAAAATACTCCAGCGACAGCCCGAAACAATCGTCAGAGACCTTGCACCAGGAAAAATTGGTAAAGTGTGCGCCGAATTTCTCTTCGATATGTTCAAAAGAATCGAATCTGTACATCAACGTCCCTTTTAACAAGCCGTTGCCCCAACTATTTTCCAGCGGATCTATTTCTATTCTGTTATTGCCAAGCTCTTTGCAATTCAGCAGCGAATAGCAATTTTTAGTAGGAACCGAACAGACAAAATATCCGCCCTTCTTAAGCGCCCGCGCATATTCAGCGACGTGAGAATCCATTTCGGAACGTTCATCCTCCAAATAGTAAATGGCGTTCCACGACAACATATAGTCGAAGAAATTATCATCGAACGGTAGATTCGTATTGGTGCCGGCCTTAATTTCGCAGGCAATTTGAAACGGATGATTCTTTAACTTTTCCGTGGTTATGTCAGCCGTGGCCTGGGTTACTTCCGTGCCGAACAAGTCGAATCCCAACTTGTGAAGCAGTACCATATTGCGTCCATCACCGCATGAAACATCGCAAATTTTCTTGCCGCGATAGTTTCTGTCGATGTTCAATCCCGGATATTTTCCGACAAAAGAGCGCAACACATACTCATTGGGAAATAACAGGGAATTCAAATCGCTGTAATACTGTTCCCAAGCTTCAAATTTCGTTTTCATGAATCCCTCGACTAATCGTTTTTCGTCTGCATGCCACTACGGTTTTACCGGAAAATAATACTTAAAAAAGGCCTTTCCGTTCCCAGAAATTTCGCAAAATTTGCAGACCTTCCTTCGACTCCACCTTGGATTGGGCCGCCGAAACGATCTGGCCTTGCTCATCGTGGATCCTGAAATAGCTCAAAGGCTCTACCAGATAAATCGCATTCCCTCTGACCGCCAGATTCATATATATCGCGACATCCGACACCCAGCTTATTTCACGTCCATCGATAGACATGAAGTCGGGACGCACGTCCACCAGTTCCGATTTCCGGAACATGACGGTAGTCGGTTCTCCGACGAAATTCACGCCGCTGTTCAACAAGGCTGAGCCGAGCGATAAACCATCGATGATCGCATCGTCGGCCACCGGAGATTTCGTCGCGCCGTCATCCGGCAAAAACTCGCCGTCCTTATTGATACGCTGTCTTTTCGAGGTAACCAAAGTAATGTCCGGGTGCTCGGCAAAACACGCGACCATGCGCTCGACGCACGTGGGCGCCAGCATGTCGTCGTCATTGAGGAACTTGATAAATTCGCCTTTTGCTTCGCTGAAGCAAAGCCGATGATTCGTCCTGCCGACATCCGTTCCAGCATCCGGATTGCGCTTATACCGGATACGGGAGTCCTCCGCCGCATACCGGCCGACGATGGCTTCGATCGCATCCGATGGGCAGTCGTCGCATACTACGATCTCGATATTTTTATATGTCTGCGCAATCGCGCTTTCCAATGCGATCTGAAAATAGCGAGGATTAAAAGCAGGGACGACAATGCTGACTAACGGCGATGCGTGCGGCTGAAGCTGCCGGTCCAGCTTTTCGAATTCAAGAATCAACTTGGACGACTCGCGATACTCCCGGTTGCTCAGGACAGGATCGGCGCTTTCGCCATATTTGCATCGCTCCCTTACTTTCAGACCGACCATCTCCCCCGCGCGCCGCAGCTCTTCTTCATCGTACACCCATTGATGTCCCCACCAGCGCATTGAGATATTAAACCGCTCGCACCGGTTCGCCACCCACTCCATGTCGAAGGTCTTCCAATCCGGATGAACATAATTTTCCTGATAATGATTGATGACCTCCGCCAGATCCGGCGTCGCAATCCTGACTATTCCTCCCGGACGCAATACACGGCGGCATTCCATCAGCAGGCCAATCCCCTGCGCCTGGGTGATGTGCTCAATAAAATGTTCGCTATAAATTCCCGAAACGCTGCCCTGATCCCAAGGCAGCGGCTGCGTCAGATCGAGATGCATATCCGCGCCGGCGGCATCTAAATCGATATTGACAAAACCATCGAATTTTTTATCGCCGCACCCCAGATGAAGATATGTGCCGGTCATGATTTTTTTAAGCCTTTGCCGATGGAAGTTAATTTCAGGCCTAAACCGGCATTGGTCGCCGCCGGACGGGGTGCAACAGCGGCCGGTGCGGAGCCCGTCGATATTCGGAGTTCGGCGGAGCCGGGCGCATTCAGCCCCAAATCCTGAAATTTGCTGAGCGCAGTCAGGTCAACGCCTTCGAACACAAGCACATCGCCCATCAGTTTATCTTCGTAATATTCGCCGTCGAACAGCCCGGGGAAACGCATCAGTGCGATCACCACTTTTTCCAACGGCCCCGGCCCAAGGTAGTAGGCGCTGCCGTTGGCCCAAGGCCGCAGCAACGGCCGGCCGTACACGCGCCGGTTCATTGCCGGATCCTGGCATTTCCCCCAATGAGCACAGCGGTCGAATTGACTATTTTGCACAGGCACGCCGGCATAAAAATTTTCACGCGACATCCGTGTCAAGCTGCGCTGCAACTTACCCGCATCCTGCAGCGTCATTTCATCGTCGACTTTCAATACACCGACGTTGCTCCCCAAATTCTCATAAATCCAGGCCAAGGCCGCGGCGACCTTTTTCGGTCGGGCTTCGTAGCTATCGGCAGCATCGACCTGAAGCGCACGGATCTGTTCAATCGGCGAGGTTTCCGATCCGCTGACGATCAGGTATTGGATTCCGACCTTATCGAATTGGGCCGCCAGCCGCACGGCATTGGCTTCGGTTTTTTTGCTGCTGACGATCAGTACGATATTTTCGACAACGGCCGGCTTGCTGACGTAATTCTTGTAGTCGCCGAGAATATCGCTGTTATCGGGCGCCGCAGCGATGGCCGCCTTCAGCGCCAGCAGCCCGGCGGACCTATTGCGACGCGCATCTTCCACCTGAAACCGCTTGTACTCGAGCGCCCACTGAAATTCCGAACGGATATGCACATAGTCGTCTTCGATGCGCTTGCATTCTTTCAGGATGCTGTCCCACGTCAATGGCAAAGCGGGTGTTTTCAATAAGGTGTTGATGCGTTCTTTAAAGTCCATTATCTCGTCTCGCTTCCTGATGTGTTGCGCGTCTCATGATTCCAGGCGGATGCCTGCGCTCAATAACCCAATTTCTTAATTTCCCAGCGCGTCGCAGTGCGTCCGATGATGCGTTCGAATTCATCCACCCAATCGCTCGACATTTTCTTCAACAGCAAGCTTTTGCCCGCCTTGCTGATCGATGCGCGCAACGCGTCGCTGGTCAGCAACATCCGCAAATTGAGCGACAGCATCTCGATATTGCCGACCGGATGCATCAATGCATTGCGGCCGTGCCGCAAGCCGATATGGCGATACGTATCCAGGTCCGACAGGCACACCGGCACTTCCAGCTCGAACGCTTCCCAGATCGTCAACGGCTGCGATTCGCTGTTGCTGCCCAATACGAAGGCATCGGCGGACGCCAGATAGGCTTGCGTCTCCCGGTTGGGCAATTCGCCGAGAAAGCGATAACGCTCGGGAAGCCGCTCGGCGAGCGTTTTGACCGCCGGCGTCATTTGCAGATATTTGCCGATAAATACACATTCGACCTGGTCCCTGATCTCCTTATCGAGCGCATCGACCGCCAGGATCGTATCTTCCATGCGCTTTCTCGGCTCGATGGTGCCGATGCAGACAATGCGCTTTTTCTTTTTCGGCGCCGGTTCGGCGGGAGGGTTCTTGTAAATGGCGTCGTTCCAGAACGGCAATACCTGCGCGTCCGCGGGGCTGTCGAACAGAAAACTGCCGTAAACGATTTTCTGGTATTCGGTCTGGAAAACGATCTGCATCGCATGCTTGAAACCGGCGGCCAGTTGCGGCCATTTCAGCAACATGTCGCGACCGATTTCGGCCTCATGTATCCACCAGACAACAGGGCATTTGGGCCCGGCTTCGGCCACATGCATGCCGGCCAACAGCGTATTGGCGACGATCAGATCGGCCGACTGCGCATTCGCGACAATCGGAATGCCCAGATCCTGGAATTGTTTCTTCACATCCCCTTCGCCGTCGAGACGCGGCATGACGGAGACTTCGTGATGCTGCACCAGCCGTTCGGCCAGGCGCAACATCGCGATACTCGCGCCGGTAGTGTAAAACTCGTCGTTCAACAATAAAATCTTCATCTACAGCCTTAAAATGCCCTCTAATCCGGAGCGAAAATGGCCCAGCGGACATCTTAATGGCATTTATCAGCGTGTTAAGCGAGGAATAACACGCCGAAACCGGTCTATTGCGAGCTTTCGCCGCCTGCCAAATCGGCAAAACCGAAGTTTTTCAATGCCGGACCGGACGCGACCGCATCCGGCCGGAAACCGGGCGGCCCATGATAAACTTCCCAGCTATTCAAAACACTCGCACAACAACTCACCGCAGCCACGCCGGAATTTCTCTATGAACGTCATCATTCTCGCCGCCGGCATGGGCAAACGCATGCAATCGGCGCTGCCGAAAGTCCTGCACCCGCTGGCCGGAAAACCCCTGTTGTCCCACGTTGTCGATACCGCCCGCACGCTGTCGTCGTCGCGGCTGTGCGTGATCTACGGTCACGGCGGCGACGCGGTGCCGACGCGGCTGGCCGCACCGGATCTGGTGTTCGCATTGCAGGAACCGCAGCTCGGCACCGGACACGCGGTGATGCAGGGCCTGCCGCATCTGGATGACGCCGTGCCGACGCTGATCCTGTACGGCGACGTGCCGCTGACGTCGGCCGCCACGCTGCAAAGACTGATCGCCGCCGCCGGCGCCGACAAACTGGGCCTTCTGACCATCGACATGGCCGACCCGACCGGCTACGGCCGCATCGTGCGCGACAAGGGCAATATCGTGCGCATCGTCGAGCAAAAGGAAGCCTCCGCCGCCGAACTGGCGATCAACGAAGTCAACACCGGCATCATGGTCGCACCGACACCGCAACTGCGGCGCTGGCTGGCGACGCTGTCGAACGACAATGCGCAAGGCGAGTACTACCTGACCGACATCGTCGCGCGCGCCGTCGCCGACGGCGTACCGGTGGTCGCCGCGCAAGCCGACTCGCTGGCCGAAACGCTGGGCGTCAACAGCAAAGTCCAATTGGCCGAGCTGGAGCGGCTGCACCAGCGCCGTCTGGCGCACGCACTGCTGGAACAGGGCGTCACGCTGCTCGATCCGGCGCGCATCGACATCCGCGGCAGGCTCAGTTGCGGACGCGACGTCAGCATCGACGTCGGCTGCGTATTCGAAGGCGATGTGACACTGGCCGACGGGGTCGCCGTCGGCGCGTATTGCGTAATCAAGGATGCCCGCGTCGCCGAAGCCGTCCAGATCAAGCCGTTCAGCCACATCGACGGCGCCGAGATTGGCGCGGGTTCGCAGATCGGCCCGTACGCCCGGCTGCGTCCCGGCGCGGTGCTGGCCGAAGAAGTCCACATCGGCAATTTCGTCGAAGTCAAAAACAGCACTATCGCCGCCCACAGCAAAGCCAATCATCTGACTTATGTCGGCGACAGCGAAGTCGGCGCCCGCGTCAACATCGGCGCCGGCACCATCACCTGCAATTACGACGGCGTCAACAAACTGCGCACCGTCATCGAAGACGACGTTTTCATCGGCAGCGCCTCGCAACTGGTCGCGCCGGTGCGGGTCGGCGCCGGCGCCACGCTGGGCGCGGGCACCACACTGACCACAAACGCGCCGGCCGGCAAACTGACCGTATCGCGCGCCAAGCAAATCACCATTGACGGCTGGAGACGCCCCGTCAAAACAAAGAAATAGGACATCACCATGTGCGGTATCGTCGGTGCAGTAGCGCAACGCAACATCGTCCCCATCTTGCTCGAAGGCCTGAAACGGCTGGAATATCGCGGCTACGACTCCTGCGGCGTTGCCGTGCATAACGACGGCCTGAAGCGCGCCCGCAGCACCGCGCGCGTGGCCGAATTGCAGGAACAGGTCAATGCAAGCGCCTTTGCCGGCGCCACCGGCATCGCGCATACGCGCTGGGCCACGCACGGCGCGCCGGCCACGCACAACGCTCACCCGCACTTCTCGCCGGACGCCGATGGCACGCCGCGCGTCGCGCTGGTGCATAACGGCATCATCGAAAACTACGAAGAAATCCGCGCCGAACTGAGCGCGCTCGGCTACCGTTTCGAATCGCAAACCGACACCGAAGCGGTGGCCCATCTGGTCAACCATTTGTACGACGGCGACCTGTTGCGCACCATGCAAAAGACCGTCAAGCGGCTGACCGGCGCCTTCGCGCTGGCGGTATTCTGCCGCGACGAACCGCAGCGCCTGGTGGGCGCGCGGCTCGGCTGCCCGCTGATCGTCGGCATCGGCGACGGCGAGAATTTCCTCGCATCGGACGCCATGGCATTGGCCGGCACCACCGATCAAATCATCTATCTGGAAGAAGGCGACGTGGTCGACGTCCGCCTGGACGGCATCCGCATCACCGACCGCAACGACGCGCCGATCGAACGCGAGGTGCTGACCGTCCACGCGTATTCCGGCGCCATCGATCTCGGCCCGTACCGCCACTACATGCAAAAGGAAATCTTCGAACAGCCGCGCGCGATCGCCGACACGCTGGAAGGCGTCGAAGGCTTTGCGCCGGACCTGTTCGGCAATCGCGCCGAAGCCGTCTTCCAGGACATCGATGCGATCCAGATCCTGGCCTGCGGCACCAGCCTGTACTCCGGCATGACCGCCAGATACTGGCTGGAAAGCATCGCCGGCATCCCGACCACCGTCGAAATCGCCAGCGAATACCGCTACCGCACACCGACCGTCAATCCGAACGCGCTGATCGTCGTCATATCGCAATCCGGCGAAACCGCCGACACCCTGGCCGCGCTGAAATATGCGAAGCAACTCGGCCACAGGCATTCGCTATCGATCTGCAACGTCGGCACCTCCGCGATGGTGCGCGAAACCGAACTGGCCTACCTGACCCGCGCCGGCGTCGAAATCGGCGTCGCCTCCACCAAGGCGTTCACCACGCAATTGACCGCACTATTCCTGCTGACGCTGACGCTGGCGAAACTGCGCAATCGGCTGAGCGACGAAGACCAATACCTGCATTTGAAAAACCTGCGCCACCTGCCGTCCGCGCTGCAAGGCGTGCTGGCGCTGGAACCGCAGATCATTGCGTGGGCCGACGAATTTGCGCGCAAGGAAAATGCACTGTTCCTGGGACGCGGAATGCACTATCCGATCGCATTGGAAGGCGCGCTGAAATTGAAAGAGATTTCATATATTCATGCCGAAGCTTATCCCGCCGGCGAACTGAAACACGGACCGCTGGCCTTGGTGACGAAAGAAATGCCGGTCGTCACCGTCGCGCCGAACGACACGCTGATCGAGAAGCTGAAATCGAATATGCAGGAAGTGCGCGCGCGCGGCGGCGAATTGTATGTGTTTGCGGACGCGGATTCGCGGATGCATTCGAGCGAGGGCATTCATGTGATCCGCCTGCCGGAGCATTATGGATTGCTGTCGCCGATTCTGCATGTGGTGCCGTTGCAGCTGCTGGCGTATCACACTGCGCTGGCGCGCGGGACGGATGTGGATAAGCCGCGGAATTTGGCTAAGTCGGTGACGGTGGAGTAGGTGGTGGGTGGGATGGAATCAGTGTGTCGACAACAAATAAAGTTTCATCCCAACGAATAAAGTTCTATCCTGAAAAATATAGCTCTATCCTTGATTCAGGATAGCCAGCTATGAAGACGTACCAAACATACCAGTCGCTATCCCATCTTTTATATACACCTTATTGAGGTATACACCGCGAAGACAGTAGAGAACGCCGGCAACGCCGCCAATCGCTCCGCACTTCAGAACGAGGAGAATGGAATCCTAGAAGGAAGTAGATGCCTTTGGTGAACTTAAATAAAACAGAAAATACAGACGCATAAATTCAAAAAAATCAAAAACTTACAACGTATCGAGGAGTCATTGCAGCTCCAAGATACGTTGTTCTCGTTCCCTCAGAATCTGCATTAAGACAATGTTAGGTGGTCGTTCAAGAAACTGTTGTTTCATAAGCAAAAGGGTACCCAGAATCAGCATGCTTTATACGCTCACGAGCAGTCTTAAGGAGAGCTGCATGGTCGAGACCGTTTAGATAGCTTGGTAATTTCTTTCCGGGATAACAGGCGGTCCAAAAGGCTTCAGCTACTCGCACAGCATATTCCGAGGATCTTTGAGCTGATACCAACCATTCCTGAGGAGGGCGCCAGATCATTGCTTTTCCGGGAGCGTAATGCATACTCGCATCACGGAGTTCCTTTGTTTCAGCGAGAAAGCTAACGAAAGGCTCCTTCGCCTGCTTCGGATCTGAAAGGATAATTGGGGTAGCACCATCACCGCGAATCAATTTTGGGAATTTCTCTAACTTGGCTTCCAGCGACAAATAGTGGCCCTTCTGGGTTCCCTTAAGTTGAGCGCGATCATCTTCCCCACGATGGATTCCACGCGTCGACTCAGCCCACCCGACGCTGTTTACAAATGCTTCTACAAAAGCTGCCGCGCTTACAACAGACAATCGAGAGAACGTGCCAACCTCACCATTCAGTATGGCTAACGTTTCGTAGCCACTCCCATCTTTCCACTCTTGCATCGATTTATGTAATAAATCGGCTTTCGCGTTCATTCTCTTGAATGCGGTCTCGGCCCGAACAAGTAGAAAATATATATCCTCAAGAAGGAACACCTCTTCCACACTCGCATTTCCTGCGTGAACTCCAATTCCAATTTTTGCGTGAGGGGGCAAACTCGGATCTGCCATGATTCCTTGAGAAGCGAATCGATCTTGAAGCCACTCGTACGGCACACCGAGCCGCCAAACATCGGTCTGATCACTTAGGTCTCGAAAGTCTTGCGCAATCTGACGAGGTGATATTTTATAAGGTAGGAATTTCGCGCCTCCTTCAACCGCCTGCTTGACCGCCTGTAGTAGCAGCTTCCCTTGATCCTTAAGCTGACTTGACGTTGCTGTATCGATAAAAGTACGCACCTTTGTCAGTAGGCTATGAAATTGCTCATGCGGTCCGCCAGGTTGCTCCTTTAACGCGCCAGTCAATACGAGATAGGTGTAATAGTCGTTCAGTTCTTGTCGAATATCCGATGCACTCATTTATGCCCGCATAAAATAAATTCCCCAGTTCATAGGGCTAGTTGTTAGTTGTGTCTGCCCAGTCTTAAACGCCCATCCCAAATTATCGTGACAACGAAGAAAGCAGGCTTTTTACATCAATTTTCGTCAGAGAGCCCAAGCTGAGTTTGCTTCGGAAAATTTTTTAAACGAAGGCGACATCGAAGATCTGCTCCCTCTCGATCCAAAGTAATCTCAATGATCAGCTACCAAATAGCGACAATTATTATGGATTATTCTCAGGTTAATTTTTTGAAAATAACTAAATAATTCGAATTATGGATTATTCTTCCAAATTGTGATGGAAACAAATAAAGTCCGTCGGGAATAAATAAAGTCCCTCCAACCGTGTATTGCGATCGATAACGTTTGTCATTATTCTTTGGAAGAATGTCTGGAGCACTGATGGTTACAGATGCATCTCCGATGTTACTTGTCCAAGCCAGTTGAAAGACTACGACAGCGGATCGAAGAAGACGTGCTACTGGTTCGCCCCCATGCCATCAACATCCTCAAGCCAATCTGGGAAGTGAGCTGTTTTTTATCGATAGTGCGCATGCGCCGGGGATTTCGACTGAAGATTGCCCGGTCCAAGACCATGGGGCGCAAATAGATCACATAGGTTTACCATTGCGGTCGCGCACGACTGGCTTGCCCCGACATCCCCCCTAAGACACCGCGTTGTCAGCGGCGGCACTGATACGCAAGGAAGCTTTTCCGACGACGTTCATATCGACAGAGGAACGATGCGCGCCCAAATCGCCAATTGGTACGCCACCGGCATTCAGGGGCACGACCATTCACGCCACGCTGGTATTGTATTTTCCCCTGCATTTTAGTGCGCAGTACCTTTCATCGCTAGTGGTGACGAGAATTCTTAATCCTTTCTTCGAACGATTCAATTTGTATTTCTGCGTAGGGTAAAAAATGCTGTGACCGCACCAACGCTCTGCCGTTCGCTTGATTCAAAATCAACTCTTTCGCAGCCTTCTGCGCACTCTTATCGACCAGTCCAAGGTTGCGCGCCATCACCGTTGCATCAGCATCCTCTAAGGCTAGTGCAATTAACGTTCCCGTGTTCGCGAAGATCGACGGATGAAAATCTCTCGTTTCCTGCGACGACAAGATGACGCCCAGTCCATATTTTCGAGCCTCCTTAATCAACATCGTGACGGTCTCGTCTCCACACAGCTTATGCGCCTCGTCCACACAGACCATCGCGCGCAGCGTCTTGCTAGGTCCCGCTGCAAGCATGGTCGCGTAAATTTTCTCAAGCATGAACTGACTTGCAGCGAGCATTAGGTCCTTTATACCCGATGTCATCTTCAAAACAGTTGTCCGCTTGAACAAGTCGTCGAATCCAAAGCCAGCCTTTCCTTGCCGGAAAATTCCACTCTTGAACAACGGCTGCAGCCGGACCTGAAGATTTTTAACTTGGGCCCCACGATCGACGATCCAACTGTTTAAGACCGCTGCGAGCATGTCTAATGTCGGCGGTTCATGGCTCCAGGTCGCCGAGTCCTGGAGATTAAATCCTTGCTGAACATAGCATTCTTCAATGGCTTCACGCAAAATTCCCAATTGGATGTCGCCCGATCCCGCAAATACGGTATTCAGCGTATCTGCCAGACGAAACACCATTTCAAGCGGAGACTTCCTCTTTTTTGTTAGGGGATCAACTGGCAGCTCGAACGGGTTAATCGGAAGTCCATCCATAACATCGAATACCTGAGGATGCGTCGCTTCATAAAAATCACCCTCCGCGTATTCTCCTTGGAAATCGAAAATGACGGTAGGAATCCCTCGTTCGGCAAGTTCCCAGATCATCGCTTTAGTAGTCTCGCTCTTGCCAGATCCACTTTTCCCAACAATTAGCACATGCTGATTCGTGAGTCTTTGAGGCACAGCAGTGTATGGATCCCACAGCGCGTCCCCGCCAGTGGTTAGGTTCCGCCCAAGGTGAATTTTTATGCTCTCCATAGAATGGACAATGTCCACTTGCGCCTCGGGAATATGCGGAGATTCGGGAAGAGATTGAAGCGATCCCGATGGCGGACTAGTTTGAATCAGCTCTAGGACTTCTGAGACAGCTGCTTGCTCTTCACTCTGCATTGTTGCACTCGAAACGTCGCCGCGTACACCTTCTCCACCCACACCCTCTTGCGCACCAACACCGAATTCGAACATAGATCTAGTAGATTTTGGCATTGGTTGCAAATGCTCTTCGCCACCAGCCGGCTCATCGTCCTCCAGCACTAGATCAAGGAGTTTCGCGATACCTTTGCGCCCAACAACCTGAATGTTGTTGTCATGAACCACCTTTTGATCAAATTCAAATTCAGCCGACCCATTGATGATGACACCCTCATGACCAAAACTCATTTCGCACAAACCAGTCGCCACTGCCTCAAGCCCTCGATAAAATTTCTCCAGACCCTTGTCGGCGTCCACATCGATTGAATTTAGTTGCCCATCCTTCGCCTCAAAGAGCCCGTAGCGCCGAGCCCGCTCAAAATAGAACAGCAGTATATTGGCCAACTCTTTGTTCTTAATTTCGGAATCGAATCGTTTGTTCTTGTCCGTGCCAAGGAAATGGGCGCGAAAATGCGCTTCTGTGCTTTTGTTTTTTTCCCGAATTTCCGATTGCAGCGCAATGAGGGCCTGAGGCGAAGTGTACTTTCGGTTTTTCACCTCAATGAAATCGATATGCAGCTTTCGCCCACGAAGGTCGACCAACATCAGATCGGTCCGCTTCAGCGTCAACTCGCTATTTTCCAGCTCCTTCGGCGTCTGGTGGAAAAGTGCGATGTGGCTATCCACGGGAATCAAAACGCGCCCCTCAAGACGTCCGTCTTTCTCCAATGCCAAGCGAGTTAGCGCCAATCCGATGACTTCCTGCGCCTGAGCTGGATTATTGATCAGCTTTAGCGCTAACTTTCCTGATACTGATTTAAGTACTTGAAGCACACGTGCAACGGTGTAGCTACTGACGGCTTCAGTTTCCTCCTCACCTGTCGGGTTCAATAATGCAGAAAATCCGCCACGCAAGATGCTTTCGATTTCATGTCGGTGATGGGTTGAAATGATCAGTCGGTGCGAGACAGAGTCTAGGAACTCCGGTGTGTAGTCAATAAGGTACCCACTAGCCTCTCCCTGAACAGGATTGTCGTAATATTCGATGCCAAAGTTACGATCGATCGTGAATACCCAGTCCGACCCTTCATGAATCTTACGAAGGGTCTTCAAATGATGCTTGCCATTTTCATCCGTGAGTTCGAGTTGCACTGTGGCATAGCGATCGAGGCTTTTACCCCAGTCGAAAAAGCAAGCCGTTAGATGCGACAGTCCGTCATGCGCGCCGAACAACGATTCGGTGGCCCCATCGATAAGAAGCGATGGACATTGATTTGGTGCGATCATCCGCGACCAAGTTGCTGTCGTACTACCAGCCGTATAATCTGTAACGTACTCAGCCAATAAATTGTATAGGCTAGAACTCGTTTGAAAGCCATCATGGTGCCGCGTCGCAACGGTGGTTCCAAAATAATCGATTATGAATGTCAAATGCGCTTCGAACGTTGAATCTGTATTTTCTAGTAGTTCATCGATAACATGCTTCGCGTAGATTAGTTTTGGGAAGAGCGGATTCGTGTTCGGCTGGAGTAGCGCTTCCTCTGTGTCGGAAATTCCGCGGCTTCGAGCAATCTCCTCATCATCACGCTGCTCCATTAGACTATCGAACGCATTAGCAATTAATTGGTGACGCGTGCCCTTCGGCGCAAAGAACTTTATATCAAAGTTCATTTTTCGATAAAGAGGGAGTTCAAGGAGCAGCTTAACCGCTTCCAACAGCAATTGTGCATCGCCAGGATTAATGACGTTGATCTTGAGTGTGCTGACGTATGGATGATGGCAGAGGTACCGTTCAATCTTGGAAGAGATTTGGCGCGGGGTCACTGTGGACGTCATGACCTCCCTCCGCACTCCGCCAAGAACTTGCAACGTGGCGTTCACCGCCGTACGCAAGTCCTTCGAATTAGCATGCGGGAAAATGCTCCAAAAAAAATCGACGCTGTCGGTATTGACGAAGATGTTTTGCTGATTCCAAGCCAGCGCATTTGGAATATTCAGGTTAGCCAGTTTATCCAAGCTATCAGAAGCGATCAGTTGTTTAATTTCGGCTGCGCTCCGGCCCTTCATCTGGTCAATCCATCGCCGCACAAAACTCTCGAACTGGTACAACCATAGGATTCGCAGCGGGTGGGTGGGAGAAAATAGCAGCGTTTCAATCGGTGCGTCGGACGGACCCACGCGCATCAAAACCGTATCAATCCGCATGATCGGTGCTAAGTCGTGCAAAACAGAGTTAATCCCTCCAGGGCCGCTCGCGTTCTCAATTCGAGCAGACAGCTCGTTTACCAGATCCAAGTAGCTTTGGACATAGGTCAATACTTTCTCGCCATGTAAGTGCAGGTCGGCAATCGCGACCACACCAGTTCCTTCCTCCCCATCTGCGATGACACCGAAAAGCGCCGACCGTGTTTTGTAAAAATTGTTTGCGATCTGATTGACGATAGGTGCTAGCTTTAAGGGCTTGAAATCCACCAATTCGCCCACCCGTCGATTTACCAAGTTCGCTTCGAGTATCCCAAGCGTCTCAGGATTTCGCAAAATCTCTCGCTCCAGACCAAGCAGAAGCGGGTTAAAGACAAGATCACCTCGGTCGTTATTGGTTAGCCGAGCTACGTAAATGTGGCTTCGCGCGGGATCCCAACCTCGATTGCGCACTTCATGGACCTTGCCCGAAGCGTAGGTTGCCATAAACGATAGCTCGTCGAGATGTCGCAACCGCGTGCCCTTGTCAACTGGCGGTGGCGCGAACTCTTCGCCGTTTTCGATCCAGAAGTCCTCCGACACATCAACCGCGTTGAGTATTGGTGTGCCACCCTTAGCTAAGCACTGGATGCGGATCCTTGCAATACACTTCTCGTCGGCATCGAGATTATTGTCCGCGATCGGCACCATAAACGATTTGCGTTTCGCACCGATAGACTGCGGTGCGATAACGTCCGCCTCTGCTCCGTCCTCCGCTATCCGAATCACGGTCACTCTAAATCCCGCCAATTCTGGAGGACTCTGCGGTGAAACCGTCCAACTAATTTGGATCGGTTTCACACCATCGTTGGCAAGGCTCCCACCCTTGAGCGCAAGTCCCTTTGCAATCTTGTTTGGATTCTTTGGGTCTTGCAGTGGCTTAAGCTCAACTTTCAGATCGATTATTGTATTCTTGAAATCCCAAGCGTCGAACGACAGCTTGTCCCGAATGACCGGGTCATGGCAAATTGGTGGTAACCAGGTGTCGGGTTTTAGGATTGCTTCGCCAGTTAGGATGACTGCAAGATTCCTGCGTATCTCCTCGTCGAGCAGACCCTGGTCTTCTGCAAGCCGTAAAATATTTGCCGACAGGTCCTTCTCCCCGTCAAGCAAGATCTTTGTGCACGCTGCATTGCGTTCCAGCTGAAGGGACACAGCCTGTTCTGTGAGACCAAAATCTGGAATAAGATGGACCTCATACAAATAGGCACCCGCAACTTCCCATGTTACAGGCTGCTCGCTGCGATCACGCTCGCCAATAACGCTGAGCACATAGCGCAACTTCTCAACGACGTTACGTGGGCGAACTGCATCCGAGTTAAGAATGGATTTCAGAATTATTGCTTCTTCAGAAGGTAGAGCTGCAACCAATGCAAACAAATGTTCTTTCAGTGACTTACGTATGTCAAAACTCTCGGCATCGTCAGTTTTGAAAGTGGCTACATTGAGAGAATCCTCTTCGGCTAGGCGGATACCCGCAGGGAAAAGAGCACAAAACACCTTGACCCTGCCGTAAGTCGCATCCTCGCGCAGAGCCACTGCACCACTGCCCGTGACTTCCCATGGCTTTAGCTTCAACCCATCCGTCTCACTGGAAATAACCCGACAGACGACGCCCTGAGCCTTAAGCTCCTCGTCCCAGATTAGTCGTTCACCAAGCAGCTCAAGGACCGCCAAAGGAAGATAGTCGACTCGCTGGCAATGACCTGCATGCTTGCATAGCAGGAATGTTCTTAATTGGCTAAATAACCCTTCGACGTATTCCTCCGCCACTCGAACTTCGTCCAGGCGGTAAAGCTCTTGTCCTGTGCTCATACGTCTAATACTCCTCGCCCCATTCTTGCTCGACTGCGGATCGGCCCTGCTTCAAAGCGCGCAGGAACGTCTCAACTGCGACATTTTCGATTTCTAATGCTTCATCTCTTAGATCGAATGCGTTATCAACCATCTGCCCAATTTCGACACCTTGATCATTTGGTCGTGGAATCAAAATTTCTTCGACATGCGTCCGGTAAAGTCTGGGAATGACGGATCCGTATGAGCACCGACTCAATTGCGCCTGTCCTCCAGGAGAAGCAAGATAAGCATAAACGTATCCAGGGTGCATATCCGCTCCTGGGATCACACGGATTGCGTCATGAGTAACGGCAGAACCATCAAGAGCACCACTTACATACATAACTTTGGCAACGGTTCCTGCGCAAGTAATTAACGTCGTCCCACGGCGGACTAGTAGGCGATCAATTACCTCTTTGCGCCGACACGTAATAAACGTTTCCGGCAATGGCCTTGTCTTAAACAATTCTTTTCCTGTGAAGTACGGAACGCCAAAATCGCGTTCAACCTTGTTAACACCTTCGACAAAAGTCTTCCCAATCAATATAACCTTTACCGCAATATCAACGAGCCGAAAAGCTGCTGCCGCGCGCAATTGATTTCTTAGCTTTTGAACTCCGGGAGCATAGTACGTTGCGTCTAGTCGAGCGCACCCTTCTCGCTCTGCGGCGTTATGTACGTCACTTGCCCGTCTTACGAAAGAGGCAACGCTCGGATTGCCGGGAAATACACCGGCCGAATCCGTTCCGACATTGTCTAGTACGGTGATACGGCGATTAGCCTCTTGTAGAGCGAGATTTGCTCTCACTCGGAGATCGCATACTTGGCGAATCATTGCAGAGATTTCGTGCCTCAACCTTTTCGGCAACACAGGAAGCGGTAAAGACTCAATATCGGCGGCATACAGATGTTCGATAACCGATCCTGATTTATTCCGCATAACGAGAAATCGTCCGAGTGGACTTAGCAATAAAACATAAATCAAGCCACGATCGATGTCTTGCTTTGCATCAACCCGTATTGCATCTTGGGAAAGCGCAAATCCATCTACATTCGTCGTGCAAACCGCGACGTTACCAATTGTGCCTGAACAAGATACTAGAATCGTCCCTTCCGAGACCATCAGTCGCTCTAGGTCACGGGTAAGTGCTGTCGAAATGAACTTCTCAGGCAAATTGCTTGCTACGAGCATTGTCGAGCTGGTCAAAAATGGAACCCCCACCGTCTGGTCAGCTACGTATGTGCGCGCGAATGGTCCAAACCACCGCACACCGGCAACATCAACTACTCGGCCTATCTTAAAACCGGACTCTTCCATTGCCTGAAGCGCGCGATAGCCGTCGGAGCCATAGAATCCGGCCTCCAACCTAAGGGCGCCTTGAACGACGGATGACGCTGGGCGAGCAAAAATGTCCGCCTTAGAAAATTTCTTTAGCAGTCCAAAAATATCGCCGTTCGCGAACTTAGTCTTCATAGTTCACTTTACCGGCTATCTTCAGGGCTAGAAATTCGTGATACGCCTTCGCAATAAATGGCAAGTCGTCATCGATCATTCGTCCGTGTTCGTCCACTTCTGGTTCGAACTGAAGCACCGTTGAACGACGCGATATCTCATACAAATCTTGACCTTCAAACTTTCGGAACTGGTCAAGCACCCGACCTTCTTTGTCACGCTTATGGATATGATTGCCGCGACGGTCCTTTCCGACTTTCTTTGCAATGGCCATGAAAATCGGATAATCTTTGGGCGTTCCCGCGAGGCTCTCCTCGTTCATTTCGTCCGTGCTCTTACGACGTAGAAATACCAGATGAGTCTGCATGCCAACTTTTGGCAGAAACAACTCCACTGGCATATCGACCAATGCAAGCACCTCGCAATGTTTGAGAAGCCAGTAACGAATATATTCGTCGTCTGGGTTCCCGAGAAGTCCATCGGGAACCACGATGCAAAGTTTCCCCGTACCTGGTTTAAGCAACTTAACGCAACGCTCCAAAAAAAGAATTTCAGGGGCGACGGCAGTCTGAAGGACCGGTGTACTGGTCCAAGTGCAGCGGCCATCGTCATAAATCCATTTACGCGCAAGATCATATTGGGAAAGCACAGCCTCAGACTCAATCTTGATCTTAGCGCCGAACGGTGGATTAGTCGCAATGATGTCGAAGGTGCCAAATTGAAGCTGCTCTCGAAAATATTCTTCGAGGTTCCGCTGCTTCCAACTTCCATCCTGTTGATAGTGATTGACGATGCCTTGCGGTAAACGCCATTTCTCGGGCGGTCCAAGGGAATCTAAATGTGTAATACCGCCTTGGCCGTCGTTATTCATTAGCATGTTCATGCGAGCGACTCGAACCAGATTTGGATTAATATCAAGCCCGAAAACATTCTGTGCAACTTGGCGTAGACGATGATTGTATTCGGTGAGTCCACTGTTATCTGGATCAAGTCCCTCCACCCTCATAGCGGCACGAATTTTCTCCGCCATGTAGTTGAGAATCACTACAATGAAACCACCGGTACCACACGTCGGATCAATACACTTCATGCCTGGTTCCGGATCAAGCATACGGACACCCACCTTCACGGCATTACGCGGAGTGAAAAACTCCCCCCGTGTGCCCTGTAGATTCTTACCAACGATCGCCTCATATGCCTCGCCTTTGACGTCCACCGAAGACCCCAAAAAGTCATACTCGGCGAGCTGAGCAACGACGAAGGAAATGATCGGTGCTGGCAGGTCGACGGTTTCGACTTGCGCACCGAAAAGCTCAGGGTATTGATTTCGAACTTGGTGATATAACTGATCGAGTCGAGCCTTGACATGCTCAGCCTTAGCGTCATCGTTGCTCTCTTCAAGATTCGCGATTCGAAACAAGCGGTCAGCATTCTTGCCTTCGGCATGCGCCTTTTGAAGATTGCGTTCGTCTTGAATCTTGGCAAAAACAATCTTGAGGAATTCCCAGAAAATTGTCTCGTTGGAGCCGCCACGATGAGCGTAGATGTAATCGTGGCATCGCTGGAATGCTTGCCGCAAGGACAGCCCACCGGCAATACGCAATGCCGACTTACCTTGCGCAAAACAGTCTTCTGGCCCTTTACCAAACCGCGGGATGTCATTGACCAAAACCGAACGGATCTTGATCTTACCCGATTCCTTCCAATAGACCACGCGGTCGATTCCGTTGGTCCAGATCGCGAACTCTGCCTTTGGGGTATCGCGGAGGTATTCAGCAGTGAGCTCCGCGCCCTTCTTCGAATCCTCGGCCTTTGTCTTCGGCTTCTGAATGTCAATTAGCGTATGAATGCGTTCGGCATCATCCTCTACGCTAACTTTAGGTCGGAGAAGTACGAGTGAGAACCGGCGGGGCTTGAGTTGGCGCGGCTGGATGCGAAAATCGAGTCTTATCAGGTCAGCTTTTGTCTCCTCCGGATAACCGAATTCCTCAAGCAGCTTGCGTTCCTCTTCCTGACGAATCTGCTCTAGCTCGGTGAACTTAACCGCGCGGCCGTTGACCAAATCAACGACTTGACCCGCTTCGACTTCATACTCAGAAGCAGTGTCCTCAATGCCCATGCCTGCAGCTGGCTCCGTTTCCACTTTATATGCATCTTGCTTTTTTAATGCAGCCTTCTTGCTCATTTCTTGTCCATTCTATCTAGGATGCCTTTGGCAACCCGCTCTGTAAGCTTGCAATTTGAAAACGAGGAACAATAACTTGTGAATTCGATGCGTCCGATAAATCCGTGAAAAATCCCAGCTGACGCAGGCGCGTCTTCAACGCCAGAAGGTTGGTCGCTCTTGCGCGATTAGTCTGTTCGTCGTCTTTTTGGCTAGGACCCAACGTGTCAATTAGCAACCCGTAACGGCCGCGCATCCAATCGACAAAATCTTGAATCGGAATGGGGCGAGATTGCCATGTTCCATCAACGCGACGGTCAAGCACGGCAAGCTGGATAAGAACCTCCAGTAACTCGTTACCCAAGACATATTTCCGCCGAGTACGCCCACGTCCCGCCATGAAGCCACGATCGAGATCTGTCCCGCACAGACCGGCAAGGAGCTTACGGTGTTGCTCGCGAAGCGTGCCGTACTGGAAGTGAGAAAGAATTTCGACGAACGTCTGCAATTTGTCAAGCCCGCGTTGGTTGCTAATCTCAATGATCTGCTCCACCTCTGGGTTATATTGCTCTGTCTCCTCGTCGAAACCCCGCTCTCGAATGTCTTGGATGTCCCGATTAAAATGTCCATCTCGCATGGCACTCGGTCCGAATGCCTTGAGCAACAACTCCACATAGGGCCGCCCCCGCTCCTTTCGTTGTTCCGGCGAGAGTGACGGTCCCGCATAGTCCTCTAACTTTTTCATGTAAAACGCAGATTTGAAGTACTGTTCAATCTCCTTGAAATGCGAAGTGAAGCAGTTCTTAGCAAGTTCATCAACGACTAGGTCATGGCCATTCGTAAGGTCGCAAAAAAAATCGAGATCGAATGGAGCGTTGGTGCGATGCTCACCGGGCTGCGGTGTTGATCCGCGCGCAGGAGGCAATCTGCCATCTCGGACCATGGAATTCGTAATACGTACGGTTTGATAAAAGTATAGTGACGCATGAAATACCATCAACGTGGTCATGTAGTTAATAAGTTCACGCCGTGGAATATGGTCCTTGTACAGAAAGAGCAGTTTCAGGTCTTGCCTCAAAAGGTCGATCTGCTCCGGACACAAGTACGAGAAGCTCTGAACTTGATCCTGAGCACGGGAGCCGAACGTATCTGTTGGGAAGGGCTCAAGCAAACGCAGCAGAAACAACATCTCGATGTCAAGCTGCTTGTCATCCGATAGCTTCTTTAGACTGGCTTCATCGATCCGATAATCGTTGTCGCCGTGAGTACGAACACCTACACCAAAAAACTGCTTAAACAGAGAGTCGGCGTTGGTTGTCAGCTCGGGGTCGTCTTTGATCGCATTGTAGAAAAAGTCGCTGAGGTAGCGATCCTGCCGCTTCACTTGCGGATTGAATAGCTTGATTACAGCAAAATGAAGAGGCCGCAGACTGGAGACGCGATATTCACCCTTACCACTCTTGCCACGACGTGACATAAGAGCGAAATTCGATTCGACCCATGCAGTCATCAGCGCCTTGCGTTCATCGTCATTGATTCCACTAAATTTCTCCGGATTATTTTCCAAAGCAGCATGAAGAATAGCCTTTGCGCTCTCAGCGTCTTCGGTATCATCTGTGTAGATCGCTTTGTCTGTTCTTACGATCTGCCGTCCGCCGGTACGCATATAGACGAACAGGCGACTGACAGCCTCGTCAACAATGAGATTATTAGCGTCTAAAGGATAGACGCTATCCATGCGAAACAGCTTCTGTGTTCGGGTTAGGAGATTCTTATTCTGGGCGCGCGCCATGACGTCTTTCGATCTTAGGTCAGTGAACTGAGCACCACCCCATTACTGCTGGTGCGGGTGAGTTGGTAAATCCGATAGTCATTGTCGGTTATGAGTAACCGTTCTGAGGGAGTTGCCATGAGCTGCTTCTTGAACATCAACAAGTTGAGAAAGAAGGCTCGCATCTCTCCCGCCGCTGGCACGTATCCGTCACGAATACGCATCAGCATTTCATACAAATCAAGCGAAATCTCAAGAGTCACGTTACGTTCAACATGCTGTAAAACGATGTTTGCCGGAAGAAACTCAATGAACCGACCTTGTGTTCCCGCAACGGGCAGTGATAATGCGAATTGGTCCGCCGGATAAACGAAGAATGCTTTGACTTGAGACGCCGCGTTGTGACGTGTACGGATACAGATATTTTCCTTTCCTCGCTGACCGTCATAGATGGCTTCGCTGCGACTAATGGCAAGAATAATAGCCTCCTTGAGGCGACCACCCGCGTCTGTACCGCTGGCGATAAAGGAAAAAAAGTCCGTTAGGTTATCGTATGGAAGTAGCTGCGATGGCATCGTCTTTTCTTTGATGTTTTCATCTGGAAAACGGCCTTCAAAATAGAGCTTCCTTCGCGCAGCCTGCACATATCGCTTCGCAGCCTCAAGGCGTTCGGGGGTTCGAGCATCGAGACTTTGCGGCTTTTGCCTAAAGAGCTCGGCAAAGTCAATTTGATCGGAGTCACTCCTACCTTTGGAAGGGTTGCGATGATTTTGAAACGAATGAAAAAGATTCTTGAAATCAGGGGATGTGGGGCGCGTAAAACTCAATTGACTGTCTAGCGACGGCGATGCTGCCAAACCAACATCAAACTCGCGCAGTAGTCCGATAACTCGATCTTTTTCGTTCGGATCGAACATGGCATTGAAGTAAAAACTCCGCGTGAAGTCGGATGTGTCGGATCGAACTTCAGCGTCGATCTGTGCGCATGTTTTCTTGCCGAATAAGGTGTACGCAAGTGCCGAGCGCAAATCACGGACCGTGAGATGAATCCGTTTGCGGAAGTGCAGTATCTGGAAAATCACCTTGAACCGTGCTCTTGCCAACTTCGCCGACTCGTTTAATTCCACTGCGACCTCAAGATCCTTTTCAGTTATGCCACCTATCGGTCGAGTCCGAAAGGTGTCCACATTGAATTTCACCGGACACCGATTGCGGGCCGGACAGCCATCACAGTCCGTCCAGAATTCCTCCGCAACAAAGCGGTCGAGAATTTGATCAAACAAACCGTCGGATTGCTCTGCATCGGCATCTACCACCGCTCGAAGGTTGAGGTTGACGAGAACTATTTGATCCGGGAGTACCGTCCCATGGTCCAAATGGGAGAACAGGGTCTTTCCGAGCCAACTAAATCCTTTGACATGGGAAAGAAAATCCCTTAGCTTGCCTTCATTCATAGCGACAACCAGGCATGTTGAACCACCCGGGGGCGCATCCCCAGCCATCTCGGCAAAGAAACTCGCTAGCATTTCTTTGTTGCTTTGATCGGAGGTTTCGACAGAGCCATCATAGAGCGCGCTGAACGCACGACCATTGAGGGTGAATTTCGCCCCCAAGTTATTTCTTATGTGATTTTCTGCGCCACGCGATTCCGCTTGCTCTTCCAGTTTTTGAATGAAAGCCGTCTTACCGTCACCGGCATTTCCAGTCAGGATGACTAACCGCAGCGAGCCCGCCAAGACCGCGCCCAACAATTCGCGGTCGAGCTTCGTGGGCACATAGGTTCGGCGCGAAATATCTGAATCCAGCCCTCGCGTAAGGCCATTCCCAGCCTCGGACTGGCTATAAAACATCAAAAACTGGTCGAGATTTTTGTTGTACACATTGGCTCCATCTACCGTTCGACTGCACATACAAAGGCGCTTATTATATGATCAACAAGAGAGCGCATACTAAGTATCGTTGTCGATGCCGACGTCTTTTTGACCATCCACAGGGATTCGCATCTGGGTCAAGTTCGAATTGCCGCTAACAGGCTTGGTTCAGTGATGCCGTCCACCAACATGACCGGAATGACGGTGCCCGACGTCACAAGGACAATCAAGCCGCGTTCGGTTCCCGTCATTTCGAGGTAGTTTCGAACCTGCGAGTGGTAGTGCGCGATGGTTTCCGGCGTTGGGTTGACGTCACTTTTCCAGTCGATAATCACCTGCACTTTTCCGTTCGCATCAAAACTCGCCGCATCCGTAATGCCGGTGGCAATCTGCTCGATTTCCTCCACCGAAGTGGCTGCATAGACGGTAAATTCTGGAACCAGTGTCGGACGCAAGGCTGCGATATCCGGGAGGATCAGCGTACGGGTTACGCATCCGGCGATTTCGATGGCAGACAGGCCGATTGCGGGATCCTCGACCGGTTGCTGCCCCAGTGCGGCAATGAGGATAGTCGCACGCGCCGTGAGCGCCGACGGATCATCGGCCGTTTCGCCGGTCAAGACTTCCTCGAGGAGCTTGTGAAGGACCAGTCCACGTTCGCGGCCGCCTTGTATGTCCAAACTGGCGTCGTCCTGCGCCAGGTCGTCATCATCGGGTGAGAGCACATTACCGGTTGCCTGTGGTTGCATGACGGGACCGATAGCGCTTTCGTCGCGGCTTGGCGCAAGCCAGCTCAAGCGGTGGTGTCGCCCGGTGATCGTAGCGGCTTCCAGAGCAAACGCTTCCCTAGTTTGTTGGTTGATGGCGGGGACCGTGCCGCCACCTACTTGTGCGGGCAAATGTGACAAGTCTAGCGGAGGCAGAGCAGCTAGGGACAGGTCGAGCAGGGCGAGCCAGGCCGTATTTGCCGGTGCGACATCGAGCCGGGGGATCACGAGCAATTCGCGGGCCCGGGTCGTAGCGACATACCAGAGGCGAATCCGCTCTCGTTCGAGTTCGGCTTTTTCCGCATCACGAGCCGCCTCGTAGCCCACCGGGTATACGCCTAGCACGGGACAATAAAACTGGTCATCTGCCCGGTCGGTAATAGCGCTGTCCGGCGGCATGACTACCGTCATCGTATTGATCGGTACGACAATCGGCCATTCCAACCCCTTGGCGGCATGCATGGTGTAGAGGACGACCGAGTCTTCTTGCGCATCGGGCCGGCCTTCGGCTGCGCGCGATTCGTCGGTCCATGCAGTTGTCATAGCTTGGGCGAAGGCACGCAGGCCCCGCACCGCGTACGCTTGAGTCAGGCCGACATACAGATCAACATTGGCCAACGCTCGCTCTGCCTGACCGCGATGACGTTCGAGGAGAATTGGTCGCACGCGCAGCATATCAATGGCTTGGGACAGGAGCTGATGCGGCGTAGTGGCGTTTGCGCGCAGCGAAAGCGCCTTGAGTCTTTCCAGCACGTCTCGTGCCAGAGGATGCGCAACGATTTGCGGGTCAATGCCGAGATTCAAACGTGGCAATGCGCCCAAATCGTCGGTCACTGGCGGAAGCGTCCAGACGATATCAAGCAGTTCTTCTTCAGTTAAACCGACGAGCGGACCTCTGAGCAAGGCGCCTAGAGCAAGCATGTCACGCCGGTCGGCAAGCACGCGCGTCAGCGCGATCAAATCCTGAATTTCTTGACGCCGGAAAAATCCCTTGCCGGCTTGCGTCGCGACTGGAATGCCATGACGCTCCAGTGCTTCTTCGTAACGCCACAAATCGCTTCCGGTCGGTGCCAGCAACGCGATGTCGCCGGGCTTACAAAGACGCTGCCCACCTATTTTGCGGTCAATGATCATTTCGCTGCCGATGAGCGAGGCGCACATTGCGGCAACCGCTTCGGCTTCACCATCGCGTCGCTGTTCGGCCGAAGCTTTTCCGTCGTCGTTAGCAATGGCTATATCAAGTGCTGCGATGCAGGGGCCATTTTCACGATCGGGATGGAAAGCATCAAGGGCAGTAAAGCCGGGTTGACCAGCGTTGGATAATATTGCTTCGAACCGCTCGTTTACGTACGTGAGAATCTGCGCGCACGAGCGGAAATTTGTTGAAATCGACACGACACCAGCCGGATCTTGTGCGGTGAATGCATCGCGAGCTCGTAAATAGGCATTTACATCGGCACCGCGGAATCGATAGATTGCCTGTTTCGGATCGCCGACGAGAAACAGTGCGCCCGGGCGAATTCGAAAATTTTCCCAATCGTGCGCCGCGACGCCATCGGATTGTTCACCACATAACCGCCAAAAGATCTCCATCTGCATTGGATCGGTGTCCTGAAACTCGTCGACCAGGAGGTGCGCAAAACGGCCAGCAAGTGCCAGTCGCACTCGGTCATGGTCACGCAACAGATCCCGGGCGGCAAAAATCAGGTCGTCGAAATCCAGCGATGCGGTGGCACGCTTGTGTTGGCGAAATCGTTCAAGGACGGGCTGCACTTCGGTGATCAGGTCTGCGAGTACCCGGCTCGCGACGGTTTGCGCCATGGCATCCCAAGCCTGGCGGCAATCCGCATAGTGACCTTCGGCCCTGCCGTTAAGCCCCTCCCCTTCTATTTTTGCCAAACCAACGTGCTTTGCCGCATCAACCCATTTCCCTTTTTTCTTGAAGACCAGGAATGTGCCGGACTTTGTCAGGAGGCTGGCGTGCGGTCGGCAGGCCAGCAGCCGGACCAGCGCTGCAGGTGTCTCGACCGTTAATGCAAAGGTCAGCATGCTGGCCATTTCAGCAAACTGATTCGCTATTGTCGCTGTTTCTTCTTCACGCGCAGGCGACTCC
>JAQGLY010000023.1 GCA_028292625.1 Herbaspirillum sp. | reverse complement strand
TTGCGGTGGACGAACAGCTCACCCGGCAGCAAGCCCAGCAATTCATTTGCCGGCACCCTGCTGTCGGAACACCCGATCCAGAAATACTCCGGCGCCTGCTGCGACGCCAGTTTTTTGAAAAACCCCGGATCGCGGGCGGTAATTGCCGCCGCCCACTCACGGTTTCTCTGGAAAAGGTCTTCTCTGGTCAGGGATTGCTTGTTGTTTGCTGTCATCGTTTTCTATTCAATAAAGTTCCATCTGCATAGTGTTTTTACAACATATGCACGACATCCTGGGCCTTATTTTATAGAAAGTTAGCTATTGCCATCGGCTTTTATCCGATATGCAGCATTCCCTTTGGCGCACCCTATCCGGTCTGGCCTAACAACAAGAGCTTCAGCTTGCTATCGGCAGGTTTCTCACCCAGCCAGATTTTCAGCAAGGAGTTGTAGAAAACCAGGTCGGGCAGCGTCTCCGACACCGGCTTGCCGTTAAAGTGGATCTGGGTGCCGACGCCGGGAATCCAGTCGGTGGTCATGACGTCGCCTTTCTTGAGCTCCGGGATCGAGGCAAACAGTTCGCCGAATTTCAGCAACTGGTTGACGATCTTCGACTTGTCCGCCTTGTCGACGTTGTTCTGGATGCCGCTCATGAAAGCACGGCTGAAATCTTCGCTGCTGACGTCGCGCAGCATCACCAGTTCGATCCGGCGCGCGCCTGGAGCTGCCAGCACGTCCGGCACCGTGGTTTTCTTGTCGGAGAGATAGAGCGCCGCCGTATAGACTTTGAAAATCACTTTGTAACGGATGCCGGCGCCGTTCAGCTTCAAGTCCTGGTTGCCGACTTTTGCCGTTTCTTCGATCTTGACGCCGGCGACGTCTACCGCCAATGCACTTTGCGCCAGCAACAGCGCGGACAATACGCAGGCGCAAGCCCCTGCACGCTTCAAACGAGCAACTACTTTCATGTCTCCCCCTATGTTTGTATATGGAGTTTGTATTGATCGGAAATAAAAGAACGATCGTTTTATTATTACCCTATACAGAATAGTGAGCTGGACAAAATTATGCAATAAAGAATTTGTTAACGATGATTAGGCAGTCCGCCCGTGCCTGAGGCAGCCGGCCATGAAAAAAGCCGCCAACCTTGTACGGTTGACGGCTTTCATGAGGCCAGGAGCAGATAGGCTTACTCGAAGAACTCTTTTACCTTGTCTTTCCAGGACTTGCTCTGCGGGCTATGCTTGGCGCCGCCTTCGCTGGTCAGCTGCTCGAACTCCTGCAGCAGTTCCTTTTGACGATCGCTCAGCTTGACCGGAGTCTCTACCACGACGTGGCAGAACAGGTCGCCGGCATAACCCGAGCGCACGCCCTTGATACCCTTGCTGCGCAAGCGGAAAGTCTTGCCGGACTGGGTGCCGTCGGGAATCGTGAAGGAAGCTTTGCCGTTCAATGTCGGCACTTCGATTTCACCGCCCAGCGCTGCTTTGGCGAATGAGATCGGCATTTCGCAATGGAGATCGTCGCCTTCGCGCTGGAACACCGCATGCGGCTTGATGTGGATTTCCACATACAGGTCGCCAGTCGGGCCGCCGTTCATGCCTGGCTCGCCGTTGCCGGAAGAGCGGATCCGCATGCCGTCGTCGATGCCGGACGGGATTTTCACTTCCAGCGTCTTGTTGCGCTTGATGCGGCCGGCGCCAGCGCACGACGGGCAAGGTTCAGGAATGATCTTGCCGCTGCCGTGGCATTTCGGGCAAGTCTGCTGGATGCTGAAGAAACCTTGCTGCATCCTGACCTGGCCGTGGCCGCCGCAGGTCGGGCAGGTGACCGGCTCGGTGCCGGGTTTGGCGCCGCTGCCGTGGCAGGGTTCGCACTCGTCCCAGCTTGGGACCCGGATCGTGGTGTCGAAACCGTGCGCGGCTTGTTCCAGCGTGATTTCGAGGTTGTAGCGCAGGTCGGCGCCGCGATACACCTGCGGTCCACCGCCACGGCCGCCGCGGCCACCGCCGCCGCCGAAAATATCGCCGAAGATGTCGCCGAAGGCATCGGCAAAACCGCCGCCGCCACCGCCGCCGCCCATGTTGGGATCGACGCCGGCATGGCCATAGCGGTCATAGGCCTCGCGCTTTTGCGGATCGGCCAGCATTTCGTAGGCTTCTTTCGCCTCTTTGAATTTTTCTTCCGCACCTTTGCTATCCGGATTGCGGTCCGGATGGTGCTTCATTGCGAGCTTGCGATACGCCTTCTTGATTTCTTCATCAGTAGCGTTTTTCGCAACACCCAGTATTTCGTAAAAATCACGCTTCGCCATCTTTTTGCACCCTGTTGTTTAAGCGAAAACGCCGAACAGTGCTGCAATAGCATCTGCCCGGCGCGTCTTCGCGCCGGTTTGCTGTTTAAATTGCAAACCGGCGCTGACGAAGATCTTACTTGTCTTTCACTTCCTTGAAGTCGGCGTCGACCACGTCGTCTTCTTTCGGCTTGGCTTCCGCACCTGCAGCACCGGCTTCAGCGCCGCCGGCGGCAGCTTGCTGCGCCTGCATGTCAGCGTACATCTTTTCGCCGAGCTTTTGCGCGGCAGTGGTCAAGGCGGCTGTCTTGTTATCGATGGCGGCCTTGTCGCTGCCCTTCAATACTTCTTCCAGTTCCTTGATCGCTGCTTCGATGCTGGCCTTTTCGCCGGCTTCCAGCTTGTCGCCGTATTCCGCCAGCGATTTCTTGGTCGAATGGACCAGTGCATCGCCCTGGTTGTGGGCTTCAGCCACTCCCTTCAGGCGCTTGTCTTCCTCGGCATTCGCTTCGGCGTCGCGCACCATCTTCTGGATCTCTTCTTCGGTCAAGCCGGAGTTGGCCTTGATGGTGATCTTGTTTTCCTTGCCGGTAGCCTTGTCCTTGGCGCCTACGTGCAGGATGCCGTTGGCGTCGATGTCGAAGGTGACTTCGATCTGCGGCGTGCCGCGCGATGCCGGCGGGATGCCTTCCAGGTTGAACTCGCCCAGGCCCTTGTTGCCGGCAGCCATTTCACGCTCGCCCTGGAACACCTTGATGGTCACGGCCGGCTGGTTGTCGTCGGCCGTCGAAAACACCTGGCTGAACTTGGTCGGGATGGTGGTGTTCTTCTGGATCATCTTGGTCATCACGCCGCCCATGGTTTCGATACCCAGCGACAGCGGCGTCACGTCCAGCAACAGCAGATCCTTGCGATCGCCCGACAGCACCGAACCCTGGATGGCGGCGCCGACGGCAACCGCTTCGTCAGGATTGACATCGCGGCGCGGATCCTTGCCGAAGAAGCTCTTGACCATTTCCTGCACCTTCGGCATACGGGTCATGCCGCCGACCAGGATGATGTCGTCGATGTCCGATACCTTGATGCCGGCGTCCTTGATCGCCATACGGCATGGTTCGATGGTGCGGTTGATCAGCTCTTCGACCAGCGATTCCAGCTTGGCGCGGGTGATTTTCAGGTTCAGGTGCATCGGACCGGCGTTGCCCTGCGCGATGTACGGTTCGTTGATTTCGGTTTGTTGCGTCGACGACAATTCGATCTTGGCGCGTTCGGCCGCCGACTTGATGCGCTGCAGCGCGATCGCGTCCTTGCGCAGGTCGATACCGTTGATTTTGTTGAATTCGTCCAGGATGTAATCGATGATGCGCTGGTCGAAGTCCTCGCCGCCGAGGAAAGTGTCGCCGTTGGTCGACATCACTTCGAACTGCTTTGCGCCATCGACATCGGCCAGTTCAATGACCGACACGTCGAAGGTGCCGCCACCCAAGTCATAGACGGCGATCTTGCGATCGCCCTTTTCGGACTTGTCCATGCCGAACGCCAGCGCGGCGGCGGTCGGTTCGTTGATGATCCGCAACACGTTCAGGCCGGCGATTCTGCCGGCATCCTTGGTCGCGTTGCGCTGTGCATCGTTGAAATACGCCGGCACGGTAATCACGGCGTCGGTGACTGTTTCGCCCAGATAATCTTCGGCGGTTTTCTTCATCTTCATCAGCACCTGGGCCGAAATCTGCTGCGCCGCCAGCTTCTTCTTGCTCTCGCCGCTACCGACGGCAACCCAGGCGTCGCCGTTGTCCGCACGGATGATTTCGTAAGGCATCAGGGAAATATCCTTCTGCACTTCCTTTTCGTCGAACTTGCGCCCAATCAGCCGCTTTGCGGCGTAGACAGTGTTTTTTGGATTGGTGACGGCCTGGCGCTTGGCCGGTGCGCCGACGAGGATCTCGCCATCATCCTGATAGGCCACAATAGACGGCGTGGTGCGCGCGCCTTCCGAATTTTCGATTACCTTGGGCTGCCCGCCCTCCATCACAGAAACGCAGGAGTTGGTGGTGCCCAGATCGATGCCAATAACTTTACCCATGATTTTTTCCTTTAAGACTAGACGGGATAACTTGAATTCACTTGTTTTTAATATGCGTCATACCCGCCGGCTTTCAAGACAATGCGACGCAAATTTGATTCTTATCGTTATTGCGCAACAGTGACGATAGCCGGACGCAACAGCCGGTCCGAAATGGTGTAGCCTTTTTGCAACACGGTCACCACGGTATTGGGTTCCTGTGCGGCGGGAACCGTCGACACTGCCTGATGTTTCATCGGGTCCAGCTTTTCGCCGACGGCCGGGCTGACTTCCTGCAATTTGTTCTTTTCGAAGGCTGACGATAGTTGCTTGAGCGTCATCGCGACGCCTTCCTTCAAGGACTCGATCGACGGCGTTTCGATGGACAGCGCCATTTCCAGGCTGTCCTTGGCCGGCAGCAGGCTTTCGGCAAAGCTTTCCACCGCGAATTTATGGGCGCGGGCGATATCCTCCTGCGCGCGACGGCGAATGTTTTCGCCCTCGGCTTTGGCGCGCAGATAGGCGTCCTGCATCTCGGCGGCCTTGGCCTCGGCCGCATTGAGCCGTTGCTCCAGCGCGTTTTCGACAGCAGCTTCCGGCGTCTGCGCTTCGGCGGCGCTTTGCACCTGATCGGTCGTGTCCGGATCGGTCGCGGCTTGCTTCTCGTTGTCTTGCATTCAAAACCCCCAATATCAATGCTATGTTCAATAACTCATGCCAGATAAGGCTATTCCCTGCTATTTCAAGGGGTAATAGGCTGGATCGGCGTAAAGACGCGCCAAATAAAGGCACGAGAGAAAATTTGGGCGGTTTCCGCCAAAATCAAGTAGCGGCGTATTTTATATCCAATATCGGTGTTATGCCGATTGGCCCGAAATCTTGTTATATGGGAAAATTGCCGACTGGAAAGCCGCCGAGAATATTGCTGCTTTTACAACGATGTAGCGGCTTTGAGCTCCGCCTGCAGTTTTTCGTATTTGGCCCGCAGCTGTTCAGGCGTTTCCACCCAGGCCGGATCAAGCGGAATGCAGGCGACCGGACAGACCTGCTGGCATTGCGGTTCTTCGAAATGGCCGACGCATTCAGTGCATTTGCGCGGATCGATTTCGTAGATTTGCACCCCCAGCGAAATGGCGCCGTTCGGGCATTCCGGCTCGCATACGTCGCAATTGATGCAGTCGTCGGTAATCAGCAAGGCCATCGGCTATCTCGTTTTCGCCATCTTTTCCTTCAGCCATCGCTCGACCGAAGGAAATACGAATTTCGATACATCGCCGTTGAATTGGGCGATTTCACGCACAATTGTGCCGGAAATAAACTGATATTGGTCGGAAGGCGTCAAAAACATCGTTTCCACATCCGGCAACAGGTAACGATTCATGCCCGCCATCTGGAATTCATATTCGAAATCGGATACCGCGCGCAGGCCGCGCACAATGACCCGGGCGCCGTTTTCGCGGACAAACTCCTTCAACAGCCCCGAAAACCCCCGCACTTCGACATTCGGATAATGTCCCAGCACCTCTTCGGCGATGGTCAGACGCTCTTCCAGCGAAAAGAAGGGCGACTTGTTCTTGCTGTCGGCCACGCCGACCACCAGCTTCTCGAACAAGCCGGACGCCCGCCGCACCAGGTCTTCGTGACCGCGCGTGAGCGGATCGAACGTACCCGGATACACTGCTATGACCATCGGGAATCTCCCTAGCGATTAGAAGGCGCATTATGCCTGAATTCATCAGCCGCTCTAATTGACCTGCGTCATGGGACAATCGGACGCCGTCACGTCTGCCGGCGGCTGGGCCTGTCAACAGGCCTAACGCTGCAGTAAATGATAAAACACGCTGCCGGCGCGGTCGGCGCGGATCAGTTGCCAGCCCGACAACCAGTCCGGCAGCGCGTCTTCTTCCAGCGCCTGTTCCGCCTCAAGATACAGCAGGCCGCCCCTGTCCAGCAAGCGCTCGCACAGGGGCGCCAGTTTCCCCAGCCAGTCCTGGCGGTACGGCGGGTCCAGAAAAATCAGGTCGAACTTGCTGCCTGCCGCCGCCAGCTTTTCGGCGGTCGCCATCGCGTCGGCGCGCAGCACCTGGACTTGCTCCGCGCGCAGCTTGTCTTTTGTGGCCTCCAGTTGGCGCGCGGCCGGCGTGTGGTTTTCCACCAGCAGGACATGTGCGGCGCCCCGGCTGGCCGCTTCGAAACCCAGCGCGCCGGAACCCGCGAACAGATCCAGGCAGCGCAATTGCGCCCAATTCCCGTCGCGCAGATGGCTCAGCCAATTGAATACGGTTTCGCGCACACGGTCCGGCGTCGGGCGCAAACCCTCGGCCGTCAGCACCGTCAACGGCGTGCGTTTCCATTGGCCGCCGATGATCCTTACCTGGTGCGTCGGTGCGGGACGGTGCTGCGGTATTTTCGCGGCCTTGCCGGCGGCCGTTCCCTTATTGCCGCGCACTGGCTTCGCCCACGATCACGGTGCTTAATTGGGCCGGCGCGATTTTGCGCTGAAAGGCCGTACGAATTTGAGCAATGCTGACTTTTTCCACGTTTTCGGTCCAGGTGTTCAGATAATCCAGCGGCAAGCCGTAATAAGCGATCATGGCCAGATTGGCCAGAATTTTTCGGTTGTTATCGATACGCAATGAGAAACCGCCGACCAGATTGTCCTTGGCTGCCTTCAATTCGGCCCGGGTCGGTCCGTCGCGCAGGAAATCGGCCAGCGTATCGCGCACCACTTTCAGCGCCTGGTCGGTTTGTTCCTGTTTGGTTTGCAGGCCGATCTGGAACGGCCCTGCTTGCGCCATCGGGTCGAAACGGCTGTAAACGCTATAGCTCAGAGCGCGCTTCTCGCGCACTTCGTCGGTCAGCCGCGACACGAAACCGCCGCCGCCCAGAATGTAATTGCCCACGGTCAAAGCGAAATAATCGGGATCGCCGCGCTGCAGCGCCGGCATGCCGATCAGGATGTGCGACTGCGACGCGGGGTTGGCGATGCGCTGCTCGCGCGGATCCATCACGGAGGCGACTTGCGGCATGGGCGGCAGCGCCGCGCCTTGCGGCAAACGGTCGGTCAGTTGACGCGCAATCCGGTCGGCCTGTTCTCGCGTGACGTCGCCGATCATCGCGATCACCGCCCGGTTCGCCACGTAGTGCTGACGGTGAAACGCCACCAGATCGTCGCGCGTGATCGCCGTTACCGACGCCACCGATGCGGTCTGCCCATAGGGATGGGACCCGTAAATCGCCGCGCTGAAAGCCTTGGCGGCGATCGCCTCGGGCTTGGTCTCGGATTCGCGGATGGCGGCGGCGATGCGCGCCTGGTCGCGCTTGAGCAGCGCATCCGGAAAACTCGGCCGTGCCAGCAGACTGGCCAGCAACTGGACCGCCTTGTCGCGTTCGGCGGCGGCCGACAGCGTCCGCAAACTGAGCCCGCCGGCATCGGCATCGGCGCCGCCGCCGCGCTGGGCCGCGATATCGGCGAATCCATCCAGTATTTGCGCTTCCGTCATCGCGGGCTCGGCCTGCGCATCGTTGCCGGCCGCTATGCCGCGCGTCAACATGGAATCGGTCAATCCCGCCAGACCGGACTTGCCAGCCGGATCGCGGCGCGAACCCGCATCGAATTGAATGCTCAGGTCCAGCATCGGAAGCGTATGGTTTTCGACGAATACGATGCGCGCGCCGTTGTCCAGCGACCAGGACTGGATGTTCAGCGCCGCCAGCGCGTTGCCGCTCAGCGCCGGGACCAATGCCGCGGTCAGGATGATCAATAATTTTTTCATAAAACGTGGGGCCTATCGTTCAAAGCGGGTTCCGCCGGATGGTTGCGCATTCCCGTCCGCCCATGCGACGATCGGCTGCCATTGCTCCAGATCGCGCTGCACGCGCGACGGCGCAATGTCCCACACGGTCAGGCCGTGCGCCGCCAGTTGCACGTAATTCTGCGTATCGCGCAAGCTGCCTAGCATGGGCAGCCTGAGATCTTCAATGAACCGGTCCAGCTGATCGGCCGAACGCGTCCGGCTGTCGACGCGCATGCCGACGATGCCGACCTCGATGTCGCCCTTGCGCACGGCTTTTTCTTCGGCCAGCCGCATCAGGAATTCGCGCGTCGCGAGGATATCGAAAATCGACGGCTGCAACGGCACGATCACCTTATCGGCCATCTTCAAAATAGCGTTGAGCCGCTGGCCGTGCAAACCCGCCGGCGTGTCCAGCACCACATGGCTGATGCCCTTCGGCGGTTTGGCGACGTCGTTATCGACTTCCCAGGTCGCGATCGGGCGCGCGGCGGCGGGACGAATGCCCAGCCAGCCGCGCGACGACTGCTGCCGGTCGGCGTCTCCGAGCAGGACCTGCAGGCCTTGCGCGGCGAAATAGCCGGCCAGATTGGTCGACAAAGTGCTTTTACCGACACCACCTTTGGGATTGGCGACAACGATTACAGGCATGACGTCCTCCAACAGTGAAGAAAACTTAGCGCAGGGCGCCGGGCGGCGGCGGCGGGCGGGGCTCGCCGGACAAGGGCAGCGGCGCCAGCGTGGCGACGGTCAGCTGATCGTCGCCGAAATATTTCTTGGCCACTGCCTGTACCTGCTGCGGCGTCACCGCTTTCAGCTTGTCCAGTATGCGGTCGATATTCCTGTATGAGATGCCGGTCATCTCCAGCATGCCGATTTCCATCGCCTGGCCGAAAATCGAATCGCGCTTGTAGATCTGGGCTGCGACCAGCTGCGTTTTGACGCGCGCCAATTCCGCATCCGAAATCCCTTCGTCGGCGATCCGGGTGACTTCCGCGCGCAGCGCAGCCTCCAGCTCCCCGGTCGTCGTGCCCGCGGCGGGCGTGCCTTCCAGCGTGAACAGCGACGGCCCGCGGGTGATATTGTCGTAATCGGCGCTGACGTTGTTGGCGACCTTGTCGGTACGGACCAGTTGGGCGTTCAGCCGCGCATTATCGTAGCCGTCCAGCACCGCGGCCAGGACATCCAGCGCATAAGGCTCGGTATCCTTTTCGACGTCTTTCAGCGTAGGAACCTTGAATGCCAGCGACACATACGGATTTTCCGCCGGCGCTTTCACCACGACGCGCCGCAACCCGTTTTGCACCGGCTCTTTCTGCGGTTTGAACGCCGGCATTTTTTTGGAGGCGATCGTTCCGAAGTATTTTTCCGCCAGTTTGCGCACCTGCTGCGCATCGACGTCGCCGGCGACCACCAGCACGGCATTGTTAGGCGCATACCAGCGGTCGTACCAGGCTTTGACGTCGGCGACGCTCATGTGCTGCAGATCGTCCATCCAACCGACGATCGGATGGTGATACGGATTGGCCACAAAGGCCGCCGCGTTCTGCGCCTCCCTCAGCATGCCGGACGGCTGATCGTCGGTACGCCAGCGGCGCTCCTCCATCACCACCCGTATTTCCTTGGCGAATTCATCGGGATCGAAGCGCAGATTGGCCATGCGCTCGGCTTCCAGCGCCATCACGGCTTGCAGCCGGCTCTTTTCGATTTGCTGGAAATAGGCGGTGTAATCGCGGGAGGTGAATGCATTTTCGCGGCCGCCCAGCTGCGCCACTTTACGGCTGAATTCGCCGGATTTCAGATGTTCGGTGCCCTTGAACATCATGTGCTCGAGCGCATGGGCGACGCCGGTGGCGCCGTTGATCTCATCCATGGAGCCGACCTTGTACCAGACCATTTGAACGACGGTCGGCGCCCGGCGATCCTCCTTGACGATGACTTTCATGCCGTTTTTCAGCACGAATTCCTGCGAATCCGGCGTCTGCGCCAGACCCTGCAGCGCATTTGCGCCACGCGCCGGCCCCGGCGGAGCGGTCTGCGCCAGGGACGGCGTTTGCGCCGCGATCAGCAACATGGCGCATGCCGCGACAATTGTCCGGTTCTTCCAATTCATAAGCGTTGCTCTGATAGAATGCGAAACACTAGAACTCATGAATATGCGTTCTATCTAATGTAATTTTCAGTTAACTCAGCCTGCCAGCGCATTCGACTGATTGCAACCGGCGGCCGGACTCCGCAGCGATTGTACCGCGTCGTCATATGTCACAGTGCAGTCCGACGCATGCCGATCCGCTAAATTCGCCGCTCGGCGGTCCGGTCGCGATTGAGTCATCCTTGCAGCCAGCCTCACCGACATAGCGCCGATGTTTAGTTTCTTCAAGAAAAAACCCCAACCGGAAGTTCCGACGCCGCCGACGCCAGTCGCCGCCCCGGCTGCGCAGCCGGAAGCGGCTGCGGCACCAGCCGCGCCGGCCGACTTCGCCGCACCGCCGGAGGCCCCCGATCAGGCCAAACGGAGCTGGCTCTCGCGTCTCAAAAGCGGCTTGTCCAAGACCTCGTCCAATCTGAGCGTGCTGTTCGTCGGCGCCAAAATCGACGACGCGCTGTATGAAGAGCTGGAATCGGCGCTGCTGAGCGCCGACGCCGGCGTCGACGCCACCGAGTTTTTGCTGGATGCCTTGAAGAAAAAGGTGAAAGCCGAAAAACTGCTCGATGCTGCGCAAGTCAAAAACGCCTTGCGCGAGCTGCTGATCGATTTACTCAAACCCCTGCAAAAACCCTTGGTTCTCGGGCAACATCTACCGCTGGTCATGATGATCGCGGGCGTCAACGGCGCCGGCAAGACCACCACCATCGGCAAACTGGCCAAGCATTTGCAGGCGCATAGGCAGTCGGTGCTGCTGGCGGCCGGCGACACTTTCCGCGCCGCCGCCCGGGAGCAACTGACGGTCTGGGGCGAGCGCAACAATGTGGCGGTGATCGCGCAAGAGTCGGGCGATCCGGCCGCGGTGGCGTTCGATGCGGTGCACTCGGCCCAGGCGCGCGGCATCGATGTGGTGATGATCGACACCGCCGGCCGGCTGCCGACGCAATTGCATCTGATGGATGAACTGAAAAAGATCAAACGCGTGATCGGCAAAGGCATGGCGGGCGCTCCGCATGAAATTCTGCTGGTCATCGATGGCAATACCGGGCAGAACGCGCTGGCGCAGGTCAAGGCGTTCGACGACGCATTGGGGCTGACCGGGCTGGTCGTCACCAAGCTGGACGGCACCGCCAAGGGCGGCGTGCTGGCTGCGATCGCCATGAGCCGCCCGGTTCCGCTGTATTTCATCGGCGTCGGCGAACAGATCGAAGACCTGCAGGCGTTCGACGCCGAGGAATTCGTCGACGCCTTGCTCGGCTGACCGGGGGAACGCGCAAAAATGATCGTCTTCGACCGGGTTTCCAAACAATACGAACGCAGCAGCACCGCGTTGCGAGAGGTCAGCCTGACCATCGGCAGCGGCGAGCTGGTGTTTTTGGCCGGGCCGTCGGGCGCCGGCAAATCGACATTGCTGAAAATGATCGCCGCCATCGAACGCCCGAGCGCCGGCATGCTCAGCGTCAACGGGCAGGATATCGGCAAATTGAAGCGCTCCGGCCTGCCTTACCTGCGGCGCAAGCTGGGTCTGATATTTCAGCAGCAGCGCCTGTTGCCGGACCGCAGCCTGCTGGCCAATGTGATGTTGCCGCTGATCGTCACCGGCGCGTCGCGCGCGGACGCCGAAAAACGCGCCCGCGCCGCGCTGGACAAAGTCGGTTTGCTCGACAAGGCCGACGCGCTGCCGCTGGCGCTGTCCGGCGGCGAGCAGCAGCGCGGCGCGATCTCGCGCGCCATCGTCAATCGGCCTCAGGTGATTCTGGCCGACGAGCCGACCGCCAATCTGGATCGCGACAACGCCAATAAAGTGCTGGCAGCGCTGCGCTCGTTTCATTCGGCCGGCGTGACCTGCCTGATCTCCACCCACGACGAGCAATTTCTGAACGGTCCCGAACGGGTGGTTTATCTGGCCCATGGCCGGGTGGTCGACGGCTGGCGCGACGACGGCGATGGCAACGGCGGCAAATCGGAGCCGCGCGCATGAGCTGGCTGCGGTATCACTGGCTGGCGCTGGGCGACGGCTTCAATCATTTCCGCCGCGCGCCCGGCAATTTCCTGCTGAATGTGCTGGTGGTCGCGATTGCGCTGGCCTTGCCGTTCGCCGGACTGACGCTGCTGGAAAACGTGCATCCGGTCTCCGAAAGACTGGCGGTACAGCCGGAGATCAGCGTGTTCATGCAGATCGGCGCGACGCGCGATCAATCGCTGGCCACCGGAGCGGCGATCCGCAAAAACCTGCAACAAAGCGGAACCGACGCCAATATCGAATTCATTCCGCGCGAAAAGGCGCTGGATTCCCTGAAAAACAAAACCGGCCTCAACGACGCATTAACCACCCTGGGATCGAATCCGTTGCCGGACGCGTATGTCGTCAGACTCAGCGGCTTCGACATCGATGCGACGCAGGTTGACGGCATCGCCGACAAACTGAAAACCCTGCCGCAAGTGGAGTCGGTGCAGATCGATTCGGCCTGGGTCAAGCGGCTGGCGGCCTTATTGCATGTATTGCGGCTGGCGCTGCTGTTTCTGGCGGTAACGCTGGGAGTGGTGGTGGTGGCGGTCGTTTTCAATACGATCCGGATGCAGGTCATGACGCAATACGATGAAATCGAAGTATCGCGCCTGCTGGGGGCGACCGACGGCTTTATCCACCGGCCGTTTTATTACACCGGGGCTTTGCTGGGCGTGTGCGCCGGCGCTGTCGCCCTGGCCGCCGTCGCGGCGGGCTTGCAGCCGATGAACGGCGCCGTAAGCGAATTTGCCCGCTTGTATGGGTCGGAATTCGTGTTGAAGACGCTCGACCTGTCCGCCACGCTGGGGCTGCTCGGACTGAGCGCGGTGCTCGGCCTGCTGGGAGCCATGCTGTCGGTGCGGCGCCATTTGGGCCGTCTGAACTGAAAGCCCGTTCCCTCTTCCTGGCCGAATTCGCCTGATTCGGCCGATTTCGCTTGTATAAATCGCTGTTTTTGCTTTTTGACAAGCTGGCTGTAGCGAACTGTTACAGCTTTTTCGCTGTCGTAAGCAGGTCCTCTCCCCCCGTTTTACGCTAATTGCCCGATAATAAAACCAAGGATGCATGCAAAAGTCCATAGCCACCACCTATTCCCATTTTCAATTATCATTATTAGCACTCGAGGTACTTGAGTGCTAAAATACCCGACTTAAATGCTATGGTTTAAATTTCATGGCGGAAACACTCTACATACAAGGAGTATCGATGAAATCTGCGTCCACTCGCACTGCGCTTGTCGCGAACGAAACCCAGGCGCTGGCGCTCGGGTTTTCGGGTTCGCTGGGCAACATCGACGCGTATATTTCCGCAGTAAACCGCCTGCCGATGCTGTCGCATGACGAGGAAATCTCGCTGGCGCGCGATCTGCGTCAGAAAAACGATCTGGGCGCGGCACAGAAAATGGTGCTGTCGCATTTGCGGCTGGTGGTATCGATCGCCCGCGGCTATCTTGGCTACGGCTTGCCGCACGCCGATCTGATTCAGGAAGGCAATATCGGCCTGATGAAGGCGGTAAAACGCTTCGATCCGGACCAGGGCGTCCGCCTGGTGTCGTACGCGATGCACTGGATCAAGGCCGAAATGCATGAGTACATTCTGAAAAACTGGCGTCTGGTCAAAGTGGCGACCACCAAGTCGCAGCGCAAATTGTTCTTTAATCTGCGCAGCCACAAGGAGAGCCTGGATGCGATGACGCCCGCTCAGGTCGATGCGCTGGCCAAGACGCTGGAGGTCAAGCGCGAAGAAGTGATCGAAATGGAAACGCGTCTGTCCGGCCGCGATATGGCGCTGGAAGCACAGTCCGACGACGACGACGACAAGTTCGCGCCTATCGCCTATTTGTCGTCCGATGCCGGCGAGCCGACCAATGTGATGGAAGCGCGTCAGTACGACCGCCTGCAATCGGAAGGCCTGCAAAGCGCCTTGGGCAAACTGGATCCGCGTTCGCGGCGCATCGTCGAAGCGCGCTGGCTGGCCAACGACGACGGTTCGGGCGCCACCTTGCACGAACTGGCGGACGAATTCGGGGTGTCCGCGGAACGCATCCGCCAGATCGAAGCCGTTGCGTTGAAGAAGATGAAGGGTACGCTGCAGGCATATGCCTGAGTTGTCCGCGAAGATGTATAGATAGCAAAAGGGCCATGCGTAAGCATGGCCCTTTTTTTACCTTGAAAAATACTCCTCTTGCCGGAGTTGTTATTGCAATAACAACTTTATGTCATGGACCAGCGGCTCCGGCCCCTGCCCGTTGCGGACAAACAGGCGGATGTGGCCCTGAGGATCGAATACATAGCTGCCGGCCGTGTGATCCATCGTATAACTGCCCGGTGTTTTGCCCGGCACCTTTTGATAAAACACCTTGAATTCCTTGGCGACCTTGTCGGTTGCGGCGGCATCGCCGTACAGTCCGAGAAAACGCGCATCGAAAGCCGGCACGTACTGCGCCAGCACCGCTTGCGTATCGCGTTCGGGATCGAGGGTCACGAATAACACCTGCACCTTGTCTGCCTGCGGTCCCAATGCCTTCATCATGCCGCCCAGCTCCACCATTGTGGTCGGACAGACGTCGGGGCATTGCGTATAACCGAAAAACACCAGCACCGCCTTGCCTTTGAAATCGGCCAGCGTGCGCGGTTTGCCGTTGTGATCGGTCAACGCGAAATCCCTGGCGTAGCCGAGGCCGGTGACGTCGGTGTTGATGAATGCTTCGGCTTTGGCCGGGGCGCCGCCGATACCGAGACGGTCGCAAGCGGCCAGCGCAAGGATCAGCAACGCGGCGAACAGGACCGCAGTCAATTTCTTCATCGGGACACAGTCAACATAAGTTAGAACGGCAGATAGTGGTCGAGCAGCAGCGCGGCAAACAGCAACGACAGGTAAATAATCGAAAACGTGAAGGTCTTGCGCGCAAGGAGGTCGGTATAGCGCCGATAGATTTCCCATGCGTAGTACAGGAAAACCGCGCCGAGCGCGACCGCGCAGGCCAGATACAGCCAGCTGCTCATGCCGACGGCGAACGGCAGCATCGTGGTGGCGAACAGCACAATCGTATACAGCAGCACCTGAAATTGCGTGAATTTCAAACCGTGCGTGATCGGCAGCATCGGCAGCCCGGATTTGGCGTAGTCGTCGCGCCGATACATCGCCAGCGCCCAGAAATGCGGCGGCGTCCAGACGAAAATGATCAGCACCAGAATCCAGGCCTGCATCGGCACATCGTTGGCGATGCAGGCCCAGCCGAGCGCCGGCGGCATCGCGCCGGCAAGGCCGCCGATGACGATGTTCTGCGGCGTCGCCGGTTTCAAAATAATCGTGTAGATCACCGCATAGCCGACAAAGGTGGCGAAGGTCAGCCACATCGTCAGCGGGTTGACCAGCACATACAGCACCCACATGCCGATGCCGCCGATCACGCCGGAAAATACCAGCGTCTGCAACACGGTGATATCGCCGGTCGCCATCGGACGGCGGGCAGTTCTCGCCATGCGCGAATCGATCTCGCGTTCGACCAGGCAATTGACCGCGAACGCGGCGCCGGCCAGCAACCAGATGCCGATGGTGCCGAACACCACCTTGTGCCAGTCGGGCAGATCGGGCGTCGCCAGAAACATGCCGATGACGGCGCAAAACACTGCCAATTGCGTCACACGCGGCTTGGTCAGGGCCCAGTACTGAGCCATGCGATTAGGGGAAGTAACTAGGCTTGTCATTTAATTGATGAAACGCATTCAGGGCTTACCTGCTTTACCGTTGAACGCCGCCGGATCGGAGAGATCACCAGGCGAAGGCGCAAATCGGATTTTGTAGTTTAACATGACCGCCAGTAACAGCAGCAGCGCCGCGCCGCCGTTATGCATCACCGCGATCGGCAGCGGCCACTTGAAGATGACGGTGGCCATCCCGGTGCAAAATTGCAACGCAATCACGGCCAGCAGCGCGCAGGCGGTCCGGCGCAGTCCAGGGTCTTTCAGCGCCCTGTACGCAAGCCAGGCCACGCCGGCAATCACGACGTACGCGAAAGTGCGATGCGTCCAGTGAATCGCGGTCAACGCCGAGAACGGCAGATAGCCGCCGTCCGCGGTCATGCCCAGATGACGCCATAAACTGAAGCCCTGGCCGAAATTCATGGGCGGCACCAGATGTCCCTGGCACAGCGGGAAATCGGCGCACGCCAGCACCGCGTAATTGGTGCTGACCCAGCCGCCCAGCGCGATCTGCAGCGCCAGCAGCAACGCGATCGCCAACGCCGGACCGGCCAATTGGCGCCCCACGGGGCCGACCGGCCTATGCGTATTTTGCGACGCGCCGACCCAGGTCATCGTCGCCAACAGCGCCATGCCCAGCAGTAAATGCGTGGTGACCACCACCGGCTGCAACTTCATCGTCACGGTCCATGCGCCGAACGCGCCCTGCACGCACACCAGCAACAGCATCAGCGTCGGAAAGGTCGGACTGAAGCGCCGCGCCCTGCGGCTCGAGCGGAGCCAGTTGCGCCACGCGATCACCATCAGCGTAATAATCAATACCCCGACCGCCATCGCCAGATAGCGATGCGTCATTTCCACCCATGCCTTGAATACCGTCACCGGCCCGCTCGGGAGCGCCGTTTCCGCGGCGCGGATCATTTCGTGCGCCGACAGCGGATTGCCGTGGCCGTAACATCCGGGCCAGTCAGGACAGCCAAGACCGGAATCGGTCAGGCGCGTGAACCCGCCGAACATGATCAGATCGAAGGTCAGAAACAGCGCGGTCCACGCCAGCTTGCGATATTTGTCGGCGTCGCCGGAAAACCAGACCAGCGCCAGCGGCAGCAGGGCCACCAGCAGGCCGATAAGGGCTAATTGCATCAGCATGAATTCAACCCTAACCTATCGACGAAGCGGCCAGCAGTTTTCCCATATCCCTCTTCACCTTCTGCGGGTCCGGGTTTTTCGGGAATCGCATCATCAGGTGGCCGCGCGGATCGACGATGTAAATGTGATCTTCCAGCTGCGTGCCGGACTCGGTCGGCAACCAGGCCTTGAGCGCCTGGGCGTTGACGCGCACCATGCGCGTGCCGTCGTATTCGCGCATGAGCACGGTATCGAGCGGCTTGTCGTCGGTGATCAGCCAGACGCGCTCGATACGATCCATTTCCTTGCCCTGCATGGTCCGCAACTGGCGCAGCGCATACAGGCTTTTCCGGCAGGCGTCGCCGCAGTCGCCGCTGTCGACGTGAATCATCAGCCAACGCCCTTTATAGGCATCCAGACTGATCGGGTCGCCATCGAGCAGCCTGGCGCCCAGATCCGGCATCGGATGTTCGCGCGGGTCGATCAGATCGCCATAGTTATTGCGAGCTTGCGGCTTGACGATGTAATACGTGAGATACGATGCAAGCATGGGTGCGGCGCATATGGCGATGACCAGCGCCAGTTTCCAGCGGCCGGACACGCGTTTTTGCTGACTAATTTTTTCCACGACGGAATCCTGTAAAAACGAAAAACAACACTGCCATTGCGGACAGCGCATACCATTGAAAAGCATAGCCGCGGTGCATCGCTATGCCCAGCGACGGCGCCGGCCAATCGCGCGTCAGGCCGTCGTCCATGGCGCTGCGCTGCTCCACGATGAACGGCTGCAATGTCAATTTGCTGGCGGCGGCCAGATCGGCCACTTCCAGATTCTGCAGAATCGCGCCCGGCTGCAGCGGCGTCTGCCGGCCGAGCTGCATCAGGCGGCCGGGACCCACCCGCACATCGCCCTCCAGGACCACCTCGCCGGCCGGCGTTTTCAGCGCCGGCAATTTGCTGCGATCCGCGCTGTTGCGCGGCGTCCAGCCGCGCGCGATCAGCACATAGGTGTCGCTATCGGCTATGCGCAGCGGCATCATTACATAAAATCCGGCGGCGCCGTCGTACGGCCGATTATCCAGATACAGGGCCCATCGCGGATCGAAGGTGCCGCGCACTCTGACGCGGCGATACGCCAATCTGGCGGCGGCCTGCAAGGCCGGCCCCAGTTCGACCGGAGGCTGCGCCTGCTGCCGCGCCAACTCGACGGCGATCGCCTGTTTTTCGTCGCCCCGCCGCGTCTGCCATTGTCCGAGCGCAATGCCCAGCACGGTCAGCAGCACCGCCGCTATAAACGGCACTAGCCGGAAAGTCCATCCGGACCGCAAATGTATTGGCATTACAATGTAACCTTACTCAATACTATTCAGGTTTATGCCGATCTGCGGCTTGCCTTCTCCGCAGCACGACGCCCCGCCACCATGAAAATTCTCGTTGCCATCGCGTTCCTTCTGATCCTCGGCAGCCTGGCTTCCGCGCTGGTGTTCCTGATGAGGGACAAAGGCAAAAGCAATCGCACGGTGCAGGCGCTGGCGGTGCGGGTGGGGCTGTCGGTCACGCTGTTCCTGCTGATATTGCTGGCTTACCGGCTCGGCTGGATACAGCCGACCGGCATCCGTTAGAGGCCGCGCATTAGCCCGATGCCTCAGTAAAAAAGCCGCACCGAAGTGCGGCTTGAGTGCGAGCGGCGCCATCGCCGCCCCTCGATGCGGTCTGATGCTTATAACCAATAGACCACGACATACAGACCGAGCCAGACCACGTCGACAAAGTGCCAATACCAGGCGGCGCCTTCGAACGCGAAATGATGTTCGGCCGTGAAATGCCCCTTGCGCAGACGATACAGCACGACCGACAACATGATCGCCCCCATGGTCACGTGGAAGCCGTGGAAACCGGTCAGCATGAAGAAGGTCGAGCCGTAGATGCCCGATGTCAGCTTCAGGTTCAGTTCGGTATAGGCGTGGAAATATTCGAATCCCTGGAAACCCATGAAGGTGGCGCCCAGCAAAATGGTGATCAGCAACCAGATCGACGCTTTGTCGCGATGCGACGAACGCAGCGCATGGTGCGAAAGCGTCAGCGTGACGCCGGACGTCAGCAGCAGCGCGGTATTGATGGTCGGAATCGGGAATGGCCCCATGGTGCGGAAGGTTTCGATCGTGCCGGCCGGACCGATATTGCCCCAGTGCGCGGCGAAATTGGGCCACAACAGCTTGTGATCCAGATCGGCCAGCCACGGCATAGAAATCGAACGCGCATAAAACAGCGCGCCGAAGAAGCCGGCGAAGAACATCACTTCCGAGAAAATGAACCAGCTCATGCTCCAGCGGAATGACAGATCGACGTTCGCGCCGTACTTGCCGCTTTCGGATTCGCCGATCGCATCGCCGAACCAGTTATACAGAATCACCAGCAGCGACAGAATGCCGAGACCGGTAATGTACGGAGCCACCTTGACTTCATTGACCCACGAAGCAGCGCCAATCATCGTCACCAGCAGGCTGGCGCCAGCATAAACCGGCCATCTGGACAGACCAGGCACAAAATAATGCGGCGCGTTAGCGTGTTGCGAACTCATCTCGATCTCCCCCGACTAAATATCAAATAACCAAGAATCAGTTGAAAAACATGCCCGGCATGCCCGTCACTGACATTAATCCAAATCGTATCCAAACCGCACTGAAACCGATCAACCCGGCCCGTTCGCCGGCGCCGCCGCAACCTTGCCGCCGCCTATTTCAAAGAAGGTATACGACAACGTAATGGTCTTTATTTCCCTGGGCAGCGCCGGATCGATGAAAAACACCACCGGCATCTGTCTGGCTTCATGCGGTTTCAGCGTCTGTTGCGTGAAGCAAAAACATTCCACTTTCTTGAAGTGCGGTCCGGCTGCCTCCGGCGCGTAGCTCGGGATCGCCTGCGCGTTGACCGTCTCGTTCTTCGAATTGACCACTTCGTACAATACCTGCGTCATTTCGCCCGGATGCACCTGGATGCTGTTGACCGTGGGGCGGAACCGTAAAGTACCTCGCGAATTGCTGTCGAACTCCACCGTGATGGTCCTGCTCTTGTCGATCTGGCTGTTGGTCGGCGCGGTAATCGTGCCGTCCTTCTGCGTCAGAAAATTCACGCCGGTGACTTCGCAGATTTTCCTGTACACCGGCACCAGCGCATAACCGAAACCGAACATCAGCACCGCGACCACCATCAGCTTCTTGAACATTTGTCCATTCAGCTTCTCGCGGAAGGTCTTTTTCGGACCCTTATCGGCAACGCTCATGAGAACCAGACGCGCTTAGCGATAATCCCGAAAAAAAACACCAGAGCGATGGTGAGCAGAACCAGGCCCGTTCTGATGTTTTTCGAATTTTTCTGCTGAGACATTTGTTTCCCGGCAGGCCGATGACGGCCTGCCGCCTTATGACGGATTTACTTGACGATCGGCGGCACTTCGAAAGTATGGAAAGGCGCAGGGCTAGGCACAGTCCACTCCAGGCCTTCGGCGCCGTCCCAAGGCTTGTCTTCGGCCTTCTTGCCGCCGCGGATCGCGGGAATCACGACCGCCAGCAGGAAGTACAGCTGCGACAGGCCGAAACCGAATGCGCCGATACTCGCCAGCATGTTGAAATCGGTGAACTGCGCAGGGTAATCCGCATAACGCCGCGGCATGCCGGCCAATCCCAGAAAGTGCATAGGGAAGAAAGTCACGTTGAACCAGATCAGCGAATTCCAGAAATGAATCTTGCCGCGCGTTTCGTTGTACATGAAACCTGTCCATTTCGGGCTCCAGTAGTAGAAGCCGGCGAACATCGCGAACAGCGAACCGGCCACCAGCACGTAGTGGAAATGCGCCACCACGTAATAAGTGTCCTGCATCTGGATGTCGATCGGCGTCACCGCCAGGATCAGACCGGTGAAACCCCCCATCGTGAACACGAAGATGAAGCCGATCGCGAACAGCATCGGGGTTTCGAAGGTCATCGAACCGCGCCACATGGTGGCGATCCAGTTGAAGATCTTCACGCCGGTAGGCACCGCGATCAACATCGTCGCGTACATGAAGAACAACTGCGCGGTGACCGGCATGCCGGTGGTGAACATGTGATGCGCCCAAACGATGAACGACAGGATCGCGATCGATGCCGTCGCATACACCATCGATGCGTAGCCGAACAGACGCTTGCGGGCGAACGCCGGAATAATGTGAGAGATGATGCCGAACGCCGGCAGAATCATGATGTACACCTCGGGATGGCCGAAGAACCAGAAGATATGCTGGTACATCACCGGATCGCCGCCGCCGGCCGCGTTAAAGAAGGAGGTGCCGAAGTGACGATCGGTCAGCGTCATCGTGATGGCGCCGGCCAGCACGGGCATCACGGCGATCAGCAGATACGCGGTGATCAGCCAGGTCCAGCAGAACATCGGCATCTTCATTAGCGTCATGCCGGGCGCGCGCATGTTCAGAATGGTGGTGATGATGTTGATCGAGCCCATGATCGACGACGCGCCCATGATGTGGATCGCGAAAATCGCCAGATCCATGCCGGGTCCCATTTGCGTCGACAGCGGCGCATACAGGGTCCAGCCGGCGGCGGTCGCGCCGCCCGGAACGAACCAGGAAATCGTCAGCAGGATGGCCGCGGGCGGCAACAGCCAGAACGAGAAATTGTTCATCCGCGCAAACGCCATGTCGGACGCGCCGATCTGCAGCGGGATCATCCAGTTGGCGAAACCGACGAACGCCGGCATGATCGCGCCGAACACCATGATGATGCCGTGGATGGTGGTCAATTGATTGAAGAATTCGGGCTTGAAGAATTGCAGGCCGGGTTCGAACAATTCGCTGCGGATCAACAGCGCCAGCACGCCGCCGTAAAACAGCATGCTCAGGGCGAACCACAGATACAGCGTACCGATATCCTTGTGATTGGTCGCGAACAGCCAGCGCCGCCAGCCGTGAGGTTGATCGTGATGCGCGTGGTCGGCGTGAGAGTGATCGTGTGCGTGATCGACGGTCGTTGTGCTCATTTCAGTCTCCCAATTTCAATTACTTGCGCGCAGCCAGAACTTCTGCCGGTTGAACGATGTTTTCTTGTGCGTGGTTAGACCAGCTGTTGCGGGTATAAGTGATCGCCGCGGCAATTTCGGTATCGTTCAAGGTCCCTTTCCACGCCGGCATGCCGGTATTTTTACCGTTGAGCACGGTCAGGATCTGCGCCGCGCGCGGACCGTTGACGACCGGGTCGCCGTCCAGCGCCGGAACCACGCCGCCGCCCTTGCCGTTGGCCATGTGGCAGACTGCGCAATTGGCGGTAAAGACCTTTTCGCCGCGTGTCTTCAGCTCGTCGATAGTCCAGGTTTTGGCAGGATCGTCGGCCGCGGCCGCCATTTCCTTCTTCTTGCCGTCGACCCAGGCCTTGTAGTCGGCGTCGCTGACCACGCTGACGACGATCGGCATGAACGCATGGTCCTTGCCGCACAACTCGACGCACTGGCCGCGGTAGGTACCCACTTTTTCCGCCTTGAACCAGGTATCGCGCACGAAGCCGGGAATCGCATCCTGTTTGACGCCGAACGCCGGAATCGTCCACGAGTGGATCACGTCGTTGGCCGTCAGCACCAGGCGCACTTTCTTGTTGACCGGGACCACCACCGGATTATCGACTTCCAATAGATAGGTGTCGCTCTTGACCTTGGTCGGATCGACCACCTGCTCATGCGGGGTCGCCAATGTCGACAGGAACGAAATGCCTTCGCCGTCGCCGCTCAGGTAGTCGTAGCCCCATTTCCATTGCATGCCGGTGACCTTGATGGTCAAATCGGCGTTGGAGGTGTCCTTCATCGCGACCACGGTTTTGGTGGCCGGCAACGCCATCCCGATCACGATCACGAACGGAATGATGGTCCACGCGATTTCAACCGCGGTGCTTTCATGGAAACTGGCCGATTTGTGGCCGAGGGATTTGCGATGTTTGAGGATAGAATAGAACATCACGCCGAAAACGGCGACGAAGATCACCAGGCAGATAATCAGCATCATCGTGTGCAGCGAATAGATCTGATGGGCGATCTGCGTCACGGGCGGTTGGAAGTTCGTCTGCAGTACCGCCGGTCCCCCTTGAATATCGACCACTGCCCATGCCGGCACGCTGGCAGCCAGGAACGATGCACCAAGCATCATTGATTGAAGGCGCTTCGCAAATATCATGATTTCCTCAAATGCCCAATATAAGAATTTTACTTACTAAACCACGGCGGATCCGCCTGTCAGCGCCAAACGCAATTGCTGCGCCAACTCGCGCCGTTTCCACTGTGTCAGGAAACGCCCCACCTCAACCTTGGCGCCGCCCCCTTCAAGCACCACCAGCCCCCTTTGGCTGCCGGTCGTATCGATCCGTGTCTCGCGCGGATCAAATTTAAATTTTTTTCTTACTCCGCCCTGCACCACTTCCACTACCAGACTGCCCGGCGTCAATATCAGATAGTCGGCGTCGGTCGCATGCCGCGCGTATATCAGAAAAGCCGCCCCGACGGCGCTCAGCTCCAGCACCGAAAACACCAGCACCAGCCACGCGCCTTGCCATGTACACAACAGCGCCACGCCCAGCGACGCACAGCACAAGGCAGCGTAAATGTATCCCAGCTGGCGCGGCGTAACGGAACAATTACGCCTCAGCATCCATTGCCGCGAGACTGCCGATACTGACGAAACAAGCGAGGTATTCATCGCGCGTCCCCCGGCCCGGCCCCTGTGGCCCAGCCATAACCGCAGAAGTATAAAGGGTAAAAGGATATGTTATCAAGCGAATAAACCGGGCTAAACCCGGCAGTTTGTCGGCTTGGACACCCCTTTTTTACCCTTCCCGTAACACAGTGCTAACGCTTTCTGGGCTCGAATCGAATGATCGCTTCCCCGCTGCCGGTGGTTTTCGGCGGCGGCCTGAACGCATGGCCGAACACGACTTCGAAAGTCAGCGGCATGCGACCGTCGGGTCCGCGTTGCGACAGCAGATGTTCGATCAGGCGGTCGTGAGCGGCGCGCCCCAGTAAGCCCCGCCGGCGCGTCTGCAATGGGTTGCCGCCCAATGCGCGCGCCTCGGCCAGCAGTTTCTCCGGCGATGCATAGGTCACCGTGATGCGTTCCGTATCCATCACCGGCGTGGAAAAACCGGCATTGACCAGCATGTCGCCCAGATCGTGCATATCGACGAAGGGCAACGCATGCGGCGCCGAATCCACCTCGGCAAAGGCGGCGCCCAGCTCTTTGAGCGTATCCGGCCCGAACGACGAAAACATCACCAGACCGTTGACCCGCATCACCCGGCGCCACTCGGCAAACACCCGGTCCGGCTGCGGATGCCACGGCAGCGCCAGGTTCGACCAGATCATGTCCAGGGCGTTCGGGCCGAACGGCAGCGCCGCGAAATCGCCGGCGATCAGATGCGCATCCGCGCCGCGCGCGGCCTGATTGACGATCGGCAGCCAGCGCGCCAGCAATTTGCTGACCAGCGGCCGGCCCGCGCTCACCCGCAATTGCGCCTGCGCGGCGGCCAGCATGCCGGACGAGCCATCCAGCCCCAGTATCTGCGCGCCGCTGAAGCGGTCCTGCAATGTAAACAGATCGGCCCCTTCGCCGCACCCCGCGTCGAGCACGTGCTGCGGCGTCAAGTTGATCAGCGCCAGCCGCTCGTGCATGCGCGCCGCGATCTCGCGCCGCAAAAACAGCGATTCAGCCAAGCGCTCCGGGCGCGCAAACAAGCGCCGCACGAGCGATAAATCGATGGGGGCGCTGAGACGCGCATGGTCGTCGGAAGGCGACTGGGGAAATGACATGTGAATTACACCGTTCCGGTGAGATAATCGGCGCCAGGGGACTGTTACAGCCCGCTAGTTTACACGTTTGACGATATTTATACCGATGTTCCGTTTTGCTCCGCGCTCCAGCGCCCGCCCGCCGGGCTGGCCGCTGCGTCTGCTGTACGGCCTGCGCCATCTGCTGCCTTCGTGCTGCGCGCTTTGCGGACAACAGGCGCGGCACGACTGTGCCTTATGCGCACCGTGCCGGCAGCAATTTTTCTCGCAAACGCCGACCCGCTGCCGGATCTGCGCCATGCCGCTGCCCGATACCGCCGCCGATCCGCGCTGCGGCGATTGCCTGCGCGAACCGCCGGCTTTCGATGCGACCGTCGTCGCCGCCGACTACGCCGCGCCTATCGATCAATTGGTGCTGGCGCTGAAATTCGGGGAAAAACTCGCGCTGGCGCCGCTGTTCGCGCAACTGCAGGCCGATGCCTTATCACGCTTGCGCGACCGCTTGCCCGCGGCGCTGCCGTCGCTGCTGACGGCCGTGCCGCTGAGTTCGAAGCGACTGATGAGCCGCGGCTTCAATCAGACACTGGAAATTGCCAGACCGCTATCGCGCCTGACCGGCATCGCGCTGGCGCCGCAACTGCTCACGCGCATCCGCGACACCCGGCCGCAAGCGCGGCTGGCGCCCGACCAGCGCCGGCAAAATATCGCCGGCGCGTTCGCCGTACCCGCGCGCTGCACCACCGACGTCGCCGGCCGCCATATCGGCGTGGTCGACGACGTGATCACCACCGGCCAGACACTCAACGAAATCGCGATCACCTTGAAACGGCACGGCGCCGTTCGCGTCACCAATCTGGTATTCGCCCGTACACTGCGGTAATCTGCGGCAACGCCGCGTCCCTGCCGGCATTTTCAGGAGAAAATTTTGTTCCACGTCGTTCTGGTCGAACCGGAAATCCCGCCGAACACCGGCAACATCATCCGGCTGTGCGCCAATACCGGCGCGCAATTGCATTTGATCGAGCCGCTCGGCTTCCCGCTGGACGACGCCAAGATGCGGCGCGCCGGGCTCGACTATCACGACTATGCAACGATGCAGGTGCATGCCGGCTGGGATGCGTTCGAAACAAAGATGCGGCAGGATGGAAATTACAATGCGGCGCGCATGTTCGCGCTGACCACGCACGGATCGACGCCGTTTGCCGACGTACAGTTCCAGCCGGGCGATATTTTCGTGTTCGGTTCGGAAACCCGCGGACTGGCGCCGGAGCGGCGCGAGCAATTCCCGCCCGGACAAAGAATCAGACTGCCGATGCGCCCCGACAATCGCAGCCTGAATTTATCCAATACGGTAGCGGTGGTGGTGTATGAGGCCTGGCGTCAGAACAGCTATGCCGGCGGCGCTTGAACGCATGACGGTCAACACTGAGCGAATAAGAAATCCTGACAAAAAATCAGGGTTTTCTTATTCGCTCGTTGTGGGCTATCCCAGCAACAAACTATCGTCGCTGACCCGCTCCCCGCGGGTACGCTCGAACATGCGCAGCAGATCCGGCACATCCAGCCCGGCCCGTTCCTCGCCAGCGACGTCCAGCACCACCTGTCCCTGATGCAACATCACGGTCCGATCGCCGTAATCCAGCGCCTGGCGCATGCTGTGCGTCACCATCATCGTGGTCAGCTTGCTGTCGCTGACGATTTTGGCGGTCAGCTTCAATACGAAATCGGCGGTTTTGGGATCTAGCGCCGCAGTATGCTCATCCAGCAGCAAAATATGCGAAGGCTGCAGCGATGCCATCAACAGGCTGACCGCCTGCCGCTGGCCGCCGGACAACAGCCCGATATGATCGGACAGCCGGTTTTCCAGTCCCAGATTGAGAATCGCCAATTTTTCGCGAAACAACTCGCGCATATTGCCGTGTATCGAAAAGCCCAGACCACGCGACTTGCCGCGCGCCATCGCCAGCGCCATGTTCTCTTCTATCGTCAGCGCCTCGCAAGTGCCGGCCATCGGGTCCTGGAACACACGCGCCACCAGATTCGCGCGCTGCCACGCGGTTTTGCGCGTGACATCGATGCCGTCGATGCCGACGCTGCCGCGATCGACCGGCAAATCGCCGGAAATAGCATTCAGAAAAGTCGATTTTCCGGCGCCGTTGGAGCCGATGACGGACACGAACTGGCCAGTCGGAATGGTCAGACTCAAACCGCGCAGCGCCCGATTCTCGATCGGCGTGCCCGGATTGAACGTAATGTGTAAATCCTGTGCCTGCAGCATGCTATGCCCTTCTCCGCAAGCGCCATTTGCGCTTGGCCAACGGAATCACCAGCGCGATCGTCACCAGCAACGCGGTCACCAGATTCAGATCCTGCGCCTGCAGGCCGATGAAATCGCTGTTGAGCGCCAGCGCAATGAAAAAGCGGTAAAGGATCGCGCCCAATATCACTGCCAGCGTGGTGAGGATCATGCGCCGCGCCGGCAAGATGCTTTCGCCGACAATCACCGCCGCCAGGCCGATGACGATGGTGCCGATGCCCATCGAAATATCGGAGCCGCCCTGCGTTTGCGCAAACAGCGCGCCGGCCAGCGCCACCAGGCTGTTGGACAGCGCCATGCCCAGCAGAATCGCGCGATCGGTCGAAATGCCCTGCGACCGCGCCATCCGCGCGTTGGCGCCGGTGGCGCGCATCGCCAGGCCGATTTCGGACGAAAAAAACCAGTCCAGCAATAATTTGACGGCCGCCACGATGATCAGCAGCCCCAGCGGCCGCTCGATATAATCCGGCAGCCATCCCGGCAGCGCCGAAAAAATGGTCGGATCGTTGATCAGCGCCACGTTCGGCATGCCCATGATGCGCAGGTTGATCGAATACAGGGCGATCATCATCAGGATACTGGCCAGCAGATCCATGATTTTCAATCCGACGTGGAGCCAGGCGGTGATCAGCCCCGCCACCCCGCCCGCCGCCATCGCCGCCACGGTCGCCAGGAACGGATTGACGCCGGCCACGATCAGCACCGCGGCCACCGCGCCGCCGAGCGGAAAACTGCCGTCCACCGTCAGATCCGGAAATTCGAGAATACGGAAAGAGATCAGCACGCCGAGCGCCACCAGACCGAAAATCAGACCGATTTCAAGCGCGCCCCACAAGGTATACCAAGACATAAATTGACTTTCACAAATCTTCTTTTTATCGCCGAACCGAACGATCAATCGATTACTTTATTCGCCTGCTTCAAAAATTGCGGCGACAGGACGACTCCCTGCTTTTGCGCCGCCGTACGATTGATGAACAACTCCAGATCCTTGCTGGTCGTGGAGGCGATCGCGCCGGGCTTTTCGCCGTTCAGTATGCGCGCCACCACCTTGCCGGTGGCGCGGCCGAGATTGTAGAAATTCACGCCGTAAGCGGCGATCGCGCCGCGCTTGACGCTGTCGGTATCGGACGCGACCAGCGGGATTTTCGCATCGTTGCAGACTTTGACCAGCGATTCGTAAGTGGACACGACATTGTTATCGGTGGTGCTGTAAATCAGATCGACCTTGCCGATCAGGCTTTTCGCGGCAGGGGCGACGTCCACAGTGCGCGGCGCGGCGACGTCGATCAGCGCGATGCCCTGCCGTTCCAGCAGCGTCCGCAGTTGTTTGACCACCACCGTCGAATTGACCTCGCCCGGGTTGTACACGATGCCGACCCGCTTCACGTTCGGCACCACGGCTTTCATGATTCCGATCTGCTTGTTCAGATCCAGCATATGCGACAGGCCGGTGACGTTGGTGCCGGATGGTTTCCAGTCCTTGACCAGTTGCGCGGCGATAGGGTCTGCGACCCCCGAATAGACGATAGGAATGGTTTTGGTCGCCGCCACCAGCGATTGCGCGGACGGCGTGGCGATCGCCACGATCACGTCCGGATTGGCGCCGACGAACTGGCGTGTGATTTGGGAGACGATGCTGGCATTGCCCTGCGCGCTCTGGAATTCCCATTTCAGATTCTTGCCGACTTCGTAGCCGGCGTCCCTCAATGCATCGCGCGTGCCGTTGCGCACCGCGTCAAGCGCCGGATGATCGACAATCGCCGTGACCATCACCGATTTCATCGGCGTCTCGGCCAGCGCGCCGGCGAACGTCGCGGCGCAGGTCAGCGCCAGTGCGGCGCGCATAAAATACATTTTTCCAAACATCTGACATTACTCCCGATAAATACCACCGCGTCGGCGGGCGGCCTTCATCCTTGCCTGCTACTTAATGAATCGGTCCATCGGCGACAGCATGACGCTTTTCCTGCTATGGGGCGCCGCGTCAATGGAGATGCGCAAGTCTAGCGTGTTGACGCGAGCACGTATAGAACAATGCGGAAACAATTACGCAAAACGGAGCGCAAAAAAAAAGCGCGCGCACTCTCCGCAATCGCCTGCCGCACGTATTGTAAAGGCTGGCCGCCGCGGTCGCCAGGCTTGCTATAATCCGCGCAGATGCCGAAACGCAATCATCACCCGTTATCGATAATCCCGCTGCTGAACGGATCACCGCCGCCGGCCGACGTCATGCCACGCGCGCCGCGTTCATCTTTCGATATGACCATCCATCCGCCGCGCCTCCTCTTTTTCGACCGCTTTCAAGGAATGTCCGCCATGCCATCACGCCACGCTTTCAGTCGCCTTCTTCGCCGCGCTTGCTTCCTGGCCGCGGCCCTCGGTTTCAGCCTGGGTCTGAACGCATCCGCCAGCGCCAAGGATTACAAGGCCGGCGCTATCGTCATCGACCACCCGTATGCCCGCGCCACGGTGCCGGGGCAGCCGTCCGCCGGCGCTTACATCGGCATTGAAAACACCGGCAAACAAGCCGACACGCTGATGTCGATCAGCACCGCCGTCGCCAAAAGCGCCGAAATCCATACGATGAGCATGGATGGCAACATCATGAGAATGCGCGAAGTCGGCAGCATCGATATCAAACCTTCGGAAAAAATCGCGATGACGCCCGGCGCCGGGCCTCACATCATGCTGATCGGCTTAAGCAAGCCGCTGAAGGCCGGGGACACATTCCCGATGACGCTGAAGTTCAAAAAAGCGGGCAAGATCGAGGTCAGCGTCCTGGTCGAGGAAATCGGCAAAGAGGACGCGGCCGAACGCATGCAGCATATGCATTGATCCGTCGGGAGCCGCCGCTCAGGCGGCGCTTCCTTTTCTCACCTTGGCCAGCAGCTTGCTGGTCGAGCGGTCATGTTCGAATGGGATCGCCACAGCCGTTCCGCCGTAGGCGATCACGGCCTGGCCTTCCGGAATCGCCTGCATCTCGTAATCGCCGCCCTTCACGTAAATCTGCGGCCGCGCCTGCCGCACCACTTCCAGGGCGGTGTCTTCATCGAATTCCACCACCAGGCTCACCGCTTCCAGCGCGGCCAGCACCGCCATGCGATCGGCGCACAGATTCATCGGCCGGTCGTCGCCCTTGCCCAGCCGCTTGACCGACGCATCGGTATTGACCGCCACCACCAGCGATGCGCCGAGCGCGCGCGCCTGCGCCAGATAAGTGACATGTCCGCGATGCAGAATATCGAACACCCCGTTGGTCAGCACCACCGGCTGGGGCAGAGCGGCCACGCGCGCGGCCAAATCGCCGCGGCTGCAAAGTTTCTGCTCGAAAGAAGGTACGGCGGGCGGGTTTGAAATAGTCATCTGGAAGGATCTGAGAAAAATACGGCCAAAAAAAAAGCCGCAACAAAAGTGCGGCTGATCGGACTCTGTGCGAAGCGCGACTGCGGGCAAGCGCGGCCGAAACCGCAAGCAGCGATTAAGCCGCTTCAGCCGGCAACGGCTCCGATCCCTGCAAACGCTGCACGATCTCCTTGCGGAAGCGATTCAATTCCTGCACGGTCTCGAACGAACGCTCGAACAGCAGCGACATATTGTGCAGGATGCGGTCGACGACTTTCTTTTCCCATTCGCCGTCGAAGCGGATTTGCTTGTCCAGCCATTGTTCCAGCCATTCCGGATCCGGCAGGCGGCTTTGCACGGTGTCGTTCGGGAACAGCGCCTGATTGACGTGCAGATTGGTCGGATGCAAGGGTTTTTCGGTGCGCCGCGCCGACGCCATCAGCACGCCGATCTTGGCGAACGCCGCACGCGCCGAATCGCCGACTTCGATCAGCGCTTTTTTCATGTAGCGCAGATAAGCGCCGCCGTGACGGGCTTCGTCCTGGCTGATGATCTTGTAGATATGCTTGATGACCGGCTCGGTATGCCAGTCCGATGCGCAACGGTACCAGTGATTCAGCCGGATTTCGCCGCAGAAGTGCATCATCAGGGTTTCCAGCGCAGGCGCCGGATCGAATTCGAAACGCACATTGTGCAATTCCGCTTCGGTCGGCACGAATTCCGGCTTGAAGCGGCGCAAGTATTCCATCAGCACCAGCGAATGTTTTTGCTCTTCGAAAAACCATACGGACATGAATGCGCAGAAATCGCTGTCGCCACGGTTATCGCGCAAGAACATTTCCGTCGCGGGCAGCGCGGACCATTCCGTGATTGCATTCATCCGGATCGTTTGCGCTTGTTCGTCGGTCAGCTTGGCTCCGTCGAATTTATCCCAAGGAATATCCGTTTCCATATTCCAACGGACTTGTTCAAGCGATTTAAACAGTTCTGGGTAAAGCATGCGGACCTTGCAGGTTGAGTTAAGTGGACGATTTTACCAAAAATATGCCCTTTACCATATTAATAGGCGCTGATTTCAAGCGTGTGACAAGTAGGAATGTCTTGTTTTGTCACAAATGCAGCGGAAAACCGGTCAAATCCTGCGGAATTTATTCAAAATCAGGCTTTTTTCGCCATTGCCGAGCTCGTTTTCGCAGCGGATCGACTTGGGCGTTTGGCGCCAGCCGGTTTCGCCGCTGACCGCGTCGTCGATTTGGCCGTCGATTTGGGCGCCGATTTGGGCGCCGATTTGGCCGGTTTGTTCTCCTCCGGCGCGGCTTTCAACATATCGGGCACCAGCGCCGAACTGACCGCCTGTTTGAACTGACTCTGTAATAAGTCCCACCAAGCGCTGGAAAGATGCTCGCCGGCGGCCGCTACGGTTTCGATTTCCTCGGGCGCGCCTTTTGCCCCGGGTTCCGGGGCGGTGGCCGCCGACGCAGACTTTTGCGTGTCGGGTTCGCGCGCCGTATCGGCGGCGGTCGGCCATCCTGGAAACGAAAACGGAAACAGCGATGGGGCGCCGGAACCGCTTTCGGCTTTTTCATCGCCCTGCTTGCCGGCTGTGGCGCCCAGCATCGCGCCCATCGATTGCAGATTGGCAATGGTGGCGCTCTGCACTTCCAACGCCTGTATCGTCGCGTGCAACATGTTCATGTTGACCATCAGCCAGGATTCGACCGCTTTCAGATCCGTGATCTTCTTGCCGATGTCCTCCAGCGAAAGGGTGGGAACCAGCATGCCGGGCAAGCCGCCGGAGTTCGGGATCCCCCATAATTTCTTGACGAATTCGACGCTGTCGGCGATCGAGCCGGTACCGGGAAACTGATTGGGATTGCGCATGGGGATCTCCTCAACTCAAGCTAGCAGATTAGCAGATACTGCGCCCGTCGAGCGCATTTTTCCTCGCCAAACCGCCATATCCCGCCTACCCGCCTGCGGAGCTGGAAGCGTTACACTACGCCGATGAAGTTGCGTCCACCCTTTCCCCGTCATCCCGGCCCTATACGCCCGCTGCGCATCGTCGCCATTCTGCTGGCGACGCTGCTGCTGCATCTGATCTTCGCAGACTGGGGGCGCAAGCAGCTCGGCGTGCCGCAACCGTCCGAACCGGCAACGCCCGTGGTCGCCGTGACATTGCAACCGGCGCCGGTAGTGCCTGCTGCGCCACCTCAACCCAAACCCAAGCCCACCCCTCAGCCCAAACCCAAGCCGCGACCGAAACCGCCCGCTCCCGCGCCGCAACGGCGTCCGGCTCCCGCGCCGGCTCCGCAGCCAGCGCAACAGGAAGCGCCGACGGTCATCGCAGGCAATCAGGGCGACTGGCAGCTTGCTCCAGCCGCAACGGGCACGGCGACGGGCGGCGGCAGCGGCGCCGGTACGGCCGACGCGGCGCCGGCAGCGCCGCCGCCTCCCCCGGCACCGGCACCGGCACATCGCCCCGACCCGCCGCAGTCCGCGGAACTCAACTACAACGTCGAGGGCCTGCGCAACAATCAAAAGGTCTACGGCAGCGGCAGCATCGTCTGGCATAACGACGGCGGCCGTTATCGCGTCGACGGCCGCGCCAACGTGCTGTTTTTCACCTTGCTCGAATTCAGCAGCGAAGGCACACTCGACGATTTCGGCGTCGCGCCGGCGTTATATACGGAAAAGCGTTTTCGTAAAACGGCCACGCTCACACATTTTGCGCACGACAGTAATACAATCACGTTTTCCGCTTCGGATAATCGTTATTCGCGTCCCGGCGACGCGCAGGACCGCGCCAGCATCATTTGGCAACTGGCCGCCATTGGCCGCGGCAATCCGGACGCGTTTGTCGCCGGCGCGACGTTCGAACTGTTCGTCGCCGGCGTGCGCGACGCCGAACCATGGCAGATTTCGGTGGTCGGAAAAGACAGCATCGATATCGGCGGCGCCCCCGCGCCGGTCTGGCATCTGATGCGCTTGCCGCGACCCGGTTCCTATGACCAGAAAATCGATATCTGGCTGGCGCCGCAGCGGGAATGGTATCCGGCCAAGATACGTTATACCGAAACCAATGGCGAGTACCTGGACATGTCGCTATCGAGCATCCGGCAACCGGACCCGTCGTAATTTACTTTGAAAGCACTCATGCATTTAACTGCTACGCCCTCCGCTCTTTCCACGCCGTCGCGCGCCGTTCGCCGGCGCCTGCTATCGTTCGTCCTGGCGCTGACGGCCGGCGCGTACGCCGGCAACGCCGCTTTCGCGCAGGACCGCGCCGCCACGCAATACGCGATCAACCCGCCGCCGTCGGCCGACCTGCACTACACCATCGACGCCCAGCAAAGCGGCCTGCAGCTGAAAGGCAACGGCCTGGTGCAATGGAAAGCCGATCCACAGCAATACAGCGTGCATAACGAAACCAGCGCGCAACTGTTCGGCAAAATTCTCGACACGCGCAGCGACGGAAAAATCGACCACTACGGCCTGAGTCCCGCACAATTCGTCGAAAAACGTCTGCGCAAGGACGCCAGCACGACGACGTTCAATGCCGGCAGCAAGACCATCTCCTTCAGCCAGTCGCAGCAAACCTATCCGATTGTCGGCGGCGAGCAGGACCGCAGCAGCGTCGTCTGGCAGCTGCTGTCCATCGCGCGCGCCGCACCGAAAAAATTCGTTCCGGGCTCCGAATGGAAATTCTTCGTCGCCGGGGAACGGGATGCCGATGCGTGGATATTCAAGGTCGTCAACCGCGAAAAAATCACCACCCCGAAAGGCGAATTCAACGCCATCCATGTGATCCGCGCGGCGCCGCCGGACAGCAAGGACCAGAAGCTGGACATCTGGCTGGCGCCGACGCTGGAATGGTATCCGGTGAAACTGCGCTTCACCGATGCGGACGGCCAATACATCGAGCAAACGCTGGAATCGGTCAGCAAGGCGGGCGCATGAGCGCAGTAGATCCAGTCCAAGCGTCGGCGCTGCCCAGCCGGGCGCTGGTGCTGTTTTCCGGTGGTCAGGATTCGACCACCTGCCTGGCTTGGGCGCTGGCGCGTTACCAGTACGTCGAAACCATAGGCTTCGACTACGGACAGCGTCACGCGATCGAATTGGAGATGCGGCCGCAGCTGCTGCAAAAAATACGCGCGGGTTACCCGCAGTGGGATCGCAAGCTGGGCGACGACCATCTGATCGATCTGGGGCTGATCGGCAAAATCTCCGACACCGCGCTGACCGGCGACGTCGCCATCGCCATGCAGGAAAACGGTTTGCCGAATACCTTCGTGCCGGGACGCAATCTGCTGTTCATGACCGTCGCCGCCACCGTCGCGTACCGGCGCGGCCTCGATGTACTGGTCGGCGGCATGTGCGAAACCGACTTCTCCGGCTATCCGGATTGCCGCGACGACACCATGAAAGCGCTGCAGGTGGCGCTCAATCTGGGCATGGCGACGCGCCTGAAAATCGACACGCCGCTGATGTGGATCGATAAAGCCGCGACCTGGACGCTGGCGGAACAACTGGGCGGCACGGTGCTGGTGGAGTTGATTCGCGAACACACGCACACCTGCTATCTGGGCGAACGCGGCCAGCTGCACGACTGGGGCTACGGCTGCGGCGCCTGCCCCGCCTGCGTATTGCGGGCGCGCGGGCATCGGGCGTATCTGGGGGAATAGCATCCGACGCGTGCGGCCGCGATGAGAATTTGGTGAAATTTAAGGAAAACCGTTCGGCCTGAGCAGCCGAAGGCATATCGAAGGCTGCGCTCCGACTGAAATTGACTTAACTGAACGGCATTACCGCTTCCGCAGGCCCTTTTTCCGAAATCGACTCAAAACAATTCGTTCTTCACCTCGGTGCGCGCCTTCTCTTCTTCCGGACTCAGCGTCGAAGCGCCTACCCCGACATCCCTCACGATCGCGTTCGGCGGATATTCCTTGTAATAATATTCGCCGTTGACTTCGATCATGCCGTCCGGCGCGGTGCGGCTTATCATCGGCTGATCCTTGAGCGCCTTTGCCATGTAATTGATCCATATCGGCAACGCCAGCCCGCCGCCGGTTTCGCGATCGCCGAGGCTGCGCGGCTGGTCGTAGCCTATCCACGCGATGCCGACCAATTTCGGCTGATATCCGGCGAACCATGCATCCATCGAATCGTTGGTGGTCCCGGTCTTGCCGGCCAGGTCCGTGCGTTTCAGCGACATCGCCTTGTAACCGGTGCCGCCGCGCACCACATCGCGCAGCATGCTGTCCATCAGGAACGCATTGCGCGGGTCGATCACCCGATTGCCTTCGTCGCCGGCCATGTCGGGTTTGGCCTGCGACAGCAGCACGCCGTTGCCGTCGACGATTTTGGTAATCAGATACGGATTGATCTTGTAACCGCCGTTGGCGAACACCGAATACGCGCCGGCCATCTGCAGCGGCGTGACGTTGCCGGCGCCCAGCGCCAGGGTCAGATACGGCGGATTCTTGGCCGCATCGAAGCCGAAGCGGGTGATGTATTCCTGCGCATAATTGACGCCCACTCTTTCCAGAATCCGGATCGACACCATATTGATCGACTTCTGCAGCGCGTGCCGCATGCTGATCGGCCCCTCGTATTTATTGCCGTAGTTCTTTGGCTGCCATACCTGGCCGCCGGTCTGCGTAAACGTCAGCGGCGCATCGTTGATGATGGTCGACGGCGACAAACCCTTTTCCAGGGACGACGAATAAATGAACGGCTTGAACGACGAGCCGGGCTGACGC
>JAQGLY010000019.1 GCA_028292625.1 Herbaspirillum sp. | reverse complement strand
TTCAGCAGACCCTGCCGCGACATTTCCCACGGCATGTCTTCCGGATGCACTACCTTATTGCGTTTTGCGTTGCGCGCCGGCGCTTCTGTCGCGTCATCCAGCAAATTCTGATACAGCGCTTTCTGCGCCGTACCCTTCAACCATGCTTTCGATTCGCCCCATGCCATGATGATGTTCCTTCCGTGTGCGTTGTTGATTGACCGGCTCGATTATTTCAATCGTCGGAATGGTTGTAATTGTCTTCGGCTTCGCGCTGGACGAAACCTTCGCCGCCCGGGGCCGGCGTTCTGTCGCGCGCGGTGACTTCCTTCTGGAACAGCATGTTCATGAACAGATACATGGGCTTGGTCTTGAGCACCAGTTCGCGCGCCGGCTTGGTGCTGCTGGCGTTGAAATGCTGATGAACGCAGTTGTTGTGCACGATCGCGATATCGCCGGCCTTCCAGTCGTAGCGAATGCCGTCATGCACTTCATAGCCTTCGCCGTCGAGGATGTAAAACGCCGCTTCGTTGACGTGGCCGTGTTTTTGCGACTTGCCGCCCGGCGCGTATTCTTCCAGGTGGATATGGAAATTCTGCGTGATGCCGTCTTTCGGTTCGATGTAATGCCGGCTGAACGCCTGCGGGCCGTCGACGAACTTGATGTCCTTGGCCTTGCGCACGCGCGGCATCGAGCGCAGACGGGTCAGCTCGTCCTGCAGATTGTAAGGACCGGAAATGGCCCGTACGAATACGCGGTCTTTTTTGGCGTGATACAGCTCTTCTTTACTCATGGAGGCTCTCCGAAACAAAAATAAAGATCCGCGCCTGGGCAAAATAAAACCCCAAAATAAAACCCGATACGGGCGGATTTCTTGATAAATTTAATAAATGCACGATAGAACGTATAAAAAGTTATGTACACTGATATTTTTTGCTAGTTAGCATGAATAAAAGTTATGTAAAACATGAACGATAGCCGAATCAAATTTCGCCACCTGCAATGCTTTTTAACCGTGGCCCGCCAGCGCAGTCTGCAAAAGGCGTCGGAAATCCTGTCGATCACGCAGCCCGCGGTCTCCAAAACCATCAAGGAACTGGAAGAAATCCTGCAGGTGCGTCTGTTCGACCGTGACCGCAAGGGCACCGTGCTGACTCGGCAGGGTGAGACGTTCTACGAACATGCCGAAGCCATCATGAACGCATTACAGCAGGCGACCAACTCGATGGCGCAGGTGCGCGCGTATTCCGACACCATGATCCAGATTGGCGCCGCGCCGTCGCTGACGCCTTATTTCCTGCCGGAAGTCCTGCTTGAATTCCGCCGCCGCGCCGCCAATGTACAGGTCAGCCTGAGAACCAGCACCACCGCGCATTTGATGCGGCAATTGCTGGAGCGCGAATTCGACATGGTCTTGTGCCGCCACACCGATCCCGAGGAAATGAGCGGCCTGTCGTTCGAATATCTCTATGTCGACCCGCTGGTGATCGTGGTGCGCCCCGGACATCCTTTGCTGCAGACGTCGAAGATCGATTTTGCCGACACCCGCCGTTTCACGGCGCTGCTGCCGATCAAGGGATCGATCAACCGGCACGCCGCAGACAGTTTTGCGATCAAGCAGGGCATCGGGTTGCCGACCGATTTCATCGAAAACATCTCGATGTCGTTCGGCCGCAACTATATTGTCAGAAGCGACGCGGTCTGGTTTGTGCCGTGGAGCGCGGTCAAGCACGATGTCGAAGACGGCTTTCTGGTGACATTGACGCTGCCGGTCGAAATCACCGAAGAAACCGCCGGCGTGATGGGGCGTGCGATCGGATTGATGACGCGCGCCAATAGCGTGGCTTCGCCGGCGACGCAGATGCTGATCAATATCATTCGGGAAACGGCGGCGGGCATGCGCGCCAATGCCTTGTAGCGGCGTCATTCCTCGGCCTTATTGCGGGATCCCTCAACGCCGGTTTAGCGCCCCATCTTCCGCAGCAACATCGCCTTCACATCCGCCCACTCGGAATCGATAATACTGAACCGAAGGGAGTTGCGCTTACGCCCATCCGGCATGATCCTTTCGTGCCGAAGGATGCCTTCGAATTTTGCGCCTATGCGCAGAATGGCGGCTTTCGATTTTTCGTTAAGTTCGTCCGTAGAGAACTGCACCCGCACAGCGTTCATGACCTCGAACGCATGCGTCAACAGGAGATACTTGGCTTCGGTGTTGATACCCGAGCGCTGGAATGAGCTGCTCAACCAGGTGTGCCCGATTTCCATCTTTCTGTTCGCCTGATCGATTTTCCAAAAACGCGTCGCGCCCACCAGCAATCCGGTAGCGCGGTCGATGATCACGAAAGGCATCATGGTGCCGGCCTGCTTTCCCGCCAATGCGATCGCGATGTGCTTGCCGATGGTCTGGGGGCCGGGAACCTGGGTGACTTTCAGGTTCCACAATTGGCCGTCCGCCGCGGCGTCAAGCAGCGCCGACGCGTCTCCCTGTTGAAGGGGGCGAAGCTCGACGAGCTTGCCGATCAGGGTGGGCTGCGGGAATTGAGAAGTTTTGTCGTTCATTACGTTTCAGCTTTCGTTCCGGTATCCGCCATCCCCATCATCAATCGCCGCGGGGTTTATCCAACTGCATCCGCCGCCATTCCCCCGAAAACGAAGCGGTAGGCACGAGCCACCGCTTGCGTTACACTCCGTGACTTGGCGCGATCCTTGGGCGGCCATAATCGCATTTTGCCGCATATTTTGACGCGTATTTTGCAGATATTCATGGCCCCCTGCATATATTTATACAAAAAAAGCAGGACACGACCCCTTTCGCCCCGACCGTTTTTGGCGGGCCTCCCCCATGCACATCGACATTGCTTCCCTCCTTTTCGCCCTGACAGTCAGCATGTTGACCATGGCCGTGGCGCTACCGTCCGTGATGGGGGCGGTAGGGCCGGCGGCGCGCCGGGCGCAGGCCGGCGTGTTCCTGCAGGCGATCGGCTGGGTGCTGATTCTGCTCTCCGGAGTGGTGGAGGGCGGCTCATGGGCGGATCGTGCGCTGTCGACGCTATCGATGGCCGGCATCGCCGGCGGCCTGGCGCTGAACGCCACCGCGTTCGACCTGTGGTGCGGCCGGACGGCGCACAATCGTGCGCCAGCCATGATCGCCGTGCTGCTGACGCTCGGCTATGGCGCCGGGTTTTCGAATTATGCATTTCGGGTCGGCTGGGCCAACGGCTTGCTCGCGCTCCAGATGGCGATGGTAGCGGTGATCTTGGGGCGCAAGCCGCAGGTGCACGTGGGGAAATGGCGCTGGCTGCTGGTGGTCGCCTTGGTCGCACAGATGGTGGTCACCGCCTGGCGCGGCGTGCTGGGGGCCTTTTTTACCGAGCAATTTCCGGCTTTTCTCACCCCGCATCCGGTGAATCTGGCATTCGCGCTGGTCGCCAATGCGACCGCCGTGCTGTCCCTGACCGGCATTTTGCTGGCGCATCGAGATGAGGCGGCGCGCGCGCTTGAGCATTTGGCGGCCATCGATGGCCTGACTGGCGTATTCAACCGGCGCGCATGGGTGCTGCAATCCAATATCGAACTGGCGGGAGGCGTGCGATATGGCAATCCGGTGGCATTGCTGATGCTGGACCTCGACTATTTCAAGCAGATCAACGACAGCCGCGGACACGAGGCAGGCGACCGCGCGCTCCGATTTTTCGCCAAAGCGCTGCAGGCGGCTGGGCGCGCCGGCGATGTGGTCGGCAGATACGGCGGGGAGGAGTTCTGCGTGCTCATGCGTCATGCCGATGACGCAACCGTAAAGGTGTTCGACCGGCGTGTGCGCGACTATCTTGCCGAAGCGGCTCCGCGCGAACTTGGCCATCAGCTGAGCTATAGCGGCGGCATCGCCATGCATGCCTCGGCCGACGATACGCTCGAAGCGATGCTGCGGCGGGCCGATGCGACGTTATATAGCGCGAAAGCCCTGGGCCGGTCGCGCACGCTCACTGCGTAAAGAAGCGAACGAATCAATTATTCGTACCCGGTTCGGATAAAGGGGCCATACTGAATGACAAGCCTCGATTGCATGCAACCGTACTATATTTGTACATCTACATAGTTTTCTGCCCTGCATGGAAAAAAACGACAAGCGACAGCAACTTATTATTAAAATGCTGGCCTTTAACGACGCCGCGAGTCACGCGGATGCCGTCGCTCGCGCTGAGGATATCTGGGGAAGGCTGGCGACGCACCTAAGTCAACTGATCGGCGAAACGGGCTTTAATGCGCTGTATGGGCGATCTGTCCGGTTGGTCCTGGTTCAATTCGACTGGCTGACGATGCCAAAATCGTCCCAATCGCCCGGGACACTTTTCACGACGTTAAAGAACAATCTGTTATCAGTCGATGCGGCGAGTGCTAACGATGCAAATATCGCGTTGCTCGATACCTTTACCAAGCTGCTCTCAGGCTTGATTGGCGAGGCGTTGACGACCCGCCTTCTACACACAGCATTGGCCGATGAGCCTGAGGAAAAACTTAAATGAACGACAAAGTGGACCTGGGTTACCAGGCGACAGGCGTTCCTGGATTCGATACGCTTTTAGGAGGCGGTCTAGGCGAGTTCTCTTTCAATGTGATCGCCGGCTCGCCGGGCAGCGGCAAGACCACGCTCGCTCACCAAATCATGTTCGGCCTGGCTAACCCGCAAAAAAAGGCGCTGTTTTTTACCGTGCTGGGCGAACCGCCGTTGAAAATGCTGCGCTACCAGCAACAGTACTCATTTTTTGACATAGAAAAAGTAGGCACGTCGATTCGCTATGTCAATCTGGCGGAAAGTCTTCGTAACGGAGATTTCAGCGGTGTGCTAAAACGCATCACCGATGAAGTGGAAATGTTTTCTCCCGGACTGGTATTTGTAGACTCATTCCGCTCGGTCATCCAGACCGCCAAGGGTGGCAACGAGGGTATCGCCGATCTGCAGCACTTCGTGCAAGAGCTGGGAACGCGCATGACGAGTTGGCAAGCCACCACATTTCTGATTGGCGAGTATGCGCATACCGAAACTGAAGCCAACCCGGTAATGACGGTCGCCGACGGGCTATTTGCTTTATCGCAGCATGAAGAACAGAACGCGGTCATACGCAAAATTCGCGTTGTAAAAATGCGTGGGCAGCCGCATCTGGCCGGTGCGCATACCTTCCGTATCGACGGCGACGGTCTGCGCATCTATCCGCGATTGTTGCCGTCGCGGCCTGCCGATCGGCAACCTGGGGCATTAATCGACCAGGACCCGCAACGCATCCCGATGGGCGTGCGGCATCTGGACGATTTGCTGCATGGCGGCCTGCCGCAGGGCCATGCGGTGCTGGTGGTCGGGCCTTCCGGTTCGGGTAAAACGATTCTTGCCACGGCGTTTCTCTCCGAAGGCGTCCGCCACGGCGAAAAAGGCGTGATTGCCTGCTTTGAAAAGGGGACATCGAGGTTGCGCAATGCGCCGCTTGCACGCATGGTGCAGGCGGGCGATGTGGCGATGGTCGAAAGCCGTTCGCTCGATCTGTCGGTCGAGGAAATACTGGACAATTTGATCGAGGCGATTCGTCGCACCAAAGCCAAACGCGTAGTCATCGATTCCCTGTCCGAATTGGGTCTTTACCTTGCGCCGGAATTTCGTGAAGATTTTCGCGCTTCGGTTTTCCGGATACTCTCCAGCCTTGCAACGCTTGGGGTCACCGTCGTGGTCACCATCGGCATGGAAGACCGCTTCACCGATTTGCGATTCAGCCAGGCCGATACATCGTTCCTGGCCGATGCCATTATCGCGATGCGCTATGTGGAAACCAAGGGGTGTCTGACGAAAGCGATTTCGGTGGTCAAAGTACGCGGCAGTGCGCATAGCACCGATTTGCGCCAGTACGAAATCACCGATCGCGGAATTGAAATCGACGATCAACCCATGCCCTATGAAGGCATCCTGTCCGGGCATCCTTCCGCAGTAAAATCCGCGGATTGATGGCATTGACATGCCAACCCGTGACGCCCCATCGCAGAAATCGCTGCAGTTGACAGGAGGAGAAGGGACCGCGCATGGCATCCCTGTCTTGAACGTTGAACAGCTGGAGTTTCGCATCAACGGCTTGCTCGACGAGATAGCTGTATTGCGCAATGCGGACAGGGAAAAAGCTGCGCTGAAAGATACGGTCGCGCAACTTCGCGAAGCGAATCAAAATCTAGTGCTGGCGACATTGAACGCGCAAACGCTGCGCCAAGAAGCCGATGCCACCAATCAGCGCCAAAATGAATTTCTCGCCATGCTCGCGCATGAACTGCGTAATCCGCTCGCTCCCATCAGTATGGCGGCGTCAATGCTTCAGCGGATGCAAGGAGTGACGCCCAAAGTCCTTAAGTTCCAGGAAATCATCAGCCGCCAGGTCACTCATCTGACTCGCCTCCTCGACGATCTGCTGGATGCGGCCAGAATCAGCAGCGGCAAGGTCACGTTATTGCTGGAACCCGTGCTGCTTAGCGAAGTGATCGAGCACACCATAGAGACCATCCAACTGCGCCTGGTGGAACGCCGGCAGACCCTCAGGTTGGATGTGCCTGCCAAGCCGATCGTGATCAACGCGGATCAAATGCGTTTGGCGCAGGTCTTCTCGAATCTGCTGGTTAACGCATCCAAATTCACGCAGGATCAGGGCGAACTCGCCATCACCGTCAAGCTCGTCGGTAAAAATGTGATCGTGACCGTGGAGGACAATGGGGTGGGCATCGCCGGCGCGGTTATTCCGCATATTTTTGCATTGTTTACGCAGGGGCCGCGTTCGCTGGCGCGATCCGAAGGCGGGCTTGGCGTCGGACTCAGCGTGGTCAGAAATATCGTCCAGATGCATGGCGGTAAAGTCGAAGCCTATAGCCTTGGCCTAGGCACCGGCAGCCAGTTCTCCGTCACCTTGCCCATCTCGAACGATGCGCTTTATGTGTCTTCAGGCCGGCAACCGGCGCAGCCGGATTCGCCTTGGCGCCGCATCCTGTTGATCGAGGATAATCTCGACGCAAACGAAACGATGATGAATTTCCTTTCCTTGGAAGGTCACACCGTCTCCTCTGCGCACGATGGCACCACCGGCTTGGCGATGGCTCTGGCGCAGCGCTATGACGTGCTGATTTGCGATATCGGGCTGCCCGGAATCGATGGCTTTGGCATTATCGAGGCATTGCACGCCGCCGCCGCCGCCGGCGCCGACGTCCCTTTCGCCATCGCCCTGTCCGGCTATGGCCAATTGGACGATCGTTCCAGAGCCCTTGCAGCCGGCTTCGATCATTATTTCGTCAAGCCGGTAAACATTGAGGCGCTGCTGCCGCTGATTTCATCGGGGTCTCCGAACAGCCGGTCCAGGTAATTTATTGTTCCCGCACGATACGCGCCATTAATTGCTGTTGCGTTGATACATCGGATTGGATTCGACGTAAGCCATTAGCGGGCGCTGCAATAAGCCGTTCGATACCTTGCTGATGTCGACGGCCGCCGGAAAGTATGCCCCGTCGAATGACCACGTGAACGATTTGTCGCCGACCACGAAGCGGACGATGTCGCCGCCGATCAGGTTCACATGTTTGGTTTCCGGTCCGACGACGATCGTCATCGTGGCGGCCGCGGCCGGGGCCGGCGACCCCCAGAAATCGGTACGGTCGCTGGGCGCCCGCAGATCGGCGCATCCGGCCAGCAGCACGGACAGGATCGCCGATATGAATAATATTCGTTTCATGAAAAACTCCTTCAAAGGTTGATTTTAATACGCTGCCGCGCCACAGCGGAGATGAGCGATCGCCGGATCGGCTCGTCTGCTGGCCGGCATCTTATGCTCATTTGACGGCGTTTGCTGGCGCCCATGCGCGGCGCAGCCGATCGCTATTTCGCCGTTCGGCCTTTAATGGCCCAAGCACGCGCCCTCAGGTGGATGGCGCCGTCTCTCGCGATGGGGAGTCGAGTGCGAATACGCTCCCGCAGGACGTCGCGTTGCTCCGGACTCAGCGACATGGCATATGCCGGCGCAGGCCCCTGGCCCCCGAGAAACGGCGTCCAGTAATCGTCGAAGTCATGGAATTGGGTGGAAATATCGAAGGACTGAAGCTGCACTTCGTCAAGCCCCGCCTGTGTCAACAGCGCGCTCAGAGGATCCGGCCGGCAAAGAGGAAAGCGGCGGCCTTCGTCGAGATCGCGCGCTGCTGGATCCAACTCCACTGCCGCATCCCAGAAGTAGCGCATCAGGTCCATCTTTCCGGCGTAGTCCCATACGTAGGCCGCCACCGTCCCGCCAGGCCGGACCGTGCGCGCCATCTCGCGGACGGCGGCCGAAGGCATAGGCACAAAGTTGAGAACCAGGCCTGCGACGGCGGCGTCGAAATGCGCCGGCCCCGCAGGCAGCGATTGCGCGTCCGCCACGTCGAACGTCGCCCGCGGATCGGTGATATGAGCCCGAGCATGCTCAACAAAGCCGACGGAAGGATCCATGCCTGTCACGGAGCGTGGCCGAGCCTGCTGAAGAATGGTCTCGGTAAGCGCCCCTGTTCCGCATCCCACGTCCAGCCAATCCAGAGCCGGCGCCGCTTGCAGCCATGTCAGAAAATTCCTTGCAATCAGGCGGCTCCAACGCCCTACGTAAGGTTCGTAGAGTTTGCCCGCTGCCCATGTGTCCCGATGCTCGTCTGTCATTGGCGCCTCATGTCGTGGCCCAACTTGTTATCGATCCCGATTTGTCGCTGCGCTTTCTTGAGCATCAGACAACTTTCGTGAAATTAGTTTGGAATTCCTTAAATTTTCATATGGCGGGATTTATGTATAAAATAATAAACTCATCCGGATCAGGGAATGATTACTTATCGTCCGGAAGCTGAGCAGTTCAGCCCCACATGCAATACTTTTTGGAAATTTTTACATCTCATATGCCGCGGCTGGGGGATGGGATCGCGGTCGCTCTTGCATGCTTGTCCTACGCCGGCTTTCGCAAACACGCGTCGGCAACGGCGCATTGACCGACATTCACGCGTTTTTCCATCCATTAATGTGGGAACGTGCTGCAGGACGCTTCCGCCTTGCAGGGCCTACATGATTGCGAACCATGAAAAACGAATCGATTGCCGGTAAGATAATTTTGTTGGTTGAAGACCACGCGGATACGAGAGAGTTTTTGTCGCAGTGGTTGCAACACCGAGGCCTAACGGTGATCACCGCGTCCGACGGTGTCCAGGCGCTGAATGCATTGCTGGTCGAGACGCCGGACCTGATTTTGACGGATTGCAGGATGCCGAACATGGATGGGATCGAATTTTCCCGCCAGGTCAGAATGCGCAGCATATTCGATCATATTCCGATCGCTCTTTTAAGCGCTGTGCTGCCGAAAAATCAACTTAAAGAACTGGGCATCGCGCTGTTCCTGCAAAAGCCATTCCCGCTGGGAGATCTGCTTTCCGAAATCAGACGGCTTCTGTTGGAGCAGCCGCTAGCGGCTTGAATATTCCTGTCCCGCATCGGTTTCCAGTAAAAGCTGCTGTTCGGCGATGGACCTCGCCTGCGACGCCGACACCCCGGCTTCGTCAGCGAACTTCGGCCAATCCCGCAGCGCCGTCCGCACTTCCTTGATGACACGCCTGGCCGATCCGATGCCGAAGCGCAAGGCCTCGGCGTGCAGATCCTCTTCGGCGAAACCGGCGAACTTGCCGTTGACCGACATCAGATGCTGGCTGGTCCATTCGCCCTGGGGATTGTGCGCGAAGGTGACGTCGTATGCCGGCGCCAGTTCCCACGGGCGGCCTTGCCGCAGTCTGAAAGAGAAATTCTTGGTATGGTCGTCGCAATTGCGCCCCATCACATTGAAGACCATGCGGCGAAAGGCTTCTTCCATGTCTTCGTAGGGCAGGTCCAGGCGCTTCATCGCGCCAAACAGCTGCGAATAAGCATTGGCCCCTTTTTTTCTGTAGTCGAGATGCGCCATCGCGCACAGCGTCTGCATGTGGTGCCGCACACCGTTCGGCTCGCGGTCGAAGCGCTTCGTCATGAAGTGGGCGCGGCCGTTCTCATGCAACAGGCGGCTGTCCATCATGACGATACCCGCGGCTCTTGCCATCAGATGATAGGCGTACTCGATGCGGCCGTAGTCCTGCGAAGCGCCCAGCTCATTGTCTGGGCCCATGCCGTCGAATTTCAGCAACCAGTAATCGAAGCCCTCGGGCGCATCCAGCTGGCCGGCGCGGATCTCGTCGGTCTCGGCATTCCAGGCGACGACTGCCTTCGCGCGTGCGCCGCCGGCGGAGGTGCCCACTTCGATGATGCTGCGCAGCGCCGCATTGACATGGTTCTCGTCGTCGATGATGCCGCGTACCGCATTGCGCGCTTCGTCGATCAGTGAACTCAATACGATGGCGGTGGCCTTTTGCGTGGCGGGGCCGCGCGACGGTTTGAAGCGCAGCGCGCCCATGGCCCGGTTGCTCATGTAGGCCAGGCGGTCCAGCGCCGAGATATCCGTGGCGGCGATGCCGCGGTCGGCCATCCAGCGGTTGATCAGCGCATTCCCGAAGTCGTCCGGCAGCGCGTCGCTCAGCAGCGCCGGGAGCCGTTTGTAAGTGGCCTCGGGCAGGTCGGTGAACAGGAAAACGCGTTCTTCCGCGGTGGGCATGTGCAGCGGCGCCGGTTCGATACCGGTGGCGCGGAATTCGGGGGTATAGGCGAACGCGTAGTAGCCGAAAGCGGGGTCCAATGCGACCGTGCCGAGTTTTTGATCCCACAGATACACGTCGACGCTGTTGACGTGTTTATAGGCGGCGGGCTTCTTCATCGGTTTCGTCGCTTGCTTTTTAGTGATCACGGGCATCTCTTGCGGGTTAGCGGGTCTGCCGCGGGCGCGCCCGCTGGCGCGGCTTGGCGTCGCGAGTCAGAGTCAGCGGATTAATGGTGGCCACCGGCGCCACGGTGCGCAGCCATTCTTCCCGCCCCAGGGCGCGCAATACGGCGGTGAAACTCTTGAGCGTCGAGCCATGGCCATTCTCCAGATTCTTCAGCGCGCGTACGCTGATGCCGGCCCGTTCGGCGAGCGATTTCTGGTCGATGTTCTTGTTCAGGCGCAGCGCCTTCAGGCTTTCGCCCAGCGCAACCTCGAGTTCGTCCGTGGTGTGGATGGCAGTCATATAAGATGTGCTGAGTGACAATCAATAAAAGCCCTTTTAATGACCTTTAAATGGGAAAAAGAGTTTTGAAGCCCTTTTTTGCGACTTTAACGTGAATATCCGTCAGGTGTCAATACAGTTGGCAATAAGAGTCCTCTTTAGGTACTTAAATTAAAAAAATAAACATAAGGAGCATATAAAGGGCCTTTACGATTTTACATCTGCCATGATGCGAGACATCGAGCCATTCACTGCCGAATTGCCCGCGTACGTCCGGAATCCTCTCAAGAAGAAGCGAAAAGTGTCGTTATAGGCAGGGGGACGCTTGTCAAAATTGGGGGTAGGTATGAAGAATTTGAGTTTAGGCCGCAAATTATGGTTGATCCTTGCATTGATGTGGCTAGGGCTGCTGTTGCTGGGAAGCTGGTCGGCCTGGAATACGCGCGGCGTGATGCTGCATGAGCGCAAGACCGCCCTCAGATCGAGCATTGAAGCGGCCCAATCGCTGATCAAGGATTATGCAAAGCAGGTCGAGCAGGGCAAGCTGACGCTGGAAGAGGCGCAGAAGCAGGCCAAAACCAGGCTGTCGGTCATACGCTTCGGCACTGAGGGTTATTACACCGCGTACGACGAGAACTCCATCGGTCTGATCAATCCCAATCCGGCCATTGTCGGAAAGAACATGTTCAACAATAAAGGCGCCGACGGCATCCTCTATGTGCAAGAGATGAACAAGCTTGCCCGCGTGGGCAACGAGGCGTTTGTAAATTACAACTATCCGCATCGCAATGAAACGATTCCGAGGCCGAGGATCTCCTACGGCCAATACTTTCAACCGTGGGGCTGGACCGTTTATGCCAGTGTTTACGTCGAGGATGTGGATGCCGACTTTTATGCGGCCTTACGCCAGATGGGGCTGTATCTGGCAGTGATCGGGGCGGTGCTGTCGGCGCTGATGTTGCTGGTGAGCCGAAGCGTCACGCGCAGCCTGGGCGGCGAGCCGGCCTACGCGGCCGACATCGCGGCGAAGATCGCCGGGGGCGATCTGGACGTGCAAGTCAAGGTCGGCGCCAAGGACACCGGTAGCCTGTTGTACATGATGCGTCAGATGCAGCAGCATTTGTCGGCCACCATCATCCGGATTCGCAAGGGCACGGAGGCGATTAACGTAGGCGCGCGCGAAATCGCCGCCGGCAATCTGGACCTGTCGTCGCGCACCGAGCAGCAGGCGGCGTCGCTGGAAGAGACGGCATCGAGCATGGAGCAGTTGACCGCGACCGTGAAGCAAAACGCCGACAACGCGCGGCAGGCCGGGCAATTGGCGCGCACCGCGTCCGATATTGCGGTGCGCGGCGGGGATGTGGTCGGGCAGGTGGTGGAAACCATGGAAGGCATCACGCAAAGCTCGCGCAAGATCGCCGACATCATCGGCGTCATCGACGGGATCGCGTTTCAGACCAATATTCTGGCGTT